>JAEPLN010000001.1:600000-1200000 GCA_017644425.1 Prochlorococcus marinus CUG1433
TCTATGGCTCTTTATGAATTAGCCATTTTTGATCCTTCTGATGCTGTTCTCAATCCAATGTGGAGACAGGGAATGTACGTCATGCCTTTCATGGCAAGATTAGGTATCACAAGTAGTTGGAACGGATGGGATATCACTGGTGCAACAGGAGTTGATCCAGGATTCTGGAGTTTTGAAGGAGTTGCTGCAGCACACATAGTATTCAGTGGGTTATTGATGTTGGCTTCTATATGGCACTGGACATACTGGGACCTAGACTTATGGGAAGACTCCAGGACAGGAGAGCCTGCCTTAGACCTACCAAGGATATTTGGAATTCATCTTCTTTTAGCTGGACTTACATGTTTTGGATTTGGAGCTTTTCATTGTGCAAACGTAGGCATTTGGGTCTCTGATCCTTATGGTCTAACTGGTCACGTAGAACCCGTAGCACCATCTTGGGGAATTGAAGGATTTAATCCTTTCAATCCAGGGGGTATAGTTGCAAATCATATTGCAGCTGGACTTATGGGTATCATTGGAGGTATTTTTCACATCACCAATAGACCTGGTGAAAGACTTTATAGAGCACTAAAACTTGGAAGCCTTGAAGGAGTCTTAGCTAGTGCTCTAGCCGCTGTATTATTTGTATCTTTCGTTGTTTCAGGAACAATGTGGTACGGTTCAGCAACAACCCCAGTAGAACTTTTTGGTCCTACCAGATATCAATGGGACTCAGGCTATTTCAAAACTGAAATTAATAGAAGGGTACAAGCAGCTATAGATAATGGTGCCACTAAATCAGAGGCATATGCATCGATTCCAGAAAAACTAGCCTTCTACGATTATGTTGGGAATAGTCCAGCTAAAGGAGGATTATTTAGGGTTGGAGCTCTTGTAAATGGAGATGGATTACCAACTGGTTGGCAAGGTCACATTGCATTCCAAGACAAGGAAGGCAACGAATTAGAAGTTAGAAGAATTCCTAATTTCTTTGAAAACTTCCCTGTTATTCTTGAAGACAAAGAAGGTAATGTACGTGCCGATATTCCATTTAGAAGAGCTGAAGCAAAGTATTCTTTTGAACAGACTGGTATCACTGCAACTATCTATGGAGGTGACTTAGATGGACAAACATTTACAGATCCTGCAGTAGTTAAAAGATTAGCTAGAAAGGCTCAATTAGGAGAAGCATTCAAGTTTGACAGAGATACGTATAAATCTGACGGTGTATTCCGAAGCTCACCGAGAGCATGGTTTACATATGCACATTTATGTTTCGGATTGCTATTCTTGTTTGGCCACTGGTGGCATGCTTCAAGAACTCTTTACAGAAATTCCTTTGCTGGTATTGATGCTGAGATTGGAGACCAAGTTGAATTTGGTTTATTCAAGAAACTTGGTGACGAATCCACAAGAAGAATCCCAGGAAGGGTTTAAACTAAACTTATTTACTTAATCTTATGGAAGCTTTTGCTTACGTTCTTATTCTAACTCTCGCAGTTGTTACTTTATTCTTTGCTGTCGCCTTTAGAGACCCACCTAAATTCGACAGAAAATGAACTCAGAAAAAAAACCTCCTTAACAAGAGGTTTTTTTACTTTTCATAATTAAGATATTATTCTACTATTAGAGTTAAAGTGTAACTTATTTCACCACATGCAGTGTCCAACCTGTCAAAACACAGATAGCAGAGTTTTGGAATCTAGATCTGCTGATAGTGGTAAAAGTGTTCGAAGAAGAAGAGAGTGCTTAAATTGCAGCTTTAGATTTACAACTTATGAAAGAGTGGAAACAATGCCAGTTTCAGTTATAAAGAAAGACGGTGGCAGAGAATTATTTGATAAACAAAAATTATTTACTGGCATTTCAAGAGCATGCGAAAAGACTAACTTCAGTAGTGAAGCAATTATCAATTTCGTAGATGGAATTGAATCTCAAATCGTTCAAGATTCTAATAAAGATATTAAATCTTCTCAAATCGGAGAATTAATACTTAAAAATCTGATGAAAGAAAACGAAGTCGCTTATATAAGATACGCCTCAGTTTACAGAAAATTTAATGGGGTAAAAGATTTTATTTCAACTCTTGAATCTCTAAAGGGAAATTCAAAAAACCAATTAGCTTCAATTTCATAAAATTCAGCATCTTAAAGTGTAGAATAAATATCACAAATGTTTTTTGCTATTGGTTTGCAGGCTAGTAGCATACCTTTCTAACTACCTTAGGTAGTCTGCGATACAACAAATGAACGAAAATTCTTCCCAAACAATAAAAGAACTTTCTGAGGATCAAGAAATTAAAAATTCGTCTGAGTTAAATAAGGATTCAGCATCTCAAAATGAGGAAGATTTATCATTCGAGAAGAGCGATATACCTTCAGCAGATTCTTCCTCTAGCAGAAACAATACGGATTTTGACAACGCAGGATTCACACAAGAAGAATTTGCATCACTTTTGGGTAAGTATGACTATAACTTCAAGCCTGGCGATCTAGTTAAAGGTACCGTTTTTGCTTTAGAGCCCAAAGGGGCCATGATAGATATAGGTGCAAAAACGGCTGCTTTTATGCCTGTTCAGGAGGTTTCAATAAATAGAGTTGAAGGACTTAATGATGTTTTACAACCTTCGGAAAGTAGAGAATTTTTCATAATGAGCGAAGAAAATGAAGATGGCCAATTAGCCCTCTCCATTAGAAGAATTGAATATCAAAGAGCATGGGAAAGGGTTAGACAGCTCCAAAAAGAAGATGCAACTATATATTCTGAAGTTTTCGCAACAAATAGAGGAGGAGCTCTAGTTAGGGTTGAGGGCTTGAGAGGTTTTATTCCAGGCTCTCATATAAGTGCTCGAAAAATTAAAGATGACCTAGAAGGTGAATATTTGCCTTTAAAATTTCTTGAAGTTGATGAAGAGAGAAATAGATTAGTACTAAGCCATAGGAGAGCTTTAGTTGAGAAAAAAATGAACCGACTTGAGGTAGGAGAAGTTGTTGTTGGTTCTGTAAAAGGTATTAAACCTTATGGAGCCTTTATTGATATTGGTGGAGTTAGTGGTCTATTGCATATTTCTGAGATTAGTCATGAACATATTGAGACTCCTCATAACGTTTTAAATGTGAATGACCAAATGAAAGTCATGATAATTGACCTTGATTCAGAAAGAGGTCGAATTTCATTATCTACTAAAGCACTTGAACCTGAACCAGGAGATATGCTCACTGACCCTCAAAAAGTTTTTAGTAAAGCTGAAGAAATGGCAGCTAAATATAAACAAATGTTATTTGAACAAACTGACGATAACGAAGAGATCGCCACAGCTTCAGCTGAAACGGTATAAATTCACTTATTTATTTTGTGCATTTACATCGGAACTTAAGCCTCATTATTCTTTTACAAGTATTTTTTAATTTACAATAATTGATTTGTAACAAAGTTCTAACTTAGGATAATACCTAATTTCAAAATTATTTGTTAATGAGTGATTTCATTTTCACTTCAGAATCCGTTACTGAAGGTCATCCTGACAAAATATGTGATCAAATAAGTGACGCTGTTTTAGATGCTTTATTGACAGAAGATCCAGAAAGCAGAGTTGCATGTGAAACTGTTGTTAATACGGGTCTTTGTTTACTTACTGGAGAAATAACTTCAAAAGCAAAAGTCGATTATATAAAACTTGTTAGAAATGTAATTAAAGAAATTGGATATGAAAGCTACAGAGCAGGTGGTTTTGACGCAAATAGTTGTGCTGTTTTAGTAGCACTTGACGAGCAATCACCAGACATTTCTCAAGGAGTAAACGATGCAGATGATGTTAATGATGATTTGGAAGATAATACCGGCGCTGGCGACCAAGGCATAATGTTCGGCTATGCATGCGATGAGACGCCTGAATTAATGCCCTTACCTATTAGCTTGGCTCATAGATTAGCCATTCAACTTGCTAGAGTAAGGCATGAGGGAGTCCTTAATTATCTTCTCCCTGATGGTAAAACTCAAGTAAGCATTGATTACGAAAAAGGGGCGCCAGTTTCTATTAATACGATTTTAATTTCAACTCAACATAATTCTGAAATAGATGGGATAACAAATGAAGAAGAAATTCGTCAAAGAATAAAAGAAGATTTATGGACGCATGTTGTAATTCCTGCTACAGAAGATTTAGAAATCAAACCAAACGTTAGCAAAACAAGATTCCTAGTAAACCCCACGGGGAAATTTGTAGTAGGAGGACCTCAAGGAGATGCAGGGCTCACTGGTAGAAAAATTATTGTAGATACTTATGGTGGCTATGCAAGACACGGAGGAGGAGCATTTTCTGGTAAAGATCCCACAAAAGTAGATAGATCAGCCGCTTACGCAGCACGTTATGTAGCCAAAAGTATAGTTAAGGCAAAATTGGCAAAAAAAGCAGAAGTACAATTAAGTTATGCAATTGGAGTAGCAAAGCCAATTTCCATTCTCGTGGAAACTTTTGATACTGGCGTTATTTCACAAGCTAATTTGACTGAGCTTATTAGAGAGCACTTTGATTTAAGACCCTCAGCAATAATAAAAGAATTTAATTTAAGAAATCTACCAAAAAAAATGGGAGGTACTTTTTTTAGAAAGACTGCATCCTATGGACATTTTGGCAGAAGAGATCTTGAGCTTCCTTGGGAAAATGTAGAAGAAAAAGCAGCCAAATTAGCAGAGGCTTCCAAAATCTTTTTATAAAATATTTTTTCTATGCCTGATAATTTTTATGGAGGGTTAGATTTTGGAACCAGTGGTGCAAGAATATCAATAATTAATCTCCATAAGAGATTAGTATATTCAAATTCAGTACCTTATTCGTACAGCTTTAAGAATCCAAATTCTTGGATCAATTCTTGTGAGAGTCTCTTAGCTAGTTTACCTATTGAGGTGAAAATTAACCTTAATAAATTGGCCATCTCCGGCACCTCAGGAACTTTAACAGCATCAAATTTGCAAGGAGAGCCGCTAGGAGAAGCAATACCTTATGACCAAGCATGTAACGAAAATAAGATCCTTCTTGAATCACTAACTCTTGAAGAAGATTATCTGCGAACTCCATATAGTAGTCTTGCTAAAGCATTAAAATTAATAGATAAATATGGGACAAATATACTTTTACGACATCAATCTGATTGGATCACTGGTTGGTTTTTAAAAGATTGGAGTTATGGAGAAGAAGGTAATAATCTAAAACTTGGTTGGGATCTAAAAAAAGAATTATGGCCAAAAAGCTATCTCAATGCTTCATGGCAAAAATGCCTGCCTCAAATAATAAAAAGTGGGAAAATTATTGGAGAAGTGAATTATGATTTAGCAGAGAGATTTAACTTGAATAAGAAATTAACATTAGTCTCAGGCACCACTGACTCTAATGCAAGTGTAATAGCTGCAGGTTTAGGTAAAGAAGATGGTCTCACAGTTTTAGGAACAACTCTTGTAGTTAAAAAATTTATTGAAAACCCTATAAAAAAACAAGGAATTACAAACCATATAGTGAACGGCGAATGGATATGTGGAGGGGCATCAAACGCGGGATGTGGTATCTTATCTCAATTCTTCTCTGATTTAGAAATAAAGGAGCTCAGTCGACAAATAAATCCATCGAAAAACACTTCTTTAAATCTTTTGCCTCTTAATAGTAAAGGAGAGAGATTTCCTGTTAATAATTCTAATTTAGAGCCAATACTTGGTCCAAGGCCAGTAAGCGATTCACTTTATTTACATGCATTATTCGAGGGGCTAGCTAAGATCGAATTGAAAGGATGGGAAAAGTTAGGCGAACTAACAGGTTCGCTTCCAAAAAAAATTATTACTATTGGTGGAGGTTCAAAAAACCCACAATGGAGAAAAATAAGAGAAAAAATTATTAACATACCCATAGTTTCATGCAAAAAAACCACTTCATTTGGTACTGCCTTGTTAGCGATTAATTCAAAATAAAAGTTTTTTAGAAATATTTGATGAAGATATAAAATTTTTAATTAAAAGGGTTTCACAAACTACACATCTTAATTTAGAGTATATAGGTTAGAGCCGGGATAGCTCAGTTGGTAGAGCAGGCGACTGAAAATCGCCGTGTCCCCAGTTCAAATCTGGGTCCTGGCACCTTTAAAACCCTGTCCTAGACAGGGTTTTATACTTTTAAATCATTGAGAAATCGTTATTTTTTTGCATTTTTTTATAACTTAAAATTTTTATTTTTCGACTCTGCAGACTTGACCAATAACACCCAAAATCAGTTTATCTCCATTTGGATCTTGCCAATTAGCTAAATCATTGAAATTACTATTTGCTTCATCTATTGAGACATCAACATCTCTAAATGATTTTTCAAAACAATTTATATCCATTGTGTAGAGAATATCCTTAGTAATTTCACTTTTTGTTTTGGGAATAAATTTACTCAATACTCTTACAGAACCATCCTCATTCCTTCTTATACTTTGCCTATCCCATAACTGCTCTCCGTATTCACTTTTGGGGACTCCAACCCATTCATGAGGCAAAGCTTCTGATTTTTTTATTGAAATACAAAAGAAAACGATAATAGAAAGGACTAAATTAATGAAATTTCTAAAAAATATTGAATTAACTTTATTCTTAGAATGAGTCATGACTACTTATGGAATACAAATATTTTTAATTAGTAGGAAATATAAGATTAAAAATTTGTAAAAATTTTTATTGATTAGTATTTCTATTATAGATAGAATCAAATATTAAATTATGAATTTACTTCCAATAAATTTATTAAAAAAATAATGAATAAAATACAGAAATTTATCTCAGTAGTTTTTTTCATTTCAATATTTGTTGTATTGATTTATTTAATCCAAAATTATGGGATTGAACCTTTAAGGAACAAAATAGAAAGTATGGGGATTTGGGCTCCTTTTGGAATATTTATCCTTAGAGGAGTAAGTATTATTTTACCTGCCCTTCCAAGTTCTGCATATTCTCTACTAGCTGGTTCATTACTAGGATTTCAAAAAGGTTATATGACAATCATCTTTTCTGATATCGTTTTTTGCCAAGCTGCTTTCTTTATTGCGAGAAATTATGGTCGGGTTCCTGTACGTAATTTAGTAGGCCCAAAAGCAATGCAAAAGATTGAAAGTTTTAATCAAAACCAGCTAGAAGAAAATTTCTTTCTTATGACAGGTTTACTAATGACTGGCCTTTTTGATTTTCTAAGCTACGCAATTGGAATTGGAGGAACTCGCTGGAAAATATTTACTCCAGCATTATTAATAAGTCTTCTAATAAGTGACTCTATACTAGTAGCAGTAGGAGCTGGAGTTAGCCAGGGAGCAGGATTATTTCTAGGAATTGCTCTATTAGGAATGTTTGCTTTAGCGACTATTTCAGGATTGGCAAAAAATAAGATGCCTAAATAACAACACAGTTGATAATTCTGTAATCAAAGAAGAAAGATATGACATTTTCGCAAACAATAACTATATAAATAATGATTCATGCAAGAATAGAAATCGATTAATTTTTAAAGTTATTAGATGACTCCATTTAGACCAACTTCATATGATCGCCCTGGAGAGCAAATATCAACTACTCCCTCTGGATTAAAAGTAACTTCTGCAAAGAGATTAATGGTGGATTCAATGGTAAGAATGATACAAAAAGCAGAAAATCATTCCGTAGAAGATCAACTTGACGAAGAATCTAACAATAATTAATCAATTCATTGATAAAAGTATAGGAGAGTGGAAATCTATTAGGAGTACTCACACTTTAGCTTTTCAGGAATTTGAAAACTCAACTAGTAAAATATATATAAAAAATATCAACAAAAAAAATAAAAAAGTCGTTGAAATTTTTAAAAATTATAAATTTAGTTTAAACCTAGAGAGCATAGCCATTTCTATAAATTGGCAAGCTATTAGTGATTGGGACAATGATGATATCAGTGAGGGGGATGAAACTATTCTGATTTTTTTACCCAAAGATGAAAATTCAGGAATTGTCTTAAGAAATAAAGGTTATACAGAATCCTTTATTTCATCATCCAATTATTTTGTTGATGAACAAAATAATTTACACATTAAAAATATTTATAAATCAACAGTTTCCGAAGAAAGAATTTCCTTTTTATCCACACATGTAAGATCCAGATTTTCTACTATTAGGAATCTGGACAATAACTCAGTTATACAGACTTCCCATACTTCAGAGATAAGGAATTTAGCTAGTTTAAAAGATTAATTATTCTTTTAAATTGAAACTCTGTTTCAGATATTAATTTAGGAAGAAAGTCTTTGTTTCCACTCATATTATTAACTGTTGAATTCAAATCAGAGATAGTTGCATCTCGCATTAATTCAAAAACCCTTCTTGCATTTTTTAAAGGTACCCCAAGAGCAAGATAAGTATTTTTAAGATCCTTCAAACAACTTTTTTCTAAAACTGATTCGTCATTAGAAATTAAAAGATAAGCAACAATCCTTAGGATTATTTCTCCATCTCTTAAACAAACGGACATCTTGTTAGTTGTATTTAAAGATATTTTTGAATTAAGTGAATCTTGATTTTCGCAAATCATTGCTGTTACAGCGTCTGCTGCTATTGCATGTGAATTATTGGTTATTGAGGTTATTGCATCTAATCTTGAGTTTGCACTATTAATAAATTCTTTTATATTGCTTAAATCATTTAATTTCTTATCGACTGATAATAGTTGATTATTCCTTGAAACTGACATTCCTGAATTAAAAATTTAAAGATCGATCTTAAGAATAATATAAAGCTTGTTAAAACAATACAATTTCAAACTAAACGCAACGCTTCTTAATTAATAACTTCATTCCAAAGTGATAGTTGAAATAATTCAAATAAAAAATTTTTTTCCGCTAATATAAAACTATATTTTCAATAAAGTTTTGGATCAACAAGATTTAAAATTATCAAAGAAACTTATTTCCTCATATAAAAAGAGATTGGAAAAAGAAATTCTAGACAGAAGTATGAAATTAAAGATGCCTCAAAATAAATTTGAAGAAATAATTAATAACAATAATGAACTTATAAATTTAAAAAAAGCGTTAGAAGATCTAGAAACGGAATCTGAATCTCATAGTAAAGTCTGATTTTTGAAAAACCCTTCCAAAAGTGCCTCAAACCAACAATTTCCTTTTTAAGTCCCTAAACAATCAACAACTTAAAGCAGTAAAACATGTTTATGGACCACTATTAGTTGTAGCAGGTGCAGGTAGCGGTAAAACAAAGGCTCTTACTCACAGAATTGCAAACCTTATTGAGGGTAACTCTATAGATCCCTATAACATTCTCGCAGTCACTTTCACTAACAAAGCTGCTAAAGAAATGAAAGCAAGATTAGAGGTTCTTTTAGCCCAAGAATTAGCTTTTAATCAATTTGGTCAGCCTTGGACAACTCTCAAAGAAATTGATCAAAATCAATTAAGAACAAACGTTCACCAAGAGAGGCTTCAGAATCTTTGGATCGGTACTTTCCATTCCTTATTTTCAAGACTTCTTAGATACGATATTGAAAAATATACTGATCCAGAAGGCCTAAAATGGACAAGGCAATTTTCAATTTATGATGAAACAGATTCTCAAACATTAGTAAAAGAAATTATCAGTCAAGATATGAATCTTGACCCAAAAAGATATGATCCCAAAAAGATTAAAAGATTAATAAGTAATGCTAAAAATCAATGTTTAACTTCTAATGATCTTTTAGAAAAAGCAGATAATAATTTTGATAAAACAGTTGCAGAAGCCTACAAGAGATATAGAATTTCGCTCTCAAAAAATAATTCTTTAGACTTTGATGATCTTCTACTTTTGCCTGTTTTCTTATTGAGGCAAAATGATGTCGTCAGAGATTACTGGCACAAAAGATTTAAACATATTTTAGTTGACGAATATCAAGATACAAATAGAACACAATATGAACTTATAAAATTAATTACGGCTGGAAATACTGAACCAAAAAAATTCTTCAATTGGGAAGATCGGTCAATTTTTGTAGTTGGGGATGCTGATCAAAGCATTTATAGTTTCAGAGCAGCTGACTTCAGAATTTTAATTGGTTTTCAAGAAGATTTTAAAACTTCAATCAACGACGATACAAAATCATCTTTAATTAAATTAGAAGAAAATTATAGGTCATCTTCCAATATCCTTGATGCTGCAAACTCACTAATTGAAAACAACTCTGAAAGAATTGACAAAGTTTTAAAGGCTACCAAAGAAAAAGGGGAACTTTTAACGTTACTCAGCTGTGATGATGAAATTTCCGAGGCAGAAGCAATTACCAATAAAATAAAATCACTCAATAACTATAATCAAAACCCAATTTGGAAAAATTTTGCAATTTTATATCGAACCAGAGCTCAGTCAAGAGTATTAGAGGAATCTCTTGTAAGGTGGCGCATTCCTTATACAATTTTTGGAGGATTGCGTTTTTATGATAGAAGAGAAATTAAAGATGCATTAGCATATTTGAAAGTTCTGGTTAATTCTTCAGATAACGTTAGTCTTTTAAGAATCATAAATGTTCCTAGAAGAGGGATTGGTAAGACTACTATTCAAAAACTTAATGAACTATCTATGAGGTTAAATATCCCATTATGGGAGGTTCTTAATGATAAGCAAAGTCTTGAAGAAACAATAGGCCGATCATCAAAAGGAATTAATAAATTTACTGAAATTATGAATGATCTACTGTGTTACTTAGAAAATTCAGGTCCCGCTCAACTACTACAACTTATCTTAGAAAAAAGTGGTTATTTAAGTGACTTGCTTTCTAGCGGGACTGAAGAATCTGAAGATAGAAGAAATAACTTACAAGAACTAATTAATGCAGCTACTCAATATGAAGAAGAAACAGAAAGTGGAGATGTAGAGGGATTTCTCTCTACAGCAGCCTTAACAACTGATAATGATACGAAGAAAAATAATCCTAACTCTGTAACTCTCATGACTCTGCATAATAGTAAAGGTTTAGAATTTCAAAATGTTTTTATCACTGGGCTAGAACAAGGTCTCTTCCCTAGCCATAGATCAATAGATACTCCCTCACTTCTTGAAGAGGAAAGAAGATTATGCTATGTAGGTATTACAAGAGCTAAAGAAAGAGTTTTCTTAAGTCATGCCAGAGAAAGAAGATTATGGGGTGGAATGCGTGAAGCAACAATTCCTTCAATATTTCTTTCGGAAATACCTGAAGATTTAATGGATGGCGAATTACCACAAACTGGTGGTGCTTCAATTAGAAGAGATTGGCATCTTGATCGTTTAACTAGAGTTGATAGAAACAATCCAAATGAATTTGTTAAAAAACCAATAAATGCAGTAAGGAAATTATATTCAGGTCCCAGTAAAGGGAAAAGCTGGATAGTTGGAGATATGCTAATTCACTCAAAGTTTGGGAAAGGTGAAATCATACATATTTTTGGGAGTGGGGAAAAAATATCTTTAGCAGTAAAATTTGGTGATAAAGGAAGTAAAATTCTAGATCCCAGATTAGCTCCAATTCGTTATGTAAGTTAAAACTCATGAGCGATATCTCTGATTACATCCAAGGGGAATTAATCAAAACTCCATTTAATCTATATAACCTAATTGCTAAATATATAGAATCTAATAACAATACTAAAGTAGCTTTTGTTGGCGGTTATTTAAGAGATTTATTAATAAGTAAATTCCACAAAAAATCGTTTTCTAAACCTTTAGATATTGATCTTGTTATTGAAGGTTCCTCTATTGCTCTTGCAAAATTTATAAAAAAAAATATTGTAAATGTAGATTTATGTTTAATCAAGGAATTTAATTTATACAACACTGTAGAAATAAATATTAATGACTATAAAATTGATATTGCTTCTGCAAGAAAAGAAATTTATTCTGCTCCAGGCTTAAATCCCACAGTAAATAAAAGTACTATTAAGGAGGATCTTAAGAGGAGAGATTTCACTATAAATTCAATAGCCTTCGAGGTCTCGACAAGGAAAATCTATGATCTTTATGGAGGAATTTCTGATATAAAAAGTAAAAGATTGAACTTACTTCACAGTAAAAGTATTTCAGATGATCCAAGTAGATTAATTAGATGTGCAAAATATGCTTCAAGGTTAGATTTCCATATTTCAAATAATTCCCTCAAACAATCTCAAGAAACAGTTAGACAATGGCCATGGGAAAGTTCAGAAACTCATCATAAAATGATTTACCCTCCTGCAATAGGCATACGAATCAGGATGGAGCTAGCTGAAATATGCAAACATGATAATTTGACTAATGTAATTTCGATAATTCATAAATGGGAAATTATCTCAATCTTAAATGAAAATATTAAAGTCGATAAAAGATTTTTAAGAGGACTAAATTGGATTAAAAAGTTAAAGGGAAATCATATGCTTTACTTATTAAAAGATTCAGAAGATTTAGAAAAAGCATGTCAAAGATTTTTGGTAAATAATAGTGAGATAAAAATATTAGAAGATTATATAAATATCAAAAAGATATTAAATACAAACAAAAAAAATTTCAATCATTTTTCTCCTTCAAGTTGGACAGAATTTATTGAGGACAGAAACCTTAATGATGAGACAGTCAAATTATTAATTTGTGATGGAGGAGCATACTGGCGTAAATTGTTTAAGTGGTTATTTATTTACAAATTCATAAAATCAAAAAAAGATGGAGAAACATTAAAAAAAGAAGGATGGGAACCAGGAAAAGAGATGGGAAAGGAAATAAAAAGATTAAGATATTTGGAAATTGACAAATTAAATAGAAATTAATTACATTTTTACAACCTCTCCAACCTTGTACCATTTATCCTTTAGAACATTTTCATATTTACGATTGCAACTAATCAACAAGGGGCCACATGTTTGAGGATCTAATAGTAATGATATTCTCTCGTTAAAAGTCTCTTGATCTAATGAATTTTCGTTTAAAAAATTAATTATTCTTTTTTGCTTTTTTACTTTATAAATTTTGTCAAAAATTTCTTTATTAGATTCAAAGAAAGTACTTTTAACATCTTTTCTTATTAATTCAAATACTCCAGGATAAGCTTTAAATGCAAATAAATCTAATAAAACTTTTAGTGGCTCAAGATTATTGCTTTGCCTATATAAATTAGATGATTCAACCATTTCTTTAAGATGTCCAATAAATCCATATCCAGTAATGTCAGTCGCAGCATTAACTAATGATTCTTTAAATTGATTTTGAAAAAGATAAATTTCATCAATCAAATATTGCTGACTCTTTACTAAATTATTAATCACTTCAGAAGAACTACCTAGCATATTAATATTTTGCATTTGACCGGCAAAGTAAATCCCAACGCCGAGAGGTCTAGACATCATGAGAATATCTCCAATATTCATTCCAGATTTAAGCCATGGTTTTAATCCATTTTTTAACATCCCTTGAACTGTTAAAGAAATATCTATTCCCAATGAATAAGGTTTATTTACGAAACTTCTTGCCTCGAAAGTATGGCCTCCAAGTAATTCACCTCCATGATCCTCAACTGTTGATTTAATACCTTGAAGTGATTGAGAAAAGAGGTAACTCTGAAATTCCCTTTCAACTTTTGGTAATGAAATTAAAGCCTGCGCAGATGAAAGTTTTGCTCCGCTTGCCCACAAATCTGAGCAAGCATGCAAAGTAGTAATTTTTGCATTAAGCCAAGGATCACTTACCAAAGCAGGAAATCCATCTACACTTTGCAAGATAATATCTTGACCATTTTGATATATCTCAACTGAATCTTCAGGTGATAAGGCAAAAGAATTTAAATTAGAATTTATTAATGATTTATTCAAAACAAACTGAGGAATTTTAGCTGCACATCCTCTGCAATCATTCAATGAAATATTTTTTTCACTACTTTTCATAATTAGCCTTTTTGATCTGAACTTTGTAATAAAGTTGAGATCAATTTTATGCTTTAAAATCCAAAAAATAAAAGAAGGGCCGAAAACAAAATTGCGATAAATAGCAAAAGCCTTTGGATGATGGCTTGGAAATATATTTACTATTTGTAATCCGATCTTTTGAGGAAACCACTTTTTTAATGATCTCCCTTCTATATCTTTTTTAAGATTTTGTACTAGTGTATTTACAACTTTTACTGCAAAAACTCCCGATGCTGGTCTTTTTGCGGAACCTACAACTGCGCAATCACCGACAGCAAAGATTCCAGAGAAACTTTTTATCTGTAAATTCTGATTTGTAATTATTCTGCCATAAGAATCCGAATCTAATATTTTTTTTTGTGCCCATAACGGAGATGTATTTCCAGTACATAAAAGAATCTTGCCATAATCAAAATTAAGTTTTTCAACTATATCAATATTGGAATTCCGTAAACTTTTTAGAATTGTATTATTTATTTTTCTTGAATCACATAATAGTTTTAAAGGTCTATATCCCCATCTTTTTCTTAAAGCATATGATAATTCAATTGCAGCAAGGCCACTCCCAACAACTACAAATGGAAGTTCATTAACTGAATCAAAAATGTCCTCTTTTAGTATTGAGTCATAAGCGCTTAAAAAAGGTTTAATTGAAAAAGCATTTCGATTTTTAACTAGTGATTCAAATTCTTTTGGAATTATTGTTTGACTTCCATAATTAAGCACCAACTTTGAATAGTTAACTGAAGGTCTATTATTTAAAACAATTTTCTTTAAATTGAAATCAATATCCTTCACCTCTTCCTCTATAAAAGATACTTTTGCATTTTTTGCTAAAGATTTTATATCGATTAAACTCTCTTCTAAAGTGATTGATTTTGAAATCACCGATGGGAATATAGCTGAATAAACCAAATGAGAATCTCTAGATATAATTGAAACAGGAATTTCTGGCATTAATTTCGGAAACATTAACCATTTCTTCAATAAAGAAACATTTGAGTGTCCTCCTCCAATTAGTACCAGATGATTAAAAGCCATTTACATTACTATGAATAAAGAACATTTATTACCAATTGAAAAATCAAAATTAGGAGTGATTGGTGGAAGTGGATTTTATTCAATGGATCAACTAGAGTACTTAAGAGAATTAGAAATCAATACTCCCTATGGTAAACCTTCTGATTCAATAAAAGTATATAATCTTGGAAACCTAGAGATAGCATTTATTCCTAGACATGGCAGGTCACATAGTTTAAATCCTTCTGAAATCCCATACAAAGCTAATATTTGGGCTCTAAGATCAATAGGAGTAAGATGGATTATTGCCCCATCAGCAGTTGGTTCATTACAAGAACAGATAAGGCCACTTGATATAGTGGTTCCAGATCAATTTATAGACCGAACAAAAAATAGACCAGCAACCTTCTTTAACGAGGGGGCTGTTGCTCATGTAACGATGGGAGATCCCTTCTGCACAAATTTATCACGTATATTAAGTGAAATAGGAGAAAAAAATATTCCTGGCGGTAGACAATTACATAGAGGGGGTACCTATCTCGCAATGGAAGGTCCTGCTTTCTCAACTAGAGCAGAATCTAATTTATATAGGAGTTGGGGATGTTCAATAATTGGAATGACGAACCACACAGAAGCAAGATTAGCTAAAGAAGCTGAAATAGCTTACTCCTCATTATCTATGGTTACTGATTATGATTGCTGGCATCAAACTCATCAAGAAGTTTCTGTAGAGATGGTTTTGGATAATCTTAGATCAAATACTGAAGTGGCTAATAGAATAATATTTGAAGTAGCTAAATTAATTGAAAAAGAAAGACCAAAAAGTAAGTCTCATTTTTCATTAAAAGATGGATTGATAACCCAAAAAGAGAATATCCCAAGCTCCACGATAGAGAAACTAGGGATATTTACTGATTCTTATTAGGTTTATATTTATAAGTGATTATATGGTCAAGGTAAGGATTTGTTAGCCTCCACCTCCAACCCCTTGGTATGAACCGTAGAAAAATATACCTAAAACGAAGATAACTGCAATTCCACCTGCTGTAGCAACAAGCCATAGGGGAAGGGTTCCTTCTGTCCATCTTCTTTCCCATGCAACTGCTGGTCTACCGTCGGGAAGTCTATCTGGAATTCTTCCATCAGGTCCTTTTAATTTACTCATAGTTTTAATTTAATTGAAAAAGTAACTGGAAAATAAAATTCCCAATACAAATACTGATAGTAAGCCTAAGTAAAGGCTTGTACGATTAAGTTCAACTGGAACTTTGTTAGGATTTTCGTTTACTTGCATGATAGTTAAATTTATCGGGCTACAAATTGCATAGCAGCAATAGAACCTAGAAAAAATACTGATGGAATAGCTAGAGCATGAACTGCTAGCCAACGGACAGTAAATATAGGATAAACGCGGACTTCAGCAGCCTGCATTGGAGCTTGAGAATTAGTCATTGTTATTTTGTTCTTAAATCTAGTTGAGATTTAGCTTCATATCTTTGTGTTACGACAGGTGCCTTAGATTCAGATGATTGGAAATAACTATCTGGTCGAGGAGTTCCGAAAGCATCGTAGGCTAAGCCTGTATATACAAATAAGAAGCCTGCTATAAAGATAGCTGGTAATGTTACTGCATGAATAATCCAGTATCTAATACTGGTGATTATTTCAAAGAATGGGCGTTCACCCGTTGAACCTGCGGCCATAATCACAAATGTTTACCCTATGATCTTACAGTGTAAAATCATAAGTTCGCGAAGAAATTAACAGGTTGGTTACAGACAGTTGCTAAATCTTTCAAAAATTAATTTTTTTTTTACTATTTGCTCGAGTTATTTAAAATTAGCTATTCCATTTAAGGATATAACCACGCTCGCCAAGTACAAATCCTTTTTGATTGTTTAAAGCATCCTTATCAAGGAAAACTATTTTAATGTAGTTTGTTGGTAATTCAGAAGCAATAGGATCTTTATTCCAAGTTTTACCTTGATCTTTACTTACTATTAAAGTTCCATTACCCCCGCCAGCCCATATATCTCCATTTGGATCCCATCCCATGTCTAGATAATTGTATCCATTAAGAATGGGTATAATAGGCTTGGACCAATTTTCTAGATCATTATTATCTTGATTAAATCTAATTTCTGCTCCTCTAGAAAGCATCCATAAACTTCCTTCTGGATTAAAACCAATACTTTGAACTCTTTTGCTACTTGCTCTTTGATGAGCTATCCATGCATCACTGTCATTTTCCAAAGTAGAAAAGAAATTACCTAAACTACTTACACTGACATAATCTCCTTTATTAGTTCTTCTTAAATCTCTTACACCTCCAGAACCAGATGCATCTACAACTTTTGCATTCCATGATTCACCACTATCTGATGTTTCATAAATAGCACCTGCGGTGGTAGCCAACTCTGCAACACTAGCATCGACAGTTGTTATTAAAAATGGTTGGCCTGGTAATTTGTTACCTAGAGATAAACGTGTCCAATTCTTTCCTGCATCAAGTGTATGCATAACTAATGAAGGCTGACCTATTAACCATCCCTCTTCCCCTTTAAAATCAATATCTAGAAGACGAAAGTTCTCTTCACTTGGTAAATCTAAATTCCTTTTTTCCCAAGTTTCTCCTCCATCATTAGATTCCATAATAAGTCTATTAGAACCTACTAAGAAACCATGATTATCATCTATAAAATCAACATCTAAAGCATTAGCCTGATCTTCAAACTGAATTGTTTTCCAAGGGCTGCTTTCACTCATCTTGACACCTGTAGATGAACAACTGCTTAAAACAAAACAGAGAACTACAGATAAAAGAAGATTAGGAATACTGGTAAAAAAATTTTTCATTTAATTATATTAATGCAAAGAGTACAAAGAAAGGAACATTGCAGCAGCAAACGCCAACCCACCAAAAATTAATATATTTTTTTGGCCAGGAGGTAAACTATTAAAACCAAACCCATAAACTAAATTCTCTTCAAAACCACTAGGTTTAGATTTAGGACCTATATCCTTATAAAAGTTTTTACCGGCTCGACAAACAGGGCAAGCGAAGGTATCCCCATCTAACTCTGAAAAAGGCGTATTTTTAGGTATGTTTAATTTCTTATTTCCTTCAGACGGATCATAAATGTATCCACAACTTCTACATTCGAATCTATTTTGTTCTAAATTAACAGAAGATTGTTCAACATCTAATCCCAAAGGGTTTTCAGAAAGTTTCTCTTTCTCAAAATTTTCAACTATTTTGTTTTCCTCAGAGGCTGGTTGAATGTTCTCACTCACGGTTTATTATTATTCTTTAAGAACTTTAAAAGATTTTGCTTAATTAAGCGACTTTTATTCAAAATTAATTTTTAAGATGTTTGTATTATCTGGCTATGAATATTTTTTAGGATTCCTTCTAATCGCCGCAGCTGTTCCAGTATTAGCTCTAGTTACTAATCTCATAGTTGCCCCAAAAGGCAGAACTGGGGAAAGAAAGCTTACATATGAATCTGGAATGGAGCCTATAGGAGGAGCATGGATTCAATTTAATATTCGTTATTACATGTTTGCCCTTGTTTTCGTTATATTTGATGTAGAAACAGTATTTCTTTATCCTTGGGCTGTTGCCTTCAATAGATTAGGCTTACTAGCTTTTATTGAGGCATTAATTTTCATTGCAATACTTGTCATTGCTCTGGCATACGCATGGAGAAAAGGTGCATTAGAATGGAGTTAAAAAATTGAATCCACAATTATCCCCAAAAGCAATAAGAGAAATTAGAGAAGGTACTTGTAACCCTCTTGGTGCTCCTCAAGTCACGACAGATTTAAGCGAAAATATTATACTCACAAGTCTAGACGATCTTCACAATTGGGCTAGATTAAGTAGTCTATGGCCCTTACTATACGGAACAGCTTGTTGCTTTATAGAATTTGCTGCCTTAATCGGATCTAGATTTGATTTTGATAGATTTGGATTAGTACCAAGAAGCTCTCCAAGGCAAGCTGATTTGCTTATAGTTGCAGGAACAGTAACCATGAAGATGGCTCCCGCCTTGGTAAGACTTTATGAACAGATGCCTGAGCCAAAATATGTGATTGCTATGGGCGCTTGTACAATCACAGGAGGTATGTTTAGCGCAGACTCTACCACTGCGGTAAGAGGCGTTGATAAATTAATACCAGTTGATTTATACCTCCCTGGATGTCCACCAAGGCCTGAAGCAATTTTTGATGCTGTGATCAAATTAAGAAAGAAAGTGGGCAATGAATCAATTTTGGAGCGCACAAAGACTGAGCAAACTCACAGGTACATAACAGCAAATCATGAAATGAATCTTGTCTTCTCAGAAAATACAGGTGAATATCTAAACAAAACTTCAGATAAAGTCATTCCTTCCTCTAAACAAGAAAAAATAACTGAATCATCTGGGATCACCGAAGAAGCTAAAATTATCAACACAGAACAAGATTAATGTTAAAAGACGGTTTAGAAAAATCCTCAGATTTCTCGATAGAAAAAGGAGGATTTGTAAGTCAAAATTTATCCAAAGATGGAATCCCTAATCAATCATTAGAAAATGATCACATTGGAGTAGAGAATATTTCTGTGGAAGCTAGCAAATTATATGAAGCAGTATCAGCTTTAAGAAATTACGGTTTCAACTATCTCCAATGTCAAGGTGGCTATGATGAGGGGCCAGGTAAAAATCTTGTTAGTTTCTACCATTTTATAACTGTTGATGACTTACAAAAAATAGAAAAGATTCAAGAAGTTAGATTAAAAGTCTTCTTAAAAAGAGACTCTGATTTGTCAATTCCTAGTTTGTACAGAATTTTCAAAGGAAGCGATTGGCAAGAAAGAGAAACCTATGACATGTATGGAATTAATTTTATTGATCATCCGAATCCTAAAAGACTTTTAATGCCTGAAGACTGGAGAGGTTGGCCTTTAAGAAAAGACTATATTCAACCAGACTTTTATGAATTACAAGATGCGTATTAATTTAATTTCTTTAATTTACGATACATAAAGATAACTGCTCTCGCTAATCTTCTAGGATCATGTCTGAGAGTTGGAGTTATTCTTTTTGAGTATAAAGGTGCCTGCAAGACATAATAACCCTCAGATAATAATTTTTCTTTATTACATTGGACTGGTTCTGCTCCTCTACTTTCGTAATAGTCTACTAGTGGGGACTTTTCAAATTGAATCTGTGACAAAATAGCATTAAAAATTCGAGTATTAACTCCAAAATTTGATAGTTGTTTTTCTATCGATTTTATGTGCCTGTAAACATCAAGTCCATCTGTTTCTCCAGGCTGAGTCATCAAATTACTTATATAAATTTTAGGAGCATTACTTTGCAATAAAGCATCCACAATCTCTGGTACCAACAAATTCGGCAGCAAAGAAGTGTATAAACTCCCTGGTCCCAGAACAATTAAATCAGCCTCTTTTATGTATTCTAGAGCACTTGGAAGAGCAGGGGGATTTTCTGGTAAGTAACCAATTCTTGAAATTAATTTTTTCGATTTACTGATATTACTTTCGCCAAAAATTTTTTCACCGTCCTCTAATTCAGCCCATAACATAACATCAATATTAGTTGCAGGTAAAACTTGCCCTTGTACCGCCAGAACCTTACTAGAGGCTTGTACTGCTTTTTCTAAACTACCGGTAATAGTTGTTAAAGCTGACAAGAATAGATTTCCAAAACTATGTCCCTCTAGACCACTTCCTCCTGAAAATCTATATTGAAATAATCTAGTTAAAATAGGTTCTTCATTGGATAATGCTGCCAAACAATTCCTAATATCTCCTGGAGGTTGCACACCAAGTTGTTTTCTAAGAATTCCACTACTGCCCCCATCATCAGACACGGTTACGATTGCTGTAATATTACTGCTGTAATTTTTTAAACCTTTTAATAAAGTTGATAACCCTGTGCCACCACCAATTGCAACAATATTAGGGCCTCTATTTAATTTGCTTTTGGTTCTTAATGCATCAACTAAAAATGTACTTTTTTCTGGAACAAGTGCTTTTTGAATAGAATTAATACTTCTATTTTGTCCAATGCCTATTAATAAAATTCCAATAACAAAAATTAATGGCCCAAGTAATGAAATAGGAATGATACTAGTTAAACCTGTCATTAGCCAGAAAAATACTTCAATCAGCCAATAAAGTGGTCTTAAATTCGTCCAAATTGCCAAGCCAAATAATGAAGTCAAAAAACCTATTGCCGATGTAATCATCCATCTTTTAATTACCAGTCCTGGCAGAAGCCAACTCAAAATTCTTAAAAGTTTATTTAAAAATGCAAATTTGTACTCCTTAAAAAATTTATAGTATTTTTTTTTTGTATTTTTACGCTTATACATTAAAAACCTCTTAAATTATTCTTTTCAAATTAAAAAAATTAATATTTTTATTATAAATCAAATTAATACATCCTTTTTTTATTTCAAAATATAGGCAATATGTAATAGAAGATGACTTTTTCTTAATAAAGCTTTTGAAAAACCCAAAGCACGCAGTTAAAACAAAAAACCTCTCAATGAGCTGGGGAAAAGTTAATGTTCTTAATGAGTTAAATTTTGAACTAAATGATGGAGAAAAATTAGCTATTGTTGGCCCCTCTGGTTCTGGGAAATCAACAATTTTAAAAATATTAGCAGGCCTAATTTTACCTACCAAAGGAGAATTAAAAATTTTTGGGGAGAAACAAACATATCTACGACTGGATCAAAATAATCCTCCCGATGTAAGACTTGTTTTTCAAAATCCAGCTTTATTAGGATCTTTGACTATTGGTGAAAATGTTGGTTTTCTTCTTAATAGAAATAAAAATCTATCGAAAAAGTTAATTCAAAAAATCGTATCTGAATGTTTAGCTGAGGTAGGTTTATTTAATGTTGAAAATAAACTTCCAAATGAATTAAGTGGAGGGATGCAAAAAAGGGTAAGTTTTGCCAGAGCTTTAATTACGGATCAAACACTTAACCGAAACACTAAGCCATTATTACTTTTTGATGAGCCGACTGCAGGTCTTGATCCAATTGCCTCATCAAGAATAGAAGATTTAATTAATAACACAAATGATAAAGCCAAAGGATCATCTATTGTTGTTAGCCATGTTCTTAGTACTATAGAAAGGACTTCTGATAAAGTTTTAATGCTTTACGGAGGAAAATTTAGATGGGCAGGTTCTATTGATGAATTTAAAAAGAGTTCTGATCCCTATGTATTTCAATTTAGGAATGGGAAACTTAATGGTCCAATGCAACCCAAAGACATTTAAAAATTATGCGTAGAAGCTTACGAGATTCAATAGTTGGATTTTCCTTATTAGGTGGAATTTTAATATTTACATTTTTTTCTTTTTGGCTTAGAGGTGTAAAGTTATCACAAAAAAATTGGCACCTCTTTGCTGAATTCAACAACGCAAGTGGTTTATCAAAAAAATCTCCTGTTACTTACAGAGGAATTTTAGTAGGATCAGTAGAAGAAATCTTATTTACTAATGAATCAATTAAAGCAAAAATAGTTTTGAATAATCCTGAAATTATTCTCACAAGGCCAGTATTTGCACGAGTAGTAACTAATTCATTCCTAGGAGGAGATGTTCAGGTCGCTTTAGAGACCAGTGAAAAAATAATTCCTAAAAATATCGCAAAACCTACCTCCGAAAAATGCGATGCCAAATTAATTATTTGTCAGGGAGACACTATTACAGGTAAACAACTTTCAAGTCTTTCAAATATTACTAATAGAATCAGTCAACTTTTAAAAGAATCAAATCAAGAAAACTTAATCGAGAATATAGTTAAATCAATTGATCAATTTGATAAAACACAAGAAAATCTTGATGAATTAATTTATTTATCTAAACAAGAAATACTTAGAGTTAAACCTTTAATTAAAGAAATTACAATTATAACTAATCACTTAAATAACATTTTATCTGCCATCGATGACAAAGAAACTCTAAGTGATATTAAATTAACCATTAATGCTGCAAGATCAATAACCAGCAAAATAGATAATATGAGTGATGATTTTGAAAAATTAACAAAAGACAAAGAATTAACTAAATCTATAAGAGATTTAACTATCGGACTTTCTAAATTCCTCAACGAAATTTATCCGTAAATAATATCATAATTCGTTTATAGCACTTAAAGCCATAGCTGCGATTGTCTTATCTGTTGCTTTGGGCAGTTGCACATATTTTCCCTTCGCTGCATCTGCTAATTCTTTACCAAAACCACTTGCAATAAATTTTCTTTCAGTATCAATTATTAATAGTTTAATCCCAAGCATTGGAAATTTTGAGGCTATATCAAGAACCTCTTGTTTTAAATTGACATTATCATTCGCATTATCTTTATCTTCATTGCCATTTTGACCAAGAGATATTCCTAATGGCACATTTCCTCTTCCATCAGTGATCCCGACAACAATAACTTGACCAATATCTCCTGTAGACAATGCATTTTTTGCTACTTTTGCTGATTGTGTTAGTCCATGAGCTAAAGGCGATCCACCACCACAAGGCATTGTTTCAAGTCTTCTTTTTGCAGCGGTTATTGATCTTGTTGGTGGCAAAAGAACTTCAGCCTGATTACCTCTAAAAGGTATAAGAGCTACTTCATCTCTATTCTCATATGCCTCTGTTAAAAGTCTTATTACGGCGCCTTTAGCACTTTGCATTCTATTTAAAGCCATAGAACCACTAGCATCTACCAAGAAAATTACTAAAGCTCCCGCCTTTTTTTGAAGAAGCTTTGCTCTGAAATCATTTTCTTCAATAACTATTGATTTATTTGGATTCCTTAATCTTCTCGATTTTTGATAAGGAGCAGCAGCTCGAAGGGTAGCATCTACAGCAATTCTTTTTACTTTACCTCTCGGGATAATTGGTTTTACATATCTTCCTCTGCTGTCACTAAATATGACTGATCTACTTCCGCTATTTCCCGTTTTAGCTTTAGCTGATGAAAAAAGCAATAAATCAGGATCAACCATACATGCCTCAGGATCTAATATGAATTCTTCAGGTATTTCGGGATTAGATTCTTCTTCTCCATCAGAATTATCTTCCTCTTGTTCTTGTTCTTGCTCTTTATCATCATCATTTTCATTAGCCTCAGGCTCAGACTCTTCATTGTTTGATTGAGGTGGAGGTGGGGGACTCTGATCCTCTGGAGGGGGGGGTTGAATATCTTCATCTTCTGGAGGTATTTGCATTGCTCGTGGAAGAATAACTAACCTTACTGCTACTTTTAAGTCTTCAGAATTTACATTCTCATCGCCTCGAAGAGCTGCATTAGCCTTCGCTACTTTTACTGCAAATAATTCTGACCTATGGCCTTCTACTCCTCCTCTAAGAGCTTCATTCACTAAATAGGTTATTTGCTCTTTTGTTATCTTGACATCCTTTAACCATTGCCTTGCCAAAATTAATTGAGTAGATAAATTATCAGATTCTTCCGACCATTTTTCTGAAAATTTAATGTTATTTTCAGCGTGTGATAAAACAGATTTTGTAATCTCAACTCTTTGAGCATTATCAATAGACTGATCTGCAGAAAGAACTATCGCGAAACGATCTAAAACATGATCTCTTAAAGCACCTTCTTCAGGGTTATAAGTTGCTATTAATAGTGACTTACAAGGATGAGAGAGACTCAAACCATCTCTTTCAATATTGTTTTGCTCTCTTCCTGAAGCTTCAAGAATTAAATTTACAATGCCATCATCCAATAAATTTATATCGTCTACATAAAGAACACCTCTATGAGCCTCAGCTAAAATTCCAGGTTGAAAAACTTGTTCCCCCGTACTTAATGATGCAGCGACATCAATTGATCCAACAAGCCTGTCTTCAGTTATACCAATCGGAACTTGAATAAATGGAGCCTCTCTTACTTTTTTCGGAATTTCTTCAATTTGATTCAAATAATCACTCCCAATTACCGCCTCCAACAACTTGTTAGTACTAATATCCCATTCCTCTGGTTTATCTGGATCTAGGTTCCTACCAATAGGTCTTAATGAAGTATTACTATTCCTCATAGTTAGCTTTTCTAGTATTAATTCATTATCTAATACCTCTATAGGAGGAAGTAAAGTATGCAAACCCCTAGCTAATACTGACTTACCAGTACCTCTTCCACCAGCGATAATCACTCCCCCTAAACTAGGATCAACTGCTGCCAAAAGCAAAGATAATTTCAACAAACTATGACCTGTAATTGCCGCCAAAGGGAAAGCTCTAAAAGAATCCTTTGACTTCATTAAATCTTTTATTTCTCCTTTTTCTTGTAACTCGGGGTTCAAAATCACTTTAAAAATACCTGATATAGAATTTATCCAATAACTTTGTTTTTTGTAGTGGAATTATCAAATCTTAATATCAAAAATGGACTATGTATATCCCTCGGAGCAAATATTGATAGTAAATTCGGAAGCCCGCTTGAATCACTATTAATATGCAAACCAAAAATAGAAGAAATAATAAATGGATGGGGAAATAATTCCAACAAACAAAAAGAAGAGAAAAGAAAATTTCATGCAAACTTTTTTTGGTCTTCAATTTATGAGACATTACCTCATGGAGTTGAAAATGAACAGCCAAATTATTTAAATACTCTTTTGCTTATAAAAAGTAATTCTTTTCCAAAACCATCAAATGAAAAGGCGAAATTACTTTTAAAAGAGCTAAAAAAGCTAGAGATATTTTTCGGACGAGAAAAGACACCAAAAGGTAAGAAATGGCTATCAAGATGTCTTGATTTAGATATTCTCTGGTGGGAAGATTTTCACACAGTTGACGTGGAATTAACCTTACCTCACCCTAGATTCATGAATCGGAATTTCGTTATTACACCTCTATCTGAAATCTTAAGTAGAAGCCAAAAAATCAAAAAGATTGATGATCCAAAATGGTCTACATAAATGATTTCCAAAACCAAAAAATAACTGTTAAGCTGTTTTTATTTAAAAATTATGGGCAATAAAAACCTTATAAAAAGATCCATTTTTAAAGAAAAAATATCTGAGTTAAAATCTAAAAAATTTAGTTTCGAAATAAATAGAATTGAGCTTCCAAATGGACATGAAGGTGAATATGGGATCATTAAGCATCCTGGCGCTGCCTTAGCAGTACCTATTACAAAAGACAATAAAGTTATGATTCTTCGGCAATATAGATTTGCTGTTTCTAGGTATCTATTAGAATTCCCTGCAGGTACATTAGAAATAGGCGAAACACCTATTAATTCAATTAAAAGAGAAATTCAAGAAGAGACTGGATTTACTGCAAACAAATGGGACGAACTAGGAACTCTTGTCCCTGCTCCTGGTTATGCAGATGAAGAAATTTATTTATTTTTGGCCCGTGATTTGAGCAAACTTAATTACGAGGTTAAAGGAGATTTAGATGAAGATATAGAAGTATTAATCTTAGATCCAGACGCACTAGATAATCTTATTTCTAATAAGGACGAAATTCTTGACGCAAAAACAGTGACAGCTTGGTTTAGAGCTAAACAATTTTTATATAATTTATGAATAAACCTAGAATACTTTTTTGGCACAGAAAGGATTTAAGAATATTTGATAATAGAGCTTTAATCAAAGCATTTTCATTATCAAATGCTATTACTTCAACTTATATATTTGATAAAAATTACTCACACGATTTTAATGCGAATTCAAGAGCTTGGTTTCTAGTGAATTCGCTACATGAATTAAGAAATAATTGGAGAAAATTGGGAAGCAGGCTAGTTATTGAACAAGGTGATCCGGTATTAATTATCCCTCAATTAGCAAAGATAATAGATGCTAAATTTGTTTTCTGGAATAAATCAATTGAGCCTTATGAGATTAATCGAGATTTAAAAATAAAAGAAATTTTAAAAGTAAAAAATATTCAAGTTATTGAATCTTGGGATCACTTATTAATAGAACCTTCAAAAATATTTTCAGGGAATAATAAACCTTATTCGGTTTATGGACCTTTTTATAAAAATCTTAAATTGAAAATGAATTTATTAAGTTCATATGATCAAGATAAAGTTATTTTCCAATTTAAAGATATAGATAATAAACTTAGAAATAATAAGACAATAAAATCATCTGATTCGGTTCTAGAGCAATTTCTCAAAAACATCAAATTTTCTGGTTCGAATATTTGTCCATGTAGACCTGGGGAGAATGCTGCAGAGAGATTATTAGAAAACTTCATTAACGAAAAAAAAATATATTCTTATACTTATGCAAGAGATTTCCCTTCCCATAATGGGACCTCTTTTTTAAGCGCATCTCTTAGATTTGGCACCATCAGCATTAGAAAAGTTTGGAACGCTACATTAAATTTAAGCTCAGATTTTGAAAATCAAGAAAATTACCTATCTATTGAAACTTGGCAAAAAGAACTTGTTTGGCGTGAATTTTATCAACATTGCTTATTCCATTTTCCAGAGCTAGAGAAAGGCCCATATAGAAAAAAATGGAATAAATTTCCGTGGGGAAACAATAATGAATGGTTGCAACAATGGAGCAACGGTGAGACTGGAGTTCCTATAGTTGATGCTGCAATGCGTCAACTAAATAGTACAGGCTGGATGCATAACAGATGTCGTATGATAGTCGCTTCATTTCTGGTAAAAGATCTTTTATGCAATTGGCAAATGGGCGAGAAAAAATTTATGGAGACTTTGGTTGATGGAGACTTAGCCGCAAATAATGGGGGCTGGCAGTGGAGTGCTAGTAGCGGTATGGATCCAAAACCACTTAGGATTTTTAATCCATATACCCAAGCAAAAAAATTTGATCCTATTTGCGAATATATAAAATATTGGATTCCTGAATTATCTAAAGTGTCAAATTCAGAACTATTAAATGGGGAGATATCTAATTTAGAAAAAAATAATTATTCAAGCGCTATTGTCAATCACAACATACAACAAAGATTATTTAAGTCACTTTATGCTGAAATTTGAATTTCCTCTATACAATCTTTTAAAACTTTATTTAAATTTTCTGCAACATAAACTTGCTCTTCATAAGAAATTTCAGGAAACATTGGAAGACTTAGAACTTCTGTACAAATTCTCTCTGTATTTATGAGTTTTGTTCTAGAAAAATTTTTATTTTTGTAAGCTATTTGTGCGTGTATTGGAATTGGATAATAAATAATTGAATTAATACCTTTTTCAAAAAGTTGTTGTTTTACCAAATTCCTTAAGGAATAGTATTTTTTGCAATCAGTTTCAAATAAATTTGAAAAATCTTCATTTAAAAAATATTTATCGTTTCTTAATTTGATGACAAATTGATTCCAAGAATGGGAGATTGAATCAGAGCTAATTTTTGGAAAACTAATAAATGGATTTTTGTCTAATAAATCAAGGTAATTATTAGCGATTTTTTGGCGATTATTAATCCACTCAGAAATATATTTAATTTTGATATTTAATATGGCGGCTTGAATGGTATCAAGTCTACTGTTATACCCAATTTGAGTATGGTGATATCTTATTGGGCTACCATGAACAGCTAGTTCTCTAATTTTTTTGGCAATCTTCTGATCTGAAGTTGTTACTGCTCCTCCATCTCCAGCAGCTCCTAAATTTTTAGTAGGGAAAAAGCTAAAACAACCTATATCACCGATACTTCCAACTTTGGTATTTTCCCACGTTGTGCATGTTGCCTGAGCACAATCTTCGATTACTCTTAAGTCATATTTGTTTGCCAATGATTTTATAACGGTCATATTTACTGCATTCCCAAATAGATGAACTGGCATAATTGCCTTAGTATTAGAATTTATTTCTTGTTCTATTAGTTCGGTATTAATGAGATAAGTTTCAGGATCGATATCTACCAGAATAGGATTAGCGCCAACTGCGCTAATAGCCTCTGCGGTCGCAAAAAAGCTAAAAGATGATGTAATAACTTCGTCGCCCACACCAATATCTAATGCGCGCAAAGCTAAAACTAAAGCATCAGTTCCACTGTTACATCCAATAGTATTTTGAACACCAATCAGATTAGAAAAACTCTCCTCAAATTTGGCAATCTCTTGTCCTCCAATATACTGGCCTCCTCTTAATACTTTAAAAACCTCACTCTCAATTTCAGAGCCAATTTCTTGGAACTGCCTATTTAAAGTAAATGGAGGTATCTGCATATTTAATATATTAACCTTAAACCATATTTCTATGGGTAAAAAAATATTTTAATTCACTTAAACCAACTCGGTTCTTTTCCAGGAGTCCATTTAATATTGCAACCTAAAGAAGGAATTTGATTTGAAGGATAAGCATTTTCTTGATTCAAATCGCTTACAGCAGATCGCAAATCTTCACCAGACAAAGGGATATTATTACCTGGTCTACTATCGTCTAATTGGCCATGATAAAACAATAAAAAATCACCATCTCCTGCATTTGAAAAAAGATAAAAATCGGGCGTGCAAGCTGCTTTTAACTCCTTAGCAAATTTTTGATTTTCATCATATAGATAAGGAAAACTCCATCCCTGTGATTGTGCTTGTAATCTCAAATTTTCAGGAGAATCTGAAGGGTGAGAGACAATATCGTTACTAGAAATTGCAACCGTTTGAACTGTATTTTCAATTTCCCTACTTAATGTGAAAATTTGATTCTCAATATATTTAACAAATGGACAATGGGCACAAATAAACATTAGAAGTAAATGCCGATTATCTAGATTATGAGAATTAAAATATTGATTATTTGAAGAATTAGCATTTAACATTTCGAAATTAGGTAATTGAAAACCTAATTCCAAAACCATAGATTTTGTTCTGACCATGTTTAAGTTAAATATTCTTTGATATTTGAAAATTATTGTATATTTTGCAGTAATCCGTAAAGATGGGTACTTTTATATAGGAGAATATATAGAAATAATAAACAAAATGCTTCTAAATCTAACTGGCAAAAAAATTCTTGTTACGGGAATTGCCAATAATCGTTCAATAGCATGGGGTATTGCTCAACAACTATCAAAAGCTGGAGCAGAACTTGGAATCACATATTTGCCCGATGATAAGGGAAGATTCGAATCTAAAGTTAGAGAACTAACTGAACCTTTAAACCCATCGTTATTTTTACCTCTTGATGTTCAAAATCCATCTCAAATAGAAGAAATCTTTCAAAATATAAAAAACAATTGGGGGCAAATTGACGGATTAGTTCACTGCTTAGCATTTGCAGGACGCGACGAATTGATTGGAGATTATAGTGCTACAACTTCAGAGGGTTTTGATAGGGCTCTTAATATAAGTGCTTATTCATTAGCACCCTTATGTAAAGCAGCAAAACCACTTTTTAGTGAAGGTGCTGGCGTTATCTCATTAACTTATTTAGGATCAGAAAGGGCCATTCCTAACTATAACGTGATGGGAGTCGCTAAAGCAGCTTTAGAAGCTTCAGTCAGATATCTTTCTGCAGAACTTGGTCCGGAAAAACAAGTCAGAGTTAATGCAATAAGTGCTGGACCTATAAGAACACTTGCGAGTTCTGCTATAGGTGGCATTTTAGATATGATTCACAATGTTGAAGAAAAGGCTCCTTTACGCAGAACAGTCACTCAAACAGAAGTAGGCAATACTGCTGCTTTTCTATTAAGTGATCTCTCTAGCGGCATTTCAGGCCAAACAATTTATGTTGATGCGGGTTACTGCATTAATGGAATGTAAACTAAGTTTTTTGCATAAAAATGTCATCTCTAAGACAATCTGAAATAAAAAGAAAAACGAACGAAACAGATATCTCTGTATTTATAAACTTAGATGGAAATGGAATTTCTGAAATTGATACTGGGATACCATTCTTAGATCATATGCTTCATCAAATATCCAGTCATGGTTTGTTTGATTTAAAAATAAAAGCAATTGGAGACACCCATATTGATGATCATCATACAAATGAAGATGTAGGAATCGCATTAGGCAAAGCATTTACAAAAGCCTTGGGAGAAAGAAAAGGAATAAGCAGATTTGGACATTTCTTTGCCCCATTAGATGAAGCATTAGTTCAAGTCACTTTAGACTGTTCTGGCAGACCACATCTGTCTTATGATCTTGAATTAAATGCTCCAAGAATAGGAAATTATGATACTGAATTAGTAAAAGAGTTTTTTATTGCCTTTGTAAATAACAGCGGTATTACTCTGCATATAAATCAAATACAAGGTAGTAATTCACATCATATCGTTGAGGCTTGCTTCAAAGCTTTTTCTAGAGCACTTAGAATGGCTACCGAAATAGATCTGAGAAGATCTGATTCAATTCCAAGCAGTAAAGGAATGCTAGAAAAAGAATAAAATAGGATTTTTTTCAAATCAGCCACAATTTAGTTGATTTTTGGCGAAGATAGAAAAAGTAATTGTTTTGTTGTGACTAATTTACAAGATAAAAAAAGTGATAAAATTAAAAGTTTTAATAAAGAAGATTGGTCCAGTGCTTATCAAAATGTAGAAAGGGAGCTAACTAAAGAGCCTCTTAAAGTTAGCAAAGGTAATAATATTAAAAATTTAAATGGAACATTATTAAGAAATGGGCCAGGAATATTAGAGAGAGGTGGGCAATGGGTTCATCATCCATTTGATGGTGATGGAATGATAACATCTATAAAATTCGAAAATGGTCATCCATTTTTAACAAATAGATTTGTTAAAACTAAAGGCTATTTGGAAGAAGAAAAAATAAATAAATTTATTTACAGAGGTGTTTTTGGGACACAAAAAAATGGAGGGATTTTAAATAATGCATTAGATCTAAAATTCAAGAATATTGCTAATACTCATGTCGTCAAATTAGGTGATGAAATTCTCGCATTATGGGAAGCAGCCGGTCCACATGCAATGGATCCTGATAGTCTCGACACTATTGGTTTAACATCATTAAAAGGAGTTCTCAAGCCTAACGAAGCATTCAGTGCCCATCCCAAAACAGACCTCAACTCAAATTCATCTTCAGAACTTTTAGTCACTTTTGGAGTCCAAACCGGGCCAAAAAGTACCATTAGATTAATGGAATTTAGTAATGCTGGTACAAATTCTGGAGAGCTAATTTTTGATAGAAAAGATACCTTTAATGGCTTTGCATTCCTTCATGATTTTGCAATTACAACTAATTGGGCAATATTTTTACAGAACGCTATTGATTTCAATCCTCTACCGTTTGTAATGGGTCAAAGAGGAGCAGCACAATGTCTAAAGTCAAACCCAAATAAAAAAGCAAAGTTTTTTATCATCCCCAGAGAAAGTGGATTATTTAGAGGTCAGCCACCTTTAACAATAGATGCTCCAGAAGGATTCGTTTTTCATCATGTTAATGCATTTGAAAAAGATTCCAAAATTGTATTAGATAGTATTTTTTATGATGATTTCCCATCAGTTGGTCCAGACGAGAATTTTAGGGATATTGACTTTGATAAATATCCAGAAGGAAAACTGAAAAGATCAATTATCGATCTAAAGAAAAAAACTAGTGAACTTGAAACTTTAAGTGAACAATGTTGTGAATTTGCTGTTGTTAATCCTAAAAACTTAGGAATAACAGCAACTTTTAGTTGGATGGCAAGCACATCTCAAAAGCTGGGGAACGCTCCACTTCAAGCAATAAAAAAAATAAATTTAATTTCTAAGGAAGAGATTTCTTGGTCAGCAGGTCCAAGTGGATTCGTAAGTGAACCAATTATGGTTCCATCAGATAAATCGTCCAAAGAAGATGAGGGATTCTTATTTATTATCCTATGGAACGGAGAAAGAAGAGGAAGCGATTTAGTGATATTAGATGCAAAAGACTTAAAAGAATTAGCTGTTTATGAATTACCCATTTCGATTCCTCATGGCCTCCATGGATCTTGGGTTAATTGAATTTAAGAAAAAATTTCAATTAAATCTGGAATAATTTTTTTTAATGCTTTACCTCTATGACTACAAGAATCTTTAATATCATTATTCATTTCTGCGAAAGTTAATCTGGTAGAACTCTCCTCAAAAATTGGGTCATAACCAAAACCACCTTTTCCTCTCGAGTTTAAAATAATATTGCCATGACATTTGGCCTCAGATTCAATAATCACTTCACCACTTGGGGAACAAACACAAATATTAGCAATAAAGAAAGCACTTCTATTGTGAACTCCATCAAGTTCTTTTAAAACTCTTTCAATTCTCTTCTGATCATTTTCTGCATATCTAGAGGAGTAAATGCCTGGCTTACCATCTAGTGCTTCAATACAAATTCCTGAATCATCTGCTATGGAGAAATTCTTTGTTTTCCTCGAAACTTCACTCGCTTTTTTAATTGCATTATCTCTAAATGTCAGTCCATCCTCTTCAACTTCTAATGATTCTGGCTGGAGTAATAATTTACAATTCACTCCAGCAAGCAATTTCTTATATTCTTCAATTTTCCCTTTATTCTTACTCGCTAAATATAAATTTTTCATCCTTATTTTCCTGCCAGATTTATAAATACTTGACCCCATTCTAATAACTCATCTAAATAAGATTCTTTTGGAGCTTCGCAATATAACCTTAAAAGAGGTTCCGTTCCTGAAAACCTAAAAAGAAGCCAAAAATTTTTATCAATTCTCAACTTTATTCCATCAATCTTTAAGATACTTTTTAACTTATGATTGTTAATACTTTCAGGAATATTATCTATGATAAATTCTTTAACGTTATTTTTTTCTGACTGATTTGGAAATTTAATATCAATTCTTTTATAAAAACTTGGCCCAAATTCTTCTTGAATTTTATCTAAGGTTTCATATAAATATTGAGATTTTTCAGCAATTCCATTTAATAAAACCATCGCTGCATATAGAGCATCTCTTTCAGGCATAAAGTCGCCAAAACCAACTCCCCCAGATTCCTCTCCTCCAATAAATATTTTCTCTTTAATCATTTTTTCAGCAATATATTTAAAGCCAACTGGAAGTTCAAAAACATCTCTATTTTGACTCTCTGATATATTTTTAATAATATCTGAACCACTAACAGTCTTTAAAACCGGATAAGAATTATTTTTAATTTCGCCCAAATAGCTAATAAAATATGGGAGTAAATCTTGAGTACTAGAGTATCTTCCTTTTTCATCAATTGCCGCAATTCTATCACCATCGCCATCAAATATAATTCCTAGAGTTTTTAATTCATTTGTTGAATTTTTTATTAGTATTTGATTTAGATCATCTGCATAATTTAAAAGAGGTTCAGGAGGTTTTCCTCCAAAAAAAGGATCAGCATCTTTCCTGATTTCTGAAATAATTTCTAAATTATTAGAAGCAAAAATCTCAGCCATACAATTTGCAGCTGAACCATGCATAGAATCTACAAAAATTTTCAATTTCAATTTTTTCAATCTATTAGAAATAAAGTCAATATCAAAAAGAGATTTAATTCTATCTAAATGAAATTTCTTAATATCTACCAATTTATTAACACCATCTATTTTTTCAATTGAATTTCCAAGAATTAATCTTTTTTCAACTTGACTCGTAAAAGATTCGTCAACAGAACATCCATTAAAGCTCTTTATTTTCAGACCCAGCCAATTATATGGATTATGACTTGCTGTAATTACTAATGCTCCAAGACAACCGACTTCTTTAGCATAGAAACTACAAGAGGGGGTCGGAACAAAGCTATCAGATAAGATCGGTTCAAAACCACATCCTCTTACAAATGGCACTATTTGCTTGGCAAATTCACAAGCCATAAATCTACGATCATATCCAATAATAATTTTCTTTGAATTAACTTCTTTATAGTATTGATAATGCAACTCCTGACATGCAGCAACTACAACTCTTGAAAGATTGGATAAATTAAAATCAAATCCAATAATTCCTCTCCACCCATCAGTTCCAAATTTTATCTTATCTAATTTATCAGCTGTCAAATTTAAAATAACCTTGATTTCTTTTAATTATCTATACTAATTTATATGAGTAAATTTTAAAACCGTCCTTTAAAAATAATTTGAATTCTCTTCATTTAAAAAGTTTTACAAGATGCAAAAGAAAGGCATGGCTAGATTTTAAGGGTACAAAATCTTATGAAGTTTGGTCTACCCATAAAGCCATAGATAAAGTTAAACAATATCAAATTTTCTCTAAATTATGTAATAGTGAAATATATACAGGATTAAAAGCTTGTGAAAATGGTTCCCAAGGGGTAATTGGATTAAAAATAAAAGAGAATCTTTTCCAAGATATTAACGCAGAGATACGTCCACAATTACTTGTAAAGACTAAAGGTAAAAGTAAATGGGGACAATATAAATATTTACCTGCTGTTTATAAGTTAGGCCAAAAAACCACTAAAGAACATTTATTCGACTTAGCTTTTAGTTCTATGCTGTTGGAATCTTTTCAAGAATCTAAAATTGAGAAAGGATTAGTAATTTCAAGTTTTAATAAAAAAGTTAATGTTGAAGAAATTTATTTAAATAAAAGATTAAGAAAAAAAGTTTTGAATGTTTTATTAAGTTTGAATGAATGCTTGGAGGGATCTATGCCAGAAATAACCAAAGATAGAAAAAAATGTACTATCTGTTCATGGCAAAAATTTTGTGACAAAGAAGCAAAAGAAAATGGATATCTAACAGATATAGATGGGATAGGTTCCAAAACGGCATCATTACTCATAACAAATGGAATATCTAATACCCAAACATTAGCTTCGTATAGCGAAAAAAAACTTGGAGAGAAATTATCTAAATTCAATGATCAAAAGTATGAAAAAGCATCCATATTTGTGAAGCAAGCACAAGCTTATATTTCTGGGGAACCATATCGCATTTTCAAAAATAATAATAATAATGATCTAAAAGAAAAAACATGTTCGGGATTTTATATATTTGATATTGAGTCAAATCCAGATGATAAGCATGATTTTCTATATGGGTTTTTAAAAATAAATAATTTGTTTACAAAAAAAGAAGATCATATCTATAAACCAATTTTAAATCTCAAAAACAATAAAGAAGAATCATGCAGACAAATTATTACAATGCTTTTTTCAAACAAAGAATGGCCAGTTTTACATTACGGAGAGACTGAAAAATTAGCAATAGTTAATATTGCTAAAAACTTAAAACTTAGTTTTGAAGAAATTGATTCCCTTACCTCAAGGTTTATAGACTTACATACTCTTATCAGGAAATCTTGGATATTACCGCTAAAAAACTATAGCTTAAAAACGGTTTCTAACTGGCTAGGTTTTGAATGGATGCAGAAAAATGTTAGCGGCTCAAAAGCCCTTTACTGGTGGATTCAATATCAAATCACAGAAAATGAAGTATTTTTAAAAAAAATTATGCAATATAACAAAGATGATTGTTTAGCTACTTTACATATTGCGGAATATTTAATCAGAAATCAATTATAGGAAAATTGATCCTACAGATTTATTTGTAAAAATTTTTCCAAAAATTTCTGAATAAAAATAACTTCCCTCATTTAAGTATTTTCTTTTTATCATTGCTAAGCCTTTTATTTGAGAATTCACTTTAAAAACACTAGTGATTTTGCCTACAGAATTTTCTTTGGCATAATTTGTGTATAAATTTTTATCTACAACTTCTAAATCCAAATTAGATTTTAATGATTGCCAAACTCTTATTTCTTGTTTGAGAGAAGAAACATTTTTTATTTTTGACATTGTTTCTTGTCCCAAATAACAACCTTTATTAAAATCTATAAGATCTTTTAATCCCAACTCAAGAGGATTATTTTTTCCATTTATTTCCATATCTAAAGAGGGTATTGCCTGATTAACCTTCCAAAGTTTTAACTCATTGGAATTCAGTATGTTTAGTTTATTTTTGTATGTTTCAAATTCACTATCTTCTGTTTTAAAGAAAATAGGTTGGTAAGCTCTCCATGAATTAGATTCATCGATTTCCTGAATTCTATTTATCAAGAAAGGTTCACTTAAAAGTACATCATCCGCTGGGAAAATAATTTGATTAAAGTACTCAATTATTTCATTTGTGTTTCCTGCCAAGATAATTACTTCTAGGTTTCTTTCTAAAAAAATAATTTCAATTAACGATCTCAAAACCCCATTGGGAGTTAACCAACAAGTTTTAATAACTTTATCTTCTGAATTTAGAATATTACCAGTTGTTATTCCATTCAAGAATTTTCTGGCATCTTTTCCAGAAACAGAAAAAGAATCAAATTTTTCAATCCAATACTTTTTTTTAATATCTTGCATATTAATTTATTATAAAAAGTCTTTTATTGTAAAAAGACTTTTTAACTCGACATTTTCATCATTCAGAGCTTCGAATCCCCCCTCTTGTCTATCCACTATAGACAAAACCTCCTCAACAATATAATTATTTTCACGTAACTTTTTTATGGCCTTTATCACTGAACCAGCAGTAGTAACTACGTCCTCTAAAACAGATACCAAAGTTCCTTTCTCTAAGAGAGGCCCCTCAATTCCAGCCTTAGTGCCGTAACTCTTGATTTCTTTCCTGATTATTAAACCATTAAGGTATTGGCCTCGCGAAGCTGCTTTGACGATTACTCCACTGACAAGAGGATCTGCACCTAACGTCATTCCTGCTACTGCTTTTGACTTTAAGTCTTTTAGATCTAAAAATAATTCACTTATTAAATTTAGACCCTCTCCATTTAATGAGACAGGTTTACAATTTAAGTAATGACTGCTCTTTTTGCCAGAAGCTAAAGTGAAATCTCCCTTTTTATAAGATTTTTCAGTTAATTGTTTTAACAACCTGGCTTTATTTAAATCATACTTATCCGTAAAATTGCTCATTAGGAAATTTTAAATTTATATTTTAAGATTAGAAGAAAAAAAAGAAATCTCACAAAAACTTACTAATAAGGTGTTTTTTGAAATATTATTTTTATATTGTATATTGAAATTCAATGTAATTAAAATTACATCAATTCCTTGGGGGTGTAGCAATCTGGTGAATGCACCAAACTCATAATTTGGCTTAGGCGAGTTCGATCCTCGCCACCCCCATTATTCATTTGTTACTGAATGAAAATAACTCTACTTTTATTTATTTTATTTTTCCCAGCTTTTTTCGCGGCAAGCGAACTCTCTTTTTTATTGATTAGGCCAAGCAAAGTTTTAAGACTAATAGAAGAAAAGAAGAAAGGAGCATTGTCAATTCTAAAAATTCAAAAACGTTTCAGATCATCCTTAATTGCTTCTCAATTTGGAGTAACAATTTCATTAATTGCAATTGGATGGCTCAGTAATAGTGTTGCAATTGATTATTGGGGAAAAAATATTTTGCAAAATAGATTTTATGATCTTCTGTTTTTTTTGTTTGTTGTTTTAGTAGTTACTCTTGTCTCTGGACTAATTCCTAAAGCCCTAGTAATTAACAATCCTGAATCTGCTGCGTTAAGACTAACCACCGTATTCGATGCTGTAAGGAAGGGTATGCAACCCATTATTACGATAATCGAATTCTTTGCTAGTGCATGTTTAAGCTTATTTAATTTAAATAACAAATGGGATTCTTTAAATTCAGGTTTATCCGCAAGTGAATTAGAAACACTTATAGAAACAGATAATGTTACAGGTTTAAAACCAGATGAAAAAAATATTCTCGAAGGAGTTTTTGCTTTAAAAGATACACAGGTTAAAGAAGTAATGATTCCAAGATCTGAAATGGTAACTTTGCCAAAAAATATAACCTTTTCAGAACTTATGAAAAAAGTAGATAAAACTCGACATGCACGTTTCTTTGTTATTGACGAGTCTCTAGATGATGTATTAGGAGTTTTAGATTTGCGTTATTTAGCGAAGCCAATTTCAAAAGGTGAAATGGAAGCCGATACTTTATTGGAACCCTTTCTTTTACCAGTTACAAAAATAATAGAAACAAGTTCACTAGCAGAAATATTACCAATAGTCAGAGAATATAATCCTTTTTTACTCGTAGTTGATGAACATGGTGGAACAGAAGGTCTCATAACTGCAGCTGATCTTAATGGAGAAATAGTTGGGGAGGAAATGCTCAATAGTAGAATTTATTCAGACATGAAAATGCTAGATAATTTCTCTAAAAAATGGTCAATAGCTGGAAAATCAGAAATTATTGATATCAATAAAAAGCTAGGATGCTCGATTCCCGAAGGTGCGGACTACTACACCCTTGCTGGATTTCTGCTGGAAAAATTTCAAATGGTTCCAAAAATTGGCGATGTTTTAGATTTTAATAAAATTAAATTTGAAGTTATTTCTATGTCAGGTCCGAAAATAGATCGTGTTAAAATAATACTTCCTAAAAGCTAAATGTGGCTTCCCATAGAGGATAATTATATTTAATATACGGATTTAAAGTTATGCAACCAACCTCATCACCCGTAAAGGTTGGAGTCATAGGGATAGGAAATATGGGATGGCATCATGCTCGAGTACTTAGTTTACTCAAAGATGCAAACCTCATTGGAGTTGCAGATCCAAATGAAGAGAGAGGCAAATTAGCTGTTGAGCAATTTCAATGTAAATGGTTTAGAGATTATAAGGACTTAATTCCGAAAGTTGATGCTATTTGTATCGCTGTACCAACATTACTTCATAAAGAAGTGGGACTAGATTGTCTTAATGAAGGTACCAATGTTCTAATTGAAAAACCAATTGCAGCAAATGAGTCAGAAGCAAAATCTTTAATAGAGGCAGCAAATGCAAGTAATTGTCTATTACAAGTTGGGCATATTGAAAGATTTAATCCTGCTTTTAGAGAATTAAATAAAATAGTACGTAATGAAGAAATCGTTGTTTTAGAAGCAAGAAGGCATAGTCCCCATGCAGATAGAGCGAATGACGTTTCGGTTGTAATGGATTTAATGATTCATGATATTGATCTTGTATTAGAGCTTGTAAACTCAAAAATCCAAAAATTAGCAGCTGTTGGGGGTAGGAATAGCGAAGGATTAATAGATTATGTGAATGCAACTTTAGTTTTTAAAAATAATGTTATCGCAAGCTTAACTGCTAGCAAAATGAGTCACAAAAAAATTAGAAGCTTAAGTGCTCACTGCCAAAATGGCCTAGTAGAAACTGATTTCTTAAACCACTCGCTTCAAATCCATCGAAAGTCTCATGAATCATACACAGCAGAGCATGGCGAATTAGTTTATAGGAATGATGGATATGTAGAGGAAGTTAGCACAACTTCTATAGAGCCTCTTTATGCTGAATTGGAGCATTTTCTTAAATGCGTTCAGGGCAAAGAAACACCTGAGGTAGATGGTGAGCAAGCCTCAAGAGCTTTAAAAATAGCTGATTTTATAGAAAGTGCTGTAGAAAATTCTGGAGATGCAATTTTACTAGAAAATCCCTTCTAAGAGTAACTGTCTAAACGAAAAGATTTTATTTAAATCCAACTGCAGCTTGCCAAACAAATACCAATAAAAAGAAAAATAAAGGTATTAATGGAAGAACATCAACAGTTGGAGCAAAAGCTTTGTAAGCCTCAGGCAATTCAGCGAATGTATTAAATAGAATGAGCACCTTTTTAATAATTTAATTAATTATGATAAGACGTTACCACGTATAGTGAGCAATAGAGGATGTTTTCCAAGGAGCGAAATCAATTGTAAAACAATTATCTTTAACTGCATTAGAAATAGCATTGGTAAATCTTATTAAATGAGCAATATTATGCATGCTTATTAAGGTGAGACCTAATATTTCATCATTTCTGATTAGATGATGCAAATATGCACGAGAATAGGACTTACAGGTTTCGCATTTACAAGTTTTGTCAATCGGATTAAAGTCATTTTTAAATCTCGCATTTCTTAAATTCAATCTTTCATCATTAAAAAATGCAGTCCCATGTCTTCCTAGTCTTGTAGGTAAAACACAGTCAAAAATATCGAATCCTTTTGCAACAGCTAAAGAAATTTCTCTTAAAGAACCAATTCCCATTAAATATCTCGGTTTATTTATTGGTAAGAATTTCGGAATGTAATTTATTACACTATGTATTTCTTCGACTGCTTCGCCAACACTGACGCCTCCTACCGCTATTCCGGGGAGATCAAATGAACTTGTGAATTCTGCACTATATTCTCTTAATTTAGGATACTTACCACCTTGAACTATTCCGAACAACGCTTGATTTGATTTCTGATGAGTTTCAACACATTTTTTTAACCATGCATGAGTTCTTTGCAAAGAGTCCTCAATATCGTTTTCGTTAGCTGTGTGTGGAGGGCAATGATCAAAAGCCATAGCAACATCCGAGCCAAGATCCATTTGAATCTGCATTACCTTTTTAGGTGATAAAAAAACATGACTACCATCTCTTGGATTTTTAAATTCCACACCTTCATCAGAAATATTATTTAATTTGGCCAAACTAAAAACTTGATATCCTCCTGAATCAGTAAGAATAGGCTTAGGCCAATTCATGAACTTATGTATTCCACCAGATTCTTTAACCAATTTTTCTCCAGGTTGTAGATGAAGATGGAAGGTATTTGAGAGAATCATTTCTGATCCTGTAGAGCTTAACTGCTTAGATGAAATTCCTTTAACTGTAGCCAAAGTACCGACTGGCATAAATCGTGGGGTATTTACCTGACCATTTGGAGTATAAAAAATACCTGTCCTTGCCTCTGTCTTACTGCAATTCGATGTAATTTCAAATTCAAACACGATAAATTATAAAATTTTTTGATAGTTTTATTAATCTACTCTATTATTTAATATTGAATCTATTTTTATCTCATCAAAAAATATTTAATAAAAAATTTGGCAGGTTCTTGGATTTTCTATACGACCTTTCCAAAGATACCTTTTATTAATCCCGAATTTAAAAATATTGCACAATTTGCACCCCCTTTAGGATTTTTAATTGGAACAATACAGAGTTATATTTTTATTTTTTTAAGAGCAAACTCTTGGTCCATTTACACATCTGCATTAATTTGTTTAGCTTCAGGATATTTAATTACTGGAGGACTACACTTCGACGGTTTAATGGATACTTTCGATGGTATTTTTGCGGGCAAAAAAAAACGTTTAAAAGCTATGAAAGATAGTAAAGTAGGATCCTTTGGGGTTCAATCTTTGGTTTTTATAACTTTGATTCAGATTGCTTGCATACTCAAAATTCAAACCCAAATAATTATTGTTTTGCCAATATGCTTATTTTGGGGAAGATTTTCAAATTTATTTTTTATAGAAAAGTTTAAATATGTTAGTTACAAAAAAAAATCTATAAGTCATAAAAAGTTTTGGAATGGATTTAAAAAAGAATCTTTGATTTCCATAATTTTTCTTGCAATTTTCATTGCATATCAAATAGTTTCAATTACATCCCAAGCGATGTTTATTAAATTTTTGTTTCTTATTTTGATTGGTATTTTTTTAAGTTATTCTATCCCAAAAATGCTGGGTAATAATATTGGTGGCTTCAATGGAGATGCGTGCGGCGCGAGTATTGTATTAGTCGAAACTGCAATGTTATTTATGCACGCAATTCTTTTGTAGGAAGTTCCAAATAGAACATATTTTTCTTCTTAAGATTTTTTAATTCCTCAACATCATTTATTGAGGACCTTTCAAGCAACTTTAAGTCTCCCCCAATTTGTTGTGCTAGTTTCCTCGCCAAAAAAAGTCCTACCCCAGTGCCATCCTTTTTTTTAGAAGCACTTCCTCTAAAACCTTTTTGAAAAATCTTCTCTGTTTCATTTTTTGATATTTTTTTTCCATCATCAAATATGCAAAGACCTTTACTCGTTATTGCGATTCCAATCTCAGCGTCTTTTTGAGCATATTTAAAAGCATTTTCTAACAAATTGGCAACAATCTCTGCAATTACAACATATTTTGCCTTTACAGGTGACAACGTCCAATCTAGCCAAAGAGAAGGTTCTGTCCAATCTCTATTTTCTAATTTCGCATTAGCTTCACCTCTTTCTAAAATCGGCCTCAATAAACTCTGAACAGTTATCACCTTTTTATCATCCAAATTTGGAGGCAACAATAATCTTTCTTCTCCTATTTCTAAAGGGAGTTGGATAGGTTTATTTAATTGCTCAAAAGATTCCATATACTGATTAATTTGTTTTTGCTCTATCATCATGTGTTCAACTATCTCAATAGAATCATCATCTGAACCAAGTCTTTTTATAAGTAATTTTGCATATGTTCTAAGTGCAGCCAATGGATTCCTTAGTTGATGGATTACAACATTAACTTGGTTTTTTAAATAATTGATTTCGTCATTTTTATTTTGGCGTTCTAATTCGATTGAAACGCAATTAGCTAAAGATATTGAAAGCGCTTTTAATCTAGAATCTAGAGATATTGGCCAATTCCCACCCTCAAAATCAGTTTCTACCCTAAGAACTCCAAGTAAAATATCGTTTTCTTGAAGAGGATACCACCTTCTGTTTGGAGAAGAAACTTTTACTGCAGGATCATCTTCTATAGATATTAAAAGTCTATCAAGTTTTGGCCATTGACCAATCATTTCAAAAGTCGCTTTAGATCCTTGCTTAGCTGTAGCGAGATACATAACTAAGTGAGTCACTCCCATAGAGGGGCCAAAACTCTCTAATTGTTTTATTATTAATTCTTCAAATTTTTTAGAGAGAATCATAAGTAATGAAATTTGGATAATTTTTAGACAAAAATCTGAAAAAAAGCTTGTAAAATCTGAAAAAAGTATTAAGATATAAGGAGGTCTGACTTATGCCAGCCTTCAATATGAACATCTGATCATATTTTAAGCTACATCAGAGGTTGATGGGTCCTCTATGTAATTAAAGTGAATTCAACATCACATATATAGGATTAGTAAAAATAATCAAGACTAATCTCACTAATAATTTCAGGAGTACCAATCAATGTCAAAAAAAAGGAAAAGAATCAGCAGAAGAAGGTTGGCTGGTCAAAGAGTAATGGCACATGTACCTATCTATCATATCGAAACTGGCAAACATAAACCAGTTACAGCAGCAAGAAGATTTATAGCTGAAAATGCTTTATCTGCCCCTTCAGTCTTCAATGTTCGAAGAAATGAACATACTACGGATAGATTTTTTTGGGGTGAAAAAGGTTTATTCAGCGCTCAATATGCTGAGGAAAACCACTTCTTATTTCCATCACTAAAAGTTGTAGTTGAAGGTATTGGTGAAGAAAAAATATTCGAAGGTCTAGAACTTAGTGCAGATGATTGGGAAGAGATTGAAGAATACGAATATGCTTTCGTTTAAAAAATATTACCTATATTGGAACTTATAAAATTAATTAAATTTGGATCAATTTGATGAAATCCTTCAAATTCTATTAATTTACAAAATTTAGAAGTTTTACTTTTTACCTTTTTATAAATAACCCTAGATGCATCTATGGGTACCACATCATCGAATAAACCATGACTAATAATCAATGGGGGGCATTTTTCTCCTGGGGACCAATTTGGATGAGGATAACCACTACAAGCAACTATTAATCCAAAATTTAGTTTAACTCCTGCATCAATTGCCATTGCCGCACCCTGGGAAAAACCTAACAAAATAGTTTTTCTGAGTGGAATCTGATCAGTATCCAATTTTTTTAATGTACCTAAAAGATTATTAACTTCAACCTCAGCTCCATCCCAATCATGAGGATATAATCCATACCACTGTCTTCCCTGACCACTTGGATGTAATCTAGGAGCTCTCAAAGAAATTAGCTCAAAATCAAGATGTATTTTTGCTGTTATCTCCTTTCCAAATATTAAAAGGTCATCTGAATCAGCTCCCCAACCATGCATCAAAATAATTCTATGAGTTGCAGTTTGAGAGCTAATCGAAACAAATTCATGATTGATATCGTATTTCATGTTTATATTCTTAAGTAAATAAACTTTTCCATAATGTCACCATTAGCTCTCGTAAGTGTCTCTGATAAAAAAAATATAATCCCTTTTTGCACGGAATTAGTTGAACAATTTAATTATAAAATTCTATCAAGTGGAGGAACTGCCAAATATCTAATGGAGGCAAAAATTCCAGTTATTAAAGTTGCAGATTTTACTAATTCTCCAGAAATCCTTGGAGGAAGAGTTAAAACTTTACATCCAAAAATACATGGAGGAATATTAGCCAAAAGAACTGATGCGAAGCATAAAAAAGACGTAGAAGCCAATGATCTTGAGTTGATTGATCTAGTAGTGGTCAATTTATATCCTTTCAAGAAAACTGTAGAACAGGGATCAAAATGGGAAGACGCTATCGAAAATATCGATATCGGAGGGCCATCAATGATTCGTTCTGCAGCTAAAAATCATAAAGAAGTTAGCGTTTTAGTGGATCCTAGTCAGTATCAAAATTTTCTTGAAGAAATTAAAAAAGGTGAATTAAAGGAGTCATATAAGGTCAAATTAGCCCTTGAAGCTTTTCAACATACCGCGGATTATGATACTGCAATATCTAATTGGATAAGAAAAGAAAGAGATTTACAATCTTCCAAATATATTCAATCCTATCCATTAATCAAAACTTTAAGATATGGGGAAAATCCTCATCAAAAGGGTTATTGGTATGGTTTAAATAACATTGGATGGAACGCCGCAGAACAATTGCAAGGCAAAGAGTTAAGTTATAATAATCTATTAGATCTTGATTCAGCGCTTTCAACAGTTTTAGAATTTGGCTTCGCAGAAAAAGATGCACAAAGAGCCGATACGTTTGCTTCTGTTATTCTAAAACACAATAATCCTTGTGGTGCCTCTATAAGTAATTCAGCCTCTCAAGCATTTTTGAACGCTTTGGCATGCGATTCAGTTAGTGCATTTGGAGGAATTGTTGCTTTTAATTCAAATGTGGATAGTGAGACCGCAATTAACCTCAAAGACATTTTTTTAGAATGTGTTTTGGCTCCATCTTTTGATGAGGAAGCTTTAGAAATTTTAAAAGTCAAAAAGAATTTAAGAGTTTTAAAGTTATCAAAAGGTCACCTTGCAAAAAAGAAGCAAACTTTAACTAAGTCAATTATGGGAGGATTACTAGTTCAAGACACTGATAATATTGAAGATAAAACTGAAAGTTGGATTTCAGTAACTAAAGAAAATCCAAGTAATCAAATAAACAAAGATCTGGATTTTGCATGGAAAATTTGTAAACACGTAAAATCAAATGCAATTGTAATTGCAAAAGATCAAACAACTATTGGCATTGGAGCTGGACAAATGAATAGAGTTGGAGCAGCAAAAATAGCATTAAAAGAAGCTGGGAAATTATGTACCAATGCCGTCTTAGCCAGTGATGGGTTTTTCCCATTTTCAGATACTGTAGAACTTGCAAATGAATACGGTATAAAAGCAATTATCCAACCAGGAGGAAGTCTAAGAGACCAAGAAAGTATTGATATGTGCAACTCGAAGGGGATCTCAATGATTTTTACGCAAAAAAGGCATTTCTTACATTAAGTTAAGTTGATTTTGGGTAATATGTAATCTTGTTAGTTTTTCTAAATAATGAAAGTCTGCCTGGACCTGCACATAGAAAGTAGAGAGAAATAGCTCCATATATAAAAGACAATTCAAAAGCATAATTATGACCTTCAACCACTGCTAGAGGAAAGCCCTCTAGTCCAGTATCAAGGAGATGAAAATATACAGCAAATGCCATTGTGGAGAATAAACCAAGAGAAGAAAGCCTCGCAAAAATCCCTAAAGCCAATCCTACTGGGCATATCAATTGAGTAATCGCAGCTCCAAAAGTCCAAATGACAGGATCACCTGGCAAAAATGGGAAGTACTTACCAACTACAAACTCAGCAAAACCTTGGGGATCTTGAAGTTTCTCTAAACCATGATGAATCATCAAAGCACAAAAACCTATTCTTAAAACAAAAATTGATAGTTCTCCAAGTATATTTACTTCTGAGCCTGATGATGAATTGGCAACTACAACTTCAACCTTTTGGGGAGCCTTTGTTCTATTCATACTGGCAGTTTGAACCTGATTAGTTTGTGCTTTGTCTTCCATGCTTCGTTAATTTTTCATTATTCTAGTTAATAAAGTAGATCTTTTGGAATTATCTGACTAATAAATTAAAAAAACTAAGTAAAGTTTATAGATGAAATAATAAATTCAGGAAGCGATATCTATTAACTTTTCAATAACGTCAGCAACAACCTTATCCGGAGTAGATGCACCTGATGTAATTCCAACATTAATATTTCCATTAGGTAAAAAATTATTTTTAAGTTCTAAATCTGATCCAAGTGGTTTGTGTAATATTGAATTTTCTTTAACTGATATTCTCTCTGGGGTATCTATATGAAAAGAAGAAATATTCTTAGTAATTGCTATTTCTTGTAAATGAGTAGTATTGGAAGAGTTGAAGCCTCCTATAACAACAAGAATATCGAGGTCTTCATCAACCAAAGAAAACATTGCATCTTGTCTTTCTTCAGTTGCATCGCAAATAGTATTAAAAGCTAAAAAGTGACTATTTAAGTTTTCTGGTCCAAATTTTTTCAACATGGTTCTTTCAAAAACTTTTCCAATCTCTTCGGTCTCGCTTTTAAGCATTGTTGTCTGGTTTGCGACACCGACTCTATCTAAATCTTTATCAGGATCAAATCCATCAGAACAAGCTTTAGCAAATTTATTCATAAACTCATTTCTATTCCCTCTCCCCAGAATGTATTCAGATACATAGTTCGCTTCTTCTAAGTCAAGTACAACTAAATATTTACCTGCGAATGAGCTAGTGGCGAGAGTCTCTTCATGCTTAAATTTCCCATGGATAATGGATGTGAACACATGTTTTTTATGTTTCTCGACAGTGTGCCAAACCTTAGAAACCCATGGGCAAGTTGTATCTATGATATGACATCCTTTCTCATGAAGGAGTTTCATTTCTTGAACAGTAGCTCCAAAAGCAGGAAGTATAACTACATCACCATTAGAAACTAACGAAAAGTCCTTTATACCATTCTTAGCTGAAATAAATTTAACATTCATTTTTCTCAAATGATCATTAACCGAGGGGTTATGAATTATTTCGTTTGTTATCCAAATATTTTCATTAGGGTAATGTCTTCTAGTCTCATAAGCCATAGCTACAGCTCTTTCAACTCCCCAACAGAAACCAAAGGCTTGGGCTAACTTAATATTTAGTCTTCCATTAGTGTAAGAAAAACCATTATCTCTTATAGAACTTATCAAATCACTTTGATAGGCTTCTTCTAGCGCTTGAGCTCTTTTTGTTGGAGAATCGAATCCCCTTCTATTATATCTGTCAGAATGATGAAGAGATCTTCTAAAAGCTTGAGTATCCATCTTTTGATATTACAACATTCTTAAAAATTTTTTGTAAAAAAAAAGAAACCTGACATAAGTCAGGTTTCTAAAATCTAAATTAGATTAGATTATTTAGCAGAAGCAAAGTCTGGATAAGCTTCCATTCCGTGTTCTCCTATATCTAGACCTTGAGTCTCTTCTTCTTCAGATACTCGGATTCCACCGAATAATCCTCCGATTACAGACCAAGCAATCCAGCAAGTAACAAGTGTCCAAATAGCATAAGCAGCGGCACCAAGAGCTTGAACTAGAAGAAGGGTAATACCTCCACCATTGAACAATCCCATACCTGCTCCATCTCCTTGTACAGCAGTACCCCAAAGACCTATAACTACAGTACCCCATACACCACAAACTCCGTGAACAGAGAATGCACCTACAGGATCATCGATCTCAGCGGCATCAAGTGCTGCAACAGAAAATACAACGATAATTCCTCCTACTAGTCCTGCGAACCAGGCTCCAGCAAGGGTCATATCACCACAACCAGCAGTGATACTAACCAAACCAGCAAGGATTCCGTTAATAATCATTGTAAGATCAGGCTTACCAGAAGTTAATGTTGAAACAATAGTTGCACCAATAGCTCCAGCTGCTGCTGCCAAAGTAGTTGTTACAGCAACATATGGAACCCATTGATCCATAGCAAGTTGAGAACCGGGGTTAAATCCGTACCAACCTATCCATAGAACTAATGCACCTAAAGTAGCTATAGCCATATTGTGTCCTGGCATAGCCTGAGGCTTCCCATCAGAGTATTTGCCAATTCTTGGCCCTAGAAGCATAGCTCCTACAAGACCCGCCCATGCTCCAACTGAGTGAACAATTGAAGAACCAGCAAAATCAACAAAACCTAATGAATCAAGCCAACCACCATTCCATTTCCAGCTACCAGCAATTGGATATATAAATGCAGTTAATACAACAGCAAAAACAACAAATTCTCCAAATTTAACTCTTTCAGCAACAAGACCGGAAACGATAGTTGCCGCAGTTCCTGCGAAAGCAGACTGGAACAAGAAATCAACAGTTGGGACTAATCCAGCATCAGTTACCATATCTGCAGTAACTGTTGGATCAAAAAATAAGCCACCAAAATAAAGCCAACCGTCAGCAACACTTCCTCCGTACATTAATGAATAGCCGATAAACCAATAAGAAGTTACAGCTAGAGCAAATACAAAGAGGTTTTTAGCAAGAATGTTAACAGCGTTCTTAGAACGGCACATACCTGCCTCAACCATAGCGAAACCAGCGTTCATAAAGATCACTAGAATAGTAGCGATCAAAAGCCATAAATTGTTAGCAAGAAAAGCTGCATTCAACTCAGGTAAATCAGCTGCGTGAGCTGAAAGATTAAAAATACCTAAACCAAACAAAGCTAAGGGGACAGTTGCAAGCCACAACATTGAGCGGTTTGAACTAAATCCTCGAATACTCCTCAAAAGGAGCATAGGCCCATTTACAAGACTCGCATCTTGAAGTTTGGACCTAGAGCGCCTTTGAGGCGTTTGCAAAGCAGTGGTCATAAAAAAAAATTAGATCTGCAAAAAAACAGTTTGTGCTGTTTCCTTTCAAATTTAAATTTATTCAAAAAACTTATCCGTGTCTAGTAGTTGTTTATACCATTTTTATAGTTGCACCCTAAAAAATTATTTGTTAGATTTAAAAATTATTTTTTTTGGATTTCAAAATATCAAGTTTTTCGGCTATTTTAAAGGTTTAATTCCATTCCATGATACGTGGTCTTTATGAAATTCAAAGGAACATGGAATCGTTATCATTCCTGCACTTATAGATTCTCTAAAAAGACTGCCGTATAAGGGGTCTGCTTCATCTCCAGGGGCAAAAAAACAAGCGTCTTTTCTTGTAATGCAGAGTACTAAAACACTTTTACTTTCAGGAATTAATTCCTTTAATTCCATGAGGTGTTTTTGGCCTCTTTTCGTTACTGTATCTGGGAATAGAGCTACATTTTCTTTTATCCAAGTCGTATTTTTAACCTCAATGTAAATGTTACGTTTATCAGGATTTGAAGATTTTGGAGTTACAAAAAAGTCAATTCTGCTTTTTTTATCTTTTCCATAAGCCACTTCAGATTTAATTGTCTCTATTTCTCCTATTATTTGGTTTAAGAAATTTTTCTCAATAACCTTTTTGATTAACTTATTTGCAAATAAAGTATTAATTCCCACCCAAACCTCCTCATTTTTTGCATCTAAAACACATATTTGTTCCCAAGTAAAAGGTAATTTTCTTTTTGGAGATGGGGAAACACTTATTCTTACTTTTGCTCCCTCCCTCAAAAGTCCTTTCATTGGGCCTGTATTAGCACAATGAGCAGTTACTACCTCTCCACTCTTTAATTGTATATCTGCAAGAAACCTTTTATACCTCTTGATTAAAACCCCTTCAATTAATGGATCAAATTCAATTATCCGATCATTCATAAATATGTCGTAAGTTAAAAATCAAATATAATTGAAACTTAAACATCTTGAAAAATTTAGAAAAAGCCAAATGCATTCATTTTTAAAAAATAATGTTTTTTCAATTTCATTTGGTACTAGTCTTAGTAAATTAACTGGATGTATAAGACAAATATTTATAGCTGCTGCTTTTGGAGTTGGGATAACATACGACGCATTTAATTATGCATATATAATTCCTGGTTTTTTACTAATAATAATTGGAGGCATTAATGGTCCTTTACATAACGCAGTAGTTGCAGTTCTAACTCCTCTTAACAAAAAAAATGGAGGGATTGTTTTAACTCAAGTCAGCATAAAACTTTCAATAATATTAATCATTTTAGCCATATTAATTTACTCTAATTCCAATTTATTAATAAAATTAATAGCCCCCAATTTAAGTTACGAAGCTAAATCTATCGCCTCTTACCAATTAAGAATACTTACCCCTTGTATCCCTTTATCTGGCTTTATAGGTTTAAGCTTTGGCGCCTTGAATTCCCAAAGAAAATTCTTTTTATCAAGTATAAGCCCAGCCATAACAAGCTTAACTATAATTTTTTTTATTTTATTTAGTTGGATTTTCAACCAAGAAAATACATCTTCAAATTTCTTTTCTTATACAGGGTTACTAGCTTTTGCAACATTGACTGGAACTTTAATTCAGTTTGGGGTTCAAATTTCGGAAATAAATAAAATAGGTCTTTTGAAATTAGGTTCAAACTTCAGTTTATTTAAAGATGAGGAAAGGAGGATTTTTAAACTAATTATTCCAGCATCTATATCATCAGGCCTTAGTCAAATAAATGTTTTTATCGATATGTTTTTCGCTTCAAGTTTTAATGGAGCAGCATCGGGACTTGCGTACGGAAACTTTCTTATACAAGCACCATTAGGTATTTTGTCTAACACTTTAATTTTGCCACTGCTTCCAAAATTCTCTAACCTGAGAAATGATAAAGACAATAGAGGTCTCCAAAAAAAATTGATATCTGGGATAGAGTACTGTTTTTTGACAACTATTTTTCTTACCGGATTTTTCATAACATTCAATAATCAAATCGTACAATTAGTTTTTCAAAGAGGATCTTTTGATTACTCAGCAGCTTTAAAAGTAAAAAATATACTAATTGCTTATGCCCTTGGCATACCTTTTTATCTTTATAGAGATTTATTAGTAAGAACTTACTATTCAATAGAAAAAACAAACTTTCCTTTTAAGTCATCATTCGCAGGAATAATATTAAATATTTTTTTTGATTGGTTTTTAATCGGAGCGCCAATTAAGAATTTTGGGAATCTTTCACCATATAATTTTGGTGTTGTAGGAATAATTTTATCTTCAGTAATAGTTAATTTTATAGTTTGTATTTTGCTTTCTTTCAATCTGCGAAATGAAAAAATCTATTTGCCTAACTTGGATTTATTAAGAAAAATTAGCCTCATGTTAGTAGCAGCATTTTTAGGAAGCACACTATGTTTTACTATTCTCAAAACTGCAAATAACTCAAATTCAATTCTCGAAGAATTTTTATTTTTAATATTTGGATCTCTTACTTTTTTTGTAATTTATTTTTTACTTACTAAATTCTTTAAAGTAAATAAATTGAAAGTTTATACAAACACTAATTAATTTTCAAAAAAACTTTCCAAAATCTCCTCTAATTCTTGAATTTGTGAAGAAGTTATTAACTTAATAAGTGGAATACTGCTAACCCCATCTCCAACTTTTACTTTTATTGCATTCAAACTTATTTTTGCAGCCTCTAATGGACCTTGATCTTTATTACTGATACATTCAATAGCAAGATTTCTAGCTAGGCCAGCATCTCCTAGATATAAATTCCACTTTTCTATTTTTATAAAAACTTGTTCTGAAATAATATTTTCAAGTTCACTTATTCGCATCTGAGAGTCCATTAAAAATTGATTTAAGTTGATTGTTTTGCAGTATCTTTAGGTTTCTTTATGATTACAAAAAGCAAATGGGAAGCCAAAATAACTGACCAGAATATTGCAATGTTATTAAAAAAAGCAATTTCATATTTAATTTCTTTTAAAAGCCAAGTACCACTCACAATCGCAGTAAATATCATGCAGTGAATAACAAAATTTACTATTCGAGAAAAATGTTTGTAGATGGGGTCTTCTAAATCACCATTTCCGTACCACTTAATAGGCATATCAATAATAAGATTGTTAATAATAAATATTTTACCCGAAATCTAGTTGACTAAGAGGACCTGAAACAGAGATATTACATAATTATGCGCCTGTAGCTCAGTGGATTAGAGCACCTGACTACGGATCAGGGTGTCGGGAGTTCGAATCTCTCCAGGCGCGTTTAAAGTTATGAAATATTCTTTTTATATTTTTCTAAAAATATCGTCTATATTGAAGGCATTACACATTAATTATAATGAATATTCATCAAAGTCTTAAAGAAAGCGACCCTGTAATATCTAACTTTATAGACTCTGAAAAAAATAGACAGGAAACTCATCTTGAGCTGATAGCAAGTGAGAATTTTGCATCAATTGCCGTTATGCAGGCTCAAGGATCAGTCCTTACAAATAAATATGCTGAGGGATTACCTCAAAAAAGATATTATGGGGGATGTGAATTTGTTGATGAAATCGAAGAATTAGCTATTCAAAGGGCTAAAAAATTATTTAATGCAAATTGGGCTAATGTTCAACCTCATAGTGGAGCACAGGCAAATGCAGCAGTTTTCCTAAGTCTACTTAAACCTGGCGATACAATTTTGGGGATGGATTTATCTCATGGTGGACACCTAACGCATGGGTCTCCAGTAAATATGAGTGGCAAGTGGTTCAATGCAGTTCACTATGGAGTAAATAAAGAAACTAGTGAATTAAATTTTGATGAAATAAGAGAGATAGCATTAAAAATAAAACCAAAATTAATCATTTGCGGATACTCCGCTTATCCAAGAACAATAGATTTTGAATCATTTAGAAACATTGCAGATGAAGTTGGTGCATACTTAATGGCTGATATTGCTCATATCGCAGGGCTTGTTGCAAGTAAACTTCACCCAAATCCTATACCTTACTGCGATGTAGTAACTACGACTACGCATAAAACATTAAGGGGACCTAGAGGGGGTCTCATCTTATGTAAAGATGCCGAATTTGGGAAGAAACTTGATAAATCTGTTTTTCCTGGAACTCAAGGGGGGCCTCTAGAACATATTATTGCCGCTAAAGCAGTTGCATTTGGAGAAGCTTTACAGCCAGATTTCGTTAATTATTCCCAACAAGTAATAAAAAATGCCAAAGTTCTAGCTTCAACTTTAATCAATAAAGGTATTGATATCGTTAGTGGAGGCACTGATAATCATATTGTTTTACTAGATTTAAGAAGTATCAATATGACTGGTAAAATTGCTGACTTGCTCGTAAGCGAAGTGAATATCACGGCAAATAAGAATACTGTTCCATTTGACCCTGAATCACCTTTTGTTACCAGCGGGCTAAGGTTGGGTACTGCTGCCTTAACAACTAGAGGATTTAATGAAAGTGCTTTTGCTGAAGTTGGCGAAATTATTGCTGATAGATTACTTAATCCAAACGATTCACTGATTGAAAGTCAATGTAAAGAAAGAGTATTAACCTTATGTAATCGTTTTCCTCTTTATGAAGGCAAACTCCAAGCATCAATTAAATGAATTCCAATTCTAAGGGAGTTGAAATTCTTTCTATTGGAACAGAGCTACTTTTAGGAAATATTGTAAATACAAATGCTCAATGGATTTCTGAACAGTTATCTCAACTAGGCTTAAACCACTTTAGGCAATCAACTGTGGGTGATAATTGTGATCGAATTATAAAAGTTATTCAAGAAATATCAAAAAGAAGTAATCTTCTAATTACAACCGGTGGCTTGGGACCCACCCCAGATGACTTAACTACTGAAGCAATAGCCAAATCTTTTAATGTATCTCTTTTTGAAAGACCGCACTTATGGAATGAAATTAAACAAAAACTTTCAAACTCAAAGCTCAAAGACGATTCCTCTAGCTTGAAGAAACAATGTTTCTTTCCAAAAAATGCTCAAATTATTAATAACCCTAGGGGCACCGCCCCAGGAATGATATGGGAACCAAAAAAAGGATTTACCATTCTTACTTTCCCTGGAGTACCAAGTGAAATGAAAACTATGTGGGAAAAAACTGCATTTGAATTTATTAAAAATAAATTCTCAGATAATTATTCTTTCTTTTCAACTACGCTTAAATTCTCAGGTATTGGAGAATCTAGCATTACTGAGAAAATTGACGATCTTTTAAATCTTAAGAATCCAACTGTAGCTCCTTATGCAAATTTAGGGGAGGTTAAACTCAGAATCACAGCTAGAGCAAAGAATGATCTAGAAGCTGAAAATATAATAAAACCTGTAAAAGAAAAATTAAAAAAAAATTTTTCTAAATTTCTTTTTGGTGAAGATCAGGATACTCTCCCTAGCGTTTTAATAAAAGCATTAGCCAAAAGAAAAGAAACTATTGTTTTTGCTGAATCCTGTACCGGAGGCCTTCTTTCATCATCACTAACATCAATATCAGGCTCATCTGAAGTTTTTAAAGGCAGTATAATTTCTTACAGTAATGAGCTAAAAAATTCATTATTAAATATTTCGGAAGACATGCTTAATAAATATGGGGCTGTTTCTGAAGAAGTTTGTCAGGCTATGGCAATTAATGTAAAAGAGAAATTAGGAGCAGATTGGGCAATAGCAATCAGTGGGATAGCAGGTCCTAGCGGAGGCAGTCAAGAAAAACCTGTTGGACTTGTCTATATTTCTATTTCAGGACCAGATAATCATATTAGTAATATGAAAAAAATATTTAACTCAACTCGCAATAGATTTGAAATTCAAACACTAAGTGTAAATGTGTGTTTGAACAGCTTACGATTAATCCTATTATCGAATAGTAAGTAATTTTTTTTACAAATTGAGTCAAGATACCTTATTTGACAAAGTTTGGAATTTGCACAAAGTTTCAAGTCTTCCTGGTGGCTCAGATCAAATTTTTATTGGTCTTCACCTCATCCATGAAGTGACAAGTCCTCAAGCATTTGGTGCTTTAAAAGACAAAAACTTAAAAGTAAAATTCCCTAATAGAACTGTTGCCACAGTTGATCATATTGTGCCCACAGATAATCAGAGTAGGCCTTTCAAAGATAATCTTGCGGAACAAATGATTAGCACATTAGAGAAGAATTGCTCAGAACATAAAATAAGATTCTTTAATATTGGTAGTGGCAATCAAGGAATAGTTCATGTAGTAGCTCCAGAGTTGGGGCTAACACAGCCAGGAATGACAATCGTTTGTGGAGATTCACATACTTCAACACATGGAGCTTTTGGATCAATTGCTTTTGGGATAGGTACAAGCCAAGTAAGAGATGTTCTTGCAACCCAAACCATAGCCATGAACAAATTAAAAGTAAGGCAAATATGGTGTGAAAATCAATTATCAAATGGGGTTTATGCTAAGGATTTAGTTCTTCATATTATTAATAAACTTGGCGTTAAGGCTGGGGTGGGTTTTGCATATGAGTTCGCAGGGCCTGCGATCAATGCATTATCAATGGAAGAAAGAATGACTATATGCAATATGTCTATTGAAGGAGGTGCAAGATGCGGCTACATTAACCCTGATGAAAAGACCTTTAGTTACATTAAAAATAAGTTATGTGCTCCAAAAGATGAACATTGGGATAAAGCTCTCAGTTGGTGGAAATCATTAAAAAGTGATGAGAATTCGATTTACGATGATGTAATTAAATTAGATGCTTCTAAAGTAGAACCTACCGTAACCTGGGGGATTACTCCTGGTCAAAGTATAAGTATTAATCAACAAATCCCTCTTTTAGATGAATTGTCCCCAAATGACAAATTCGTTGCTCAAGAGGCTTACGAATATATGAGTTTCAAGCCAGGACAATCAATAAAAGGTACTCCTGTAGAAGTTTGTTTCATTGGCAGTTGCACAAATGGGAGAATAAGTGATTTAAGAGTCGCAGCAAAAGTATTAAAAGACAAAAAAGTATCTGAGAATGTAAAAGCATTTGTAGTACCCGGTTCAGAAAAAGTAGCCAACGAAGCAAAAAAAGAAGGACTTGACAAGATATTCAAATCTTCTGGATTTCAATGGAGAGAGCCAGGATGTTCAATGTGTTTAGCAATGAATTCAGATAAGCTTGTAGGTAATCAAGTTAGTGCCAGTTCTAGTAATAGAAATTTCAAAGGTAGACAAGGATCTCCAAGCGGCAGAACGCTTCTAATGAGTCCAGCAATGGTAGCTGCTGCTGCTATTAATGGCAAAGTCAGTGATGTTCGAGAATTTATTAACTAATGAAATCTGAATTTAATCATCCAATTGGAAAAATTGCAAACATAAAGGGGAAATGCATCTCATTGGTTGGTAATGATATTGATACAGATCGAATAATACCTGCGCGTTTTTTAAAGTGTATCAATTTCGATTCTTTGGGAGAATCTGTGTTTGAAGACGATAGAGAAAATTTAAAGGGAAAACATCCTTTTGATTTAAAAGCAAATATGAATGCCTCAATATTGATAGTTAATAGCAATTTTGGGTGTGGTTCCAGCAGAGAACATGCTCCCCAAGCACTCATGAGATGGGGTATTAGAGCAATAATAGGTGAGAGTTTTGCTGAGATTTTTTACGGCAATTGTATTGCAATTGGAATTCCATGTTTAACGCTTCCCAAGAAATCAATACAAGATATTCAAAAATATAGCGATAATAAAAGTTTGAACTTAGAAATTGATTTAAAAACTTCCATAGCAAAATCAAAAAATTTAATTTTTAACCTTGAGATTAAAGAGAGCTCAAGAAAAATGTTTTTAAGTGGAGAATGGGATGCAACTACAACGCTTCTTAAAAATGAAAACCTTATTGAAAATAAATTCAATGATTTACCCTATTTAAGATTTAATATTGATTTCTTATAGCTACTGAAATCCAAAGAGTTTAAATGAAATTCCTCCTGCTTGGTTATGAGGTTGATAGAAAATTCCAAATTCATAGGATCTTTTTTTCCAATTTACTGAGATTTTAGAATCAATAAATTCACCGTAACTATCTGAATCATTTGTTAGATTTAGAGTACCTGCACTATTAATAACTACTGGTCCAAATAATTGCTGATCAAAAGAAATATTTAAAGTGAACTTATCATTATTTTGGTCGAATTTAAAAACACTTTCTCCACTATTAAATCTATAAAAAGGGAAAAGGCTTATGCGAGTATAATCAAATATATTTTTTTTTAAATCACCTAATACTAATTCCGGGCCTAAGCCTAAACCTAAATATTTTTGATGATCTCCATTTTCATAGAAAGAATATGATGCTTCTAATCTTGTATTGAGACTTAATCCTTTAATAATTGGTTCAGGTACGTACTTATATGAAATATCAATAGATTTATCTCCAGGATCTTTAATAATAAGAGGAAATTTCTGATCTAGAGCATAGAAAAAGTTACCTTTTTGTTTAGTTACCAGATATTTTGTATTTAAAGCCTCTGCTGTTATGTTAGCCAAACCCATAGACAAAATTTCTGTCTTTTTAATTCCATCGACAACCCAAGTATTTTCTTTTTGTAATTTTGAACCATAACCTGAATAAATTTCCACTTCTCCTAAAGAACCGTTCCAAAATCTCTCTCTATAAATGCCATAAAAGCTTTTGTCCCATTTTGAACCTAAAAAATTAATTTCTTTACTTAATTTAGTTTTTAATCTAAAAGCATCTGAAAACTTATCAAAATCAAGAGAATTTAAATTTTTATCTACTTCTAAATCCCAATTATTAATTTTTCCTTTAATCTTAGATTTGAGAGCAATAAAATCTTCAAAACTTACATTTCTCTTGACCTTTTCAGAAGTAATTGAATCATCATTCTCTACAAAACTGTTTGTATAATTTTTTAATGAACGTTGAATTAGAAACTGTGGCTCTAAATCAAGAACAAAATCATCAGATATATCAATTGAATTAAATTTCCTGCCAATGAAATAGCCGTCTTTATCTAAATTGTCATATCCTATATCCCATCTGTTTTTAAATTTAATAGATCCTTCATCCTTAGTTAAAGTTCTCTCTCCAAGCCAAAATGGAATTGATACTGTTTCATCAAATATTAAGTAATTTAAAGATGACTTAAATCTTAATTTCTTCTCTTCAGAAATAACTTCTAATGAATTAATTACCAATTTAACTTGTTTCAATTCAAGTAAATCATTACTAAAAACAGCCTTCTTACTTCTCCATCTTTCCCCATCTATAGTCATTTCGTCAGTGAAAAACAACCAATTTTCAACCTTTCCAGGGCTATATGATACTTCCTTTTTTTTTAATTCAATTAAACTTTTAATTTTACTAGAATCTGATAGTTTGAATTTTGAAGATAAGTCATCCAGCAAGGCACTGGTATTTACAAATCCCTTAACATCTAATAAATAGCCCTTTTCATCAATAAAACTATACTCAAACTTCGAAGCTTTAAAGATTTGGTTCTCTGTTATCAAAGCAATATTCCCATTAGCACTTATTTTTTTAGTTGACTTATCATAAATTAATTTATCGGCTTTAAGAATTTTTTCTCTATATTCAACTAGAACATTGCCTTCTGCAGTAATAACATTATTTAATTCAGATTGTCTATCAGACTTGATTACTAACTCTTGATTTTTACCACTATTAACAGCTAAAGATATTTCTGAATATTTGCTTAAAAGTTCTTCATCATAAGAAAATTTTTCAAAATTATGAATACCTTTAATATTCCTTTCAGATGAAATTATTTTATTTGATTTTTGTTTCCAAAATAATTTGAAAGCTTCATTATTAGTTTTATTATTAATTTTCTGAAGTTCAGCAGATTTTGATGGCTGTATAAAATTAATAAACAAAAAAGAAGTTAATATTACCTTTTTTGAAATTCCTTTGATCAATTTAACTAAGTGTAATTAATAGCTTAATCTTGTGGACTTTCTAAGTCTTTTCTATTCGGAGTTCTTGTGGGATCACTTGCTAAAAATCCGAAAAGAAAAATTCCTACGAAGAAAAAAACGATTGTGTAAACAGAAATTTTTAGTGCAAGCATGGAAGTGAAGTTACTGACAGAATTATATCCTATTAAAATATTATATAAATTATGGTAAAAGGTTTACTTTTTGTATTTTTGGTAAATTTTGAAATACTTTATTAAGTTAATTGTTCAATAAAGTAAATTAATCGTCATGATCATCCCAGGGATCTGTAAGCTTAGCTGCTTTAGGTCCAAATGCAGTCCATAGACCAAAGCCGGTTAAAGCTAATAATAATGCCAATATTGATACTGCTATGGAAACTGCAGGATCTGGAGCTGATGATAAAGTTTGCATCAATTTTGCTAAGTTTGTAAACAATTTATGTATTAGTTCTTATACAATAACGAAATAATATTCGATTTAGTGAATTCTCATGGGTCAAAAAACTGCTTTAGGAAATCTTTTAAAGGCAATTGGTAATTCTGGTCAAGGTAAAGTTGTCCCTGGTTGGGGTGCGGTACCAGTTATGACTATCATTGGATTACTTTTATTAGTTTTCCTAGTTATTCTTCTGCAAATTTATAATCAATCTTTGCTTCTTCAAGGCTTTTCAGTTGATTGGAATGGTAACTAAACTAAAGGTTACTAGGAAATTTACTTAATAATCCAAATCTTTTTGTATTTTTTAAGTTAATAAATTAAGAAATATATAATGAATTTTCAATTTTTTAATTTTCTTACCTAAAAAATCATTAGTGTATGCTTGATTTCAAATTATAATTTCATTAGCAATAAACTTACTCTAGTATATGGATGAAATATATATAGTTGGTTTGGGTAACCCTGGTAAAGAATATAAGAAAAATAGGCATAATATAGGTTTTTTAGTACTTGAACAATTTTCAAAAAAATATAATTCGAAATTTATTTTGAAAAATAAATTAAAAAGCCGATATTCAGAACTTAAAATTAACAATTTAACTTACAGATTATTTTTGCCAAACACTTTTATGAATAAAAGTGGTGAGGCTGTAAAAGCAATAGTTGATTGGTATAAATTAGATTTAAATCAATTATTTATTATCGTTGATGATATGGATATTCCCATTGGGAAAATAAGATTTAGAAAAAAAGGAAGTTCTGGTGGACATAATGGTCTTAAAAATATAATTGAGAACTTAAAAACTCAAAATTTCAATAGGATTAGAGTGGGTATCGGCTCACCTAAAACAATTAAAAATTCTACTAGCGCCAATGTTATTTCTCATGTACTAGGAAATATATCTGCAGAAGAAAAATTAATATTAGATAAAGTTTGCTTAAAAATAAATGAATCGCTAGAACATTTAAATTCAAAAAAAGAAGATTATATTATTACTGAGTTAAATTCTTTCAATCAGGTACAAATTTAATTGATGAGGTCTAGGCCAGAGACAACCGTATATCTAAATATACAAGAGTATTGTTTTGCCAAACGGGAAGTCAAAGGGACAGTAAAAGCTAGTCAGTTTAAATGGCAATTCACATGGTCATTTGGGAACGGAATACTCGTTGTAAACCCTCCCTTGGGGAGAGCATTAATTGAAGATTCATTATTAAGATTTCTTTTAAAAAAAGATTATCAGCTAGAAGCAGGAAGCGAATATAAATTCATGATTTCAGCCAAGTTTTAATGTCTATATCTTTATCCAAAGTAAATTTATCATTACAATAATCTTCCAAAATTATTAAGGCTGAAATTGCATCTAGATTTTTATTCATAATAAAAAACTCTTTTGGGATTAGAATTTTTAATCCCTTTATTGGAAAAAGTTCGAAAAACCTTTTTTTAGCTCTATAAGTTGTATTTCTCTCTTCAAAAACAATTAGATCTTTCTTGATAAATTCAAGTTTTTCTATATTTTCTTTACTAGTTGTCCCATTACCCATTATTACTTTTGATATTTTTTCAACACTTTTAAGATTTTTTACGTATTTAGCCAAAAATTTGGTGTTAATAACTATTGCTTGATCAACTTTTTTTTTATCCATATCAACCAATACCAAACCACATTTACACTTACCAGGGTCAATAGATATGATTTTAAACATCTTAGGATTAAAATTCAGATATACTCAATTCAATAATAATTGGGTCAGCAGTTTTACTATCTTTTAAAGATACCACTTCCAATTTATATTTAATTCCTTGATTTATATTTAACGAATCTTTTATTTGTTTAATAAAGTTACCCCTTGTAGTAATTTCGTTAACTATTGACCCTCTTGACTTAATTTTATCCCTTGTTTTTGTCAACAAAGTTTTAATTATTAAATTGATATTTTTATAATTAAGTTCATTTTTTTCAAAAATTTCGCTCGTAATAACTTCACCTTTTCTTACGATCATTTTATTTTGCAGTAATTCAGGATACACGAAAACAAAATTATCTCCTTTCAAAATATTTGTTGCTGATTTAATCAATATGATCCAATTTCCATCTTTAGCAGTGACCTTCTCAATTTTAGAAATATCGCTAGGTCGCCACAAAAGTATATTCTTTGTTTCTTTTTTACTAGGAATTACAATTTTTTGAACATATCTATCAGCACTATTATAAATCTTTCCTAGGTCTGATTTTATATTTGGATTAGAAGTAACTTTTGCAATAAATAAAGTTTGGCCTCTTTTAATAACTACGTTGCCTCTTCTGAATTCTTTAATGTCACTTTTTAGTTTATTTAATTCCCTTTCTTTATCATTAATTTTATCTTCTAGCATCTTCCTTTCTTCCTGCAAAGGAACAAGCGCCTTTTTACTTTCTTCTACAGTTTTTTGCAAAAAAGGAATATCAACAAATAGTCTTTGTCTAAATTCCTCACTAACTAAAATTAATAATCCTATAGATGTTGCACTAATAAAACCTCCAGTAATTATGGTTGCAATTGTGGCTGTTTTTTTTGGTCTTAGTCTTAAGATACTAAATCTTGCTTTTCCAATCTTTGTTCCAAGCAGATCTCCAAATGGTGCAATTAATCCTCCGAGTATTATTAAAAAAACAATTAAAATCGAGGCCACTCTTCTTCACAAACTCAACACATCATAGTCAATGATGAATCAATTGAATCTTTTTGCAAGCGCTATTGGGTCAAATACTGTAATCTTTTTTCTTTCAATTGTAAGCAGACCGGAATCCTTTAAATCTCCTAATAATCTTGTAATCGTTACTCTTGTTGAACCAATAGCCTCAGCAATAGCTTGGTGTGAAAGTCGTAAATCTATAGTAATACCTTTTTCGCTTGCAACTCCGAAGTCTCTGCAAAGAACCATTAAAAAGCTTACTAGACGTGAAGACATATCTCTATGAGTGAGTGTTTCTATCATTGTTTCTGTTTGAAGAATCCTACTTGAAAGACCTTGCAACAATAATAGCCCTACTGACGCATCCTCCTCTATTGCTCTTAAAACAGAATTTGCGGGTGCTGTTATCATTTCAACTCTTGTGAAAGCTATGGCATGATAAAAACGATCAGATCTATGGCCTGTCAAAAGAGATAAAACGCCAAAAAGACTATTCTCCCTCAAAAGAGCAACAGTTATCTCTTCCCCTGACTCATAAACTCTTGACAACCTTACCGCTCCTCTTCTAATCAGATAAACTCTTTCAGCAGGATCCCCTGGGAAAAAAATTGTTTTAGATCTCTCGACCATTTCTGTGCTTGCACCCTCTAGACCTTTAATTACTTCCATTAAAGTTCTATTAATTGGAAAACGTTCGCCAACAGAATTGATTTTATTTTGTCCAGGCTGCTGAGAACTGAATCGGCTGAATCCTCGAGAAGAAGGTAACATAAATATCTTTACTCATTGAAATTTAAGAAGACACCATAAAATATCTTGTATCAACAGTAACAGTTTTTAATTCTTATTCATTTCTCTATAAACTTCTCTCATCTATCTTCGAGTTTGCCAACATTTTTTTAAGTAAAATTACACTACATGCAGCGTTAATAAATCATAATTATACTGTATATAGAAAGGAATCTAAAATAATGGTAATTAGCTCACCTAATAGTTTTCCCAGAACTAATCTTGATGTTGTAGAAATAAATACTGCCAAAAAAAATAACTTAAAAAAAGTTTCACATAACGGTCAGATCCAGATTTATCAATCCTCTTATAGAGGAAGTTATTCCTCTGTCATTAGAGACTCACTAAGAAATGCTGCTCTTGGCAGGAAAGTACTTTTAGTGCAATTCATGAAAGGAGGAGTTCAACAAGGAATTGCTAATCCAGTAAAACTTTGTGGTAATTTGACTTGGATAAGATCATCACATTCCTTTGATCAATATAATTCTGAAGAAATTGAAAAAAATAAAGATTTGAAAAAATCTATTCACAAATCTACTTTTGAACTATGGAATTTTTGCAAAAAAGAATTACTATCTAGTGAAAATGATCAAATCATACTGGATGAAATTTTTCTCGCTATTGAAATGAAGATTATTGATAAAGATGATTTGATTTCAACACTTGAAAACCGATTTATTTCAGGAGATGTAATCCTAACTGGTACAGGTATTCCTAAAGATTTATTATTAATGGCTAACCAAATTACTGAACTTCGCTCATAAAACAATGCTCAAAAATGATCTCTGGATAAATCAACAAGCCTCTGAAGGTATGATAAATCCCTTCCAATCAAACTTAGTGCGCCATCTTAAGCCTGATAATAAACAAAACCCAGTTTTGAGTTATGGATGTTCCTCTTACGGATATGACTTAAGACTTTCATCAAAAGAATTTCTAATCTTTAGACATGTCCCTGGTACTGTAATGAATCCTAAAAGGTTTAATCCTGATAATTTAGAAAAAACTGTTCTTCATCACGATGATGATGGAGAATTTTTTATTCTTCCTGCTCATTCCTATGGGTTAGGTGTAGCTTTAGAAAAAATGAAAGTACCAGAAAATATAACTGTTATCTGCATAGGTAAAAGTACTTATGCACGGCTAGGAATAATTGTGAACACAACGCCTGCTGAAGCAGGATGGGAAGGTCATCTAACTTTAGAGTTTAGTAATAGTTCAGGTGCAGATTGCAGAATTTATGCTAACGAAGGTATCTGTCAACTACTTTTTTTTGAAGGAGATCCGTGTTCAACCACGTATGAAGATAGAAAAGGTAAATATCAAAATCAACCAGAGAAAGTAACTCTAGCAAAGATCTAAGATGAGTAAAGTTGAACTAATTTCGTTAACCCCTGATGCAGAAAAAACAATGGCTTATATTGCTAGAGTCAGTAATCCCAGCAATCAGAAAAATGAAGATTATTCGAAATTACTGAGTTATTGCATTAAAAATGAACATTGGAGTGTATTTGAACAGTCATTTATGACTTTACAAATAGAAACGAACAGAGGAATAGCAGCACAAATATTGAGACATAGATCATTTACTTTTCAGGAATTTTCACAGAGATATGCAGATAGTACTCAATTGGGAAATATCCCTCTACCAGAATTAAGGAGACAAGATTTTAAAAATAGGCAAAATTCTATCCCTGACCTTCCTGATGAATTAAAAAAACGATTTAATGGAAAAATTTCTTCACATTTTAAAGCTGCATCAGAATTATATGAAGAGTTACTTTCTGAAGGGATAGCTAAAGAATGTGCGAGATTTGTTTTACCATTAGCAACTCCAACGAGAATCTACATGTCTGGTTCATGTAGGTCATGGATACATTACATTAATCTTAGATCAGCTCACGGTACTCAAGAAGAACACAAGGCTATCGCCCAAAATTGCAAATCTATTTTCAAACAAAGTTTCCCGGTTGTATCAAAATCTCTAGATTGGTAGAAGTTATCCATGACTTCGAGGCGCTGTCCTGTAATTTTTATTTTCTTTTTTGATTGAAAACTCAGAATTAAGAATTTCTTCAGAAGACTCAGGCCCTCCCTCTAAATTAGCTAAAGATTCTCTTATTACTATTTCATCTTGTTTACCTATAAAAGTAGATTTTAAATTACCTTCTTTATCAAAAAGATTAACTTGAGGAATTCCATTGACGTTAAATTTTCGGATATAATTTTCCCATCTCTGATTATCAACATTTAAAAAAACAAAATTGATATCTTTTTCGTATTCTTCTTTTAAGTTAGATACTTTTGGAGCCATCTCTTTGCAAACTTCACACCACTCTGCATAAAATTCAAGGAAAGTAGGTTTATTGTTTTTAAAAGCTATTTCAGGTTCAACAGATAATTCTCCAAAACTCTTAAGAAGATAATTTGGTTGGAACAAGAGCTCTCTAAACAGAACCAAAGAAACAATTATAATAGCGATAAAAGAGACTACTATTGCTCTTAAATTCTCGTTTAAAAGTGGTTCTCCACTCTTTGATTGCATTATTAAAAACTTACTAACTAAGAATATCTTAAATAAGTTAAACAAATAAAGAGAATTTCAATCTATCATCTTTTAATCAACTGATAAGATAGGAATTAAATAATTATCAAAATATCTTTGAATCCTGAAATCTAATTATGCAATCAATTTTTGGAACTGACGGAATAAGAGGAAAATTTAATGAAGAGATAACTTATTCTCTAGCCTATAAAGTTGGATATGCTCTAGGTTCGAATTTAGAGAATAATAATCCAATATTAATTGGGAGAGATACAAGGATTAGTGGAGATATTCTGTTACAAGCAATAACGGAAGGTATTGATGCAAGTGGTAAAGAATTTATCAATCTCGGAATATGCCCTACCCCAGCTATCCCTTTTTTAATCAAAAAAGAGAAGCTGAGTAGTGGAATAATGATATCTGCTAGTCATAATCCCCCTGAATACAATGGTATAAAGATCTTTGATCATAATGGTCAAAAAATTACTAAAGTTTTTGAAAATAAAATTCAAAAATTAGTTGAAGAGTCAAGTAAAAATATATCAGTTATCACAAAAGAGATTCCTTTAAAAAAAAATAAGGAGCTTTTGAATGAATACATGAAAAGCCTAATCCAAACAATGGATGGAGAGGATTTGAGTGGCATGAAAATATTATTAGACACATGCTATGGATCAGCTACAACCTGCGCAAAAAAAATTTTTCAGAATCTCGGTGCAGATGTAAGAGTTATTAATAACTCCAAAAATGGTTTAAAAATTAATATGAATTGTGGTTCTACTAACCTCGAACCATTAAAAAAAGCAATGACAGAGATTCCTGCCGATATAGGATTTAGCTTTGATGGGGATGCCGATAGAGTAATTGGATTAGATTCTCATGGCAATGTATTGGATGGAGATCATATTCTATTTCTTTGGGGTAGAGAACTTATGAAACAAAAAATTCTCCCAAATAATTTACTCATATCAACTCAAATGGCAAATTTAGGTTTTGAAAAAGCTTGGAACAAAACTGGCGGTATTTTATATAGAACTGATGTAGGAGATAAATACGTTCATGACGCAATAAAGAAAAAAAGAGCCGTTCTAGGAGGCGAGCAGTCAGGTCATATCCTTTCAAAAATTAATAACTTTTCTGGAGATGGGATATTAACTGCACTTCAAATTTCTAAGTACTGTAAAAAGAAAAATGTCACTTTAAATGAATGGCTTAAAAGTAGTTTCGACCCTTATCCTCAGAAATTGACCAATATTAATATTGATTTCAATATTAATAAAATAAATCCAAGAACCAAAATTTTAATTGATCAAACAATAGAAAATTTTCAAGATATTTATTCAGATAACTGTAGAGTTTATATACGACCTAGTGGAACAGAACCCCTAATAAGAGTTCTTGTTGAGGCTAAAGATCAGAAGAAAGTTGATTGTTTATCAAGAGAAATAACAAACAAACTCTTTTTAAAAATAAAAAAAATAATTAATTAATTAATTATGAATCATATTTTTTTATAAATCCTCTCAAAAATATCAAGTTGGTTAACAATCACATACTTTTCTCTATTAGTTTTAACTTTATTTGGATTAAAACTTTCGGAATAATTAAAATCTTTTTTAGCTATTGTCTTAAAATTTAAACTACTTAATATGATGCAATTCATATAATCAAATAAATCCTTTACATCAGTTTTTATAAAAATTAGGGATCCTTTTTGCAATGAACTTGAGAGAATATTTATAAACTCTGGCTGAATTACACGCCTTTTATGATGTCTATTTTTAAACCATGGATCCGGAAAATTAAAAGAAATACTTCTCGCATTTTTGAGAATAAATTTACTTTGGTCATTATTCAAAATTTTATTAGCATTGCCAAATGCAAAATATAAATTTTTAATCTCTCTTTCTTGAACTTTTAATTTGGCAGTCTTAACTAATCTTTCACGGATTTCAATTCCCATATAATTCCAGGTTGAATTAACTTTAGCTAAATCAAATAGAAAATCACCAGCAGCACAACCTATATCCAAATGAAGATTCAAATTAGAATCACCAAACATCTCAGCCAAAGATGGTATTCTTTCAATTTCATCAAAATTTCTACTAAGTGGATTTACATGCTGTCTCATACAATTATGAATTTATTTACGGCAATAATGCAAAGTTGCATAATATTCATAACTATGACAATAGTAAGATAAAAAGTTACAGTTTGATGTTTAATGATTATGTATGTAAAAAGAAAAAGTTTTGGACGTTTTTAATCAACTTTCGATTTGGCTATCTTTTCAACTTTCAATAGTTTTCCTTGTTGGCATTCCTATCACATTATCCTTTTGGTCAATTAAAAAAAGAAATAAAGCAGTTGTTAAACTTTTATCAATATATTGGAAAATATCTCTTTTATTTTTTATAAGCCTTTTACTTTTAATAGGTAAATACAATTATGCATTAACCGTAACAAATATTTCAATAATATTAGTGACAATATCAGTCTGGTTTTGGAACGATATTAATGATGAATTTAAAGAATATGATTTTTCTTGCTCCCTAATCACAACTACAAAAGTATGGAGGTGGTCCTTAACATTTGTATCTCTCAATTTCTTAATTCAAAGTTTACAAAACATTAGCTGCTTTTCTTTTATTAATTCGACTGCATGTGGAATATGGATTCAACCTTCTTCAAATTTCTATATTATTCTCAAAAATTTATTTAATTTTTTCTTCGGAGCTAACTTTACTCAGCCAATAGCAAAATATTTAGGATTATTCTCATTATTAATTTATACTTTAGGTTTGATTCAATGGTCAATAATTAAATTCCCTAAAAATGGAAGAAACTCATGCTTCTCAGAAAATGGCAGAAATTGATTTATTAAATAATCTTGAAAAAATAAGTTCATTAATACCTAATAGAATCCTCAAACTAGAGGGTTTCATTTATAGTAATAAGGATAAAGAACATTTAGAAATAATTATTTTTAAAGGTTTCAGTAGCTCGACTACCCATCCAATTGAAATAGATTTAGAAAAAAAAGTTATAGGATTTAATTATGTACTTACAAACTTTAAACTTTATAAGTCACCACTTACAGAAACCAAAGAAGACTTTATAAGAGAAAATCAAAATCCAGTTTATTTTTTGAATCACAAAAATTGGATTTAATTAAATTCAAGATTAATGATGTTTGAACATCTTTTGCATAATTTTGTATTTTGGATTCCACTAAAAGTTTCTTTTTCATAATGCCAACATCTATCACATTTTTGACCATAAGCTTTTGATATTTGAATTTTACCCAATTGATTATTATCTATAATTAAAGAATTCTCGACCAAATTAGTGACCACTTGAAATTTTGAAACTATAAGCCAATCCCTAAATAAATCTACGTCTTCATTGCCAAATTTATCTAGCCAACTCAGAGAATCTTTTACAACTTTATCTTCAGGTAAATAATTCACTTCTGTTTCTAAAGCTGCTCCAATTATTTGTTTGTTTCTACATCCTTCTATTGCTTTGTTAATTTCAACTCTCAAGTTTCTTAAATTTGCAATGTGCTCATTAAGAATTTCATTTTTCCATGACTTCGAATAGATTGGCCACCCCCTTTGAAAAACAGATTTTTCCTTAGTTTTATATGGAATATTTTGCCAAATATCTTCTGCCATATGACAAAGTACTGGGGAAATAAGTACAGCTAAATTTTCTGCAACTTTAGACATGACAAACTGACATGATCTTCTCCTAAATTGTGATTTAGAACTTACATATAACCTATCTTTTGCAATATCCAAATAGAAATTTGATAAATCTACAACGCAAAAACTTTGTAAGATTTGAAAAAATTTTGAAAATTCATAATTTTCATAAGCATTTGATATTTGATCTGTAACCTCTACCAATCTGCCTAACATCCATTGATCTAAGAGCGGCAATTGATCAATTTCAAAACTTTCAATATTTGGGTCATAATCATGGATATTCCCTATAAGATATCTAGCAGTATTACGAACTTTTCTATATACGTCTGATAGTTGCTTAAGTATAGTTGAACCAATTGGAACATCTACTGAATAGTCTACAGAACTTACCCAAAGCCTAAGAACATCAGCACCATAAGCAGGTTCAGTTTTTTTATTATTACCACCATTAATAATAATATTTGGATCAACGACGTTTCCTAAAGATTTGCTCATTTTTCTTCCATTTTCATCAAGTGCAAAGCCATGAGTTAAAACTTTCTTATAAGGAGGTTTATTATTGACTGCAACTGAGGTCAGCAAAGAAGACTGGAACCAACCTCGATGTTGATCTGAGCCCTCCAAATAAAGATCTGCTGGATATTTTAATTCACTTCTTTGTTCACATACTGCAGCCCAACTAGATCCAGAATCAAACCAAACATCCATTGTATCTGTTCCTTTTTTCCATCGATCAGATTCACTTAAATATTTTTCTGGCAATAGATTCTCTACATCCCAATCCCACCAAATATCTGCTCCATGTTCACTAAAGAGTTTTTGAATGTGATTAATTATCTCGCTGTTTAATAGGATTTCATTACCATTTTTTTCATAAAAAACAGGAATTGGAACTCCCCACGATCTTTGTCTAGAAATACACCAATCCCCTCGACCAACCACCATAGAATGAATTCTTTTTTTCCCAGTCGCTGGCATCCATTCAACTTCTTCAATTGCCTTTAATGCGGATGATCTAAAGCCATTTACTGACGCAAACCATTGTTCTGTTGCTCTAAAAATAGTTGGTTTTTTGGTTCTCCAATCATAAGGATATCTATGCTTATAATTTTCTTGTAGTAGTAGCAAATTATTTTCCTTTAAATGATCAATAATTAATTCATTTGCGTCTTTAAGGACATTCGAACCTTTGAATTGACCTGAATATTCATTAAGGTTGCCTCTTTCATCAACCACACAAGTTGTAGGAAGATCATATTTTTTTCCAACATTAAAATCATCTATCCCATGACCTGGTGCAGTGTGCACAATTCCTGTGCCGGATTCCGTAGTAATATAATCCCCTCCAATAACTATTCTGCAATTTTTATTCTTAGTGGGATGTCGATATTCAATATCTTCCAAGAAAGCTCCTTTAACCTCTAAAAGAGTCTTTAAATCTTTATTAAATTTATTACTAATTATAGAAGATAACTCTTTTGCTAAAAGGTATATTCTATTCTCTTCATCAAGAGCAAAAACATATTTTATGTTTGGATTTACTGCAACTGCTTCATTTGCAGGGATAGTCCAGGGTGTAGTGGTCCAAATAGTAATAAAAGAGTTTTTTAGAAATATATCCTTTTTCAAATTAGGATTTTCTTGGCAGAATTTAAATTGTATTTCTTCAGGTACTTTAGTGATTTTTAAAGAAACATAAATACTTTTTGAATAATGTTCATCAGGATATTCCAATTCTGCTTCTGCAAGTGCAGTCCTTGAACTTGGACTCCAATGGACAGGTTTAAGTCCTCGATATATGTATCCATTTAAAAACATTTTGCCAAATACTCCAATCTGAGCAGATTCATAACTTTTCTTAAGGGTTAAGTAAGGGTTATCCCAATCTCCCCATATACCCCATCTTTTAAAACCCTCCATTTGATTTTTTATTTGAACATATGCATAATCTGTTGCTTTTTTCCTTAGATTTAGAGTATCAAGATTCTTTCTTTCATCAGATTTTAAATTCTGAAGCACTTTTAATTCAATAGGAAGTCCATGACAATCCCAACCTGGGACATAATGGACCCGAAATCCTCTCAAGGTTTTGTACTTATTTATAATGTCTTTTAGGACTTTATTAAGAGCATGACCCATATGAAGTGCTCCGTTTGCATAAGGTGGGCCATCATGTAGTGTGAATTTTTCACCTGAGTTGTTTGAACCTAATTCGAAATCAATATTATTTTTAGCCCAAAATTCCTGTATCTCAGGTTCTCTTACAACTGAGTTAGCACGCATAGAAAAGTCAGTTTTGAGTAAATTTAAAGTTTCCTTATAAGAAAAGTCAGATTTTTGTTCTTTGCTATTTTGGGATTTCATTCTACGAAAAGGAAATATTGGTGATGAAAAGAATAATTTAAATAAATCTAATTTACTACATTCTTTACTTAATTGAACTATAGTATTTTGGGCATATTTTTAATAACAAATGGATCTTATTTTAAGATTTTATATTATCATTTTTATCATTTCTTACCCACTTTTTAAAAATTATTCTTTGGTTATTGCTGTCAAAATTTAAAAAACTAAAGCCTTTTTTAGATTTCCTAATCCCAAGATTAACAGCCTCATATATTTTTGAAAGATTATTCTTGAATTCTAAAAAAGTAAGTAATTTTTTCTTTTCTTTATCTGTTAGTTGATTCCATCTAGATAAAAAAAGTTCTACTAAATATAAAACAAATATTAATGTTATTAGAAATAAAATTACCAAAAATAATTCATCGATGGTTTTATTTTTAATTATTAATATGACGCCTGTCAGTAAGTTTAAAAAAGCTTTAATTAAGTCTTTTGGCCTGCCAAGCTCGAGATATATTAATGGTACCAATAAAAATATTGTTCCAATAAAAATATAAAAAGATCCTAAAAAAACAATCAATTTATTTAATTATGATTTTTCAAACAAATTATAAGAAGTTGATATGTATAAATAAACTTTGTATTAGAATTTCCTTAAATGCGGTCGGGGAGACTTGAACTCCCACACCCGAAGATACGAGTACCTAAAACTCGCGCGTCTACCAATTCCGCCACGACCGCTCAAATAAAATAATAATTGAAAGAGGTTTATTTTAAAAATATTTTTAACTTATGATCATTAATTTGACACATAAAAATTAATTAAACATCTATTCAATAAATTTTTTTTTAATTTAAGCATACAATCATCTAAAAATATCAGTTATATTGTTCAAAGAATATTAGAAACGATTTCAAACTTAACTAATAAAAATACACAAAAAGTTACTAATTCTTCAAAATCTTTTAATTGGCAAAGGGAGATTAAGAATTACGTTGATCCACCAAATTTTTGGAATCCAACATTAGTTCTTTTTTTTGGTGGTTACTTTCTAGCTTTTCTTAGCGTTTGGCAATGGTATCGAGGCGTTTGGCCTCTACCTTTACTTGTAGCTACTGCTTTTTTAGCTTTACATATAGAAGGAACAGTTATTCATGATGCATGTCACAAAGCCGCACATCCTGTTCCATGGATAAATCAAGCAATGGGTCACGGCTCAGCAATTCTTTTAGGATTCAGTTTCCCTGTTTTTACAAGAGTTCACTTACAACATCATATTCATGTGAACCATCCAAAACATGATCCAGATCACATTGTTAGTACTTTTGGTCCTATTTGGCTAATTGCTCCAAGATTCTTTTATCATGAAGTTTTTTTCTTTCAAAGAAAACTTTGGAGAAAATATGAATTATTACAATGGGGAATTGAAAGATCGATTTTTATAACAATAATCTTGGCTGGAATAAAATTTGACTTTATGAATTTAATCTATAATTTATGGTTCGGACCAGCATTAATGGTAGGAGTAACTTTAGGAATATTTTTTGATTATCTTCCTCACAGACCTTTTCGGTCAAGAAATAAATGGATAAATTCACGAGTTTATCCAAGCAGGTTTATGAACTTATTAATAATGGGCCAAAATTACCACCTCATTCATCATCTTTGGCCTTCAATCCCTTGGTTTGAATATAAAATTGCTTATGAAAAAACTAAGCCTTTATTAGACATGAAGGGTTCTCCTCAAAGAGTGGGTATATTTGAAAGTAAAGAAGACATTTATAATTTTATTTATGATTTACTAATTGGTATTAGGAGTCACAGCAAAAAGAGAGGGAAAATAAGAAAAATCATAAATTTATACCCAGGATATAAATTAAAGAAATTTTTCTTAAGGATAGTTAATAAGACATTTATTGGAAGCAACTAAATCATTCATTTATGATTTTTGGGACTTTAAAGTATTTATCTTCTCTGGATGGACCCAACTCCAAAAGCTTTTCAGTGCAATCAGAATCTTTCTTTTCATCTTTTCTAAATACATTAATTACCTCTATCGCTCTTGTTGTACAGGGGACATCAACTGTATCAATTTTTTCAAGTTGTTTTATATATTCCAATATTTTTTCTAATTGTTCTGCATGATTATTAATTTCATCCCCGTTCAGTTCTAATCTAGCCAAATTGGCAACTTTTTCTACTTCATCTTTAGTTATTTTTGTCATACCTTAAGTGAACTTAGTTTTTAAAACTTATTTTATCTAATATTATTTTAATTCATACATTCTATGAATTTCAAATAATTAAGTAAAAATAAATAATCACATTTTTAAAAAGATAATCTCAATTACATAGACTCAATTATCTTTCTTAGCTAAAAATAATATTAGAGCGGTATCAAAAAATAGAAGAAAAATTACTGCCAAAAAATTTTTTTTATCGGCACTCTAGACTAGTTGCCCCTGATTTAATAGGTTGTTACCTAATAAATAAAAATAACGAGAAAGATAAATTTAAGGGGATGATAGTTGAAACCGAAGCTTATTCACAGGAAGAAGAGTCTTGTCATGGTTACCGTAAAATAACCAAATCAAATAAATCATTATTTGGAAAACCTGGAACATTTTATATTTACAAATCTTATGGCATTCATCATTGTTTAAACATAGTTACTGATAAAGAAAATTTTGCTAGTGGTGTATTAATCAGGTCAGTTTTTATCCCTAACAAGAGTGAAAGATTAGCTTCAGGTCCTGGTTTAGTTACTAAGACATTCGGTATTGACATCTCACTAGACTCTCTTGAAGTTCTTAATAACAATTTTTTGTGGATTTCTCAAAGAGAGTCAATTTTAAAGCAAAAAGATATTATTCAAACTACGAGAATTGGCATATCCAAGGCAAAAAATATAAAATGGCGTTGGTATCTCAAAAATAGTAGGAGTGTAAGTAAAAGATTAAAAGGTGACAGATCACCTAAATTCAAATAATCATTTATTTTTATAATCGTAATGCAAACTTGGCCTCATAAACATATCCATACACTTGCTAATTTTTCAATTCAAGATTACAAATCAGTATTTGAATTGGCTAATAGATTTGATGCACTTAAGGATGCAGGAACGAAAAAGATACCGGCTTTACAGGGTACTTTGGTAACTTCCTTGTTTTTTGAGCCTAGTACAAGAACAAAAAATAGCTTTGAACTTGCAGCAAAAAGACTATCTGCAGATGTACAAACTTTTGCGCCATCCTCTAGTTCCTTAACGAAAGGCGAAACAATAATCGATACAGCCATAACTTACTCTGCTATGGGTGCAGATACATTAGTCATCAGACATTCATCAAGTTACATAACCTTTGAGATAGCCAAGAAACTTGATTCAATAAATTCCAAGACTTCTGTACTTAATGCTGGAGATGGATTACATAGTCACCCTAGCCAAGGATTACTAGACATTTATACATTAATAAAATTCTTCTCAAAAGAATCACTTAGTCCAGAGATTTTAAATTCCAAAAAAATTTTAATAATTGGAGATGTTAATCATTCAAGAGTTGCAAGATCAAATCTTTGGGCTTTGAGTGCATTCGGCGCAGACATAATTTTATGTGGTCCTAAAACATTAATACCAGACGAATTTATAAACTTTTTTAAAAACCCAGTACCAAATCAAATAGAAGATCCTGTGAAATCAAGAAGTTCCATAACAATTTCTAGATCATTGGAAGAATCAATTAAAATTGCAGATGCAATTATTGTTTTAAGACTACAGAAAGAGAGAATGATGGAGAATTTACTAAGTAGCATTGATTCGTATAGCTTGGATTATGGTTTAACCCCAGAGAAATTATCTTTGAACAGTAAAGAAATTCCAATTCTTCATCCTGGACCTATCAACAGAGAAATTGAAATCAGTAGTAAAGTAGTAGACGAATACAAAAATTGTTTAATCAATAATCAAGTTGCAAATGGGATACCAATAAGAATGGCTCTACTTTACTTATTACAGAAATGCAACAAATAATTTTAAAGCAACTTTAGACTCTCAGTAAAAAAGCCATAAAATAAACCTAATCTTAAGGAATCTAATGTAAGTACTAAAAATTTCTTTGTCCTTTCAAATCTAAAGTTTCTTCTAAGAGCTATTAAAGCTTCTATTAAAAGAACAGATAAGAAAGCTGATATTGGATCCATAAGTTCCACAACTGCGCTGACCATACCAAGTGAGCTTCCTAAAAAGTAACCAATTAAAAGAATTATTAAGGATATTGAATATCTTCTCCAAGGATTATTAGCCCAAATACTTATTGTTTGAATGTTTTCTACAATCTTTAGTTGAAAATTTGTCTTTTGAGGTCTAAAAACCATTTCAACTAAGCTACATCAGAATTTGATTGAATTCTAGTATTTCCTTCTACTAATTCAAGTAACGCCTCTAACTGGGCAATGAGTCCTCTAAGTTCGCCAGGTTCAGGAAAAAGATCATCCTCTTTAATTCCTAAATGCATTTCTCTAAGTTCTTGCCTTAAATAACGTAAGTGACTAGTGACCTGCTCTCTCTTGTTTTGTGACATATTGGGTCTAAATTGTAACTTATATTAAGAAAAAAATTTCTAATATCGAGACTTTACATATTTATGATTGAGAATGAAGATAAATTGCTCAATAAAAATTCAAAAAAAATAATACCTTCTAAATTTTTACAATTTTGAAAATGTGTACTTAATACTTCCATCGACTTTAAACTATAACTTGAGGCTTTATTATAAGATTATTGGCTAAATTCAATATGGAATTTGTTTCTGAAAATAAAATAAGTGAGGAAGTAGTCAAGTCATTTGATGAAAAAATGACCCTGGAGCTTGCAACAAGGCTAGAAGAAGACAATTATAAGACACCATTTGATGGTTTAAAAGACTGGCATTTACTAAGGGCCCTCGCAATCAATAGACCTGAATTAACGTCTGATTATATACATCTTCTTGATCAAGAACCCTTCGATGAAAACTAAAAGTAAGAACTCCAAAATAAAGGTTCTTTTATTAATAACTGGAAGTATCGCAGCTGTAAGAATTCCATTATTAGTTAGCCAACTAGCGAAAGAAAATTATGAAATAAGATGCGTTTTATCAAAAAATGCAGAAAAATTAATAAAGCCACTTTCTCTCTCTATTCTAAGTAGAAACCCATGCATTTTAGAAAATGATCAATGGTCAAATAGTCAATCAATACCTCTTCACATAGAACTAAGTAATTGGGCTGATATTTTAATCACCGCGCCTTTAACAGCGACAACATTAGCAAAATGGGTAACTGGAAATGCAGAGGGATTGATCCCCAGCATCTTAATAGCAAATATAAAGCCAGTTATTGTTGCACCAGCAATGAATACACAAATGTGGCTAAATAAAGCTGTCCAAAAAAATTATGAGAATTTACAGAATTACAAAAATATTTTGTCTTTGGAACCAAGTGAAGGCCTCTTAGCATGTGATGCTATTGGCATCGGTAAGATACCTCCAAATGATCTAATCCAATTAGCTCTTGAATTTATAGCTTCACTCAAACAAAATGAATATCGCAAAGATTTACTTAATAAAGAAATTTTAATAACTGGAGGGTGTACCTCAGAGAAAATTGACGCGGCAAGACACATTACTAACAAAAGTTCTGGAGCTATGGGCCTACTTCTTTCTCAAGTAGCGAGGTTCAGAGGAGCAAAAGTAAAATATGTTCATGGGCCTCTGAAAATAGATAAGAATCTTACTGATGGAATAAAAAGATATGAAATTGAAAATAGTGTTGATTTAATTAGGGCACTAAGTAATGAAATATCAAATTGCGATTATTTTTTCATGAATGCAGCAGTTTCTGATTTCAAGATAACCTCTGATACTTCAGCTAAAATTCCAAAAAATCAAATTAATGCTCATTTGAATCAAAACTTTGAGCTAGTCCCAGATATTTTAAAAACAATTAGTAAATCAAAAAAAGATAACCAAGTTTTTGTAGGCTTTTGCGCTTTTACAGGATCTATCGAAGACGCACGAATGGCAATTAAAGAAAAGATTATCCAAAAGGGTTGTGATTATCTATTCGCAAACCCAATTGATCTTAAAGGCCAAGGATTTGGATTTTTGGCACAAAATGAAGGTTGGCTATTCGATACAAACAATATGGAACACTACATTAATAAAACATCAAAAATTGATTTAGCAAATAAATTACTAACCCAAATTATTTCATTAAAAAAATAAAAAAAAAATTTTTAATTTGTATTTTTTTGTAATCTTAATCATTAAAAATAATGTTATAGCTTAAAATAATTCCAGTTTTTTAAGATCTAAAAAGCTACGGGTTGTTTCGAGGATTTAATAGTCCTAACTTTTATGGTCCTTTCCCTTGTAATATCCGTACTGAACTTATTAGATGACCTTTAATCTATCGTCACAGAACTTTACTGCAACTTTAATTATGAGAATTCGTTCTTTCTTAGCTTTTGTTATTTCAATTTGTATAACTTTTGCTTTCGTACCTGTTAAAACATTTGCTTTTTCTGAGAGAGGAAATGCACAATTTACAGATGTTGTTAACACAGGAAAAGCTAATGATTGCCCTACATTAGACTCATCTCTTGTCGGATCAATATCTCTAGGGAATGGAGATAGCCTTAAAGGAATATGCATGCATCCAACAGAAGTTTATGTAAAAGTGCCAGGGACAAAACGTAAAGCTGCAGAATTTGTTTCTACAAAAATTATTAGTCCTAGAAATAACACCACAGTGACTGAAGTTTATGGAGATATAGATTCAGGAACTTTCACTGAAAAGGGGGGTATTGATTTTCAACTTATTACTGTATTAACTCCTGGTGGTTTAGAGGTGCCATTTGCATTCTCAGCAAAAGATCTTAAAGCTGATTTACCTTCATCTATTGAGCCAGGCACTGAGGTTAGTGGTTCAACATTTACACCAAACTACAGAACTGGTGATTTTCTAGATCCTAAGGCAAGAGCTAAAAATACTGGTGTTGAATATGCTCAAGGGTTAGTGGCATTAGGAGGAGATGATGAAGAACTTGCAAAAGAAAATATTAAAGTTGATGTAAATGGCACTGGCGTTATTACTCTTTCAATCAAAAATGTAGATTCTGACACAGACGAATTTGCGGGTACTTTTGAAGCTATCCAACCTTCAGATACAGATATGGGTTCAAAGGATCCACTTGATGTAAAAATAATTGGTGAGCTTTACGGAAGAAAGGCATAAATCCTACTCAAGAGAAAAAGGGGGTTAAACCCCTCTTTTTTTTTCAAAATTTTTCTTTATCAATTTAAAAAATGGAATTACAACAAAAAACTAAAAGAGATACTAACGGACTAATACCGCCTTATGGAGGGGAACTAAAAAATTTAATTATCAAAGATAAAAACCTTAAAAATGATCTTATCTCTAAAGCTTCTTATGAGTTTGAATGTAGCGAGAGAAATGCATGCGATGTAGAACTTTTGATAGTTGGAGCTTTTTCTCCATTGGAAGGTTTTATGGATGAAAATAACTATAATTCGGTAATTAAAAATAATAGAAATACAAACGGGTTACTTTTTGGTTTGCCCATTGTATTTGATTCAAATAATGAAAAAGTAAAAGCTGGAGAGACAATATTACTTACTTATAAAAAACAAAAAATAGCAGTTTTAGAAGTTAGCTCTAAATGGGAGCCTGACAAATCCTTAGAAGCTGAACTTTGTTATGGTACTAATTCTTTAGATCATCCTGCTGTTAAGATGATTTTTAACGAGAGAGGTAGATTTTATATAGGAGGAAGAGTTTTTGGTTTCGAACTACCAATTAGAGAATTCCCCTGCAAAACCCCAGAAGAAGTTAGATCTACACTGCCATCAAATCATGATGTAGTTGCATTTCAATGCAGAAATCCAATTCATAGAGCACATTATGAATTATTTACTAATGCCTTACTTTCAGATAATGTCTCCTCTAACTCAGTTGTTTTAGTTCATCCAACTTGTGGGCCAACTCAACAAGATGATATCCCTGGAAAAGTTAGATATTTGACCTATAAAGAATTAGAAGAAGAGATATCTGATGAAAGAATAAAATGGGCTTTTTTACCTTATTCAATGCATATGGCAGGGCCAAGAGAAGCTCTACAACATATGATAATCAGAAGAAATTATGGCTGCACCCACTTTATTATTGGTAGAGATATGGCTGGTTGTAAGTCGTCATCAACTGGTGAAGATTTTTATGGTCCGTATGATGCCCAGAATTTTGCGAATAAGTGTGCAGATGAATTGATGATGCGAACAGTTCCTTCAAAAAATTTAGTTTATACGAAGGAAAAAGGATATATAACAGCTGAAGAAGCGAAAGAATTTAATTATGAAATTATGAAACTTAGTGGTACTGAATTTAGAAAGAAATTGAGGAATGGCGAACCAATTCCTGAATGGTTTGCATTCAAAAGTGTAGTAGATGTTCTAAGACGCTCTTAATATTGTTTTATAATTAGTAATATAGATTTATTAAAGATTTTTTATCGTGAACAAACGTTGGAGAAACGTAGGACTTTATGTCCTAGCTGTTATTACTGTAATTTTCATTGGAACTTCAGTTTTTGATAATCCTAGTACCGAAAGCTCTACAAAGACCTTGAGATATAGTGATTTTATAGAGGCAGTACAAGATAAAGAAATCAGCAGAGTCCTAATATCTCCAGATAATGCCACAGCTCAAGTTGTTGAAAATGATGGGAGCAGGTCTGAGGTAAATTTAGCCCCTGACAAAGATTTATTAAAAATACTGACTGAGAATAACGTAGATATAGCTGTAACTCCTACAAAATTAGCCAATCCATGGCAACAGGCTATAAGTAGCTTGATTTTCCCAGTACTTCTGATTGGAGGTCTATTTTTTCTTTTCAGAAGATCCCAAAGCGGGAATGCTGGTGGTGGTAACCCTGCCATGAGTTTTGGCAAGAGCAAAGCCAGACTCCAAATGGAACCATCCACACAAGTAACTTTTTCAGATGTTGCTGGTGTTGAAGGTGCAAAATTAGAACTCACAGAAGTTGTAGATTTTCTTAAGAGCCCAGATAGATTTACTGCAGTCGGAGCAAAAATTCCGAAAGGAGTTCTCCTTGTAGGTCCTCCTGGTACAGGAAAAACATTGTTAGCAAAGGCAGTAGCAGGAGAAGCAGGTGTACCTTTTTTCTCAATATCTGGTTCAGAATTTGTAGAAATGTTCGTAGGAGTTGGAGCTAGCAGAGTTAGAGATCTTTTTGAACAAGCTAAAAAGAATGCTCCTTGTATTGTATTTATTGACGAAATAGATGCAGTTGGAAGACAAAGAGGTGCTGGTATGGGTGGAGGAAATGATGAAAGAGAACAAACATTAAATCAACTCCTAACTGAAATGGATGGTTTCGAAGGTAATTCAGGAATAATTATAGTTGCCGCCACCAATAGACCAGATGTCTTAGACTCAGCTTTAATGCGCCCTGGAAGATTTGATAGACAGGTAACAGTAGATAGACCAGATTATGCTGGAAGATTACAGATATTAAATGTTCATGCGAAAGATAAAACTCTTTCAAAAGACGTTGATTTAGACAAAGTTGCTAGAAGAACACCCGGATTTACTGGTGCAGATCTAGCTAATCTTTTAAATGAAGCAGCAATACTAGCAGCTAGAAAAGATTTAGATAAAGTAAGTAATGATGAAGTCGGTGATGCCATTGAAAGAGTTATGGCAGGCCCAGAAAAGAAAGATAGAGTCATCAGTGATAAGAAAAAAGAATTAGTTGCTTATCACGAAGCTGGACATGCACTCGTTGGAGCGTTAATGCCTGATTATGATCCTGTAGCAAAGGTTTCAATAATTCCTAGAGGTCAAGCTGGAGGTTTAACCTTCTTTACTCCAAGTGAAGAAAGAATGGAATCTGGTCTTTACTCTCGTTCTTACCTTCAAAATCAAATGGCTGTAGCTCTTGGTGGAAGAGTTGCTGAAGAAATAGTCTATGGAGAAGAAGAAGTTACAACCGGAGCCTCAAATGACTTACAGCAAGTTGCTAATGTAGCCAGACAAATGATTACCAAATTTGGCATGAGTGACAAAATAGGTCCTGTCGCATTAGGGCAATCTCAAGGTGGAATGTTTTTAGGAAGAGATATGAGCTCTACTAGAGACTTCTCTGAAGACACAGCCGCAACAATTGACGTGGAGGTTTCAGAGCTTGTAGATGTTGCTTATAAGAGAGCCACAAAAGTTTTAACAGATAATAGAAGTGTTTTGGACGAAATGGCTCAAATGTTAATCGAAAGAGAAACTATAGATACTGAAGATATCCAAGACTTGATCAACCGATCAGAAGTTAAAGTAGCAAACTATATCTAGTTTAAAAAATAAATATTTAATGAATATTAAAGAAGATTCTTTTTCTGACTTGCTGCTAAAAGAATCTTTTTTTTTACTTGTAAAACCAGAAGATAATTTTTACTCAAATACTTATATAAGAAATTCATTTTTTGAAGAATTAGGAAGCTTAGTAAAATTAGGATTAAAAAATATTGAAATACGTTGGTCAAACAATGAAAAGTGGTTGGATTTTGTATCCGAAATCAAACTCAATTTTCCACAAATTAATTTAGGCTCTGCCTCCATAGTTAATAAGCAATCAATAGAAGATTCATTAAAAATTGGATTAAATTTTTCTATGATGAAATTTTGGGATAAAGATCTCTTTAATTATTCGAAGTCAAAAAATTATTTATTAATACCTGGAATTAAAAATTTAAAAGATCTTGAGGAAGCCATAAATTTAAATTGCAACATTATAAAAATTTATCCAATCAAAAGTAAAGCTAGTTCCATAGATATACTCAACTTTGGAAGTATTGATTTTATCGCTGCTGGAGGCCTATCAATCAATGATGTAGAAACTTATCAATCTTTAGGATATAAAGCAATCGTGATTGGAGATAAAGGAATTATTAAAAAAAAATTTGATCCAAAAATATATGAATGGCTAAAAAATAATTAAATCAAAGATAAATATAAATTTTTTAACGAAACTACTAATTATTGATTAAGCCACATTGAGCTTGATTCAGTAGTAAATGATCAGCAAGTACTAAAGCCACCATAGCATCAACCATAGGAACTGCTCTTGGTAGAACGCATGGATCATGTCTCCCTTTTGCCTTCATCAAAACTTCTTTTCCTTCAGCATTTACTGTTTTCTGTTCTTTCCCGATAGTTGCTGTAGGTTTAAAAGCTATCTTCATCTCAATATTTTCGCCATTACTTATTCCTCCCTGTATACCACCTGAATTATTGGATATTGTTCTTAACTTCCTAATATCATCAGATTTAATGAAGGCATCATTATGTTCGCTTCCTTTTAAATAAGTTCCAGAGAAACCTGAACCTATTTCAAAGCCTTTAGTGGCAGGCAAAGACATCAAAGCCTTCGCTAAATCAGCTTCTAATTTATCAAAAACAGGCATTCCAAGACCTGAAGGGACATTTCTTACTAGACATTCAATAACACCGCCACAAGAGTCTCCTTGACGCTTTAATTGCTTAATTCTCTCTATCATTTCTGCTGATACATGTTCATCAGGACATCTAACAATATTAGAATCTATTTTGTTGAGAGAAATCTTTTCTTTATTTATATCAGAATCAATATCATGTATACGCTTTACCCAAGATAGTATTTCAGTATTACAGAAGTTTTTTAATAATTGTTTTGCTACAGCACCAGCAGCTACCCTCCCAATTGTTTCTCTTGCAGAGGCTCTTCCACCACCAGAACTTGCCTGAATTCCATATTTCAGATGATATGTACCATCTGCATGAGAAGGTCTAAATACTTGCTCCAAATTATCATAATCTCCTGGTCTCTGATCCTTGTTTCTTACCAACATCGCTATTGGAGTTCCAAGTGTGAACCCTTCCTTTACCCCACTTAAAATTTCAATTTTATCTTCTTCATTTCTGGGTGTTGTAATGTCACTTTGGCCAGGCCTTCGCCTATCTAATTCATTTTGTATTAGATTTATATCTACTTTTAACTTTGGGGGACATCCATCAAGGATAACTCCTACTGCACCACCATGCGATTCTCCAAAAGTACTAACACGAAAAATTTTTCCAAAACTACTACTCATAGAAATATCAAATGTTTTATCTATATATAAACATTATATGAAACCAATTGAAAATTAAACAAAAAAAAGCCCCCAAAAAGGGGGCTTGTAAATTTAAGAACTTTAAGCTTAACCAATAGCTGGAGCTGAAAGAGCTACTGTTGTAGACTCAGCTGCTGCTAGATCAAGTGGGAAGTTGTGAGCGTTACGCTCGTGCATTACTTCCATACCTAGGTTTGCTCTGTTAAGAACGTCACCCCATGTAGGAACAATCTTACCGTTTGCATCAACAACTGACTGGTTGAAGTTGAAACCGTTAAGGTTGAATGCCATTGTGCAGATACCCATTGAAGTTAACCATACACAAACAACTGGGAATACAGCTAGGAAGAAGTGAAGACTTCTGCTGTTGTTAAAACTTGCATATTGGAAGATCAAACGACCGAAGTAGCCATGAGCTGCAACGATGTTATATGTTTCTTCTTCTTGTCCGAACTTGTAACCATAGTTCTGAGATTCTGTCTCAGTTGTTTCTCTGATTAGAGATGAAGTAACAAGTGAACCGTGCATAGCTGAGAATAAAGATCCTCCGAACATACCAGCAACACCAGCCATATGGAATGGGTGCATAAGAATGTTGTGCTCTGCCTGGAAAACAAACATGAAGTTAAATGTTCCAGAGATACCTAGAGGCATTCCGTCAGAGAATGAACCTTGACCGAATGGGTATACAAGGAATACTGCGAAAGCTGCTGAAACTGGTGCAGAGTATGCAACACAGATCCAAGGACGCATACCTAGACGGTATGAAAGCTCCCACTGTCTTCCCATGTATGCTGAGATACCAATTAGGAAGTGGAAAATTACAAGCTGGTAAGGACCACCGTTGTATAACCACTCATCTACAGTAGCTGCTTCCCAAATTGGGTAGAAGTGTAGACCAATAGCGTTAGATGAAGGAACAACTGCACCTGAGATGATGTTGTTTCCGTATAGGAAAGAACCAGCAACTGGCTCTCTAATTCCGTCGATGTCTACTGGTGGTGCTGCGATGAATGCAACGATGAAGCAAGCCGCTGCTGTAAGTAGGCATGGGATCATTAAGACGCCGAACCAACCAACGTAAATTCTGTTGTTAGTTGATGTTACCCACTCACAAAACTGTGGCCAGCCTTTTAACAGCGAAGAACGCTGCTGCTGAATAGTTGTCATGAGTTCGTAAAGTATGTCTCGAAGATGAGACGTGTAAATAAAAACGGAAAATAAATTCCGCTTCGAAGATTTTAGACCAAAATCGCTAAAAATGTGTAAATATTTTTTCTTTAAGTAAACTTATTTTTTGCAATACATAAGAAAAGAACCTCAATGTCTTAATATTTTCTTTGTTATTGAGGATTTAACTTGGTAATAATCGAATGGCTTCTTAACGGAAAAAGATCGAAAGAGGTAGTTTCTTTAAAAGAGGCTAAGCATAGAAGACTGCAATTAGAGGCTTTTGGAGCTGTTATTTATTGGAGCGAAAGAATTTAAATTTTTAAGATTTAAAAGTTAGCAAAAAAATAAAAGTATTAAATATTAAATAAACTTATCTATTAAATAAACAATCCTTATTTAAGAATACTAATTTATTGTTCTGTTTTCTTAATTTAAAGACTTTCAAACTCATAAATCCATTGATTATTAGAAAAAATGACTTCTTTCTTTGTATAGCTCATCGCAATTTTTTTTTCTTTATAGGCAACTTCGCCAATAAAAACAGGCCAAATTAATTGGTCCCGTTCATATTTGTGGATTATTCCTTGGCTATCCAGAAATAATGGATCTCCTTTTTTAATCATTTTCCAATCTTGGTTTATTCTCTCAGGATGAATTAGGCCATCAATATCTCCCTTTTCATCCCTTGGATAATCTATACTCCCTTGATGAACGTGAACCACTAATTCCTTTGGAAGTTTTATAAGGTTGTTTTTTAATTTATCTATCTCTTCCCTTAGGAACCTAATTATTAGAGAGAATCTATTTATAATATTTTGATCATAAAAATTTTGTGCTACAGGTCCTATTTCAATAACTAAACCACATGGCCAAGCCTCTACAAGAAAGCCTGTTTGGGCTTTATCTTTTTCGTGCAAATAAATAGGCAATCCAAATTTGTTCTGCAGTAATGCAGCTAAACAAAAATCTTTGGGTCTCCTCCCATACATAACAATGCTAGTTCCCATATTTGCAGTAGTAGTGTGCAAATCGATTGCAATTTGACAGGGTTTAGACCCGTCAATTCCAAATTCATCTACTAAAAAATTGGCTCTATTAGTTTCATAAAAGCTATTCTTGTGTTGATCAAAATTCTCACTTTCTTTAAAAGATCTATTTAAATCTACATCTATATATCTGCAACCTTTTTCATAGGCAGCAGGATTACCTATGATGTACTCATACTCAATACCATTATTTAAACTATTTTCCTTTTTATTAAATTGCTTAACAGCCCAAACAGGATTTATTTCATTCCCATGAGTGCCTGAAACAATAAGTATTCTTTGAATAGTCATTTTTTCTTTATAAATAAAATTTTATGCAAAATAAATACCTTATAAAGGCCTCCAGAAAATTCTGGTTTTGGTTTTGGACCCAATTAATGAATGGCTTCGCGCCATCAGATTTACATGGTAATTATAAAAGGCCTAAAGGTATAACTACTAATAGTGAATACGATATTAATAATGAAAATGGACAAATTTATTTATTAGCAGGTCATTCTTGTCCATGGTGTCAAAGAACTTTACTCGTACACGAACTAAAAGATTTATCTAAAAAAGTAAAAGTAATTTTTTTAAAGGCAGATGTTGAGCATGGCGAATGGATTTTCAATACAAAGATTAAGGGATGTATGAGACTTTCAGACCTTTACAAAAAAGCTAATAAAAAGACTTTTTTTAGAGCGACATTACCTCTTTTAATAAGCTTTGTAAAAGATGAAGTAAATATTCTATCTAATGAAAGTTCACAGATTATGAGACTACTCAATTCAATAAAAAGTGAATCGAAATATCAGTCATTAAGTATTAAAGATGGTAATCAAAAATTTTTAGATTTAATTAATAACAGCATTAATGATGGCGTATATAAATGTGGTTTCGCAAGAAACCAGTCAGCTTACGATAAAGCAAGTAAAAATCTTTTCGCAGCTGTAAATGAAATTGAAAATTTACTACAGAAAAATAGAGGGGACTGGATATTTGGAAAAGAGTTAACCTACGCAGATATTTACCTTTTTCCAACGCTCATAAGATGGGAATTGATATATAGCAAACTATTCAAATGTACTGAACAAGAACTATCAAGTTTTGAAAAGATTATTGAATGGAGATTAAAATTCTTTAAATTATCTAATGTAAAAAGGACATGCTTCGACAATGAATGGAAAAAAGATTACTACAAAGCTTTATTCCCTTTAAACCCAAACCAACTAATCCCAGTTTTACCATCGCTAGAGGAAATAATGAGATTAGAGTCCGAAAAAATATAAAAATCAATTTCCCCAAAAAAAATAATGATGTTGTAATGAACACTTATTTAGTTCATAGATAATGCAATTTCATTAGAAATTAACTATGTTATGTATGTCTACTAAAGTACGAAAAGCTTAAAATGAAATCCATTGACGACCACATCCAAAAAGATCAATCGGAAATCGAATCTGCAAAAGCAGAGGGCAATCTTCCAAAGGTCAGACATTTAACTGAAGAGCTAAAAGAACTCGAAGAATATAAGGAACATCACCCAGAAGATAAACATGACCCTAATGCTTTGGAATTATTTTGCGACGCCAACCCAGATGAACCAGAATGTCTCGTTTATGATGATTGAGTTTTTTTTTAAAGCATAAAGTATAAAAAAGGGCTTTTATAGCCCTTTTTTTATTTATTAAATTGTTATTAGTAATCTCTATTAAAGTCAGATGGACTACCCGTTAAAGAACATACAACAGACTCCTCATTTTTCATTTCTTTGACCTCCACAATTGGTCTTCCCATTTTCTTCAGAACCTCAATATCTTGAATGGTTTGACATCTGGCTATTATTTTTCCTTGTTCATCAAAACAGCTGTAGAAATTCATATTGTGTTTAAAGAAGTATCTTATTTATGGCTAATTTTCACTACTAAATCAAGTATATTTATCAACAAAAATTTTTTAAATTTAAGTTAGATCCTTTTCCATACTTCAGAAAGCAGTGGAGATAAACCTTTTTTTAAAGATGAAGAAATAACTAAAACTTTCTTTTTAGATAAATCTTCTAACTTTTTTATGATTATTTTCAAATAATCATCATCTACAAGTTCCATTTTATTTAATACTATTAACCTTTCCTTATCTAAGAGACCTTTCCCATATTTTTTTAATTCCTTCTCAATTATCTCAAAATCTTGAATAGGATTTTCTGCAATTGAATCTATTAAGTGTATAAGTATCTTCGTTCTTTGGATATGCCTCAAAAAATCATGCCCTAAACCTACTCCATCAGCAGCCCCTGATATTAATCCAGGAATATCCGCAAAAAGACAACCGTTCCCATCTATTTTTCTCACTACACCTAGGTTAGGTATTAAGGTTGTGAAAGGATAGTTTGCGATTTTTGGACGAGCAGATGATAAAACAGAAATTAAAGTACTTTTCCCTGCATTTGGCAGGCCTATAATCCCTACTTCTGCAAGGAGTTTAAGTTCTAATTGAACCTCCCATATCTCACCATCTTTACCTTCAGTAAATGATTCTGGGGCTCTATTTTGATTACTTAAATAATAAGCATTACCATGTCCACCTCTTCCTCCAATGGCGATAGTTAAACTCTCTTTATCTTTAGTTAAGTCTCCTAAAATAATGCCGGTTTTAATATCCCTTATTTCTGTACCGCAGGGAACTTTAAGGATTGTATCCTCGCCTGAAGCACCTGACCTTTTATTAGGACCTCCTTTGCATCCATCTTCAGCGATTATTTCGCGTTTGAATTTGAAATCTAATAATGTTTGCAGATTATTATCTGCCATCAAAATTATTGAACCCCCTCTGCCCCCATTTCCCCCCGAAGGTCCTCCAGCAGGAACAAATTTTTCTCTCCTAAATGAAACTATTCCATTTCCACCTTTTCCAGCTTTTAGGATAATGCTTGCTTGATCAATAAATTGCACTTAATACACTTATTAAATTGTTTTCTAGGTATTTTAAAATTTTATTTTATCCACGCAATACTGCAACCAGGTCCACCCTCGTTATTGGCAGCATCTTCAATCTTATCAACATAATTTAAACCTGATAACCAATTTCTTAGTCCTTTTTTTAATTTCCCTGTTCCAATTCCATGAACAATCCATAGCGGTCCATGAAATTTTCTAATTTTTTCCTCAATAATTATTTCGGCTTCATGAACTCTTAGACCTCTTACGTCAATTGTATTTTTACTCGTTCTAATTTTAGAAAAAGAAAAATCTTCTCTTGTAGAGTTGATCTCAATCTTTGACATTTTGAAATTAGGCTTTTCTCCATTAATACCTTCAAAGTCATTTACAGATAATGTGCTTCTGAATGCACCGCATTTAACTTCGTAAAAACCACCTTTTTTATCTAAATCTACAATTTGTCCCGTACTATTTAGACTTTTAATTTTTACAAAATCGCCTACTTGAGGATTCCATGATATTGACTTTTCAAATTTTTTTTGGGTTAAATGTTCCATCTCAATTTCCTTTAATCTTTTTCCAATAATTCTCGTATCCTCTCCATTAACATTTTTATCTCTTAATTTTTTAATTAAATCTATTACCTCTTTTTTAGCGGATACAATATGTTTTGATAATTTAGACCTCTCAATTTCTTGGATTTTTTCAGCATTTATTTTTTGATATTCATAATTTCTCTTCAGTTCATCATGTAATATTTCAGTCCTTGCAATCAGTTCTGCAGCCTCTTCTGCAGAATTTTGTTGCTTAATCCTCTCTTCTTCAAGTCCTTTAATAATACTGTTAATATTATCAACCTCTTTTGGCTTTAGATAACTAGCCGCTTCATTAAGTATGCTTTCATCGAGACCAATTCTCTTTGAAATTGACAAAGCATTACTTCTCCCAGGAATACCCCAGTTGAGTATATACTTTGGCTTCAAAGAATCCTCATCAAAGGCGACTGATACGTTTTCAAATCTTGAGTCATTATATTTAAGAGCCTTAATATCTCCATAATGTGTAGTTGCTAAAGTGATATCAGATTTATTTGCAAACTCTTTTAATAAAGCCATCGCAAGAGCACTTCCTTCAAGAGGATCTGTACCAGATCCAATCTCATCTAACAAAACAACAGATAATCCTTTTTTATTATCAAGTGAATCCAATATCTCTTTTATGCGGGATATATGCCCACTGAAGGTAGATAAATTTTCTTCTAATGATTGATTATCTCCTATATCCACATATATATTTGGACAAAAAGGGATAATAGGGTTATTAATTGAGGGTATCAATAATCCTGCTCTAGCCATAAGTAAAGACAACCCCAAACCTTTTAAAGCTGCCGTTTTACCTCCAGTATTTGGACCTGTAATAGCTACAACCTTAATATTTCTATTTATGTGAAAATCGACAGCCACTGGAGGAGGAGCTCCTTTTTTCTTGTGTTCCCAAATCAATAACGGATGAGAAAAACCAATTAAAGAAATAATAGGATTTTTATCAAAGGTAGGAGGTTTCCCTCCTATCCATTTCGAATATCTTGAACGAGTTAGAGCATTTTCTAATCTCAATAAAATGGATGCCATTTCAATAAGACTTTCTGAATTATCACTAACAACTTGGGACCATTTCTTTAGTAATTTAAATTCTTCTGCTGTGATCCTAGCCTCTAAAGAAGCAATCTTATTTCCTTTAATAACTACACTTTCAGGCTCAAAATATACTGTATTTCCTGAGGATGAAGAGTCATGAATTATGCCTTTAAATTTATCTAGATAATTAACTTTGACTGCTAAAACAGGCCTACCATATCGATCTCCAATAGTAGTATCTTGCAAATAAGCTAAATTCTTTTGAATAAATTTCTCAACTAATATTTTTCTTTCAAGTTTCTTAGATAATAATTCTTTTCTAAGAATAGATAGTTGATTACTTGCATTGTCTGAAATCCTTCCATTAGATTCAATGCCACTTTTAAAAATAATTTCGATATTCTTATGGTCAATTAAATTTTTTGTAAATGATGAAATATAAGGCCTTTCTTCAAAATCTAATAAAATTTTTTTTAAATTTCTTGCTGCAGCAATTGTTTTCGCTATCTCTAACAATTCAGAAGATCCAATTACACCTCCCTTGGAACAAATTTCAATATTTCTACTAATATCAAAAACACCAGAAAAACTAATTGATTTATCTAAATTATTTTCTAGCTCATTTATTTCAACAGTTTCATTCAAAAGTCTTTTAGAGGCTTCGTATTCTGAAGGAATACCAAAACTTAAAATTGCTCGTTTACCCATTTCCGTTGAGGCGAACGAAGATAAATGCGTTTTTAATGAATCCCATTCTAAAAGGTTTATAGATTCTTCTTCTAACGTGTTATCTGAATATGATTTTTTTGAATAACTTTTCTCTGGCATACAAAAAAAAAGAATCAAACATTCGATTGAATCCCTTCAGGAGGAACATAAAGCATCTCGAGCCAGTTTCCTTCAGTATCTTTCATATAAAAAGATGCTGTTCCATCTCTATGTTCATGTAAAGGACCAACTTTTACACCAGAATTTTTTAAATCATTTTGAATATTTTCCACTTCTTTTTTATTTTCAAAATGAAAAGCAAAGTGAGGTCCCGCAGATTTATAGCTAGGGCCTAACAACGCAAGTCCATCTTTCCCTTTACCAGCTTCTAAATAAGACCAATCTTTATCGTCCCAAACTAAATTCATACCGAGCTTTATATAAAAAGATTTCGCCCTTTCGAGATTCTCTACTCTAAGTGCAATGTGACCAATCCTATTTACTCCTTGTGAAAACTTCAAAACAAAGCAGTTGATTTATTACTTATCTAAGAATAAACCAAATTTTTGTTAATAATGAGTTTTTAAGTATCCTGCAACCATTGAGATGCATCACAAGCATGATAAGTGAGTATTAATTTTGCTCCTGCTCTTTTAAAACTAAGCAATGTTTCTAATACAATATCTTTTTCGTTAATCCAGTTCTTCATAGCAGCAGACTTGACCATAGAATATTCCCCACTAACGTTGTATGCAGCTATTGGTTTATTTGAAAAAGTGCTTAATCTATAAACAATATCCAAGTATGAAATTCCTGGTTTTACCATCAAAATATCAGCTCCTTCATACTGATCCAATGCAGATTCAATTAAAGCCTCTTTTGAATTGGCAGGGTCCATTTGATATGTAGACTTATTATCTGGAATTATTTTCTTACTATTTTCTCTAGGAGCAGAATCTAAAGCAGTTCTAAATGGTCCATAATAAGCAGATGAATATTTTGCTGTGTAACTAATAATACCTACATCACTAAATCCTTGACTATCAAGAACAGTTCTGATTGCTCCAACTCGCCCATCCATCATGTCACTAGGGCCAATAAAATCTGCTCCAGCTCTTGCTTGTGTTAAAGCTTGTTTTTTTAAAATTTCGATTGTTTCGTCGTTCAATATTTTTCCAGTTTCATCAACTAATCCATCATGACCATCACAAGAGTATGGGTCCAAAGCAACATCTGTCATTATTGCCATTTCTGGAATCTCTTTTTTTAATATTCGAATAGCTTTAGGTATTAAGCCGTCATCATTAAAACATTCTGCTCCATCTTCAGTCTTTAAGCTATCGTTAATTTTTGGGAAAAGAACCACACATCTTATTCCCAATTCCCATGCCCTAGTAACCTCCTTTATTAAGCCATTAATATCCCATCTATAAATTCCAGGCATTGCTGAAATTTCCTCTTTAAAATCTTTTTCATGAATAAATAATGGATATATAAAGTCCGATGCTTTTAGATGATTTTCTCGAACCATTTCTCTAATTGCCTCTGTTCTTCTTAATCTTCTAGGACGAATAATCGAATTCATTTGAATATTATTTAAATTGAAAAATATTTATCTAATACATTAATCGCTTGCCTCGCACATAAATCAATCAGAGACTACTTTTGTTCAGGAAAATTAACTAAAATTGATTTTATTACAGAGAAAAAAAGTTACAAAAATATTTTGCACAAACTTCATTTTTCACAAATTTACGTCATTAAGAGATAATATCTTCTAGTTAAGCTTTATTTTAAGGAGAACATCTTTGAAAATAATTAATGGATTTCATCTGAAAAATGTGAGGGGCGATATTCTTGGAGGTATAACAGCCGCAGTAGTGGCTTTACCTCTCGCTCTTGCTTTTGGTAATGCTGCTTTAGGACCTGGTGGAGCAATTTATGGACTATATGGAGCAGTAGTAGTTGGCTTTTTAGCAGCATTATTCGGCGGAACACCTGCTCAGGTTAGTGGACCTACCGGTCCCATGAGTGTAACTGTTGCTGGTGTAGTAGCAGGCTTAGCAGCAGTAGGGGTTCCAAGAGATCTTTCTGCAGGACAAATTTTACCCTTAGTTATGGCAGCGGTAGTCATTGGCGGCTTACTGCAAATATTATTCGGGATTCTAAAACTAGGTAAATATATTACTTTAGTTCCATATTCTGTTGTTTCAGGATTTATGTCTGGTATTGGAGTAATAATCATTGCGCTTCAGATTGGACCATTACTTGGAATTAGTACTAGAGGTGGAGTAGTCGAATCTTTAACTACTGTATTTTCAAATTTTCAGCCCAACGGTGCTGCTATTGGAGTAGCAATAATGACACTAGGTATAGTATTTCTTACTCCTAGAAAAATAAGTCAGTGGGTTCCTTCTCCTCTCTTAGCACTATTGATAGTTACCCCAATATCAATATTAATTTTTGGAGATGGAGCTATTGATAGAATTGGTGAAATCCCAAGGGGAGTTCCATCTTTAAATTTCCCAAGTTTTAATCAATATTTCCCAATTATCTTCAAGGCAGGACTAGTCCTAGCAGTACTTGGCGCTATTGACTCCTTACTGACATCTCTAGTAGCAGACAATATCTCACAAACAAAACATAATTCTGATAGAGAACTTATTGGTCAAGGAATAGGAAATGCTGTTGCAGGTCTTTTTTCAGGTTTACCTGGGGCAGGAGCAACCATGAGAACAGTTATAAATGTTAAATCTGGAGGATCAACCCCCATCTCTGGCATGGTTCACTCAGTCGTATTGTTGATAGTTTTAGTTGGTGCGGGACCTTTAGCTGAGCAAATACCAACTGCATTGCTAGCAGGAATTCTTATAAAAGTAGGCCTGGATATTATTGATTGGGGATTCTTGAGGAGAGCTCACAAATTATCTTTAAAAACATCAGTAGTAATGTACGGCGTACTTTTAATGACTGTTTTTTGGGATTTAATTTGGGCAGTTTTAGTAGGTGTATTCATAGCAAATATGCTCACTATTGATTCAATAACTGAAACTCAACTAGAAGGTATGGATGAGGATAATCCTTTATCAGAAGATGATCAAGCAAAAAATGCATTACCTGCTGATGAAAAAGCACTTCTGGATAGATGCTCAGGAGAAGTAATGTTATTTAGACTAAAAGGACCACTTAGTTTTGGAGCAGCTAAAGGTATATCTGAGAGAATGATGCTTGTAAGAAACTACAAGGTTTTAATATTAGACATCACTGATGTACCAAGACTAGGAGTCACGGCTACTCTCGCGATAGAGGATATGATGCAAGAAGCAAAAAATAATTCCAGGAAAGCATTTGTTGCTGGTGCGAATGAAAAAGTTAAAGATAGATTAGCTAAGTTTGGAGTTGAAGGCATTATTGAAACAAGAAAAGAAGCTTTAGAAACTGCTCTAAATGAAATAGCCCTGTAATTTATGGAAATAAATCCAATTCTGCAAAATGTACTAGCCCCACCAGTTCTTTTCTTTTTGATTGGAGCAATATCAGTACTCTTTAAATCTGATTTGGAAATACCAGCTCCATTACCAAAACTCTTTTCGTTATATCTGCTCTTAGCAATTGGGTTTAAAGGAGGTATAGAGATACAGAAAAGTGGATTTACTGATCAAGTATTGCCTACTCTAAGCGCTGCAATACTTATGTCACTAGTAATCCCGCTTATTGGATTTTTAATTTTAAGATTTAAGTTTGATGTCTTTAATTCAGCCGCCATAGCAGCAGCATACGGTTCAATTAGTGCTGTTACATTTATTTCCGCAGAAAGTTTTTTGGAGAGTCAAAAAATAGCTTTTGATGGGTTTATGGTTGGTGCCTTAGCTTTAATGGAATCTCCTGCAATAATTGTTGGATTATTACTTGTGAAATTTGCAGCCCCCAAAAATAGACCAAAATCAAGAAAAATGCATTTAAGCTCAATTTTACACGAATCGCTTTTGAATGGCTCAGTTTATTTATTGCTCTCAAGCTTGATTGTAGGATTTCTCACTGCTTCCAGTAATCCCTCAGGAATTGAAAAAATGGAGCCTTTTACTGGACAATTGTTCTATGGGGCAGAATGCTTCTTCTTGTTAGATATGGGAATAGTTGCTGCTCAAAGATTGCCGAGACTGAAAAATGCGGGTTCGTTCTTGATTGGATTTGCAATTTTCATGCCTTTATTTAATGCATTTATAGGTGTTTTCGTTGCAAGATTCTTAGCTTTAGGACCTGGCAATGCACTTTTATTTGTGGTTTTATGTGCTAGTGCCTCGTATCTAGCAGTCCCTGCTGCTATGCGGATGACAGTCCCAGAAGCAAAATCTAGTTATTATATTTCAACAACACTAGGGCTAACTTTCCCATTCAATATCGTTCTTGGTATTCCAATATACATGAGTTTAGTAAATACTATTATCCCTCTTTCTCCTCTATAAAAATGAAAAGATTAGACTTAATATTTAGTGAACGAGAACTAGATGCAATCATTAAAACATTAGAAAAAGCTAATGTTCCTGGATATACAGTTATGAAACATGCAACGGGTAGAGGTCCTGAAAGAGTTGTTACTGAAGATATGGAATTTACAGGATTTGGATCGAATGTTCATGTAATTGTTTTTTGTGAACAAGAATTAATAGATAAAATGAGAGACAATATTAGGGATGATTTAAGCTATTACGGAGGTGTCGCTTATATTTCTGAAGCAACTCCACTATAAAATTAAGATAAATAATATTTTGTTTTAAGAGTGAATCCAATCAACTCTTATATTTTTTCTACTATTTAGATATCTATCAATTGACATTGCTGCAATGCATCCATCAGAAGCTGCTACGACGGCTTGCTTAAATGGTGTATTTCTTATATCTCCAATAGCCCATACTCCATCAGAGTTTGTAGACATAAAGTCATCGACAATAACTCCTCCGTCTTCTTTTAGAGCAATTTGATCCCCTAAGAAATCAGTAATTGGCTTTGAACCACTCATATAAACAAAGACTCCATCTAAATTTAAATTAATAGGATTTTCTTCTTGCTTATTTTTTACAACAACCCCATTAACACCCATATCATCACCCAATATTTCCAACAATCTTGTTCTACTCCAATGTTTTATATTTGAATTATCCATCAATTCCATAGCTTCTTCATTATCTGATTTAGGATCACTTGATGTAATCCAATGAACAGTTGATGCGAATTTAGTTAGAACAGTTGCCTCTTCAATTGCCTCCTTGTTCACTCCAACAACGGCGACTTCTCTATTTTTATAAAAAGCCCCATCACACGTAGCACAATAACTTACTCCTTTGCCAAGAAAATCCGCTTCACCCTTAAATGATGCAGGCCTACCCATAGCACCACTTGCAAGTACAAGTGCTTTAGCTTTGAAAGTGCCTTCGGGTGTATAAACTATTTTCCATTCTCCACTAGCGTCTATTCCAAAAACTTGTGCTCTTCTATAGTCTGTGCCGTATTGCACAGCCTGTTCTCTCATTAAAGTGAGTAATTTATCCCCACTTATATCAACTGGAACTCCTGGATAATTAGCTATTTGATGAGTTATTGCTAAGGCTCCAACAGATGGATTTTTATCTAGAATTACCGTTTTTAAGTTTGAACGAGATGTATAAAGTGCGCAGGTACATCCGGCCGGGCCTCCTCCGATAATAACTACATCTGACTCAATAATTTCCAATTTAATAAAACTCCTTTTTAGTAGTTAATTAGATGAGTTTTTGGTTAGAAGATATCTTTAATGTAAATACCTAACCTTCATATAGATATAAGTTAAAAGAAAAAAAAGAAAAAAGCATAATATAGAAACAAACTTACATAGGAAAAATATAAAAAATTAATTATCAGAATGATTAGTTACCTGAAATGTTCGCTATTGATCTATTATTAGATCAGATCGAAAAATCAATTGCTGTAGAAACATTATATTTTTCATGACCAACTCTGATTACATTTTAAAAGCTGCAATTAAGAAAGTAACCGAAAAATTAAACGAGATATTGGTTGAAAAAATTGAGGAAGCAGCAAATATTGCTCAGGACGTACCAGAAATTTTCAAAAAAGAATTTGATAGTTTAAAAGAATCCATAGTAGAAGAAGCCTCAAAAATGGAGAAAGCCGAGAACATTCAAGCGAATGAGTCCACAAATACTTATCAAGATTCCAAAATAAAAAAAGCTTTGAATGAAATTGAAAGTATTAATGAGCAAATTGATCTCTTTAATAAAACCATAAATAATCAAATTAAATGAGTTACCAAATTCTTCATTATCGTTTAAAAAAATTGAAGAGGGCCTTGCTTATTTGGAAAACTCTGATTCTGCTTTTAATAAATTTGTGGCTAGATAATATTAGATTTACAATTTTCCAAACTAAAAGTGATACAAAAAGTAGGGTCCAAATTAGAAGAGCGAGATGGTTTACTAATCAATTAATAAAGCTTGGTTCAGCATTTATTAAAATTGGACAATTATTGTCCGCGAGACCTGATTTAATTCCTAATACCTGGATAAAGGAATTGTCTAAATTGCAGGATCAAGTTCCTAATTTTTCATATACCCAAGTTGAAGAAACTATCAGAGAAGAGCTAGGATCTAAGTTTAAAGAAATAGATCAAATATTATGCGATCCTGTTGGATCAGCATCACTGGCTCAGGTTCATAGAGCAACTTTAAAAGATGGTAAGAAAGTAGTATTTAAAGTTCAAAGACCGAATCTAAAAGAATTATTTATTATCGATTTAAGCATAATGCAACAGATAGCAGGATTGTTGCAGAAAAATAAGAATTGGAGTCGAGGTAGAAACTGGGTTGAAATTGCTAAAGAGTGTAAGAAAGTTCTAATGAAGGAGCTTGATTTTAATTGCGAAGCACAATATGCAGCAAGATTTAGACAGCAATTTCTTGATGATGAAAATGTTGAAGTTCCTGAAGTAATTTGGGATATGAGCAGTGAAAAAGTACTTTGTTTAAGTTATCTAGAAGGAACAAAAATAAGTGATCTAGAAAAATTACAATCCCAAGAAATTGATTTACCTAAAATTGCAGAAATAGGTGCCATTAGCTATTTAAAACAATTAGTAAATTACGGTTTTTTTCATGCAGACCCTCATCCAGGAAATCTAGCAGTTTCAAATAAGAGTAAATTAATTTTTTATGATTTTGGAATGATGGGCAATATCTCAAATAACCTTCAAACAAGATTAGGGGCAATGGTTAAGGCTGCTGCTTTAAGAGACGCCTCATCACTCGTAAATCAATTACAACAAGCTGGATTAATTTCAAAAGATATTGATGTAGGACCTGTGAGAAGATTAGTCAGATTAATGCTTAAAGAAGCCTTAACTCCACCATTTAGTCCAAATATTATTGAAAAATTATCTGGAGATTTATACGAACTTGTTTATGAAACACCATTTCAACTACCAGTAGATTTAATCTTTGTGATGAGAGCTTTATCAACTTTTGAAGGAGTTGGTAGAATGCTTGACCCAGGGTTTAACCTTGTATCAGTTACCAAGCCTTACTTAATAGAACTTATGACTTCAAATAATCAAACTCCTAACGATTTAATAAACCAATTTGGAAGGCAAGTAGGTGAACTAGGATCGAAAGCTGTTGGAATTCCCAAAAGAATAGATGAAAGTTTAGAAAGATTAGAGCAGGGCGATCTACAATTGCAAATAAGAATGGGAGAGTCTGATAGGCAATTTAAAAAAATGTTTACTGCTCAAAAAACGTTAGGACACTCTATTCTTATTGGAAGCTTATCAATTGCATCAGCTTTACTAGTAACAAATAAACAAAATAATTTTGCATTATTGCCACTTTTTTTTGCACTACCAATAAGTATTGATTGGATAAAATGCCAGTTAAGTATGAGAAAAGGCTCACGCTTAGAAAAACTTAAGCGCTAGAAAGACTATATATTTTTGGGTCCTAAACCTAAAGCGCCAGCGAATCTTGCTTGATTTCCCAATTCCTCCTCAATTTTTAGAAGCCTATTGTATTTTGCAATCCTTTCACTTCTACTCAAAGAACCAGTTTTAATCTGACCTGATCTTGTGGCCACAGATAAATCAGCAATTGTTGTATCTTCAGTCTCGCCACTTCTATGACTAATAACACTTGTGAATCCAGACATTTTTGCCAACTCAATAGCTTCCAAAGTTTCAGTTAGTGTTCCAATTTGATTTACCTTAATTAAGATTGAATTCGCAGATTTTTCCATAATCCCCTTCCGTAACCTTTCTGTATTTGTAACGAATAAATCATCACCGACAAGCTGGACTTTATTTCCTAATTCTTTATTTAATTCTGACCAACCCTCCCAATCATCCTCTGCTAAACCATCCTCTATGGAAACTATTGGATAATTAGAAACTAACTTTGAAAGATATGAAATCATTTCAGAGCTATTTAAATTTTTCCCTTCATATTTATAAATACCATCACTATAAAATTCAGTACTTGCAGCATCTAAAGCTAAAGATACCTGCTCACCAGGCTTAAATCCAGCTTTTTGAATTGCTTCTAATAATAAGTCCCCTGCTTCTTCGCTCGATGACAAATTAGGGGCAAATCCACCCTCATCACCTACAGCGGTAGATAGACCTTGTTTATCAAGTAATGATTTTAATGAGTGAAAAATTTCAGTACCCATTCTTAATGCTTCACTGAAATTATTAACTCCATGTGGGACAAGCATAAATTCCTGAAAATCAAGACTATTTGGTGCGTGAGCACCACCATTTATTACATTCATCAATGGGACTGGTAAAAGATTGGATAATGGATCTCCAAGATACCTATAGAGGGGGATGTCTAAAGCATTTGCTGATGCTCTTGCTGTTGCAAGACTTACTGCAAGGATTGAATTTGCTCCAAGGTTAGACTTATTAGGAGTTCCATCAATTTCAATCATTAGGTTATCTACCACGGTTTGATCTAAAGCTGACAACCCACACAAAGCCGGGGATATTGTTTCATGAATTTTATTAACAGCATTTAAAACGCCCTTGCCCATATATTTTGAACCGCCATCTCTTAATTCATGTGCCTCATGAGCACCTGTACTCGCTCCGCTAGGAACAATTGCTGTACCACTTGCTCCACATTCCAAAAATACTTCTGCCTCTACAGTCGGATTGCCTCTTGAATCAAGTACTTGCCTTGCTTCAACAGTGTCAATAAGAAAATCAATAGTTTCTTTCACAATTTAATTATTACTATTTAAATCCTATTAATAGCTGAACTATTTGGCTAATATCTGAAATAAATTTGTTAACCTAACATAATTTTTAATTTCAGAACAACTTGGATGTTATTTAGGGTTTTTATTAATCCTAAACATTGCATGATTTTTTGCATAAGCATATTTTAATATTTCATCTTACAATTTGAAAATTGTGGGATGATTATTAATGAAGAACTTATTTAGAATATTAATTGATAATCAACTATAGTTTTTATAGTTTATGAGAGAAACCCTAACATCCAGTCCTGAACTTTTTAGCGATATAAGTTGGAATCTTCTTCTATTAGGTGAAGAAACTGCAAAAAAATGGGATCATAGCGAATTTAATATTGAACACATAATTCATACATTGTTTACATCAAGTGAATTCTTTGCTTTCATCGAAAATTTATCAATAGACCAAGATACAGTTTTAGATATAACAGAAGATTTTTTAGAAGAGACACCAACAAACGAATCAGATATTTTTACTATTGGAGAAGATTTAGAAATTTTATTAGATAATGCAAATCAGATTAAAATTCAATGGGGGTCAAAATTCATAGAAATCCCGCATTTACTTATTGCTCTTGGAAGAGATTCAAGAATAGGTAATTATGTTTTTCAAGAAGGAAATCTATCAATGGAAAAATTAGAAGAAGAATTAAAGTTTTTCCCAAATATAAATCAATCAAAAGATTCTGTTGATTATAAAAACTTAATTGAGATAAACAATCAAAATAATTTTGAATCAAACAAAGAGACAAAAGTCAAAGAGGAAAAATCAGAAAAAGCTATTGTTCCATTACCTAAAAGTGAACTTCAAATCGAACCCAATAAACGAGTTAAAAAAGATGAAAATGCTCTTTCAATTTATGGGAAAGATTTAACAGAATCAGCCAAAAAAGGTTTACTTGATCCAGTTATAGGAAGAGAAAATGAGATAAATAATTTAATGAGGGTTCTCTGTAGAAGAAACAAAAACAATCCAATACTGATAGGTAATCCTGGAGTTGGTAAAACCTCAATTGCGAAATTGCTAGCACAATTAATTGTGGATAAAAAAGTTCCTGATTCTTTAAAAAACTTTAAAATTATTTCACTTGACTTGGGTGCATTAGTTTCTGGTACAAAGTTTAGAGGTCAACTAGAGGAAAGACTAAGCTTAATACTTCAGGAATTAAACGATCCAAGCCAAGGTATGATTTTATTTATTGATGAAATTCACTCAATATTAAGTTCTGATAGATCTACTGCAGATATTAGTAATATTCTCAAGCCTTTACTAGCGGAAGGAGAACTTAGATGTATTGGTACAACAACACCTGAAAAATTTCGCGAAACTATTGAAAAAGATCAGGCATTAAATAATTGCTTTCAAAAGATAATTGTTAATGAACCTTCAGTAGAATTGAGCGCAAAAATAATTCAAGGCATTAAAAAGAAATATGAACTACACCATGGCATAAGAATTTCTGAAGATGCTATAAATTATTCTGCAAAATTAGCCGACAGATATATCAGCGATAAATGTCTCCCTGATAAAGCAATTGATTTAATTGATGAAGCGGCCGCACAACTAAAAATCGAATCTAACAATAAGCCGCAATTGATAATCCTACAAGAAAAAAAGATAAATAATATTGATGTAAAATTGAGGAATCTGCCTGATGAAGATATCGAAGATAAAGAGAAGCTACTAAATATGAGAGACCAATCTGAGGCAAAATTGAATGTCCTTATCGATAATTGGAATAATTTGCTCGAAGAAATGGAACAATTATCTATTCTGATGAGAGAAGAAGATAGGCTAATCAAAAAAATTAAAGATAAATCAAATTATGAAATCGAAAAAGATCTGGATTTTTTAGAAAAGCTTGAAGAAGAATTACATGAAATAGAGAATGAAATTCAAAAAGTTGAAATTAACTTTAAAAAAATAAATAAAAATAGAAATTTCCCGTTTAAATATCAAGTTGAACCTGATGATATTGCTGATGTCATATCAAAGATCACAGGCATTCCAATTTCTAAAGTAGTTTCAAATGAAAGGAAGAAACTAGTTAATTTAGAGGCAGAACTAAGAGAAAAAGTTATTGGACAAGAAAAGGCTATAGAAGCTGTTTCTTCAGCAATTAGGAGGGCTCGAGTCGGCATGAAAAGCCCAAAAAGACCAGTAGGCTCCTTTCTGTTTATGGGTCCCACAGGGGTTGGGAAAACAGAATTAGCTAAATCTCTTGCATCAGCTTTATTTAATGAAGAAGAAGCACTTTTAAGATTAGATATGAGTGAATATATGGAAAAAAATGCAGTTGCAAGACTTTTAGGCGCTCCTCCAGGCTATGTAGGTTATGAGGAAGGTGGACAATTAACTGAAGCTGTAAGACGTAAACCATATTCAGTAATACTTCTTGATGAGATAGAAAAAGCACATACTGAAGTGTTTAATATCCTTCTACAAGTCTTAGATGAGGGAAGATTGACGGACTCCCAAGGTAGAACAGTGGACTTCAAAAATACCGTAATAATTATGACAAGCAATTTAGCTGGGAAAGTCATACTGGAGTATTCACAAAAGATTTCTAAAAGTGAAGAACAGTCAGAAGACCTCCAAACTCTAGAAAATTCTATCAATAATACATTGTCTTCAATTTTTAGACCAGAATTTTTAAACAGAATTGATGAAGTAGTAAAGTTTGATCCATTAACAATTCATGAACTTCAGAAAATTATTATTTTACAAACAGAAGATTTAAAAAACCTCCTACTTGAACAGAAAATAAATATCACAATAGACAAAAAAGTTGTTAATAAAATTGCAAACGATTCTTACGAACCTGAATATGGTGCTAGGCCACTTAGCAGGGAACTTAGAAGACAAATAGAAAATCCCTTGGCTGCAAAACTTTTAGAGGATAACTTTAAAAACAAAAAAAATATCACAATTAAACTTAATCCCGCTAAAAAAGATGAGATAGTTTTCAAACCTAGCTGAGGAGTAAATCAATAAGCTAAAATAAAGTTAAAGCGTAAAGCTTATTTTCAAAAAAATTTTGTGACAAGTCCTACTACTAATAAAGAACCTCTAAAAAAGGATTCTCCTGAAATTGAAGAGCCTAAAAAAAAGAATAATTTTTTTAGATCTACCTACGATGAGCTTAAACTTGTCGTGTGGCCAAACAAACAACAACTTTTTAGCGAATCTGTAGCGGTTATAATTATGGTATCGTTTTCTGCGGCAGCAATAGCATCTGTCAGTAGATTCTATGGATGGGCAGCCTCGCAAATTTTTGGTTGAATAATCCCTAAATATCCATTTATAAAGATCTTAATTAAGCTTCAAAAAAATGAGTAACGAATTGACTACAAGCCTTACCTCTTCAAAAGCAAACACTAGCATCGCAAGATGGTATGCAGTTCAAGTAGCATCGAGCTGCGAAAAAAAAGTAAAAGCGACTCTCGAGCAGAGATCAGTAACTTTAGGTGTTAATAATCGAATCATTGAAATTGAAATTCCCCAAACTCCTGGAATTAAATTAAAAAAAGATGGAAGTAGACAAACTACTGAAGAAAAAGTTTTCCCAGGTTATGTTCTCGTAAGAATGATTTTGGATGAAGATACAATGATGGCTGTTAAAAGTACTCCAAATGTAATTAACTTTGTTGGTGCTGAAGACGGGAGAGGCAGCGGAAGATCGCGAGGTCACATCAAACCTCGACCATTATCCAGACAAGAGGTTAATAGAATATTTAAGCGCGCATCAGAGAAAAAAGCTGTAATCAAGCTAGATATTGAAGAAAAAGATAGAATCATAGTAACTAGTGGTCCATTCAAGGATTTTCAGGGAGAAGTTATAGAAGTTTCTGGAGAAAGAAATAAATTAAAAGCATTACTTTCAATATTTGGGCGCGAGACTCCTGTAGAATTAGAATTCTCCCAAATCAATAAACAAAATTAATTTCTAATTATTCATGTTTATCGAGTAAAATTATCATTTTCTACTCCAGCTTAAATTCTTTAATCTAATGGCAAAAAAAATTGTTGCAGTTATCAAGCTTGCTCTACAAGCAGGCAAAGCAAATCCTGCCCCTCCTGTAGGGCCAGCTTTAGGACAACATGGTGTCAATATTATGGCATTTTGTAAAGAATACAACGCAAGGACACAAGATAAAGCAGGTTTTGTAATTCCAGTTGAGATTTCTGTTTTTGAAGATAGAAGCTTTACTTTTATCACAAAAACACCTCCCGCTTCCGTTCTAATAACAAAAGCAGCTGGTATAGAGAAAGGATCAGGCGAATCCTCTAAAGGCTCTGTTGGGAATATAACTAAAGCTCAATTAGAAGAAATAGCCAAAACTAAGCTTCCTGATCTAAACTGTTCTAGTGTTGAATCAGCAATGAAAGTAATTGAGGGTACCGCTCGTAATATGGGCGTCTCCGTTACTGAATAATTTCAAGACAAAATTGCTCACTATTTAGGGGAGGTTAGTTAATAACCGTTTGCACCCAAAATTACTATGAAAAAACTATCAAAAAGAATGGCGGCTCTATCAACAAAGATTGAAGATCGCATTTACCCCCCACTTGAAGCTCTAAGTATTATCAAGGAAAATGCTAATGCGAAGTTTGATGAAACTATTGAAGCGCATATTCGTTTAGGTATCGATCCAAAATACACTGATCAACAATTAAGAACCACTGTTGCGTTACCACATGGTACTGGCCAAAGCATAAAAATTGCAGTTATCACAAGCGGGGAGAATGTATCAAAAGCTAAGGCTGCAGGTGCAGATTTATTTGGCGAAGAAGATCTTGTGGAAAGTATCAACAAAGGAAGTATGGAGTTTGATCTACTTATTGCGACTCCAGATATGATGCCAAAGGTTGCAAAATTAGGACGAGTTTTAGGGCCTAGAGGTTTAATGCCTAATCCTAAAGCTGGTACAGTAACTAATGATATTGCTAATGCAATTAAAGAATTCAAAGCTGGTAAGCTCGAATTTAGAGCAGATAAAGCTGGTATCGTTCATGTCCGCTTTGGGAAAGCAAGTTTTACAAAAGAGGCTTTATTTGAAAACTTAAAAACCTTACAAGAATCAATTGACAAAAACAAACCAAGTGGAGCCAAAGGAAAATACTGGAAAACTTTTTATGTTACTTCAACTATGGGGCCTTCAGTTCAAGTTGACGTAAATGCTGTACAAGATTTCCAACCTGAAGGTTAACGCTTTGTAGTATAATTTAAATGCAATAATACGGCCAAAGAAAGTAGGTTAATTTAGCTATTCTAAATTTCTAATTCCTACCGAGGACTCGTCTTAATTATTTCTTTTTGGATCTAATAAAAGCGGCCTCTATAAAGGACTTTGCCGCATTTCCTGCTCTCCCTAAATTACGATCCAAAAAAAACACAATGGGCCGAACACTAGAGAATAAGCAACAAATCGTTACTGAGATTAAATCTCTCTTAAACGACTCGGAAATGGCTGTAGTTCTTGACTATAAGGGTTTAACTATCAAAGAGATGTCAGATTTGCGATCTAGATTGCAAACAACTAACGGCATTTGCAAAGTTACTAAAAATTCATTAATGCGTAAAGCGATTGATGGAGATAGTAATTGGAACGATCTTGAATCTTTACTGACCGGAACCAATGCTTTTGTCTTAATCAAAGAAGATGTTGGAGGAGCTGTAAAAGCAATTCAATCTTTTCAAAAAGACACCAAAAAATCCGAAACCAAAGGAGCTTTATTTGAAGGCAGACTTCTTAGCGATTCTGAAATAAAAGAAATTGCAAGTCTTCCATCTAAAGAAGTATTGATGGCAAAAATTGCTGGCGCTCTAAATGGCGTTGCAACCAAAATTGCGATCTCTATCAATGAAGTGCCTTCTGGACTTGCTAGATCACTTAAACAACATTCTGAAAAATCAGAATCCTAAATTCAAACCCTAATTAACTTTTAAGAAAATGTCCGCAAAAACTGAAGAAATTCTTGAATCATTAAAATCTCTATCACTTTTAGAAGCATCAGAGCTTGTAAAGCAAATTGAAGAGACTTTTGGTGTATCTGCTGCAGCTTCTGCAGGTGTAGTAATGGCAGCTCCTGGAGCGGCTGGCTCTGATGGAGATGGTGGCGCTGCTGAAGAAAAAACTGAATTTGATGTAATTCTTGAAAGCTTTGATGCAGCTGCAAAAATCAAAGTCCTTAAAGTTGTAAGAAATGCAACTGGTCTTGGTCTTGGAGATGCAAAAGCACTGGTTGAATCAGCACCAAAAACTGTAAAAGAAGGAATAGCCAAAGCAGATGCTGAATCTTTAAAGAAAGAGATTGAAGAAGCTGGCGGTAAAGTTACACTTAAGTAAGAGTACATTTTTTAAAGCCGATATTAAGGATATCGGCTTCAAAAATTATGAATATTAATAGTATTGCGATTGAAGCCGCAACTGACGGAGCCTGCAGTGGTAATCCAGGTCCAGGTGGTTGGGGCGGTTTAATAATATTTGACGATAATAGCGAATTAGAAATAGGTGGTTCCGAGCAAAATACTACTAATAACAGAATGGAACTGACTGCCGCTATCAAAACTCTTGAAAAGTTAAAAACCTTCAAATTAAAAAAGAACTTTAAATTAAGAACTGATAGTAAATATGTCATAGAGGGTTATACAAAGTGGATTATTAATTGGAAGAGAAATGGATGGAAAACAAGCTCTGGAAAATCAGTTCAAAATGTTGATCTATGGCAAAAAATTGATCAATTAAGAATTGATGGCCTAATAATGGAATATGTTAAAGGTCACAGCGGTGATAAACAAAATGATAGGGTTGATAAAATTGCCACTAATTACAGCAAAGGTATATCTATAGAAATTAACTCAAAAGAAGTAGAATCTTCAGTTGGTTTTTTTGAAAGAAATGCACCTGCAGAAATTCAGGAATTATTTTCACGCTATGAATTAATTCAAAAATTTGCTGAAAAAAAGTATTTTTTAAGTTCACTAGAACTAAGTAACTTATTGGGTAAAGAAAACGACTTAAATATAAAAAAATATTTACTTTTTGAATGGCGTAATTGGAGAGTGATTCCTAAAAATAGAAAATATTGGATAATAGAAAAAAAAGAATCCTAATTTTTTATGAATGTACAGAAGGGGGTATTTAAAAATCTTTATAAAAACTTGATTACCCCTGTATTAAAAAAAGACTCTGGAATTGATGCAGAATACTTAACAAATTTATCTCTTAGCCTCCTATCATTCAGTTCAAGAAAATATAATTGGCCTGTAGTTGCTTCTATCTTAAAAAATCTAAATAAAGAATTTTCTGTAGTTGATAAAAGATTAACTCAGAACATATGTGGAATAAATTTTTGTAATCCAATTGGTTTAGCTGCGGGTTTTGACAAAAATGGAAATGCCGCAAATATATGGAAAGATTTTGGTTTTGGATTTGCTGAACTTGGAACAGTAACTAAATTTGCTCAAGATGGAAATCCCAAACCAAGGTTATTTAGATTAGCTGAAGAAGAGGCAGCATTAAATAGAATGGGTTTCAATAACAATGGTGCTGAAAATCTAGTTAAAAACTTTGCTGAACAAGGAATTGAGTTTAAAAAAAATAGAAAGAATATTTGTTTAGGGATAAATTTTGGTAAGTCTAAAATTACAGATTTATCTCGAGCAAAAGATGACTATTTAACTTCTCTAAAATTATTAATTCCATATTGTGATTATGCAGCAATAAACGTAAGTTCTCCAAATACTGAAGGACTAAGAAAGTTACAAGATCCAATTCTTCTAAAAGAACTTATTAAAGAAATTAAAAAGTTACCCAGTTGTCCACCATTATTTGTCAAAATTGCACCAGATCTAAGCTTTAAAGATATTGAAGATATTTGCCAATTAATAATCGAGGAAAACATCGATGGAATAATTGCTACTAACACCAGCATAGATAGATTAGGTCTTGAAAATAGAAAGATCATGCAAACTGGATTATTACTTTCTGAAGAGAAAGGAGGATTAAGTGGAAGGCCTCTACAAAAAAAAGCAAATCAAATAATAAAACATATTCATAATATTGACAAAAAGATTATTTTAATTGGCGTTGGTGGAATAGATAGTCCTGAGTCAGCATGGGAAAGAATTTGTTCTGGAGCATCATTAATTCAAATTTATACAGGATGGATATATAAGGGTCCACAATTAGTACCCGATATACTTCAAGGAATTATAAAGCAACTAAATATCCATAAATTATCAAATATAAAAGAGGCCGTTGGATCAGATCTAAAATGGATTGAGTAAAAAAAGAAAATGAATAATGAATAAACCGGAACCTAATGATTACAAAATACTAACCATGCAATCATCAAACCTAAAACATGGAGGAAACGTATATGCAAAAGCAAAGAAATTAAATTTATTACCCTCTGAAATTATTGACGCAAGCGCCTCATTAGTACCATTTGATCCTCCTCAGATACTAATAGATTCATTAAATGAGGAAATTAAGAATCTTGGATTTAGATATTACCCTGAGAGAAACTTAAGTGATTTGAGAGAAATAATTGGTAAATTTCATAGGATAAATCCAGACAATATATTGACTGGTAATGGAGCTTCTGAATTAATAACCTGGGCAGGTTACGAAGCATCCAAATTTGGAATAAGTTGTATTCCTTCTCCATCCTTTGTTGATTATGAAAGATCTTTAAATTGTTGGAATAGCAATTTAATACATTGCGAATTACCAAAAAACTGGAATGATATTTTTCCTCAATCATTTCCGCTTCATCCAAAAGGTGATGTTATTTGGATAACAAATCCACATAACCCTACCGGCCAATTATGGGAAAAGAATTCATTGGAGGAAGTTGTGAAAAAATATAAATTAGTTATCTGTGATGAAGCTTTCTTATCGATAACACCTAATGGAGAGAAAGAATCTTTAATACCATTAACCCAAAGATTTGATAATTTATTAGTCTTGAGAAGCTTGACCAAAATCTTCAATATTCCTGGCCTTAGATTAGGTTACGTTATTGGCTCATCGAAAAAACTTAAACAATGGGAAATAAAGAGAGATCCTTGGCCTTTAAATTCCTTTGCTATTAAAGCCGGAATTGATCTACTAAGTAATAAGAAATTCTATGAACAGTGGACAAAACAGATTCATAGCTGGATAAATGTTGAAAAAAAGAGAGTATTTAGAAAATTATCAAAAATAGAGAACCTTAAAGTTCATAACTCTTCAACCAACTTTTTTTTAATAGAAAGTAAAACATCCTTGTCGCCAAATATAAAATACTTAGAAAATAAGGGGATATTGCTTAGAGAATGTACTTCATTTAAATTTCTCGACGAGAAGTGGGCAAGAATAAGCTTGCAGAATAGGAAAAATAACACTCTTTTATGTAAAGAAATTCAGAATTCCTTTAGAAAATAATTAATAAATTTTTTAATCTCATTTTTAGATTTAATTTTATTATTATTTTCCATATTCCTCTTCATGAGATCTAATATTTCATAATGATTTTTGCCCTTTTTTGATTTTATTTTAAAAATTCTTTCTAGAGTTTCTTCAAAAACTTCTTTAGAAATTTTATTTTGATTGATTAAAACTGAACCTCCACTTTCAGCGAGAATCATCGCATTTTTCTCCTGATGATTATTTTTAGAATCTGGATATGGAATTAAAATAGAAGGTTTTTCGGCCTCTATTAGTTCATTGATTGTTCCTGCACCGGATCTTGATATTACAAGATCACAGTTTTGAATTAAAGCTGCTATTTCATTAGTAAATTTCTTTTGAATATAATTTTTGGAGTTTTTTACATCAAAAGATTGTTGATTAGATTCCCCAATAATATGAACTATCCGAAACTGTTTTTTTAATAAAAATTCCAGAGATTCGTTAAGAATTTGATTTATAGCTTTTGCTCCTTGACTACCTCCCATAACAATCAAAAGAGGTCCTTTTCCTTCTGGAACCCATTCTGGCAAAGGATTAGATTTATAGAATTGTTCTCTTAAAGGGGTTCCAGTGAAAATAGTTTTACAATTTCTTAAATAAGGATTTGTATTCTTAAATCCTAGAAGAACATAGTTACACAAAAAACCAAAATATTTCGTGACCATTCCTGGAATTAAATTTGATTCATGAATAATGACAGGTATCCTCAGAAATTTTGAAGCAACAATAGTGGGTGCAGAGATATAACCTCCAGTCGTAAAAACCAAGTTAATTTTTTTTTCTTTTAAGATCCTAATTATTTGGAAAGTTGACATTAAAATTTCTATATATTGATAAAACAGAAAAATGTTTTTTCTTGGTGTTTTTATACTCAAAGTCTTCAAATTATATTTTTTGGGAATTAAATTGGCATCAAGTCTTTGGTTAACACCCAACCAATGTATATTCCACTTATCTTCTACGTCTTTAGAGACTGCTAACGCTGGAAAAATATGCCCCCCTGTCCCACTGGCTGCGACTAGTAAATTATTTTTTTTAGACATAAAAACTTAAATTAGTAGAATAAAAACAATAAATGATAAATATGTTTAATTTAAACTTTTTCAGAAATAGAGGTTTCCCTCTCTACTTATTTATTTATCTCATTATTCCCTATTCAGCAATAACGCAAACTTTAGAAGTTGATTTTATAAGAAATCTAGAAAACTCCTTAAATGCGAGAGATTTTGAGTTTATTAAAAAAAATTTTAGAAATGATGAAAGCCATTATATACCAAAACAATTTTCTAAGATTATTAATGATTTCCCTGACAGCAAATGGAAGATCAAAAGATTAAAATCTAATATTCCAAATAAAGATATTTTGCGAATAAAAGTTTCTGGAAGAAAAATAGTTAATGGAGAAATATATATACTCGAATCAAATTTTGATTATTTATTTTCAATCTTGAATGGAAAAATAAATGAAGGAATTATCAAAAATTTATTCACATTAATAAGAAATGATGATAATAAGATAGATATTAGTTTCAAAATTCCTGATAGAGTTCTTACTGGTTCTAAATACGATATCGATATAATTTTAAATAAGCCTCTTGAAGAAGTGATTATTGCTGGAGCTATAAAACCTCATCAAGTAAATTCATTTTTTGAACAGGAAATATTATTGGAACCATTAGCATCTGGGGGAATTTTTAAAATTACAAGGGCTCCATCAAAACCAGGGATACAAATTTGGTCAGGAATCATAGCTCATCCCAAGGGAATGATTACTTTCACAAAGAGTATTGATATAGTTGATGAGATTTAGCCTAAGCGTCGTTTAAAGCAGATACACCAGGTAAGGTTTTACCCTCCAAAAGTTCCAAACTAGCCCCACCACCAGTAGATATATGAGACATTTTCTTAGCTAACCCTGCCTTTTCAACTGCTGCTACTGAATCTCCACCACCAATTATTGTGCAAACTTCAGAAAAAGCACTTAAGTCTGCAAGAGTCGTAGCTATTGCATTTGTACCTTTTGCAAATTTATCAAATTCAAAGACTCCCATCGGGCCATTCCAAATTATTGTCTTACATTCTGCAAGAGCATTCTGAAAAACCTTAATGGAATCTGGACCAATATCTAAACCCATCCAATCCCCACTAATTGAATCTATTTGAGATATTTTACTTTCAGCGTCAGGTGAAAATTCACTAGCTAAAACGACATCAGTGGGTAATAATAATTCGACTCCTTTGGCTTTTGCTTTTGCTTCTAAATCTTTGGCGAGCTCTAGTTTATCTTCTTCTACAAGGCTCTTCCCAACATCTAGACCTCTAGCTTTATAAAATGTAAAAATCATGCCGCCACCAATCATAATTTTGTCACACTTATCTAGTAAAGAATCAAGCACACCTATTTTGCTACTAACCTTTGATCCTCCAACTATTGCTGCCAATGGACGGTTTGGGGAATCTATTGCGCCTTGTAAATATTTCAATTCTTTTTCTAAAAGGAATCCAGCTACCGATGGACTTAAATAATTCGTAACACCCTGAGTTGAAGCATGAGCTCTATGAGCAGCACCGAAAGCATCATTTACATACATATCTGCATGAGATGCTAATTTTTTAGCAAACTCCAAGTCGTTCTTTTCCTCTTCACCAAAAAAACGAACATTTTCAAGTAAAAGAACATCTCCATTAGATAAGCTATTTGATTGTGCAATTGCTTCATCACCAATACAACTGTTAGTAAGAGCAACATTTTGCCCCAACAATTCACTTAATCTTGCTGCTACTGGAGTTAATCTCATTTTTTCATTTACCTGACCTTTTGGTCTACCAAAATGAGCAGCTAAAATAACTTTTGCAGAATGATTAATAAGATATTCAATCGTTGGGATCGCTGCACGGATACGCGTATCGTCAGTTATTTGACCATCTTCATTTAATGGAACATTAAAATCTACCCTTACAAGAACTTTTTTTCCTTCTAAATGTGTCTTATCAAGACTGGAAAGAGATAACTTTGACATTAAACAAGCTTATTTTTTAATCTTAAGACCCTAACGTTAATTTGGGCTTATTGGGTTAAAAAGTAGTTACTGTTACCTATGCCTTAATAAATTTTAAGAATTAACGATTATAAAAATTTTTAGTTATTAAATTTATACTAAACTTAAGGTGTAAATACTTTTGAAACTTATAAAAAAAATTAAAAGGAATACAAAATTTTATTTGATTTATTGAAGTGGACATACCCAAAATTCAATGGTATCCAGGCCATATCGCAAAAGCAGAAAAAAAATTATCTGAAGTTATTAATAAAGTAGATTTAGTTATAGAAGTTAGAGATGCAAGAATTCCTTTATCAACAGGACATCCACACTTAAATAAATGGATTAATAATAAAAAACATATTCTTGTTATTAACAGATCAGACATGATCTCCCCTGACACCATAACTAATTGGAATAAATGGTTTAACGATAAAGATCAATATCCACATTGGTGTGATGCTAAACAAGGTATTGGTATTAAAGAAATTTGTAAGTCTGCCAAAGAATCTAGGACATCAATTGACGATAGAAGACTTTCTAGAGGAATGCTAATTAGGCCAATTAGAGCCCTTACACTTGGTTTCCCAAACGTAGGTAAGTCAGCATTAATTAATAGAATTGCAAAAAAAAGAGTTGTAGATAGTGCTAGGAAAGCAGGGGTGACTCGTAATTTAAGATGGATAAAATTAGAAGGTGGTATCGATCTACTAGATGCTCCTGGCGTCATACCTCCAAATTTAGAAGATCAAAAATCAGCACTTCATCTTGCATTATGTGACGATATTGGAGAAGCTGCTTATGAAGTTGAGAGCGTCGCAATTGAATTTATCAAGATTATATCCACACTAAACAAAGATAAAAATGCGAATATCTCAGTAAAAAAAATATCAAATAGATATGGAGTTGATATTACAAAAGGCTTTAAGAGTCCTTCTGATTGGATCAATGAAGCAGCTATAAAACATACCTCAGGTGATAAAAGAAGAATGTCTCATAGATTATTGGAAGATTATAGAAATCAAATGCTTGGTAAAATTGCTTTAGAAGTCCCACAATGGAATTAAATAATAAAAATTCTTTCGGTATTGGAGAGGGTGAACTTATAGAAATTATTTATGAGCTACCTCTTCCTATGAGACTAGACAGATGGTTGGTAAGTAAAAGGCCAGAACAAAGTAGAGCAAGAATTCAAAATTTTATCAATTCAGGATTAGTACTTGTAAATTATAAGACTGCAAAAGCAAAGACGCCATTAAAAAATGGCGACAATATTCAAATCTGGATGCCTCCTCCAGAACCTCTTGTATATTTGAAACCTGAAAAAATGGATTTAGAAATCCTTTTTGAGGACGAGCACATCATAGTAATAAATAAACAATCAGGACTAATTGTTCATCCAGCCCCTGGACACAAATCAGGAACTCTAGTCAATGGATTACTTTTTCACTGTAATGATCTTCCTGGAATTAATGGGAAACTAAGGCCTGGTATTGTTCACAGATTAGATAAAGATACTTCCGGATGTATGGTGGTAGCAAAAAGCCAAGAAGCATTGGTAAATCTCCAGAAACAAATAAAAGAAAAAATAGCTTCGCGCGAATATATTGCAGTAATTCATGGAGCACCTAATTCTGAAGAAGGCCAAATAGTAGGGCACATTGGTAGAGATAAATTCAATAGATTGAAATATAAAGTAGTTGAAGCAGCTTCAGGAAGATATGCCTGCACTTATTGGAAAGTAAAAGAAAGATTAGGTAATTACTCATTAATGAATTTCAAATTAGATACTGGTCGAACGCATCAAATAAGAGTTCATTGTGCTCACATTAATCATCCTATTGTGGGTGATCCTTTATATGGAAGATGCAAAAAACTTCCTTGTAAATTAGAGGGCCAAGCATTACACGCTTTTAAGCTTGGCCTTATACATCCAATCAATGGCAAAGAAATGATATTTGAAGCAGAATTACCATTAGATTTTCAAAAATTACTAAAAGTTCTTAAATCTAAATAAGATTTAAAGAAGAATTTAAAAGAGATTTTGTATAGGTATTTTTAGTTTCGGTGAATATTGTAGAACTTTCTCCTTCATCAACTATCTTTCCGCGATTCATTACTAGCAACCTATTACAAAATCTTTTAGCAATACCTAAATCATGAGTAATAAAGATAATGGTTAAATCCATTTTTTCTTGCAAGACTCTTAGTAATTCAAGAATTTCTATTTTTACTGAAGCATCTAACATATTAACGCTCTCATCACAAATCAAAATTTTTGGTTTCAACAATAGTGCTCTGGCTAATGAAATTCTTTGCAACTGACCACCAGATAATTGGCTAGGAAAAGAATTAAGAAAATCATTCGTTAGTGGGAGATTTAAATTTCTCAACATAAATTTTATTTCCTTCTCAATTTTTCTTTTATCTGAAATTTTTTGAATAAGAAAAATATCTTCCAAAAGATTTTTAATTTTCATTTTTGGATTCAAACTTGAAAAAGGATCTTGAAAAATAATTTGTATGAAATTGTTCTTTGTGTAAGATTTATTTTTTTTCGATAAATGATTTTTTTCATAAATTTTTATTTCACCACCTCTTACTTTAATAAGTCCAATTAAAGCCCTACATAATGTACTTTTTCCACTTCCTGAAGAACCAACTATACCAAGAGTCTCATTTTTATATAATTTAAAACTTACTTCATTTAAAGCCTTATTCCATTTATTCCAAAAGATTGAAGAATTTATTTTATACCAATGTCTTAAGTTATTAACCTCTAAAACAACTTCATTTATAACGTAGTTTTTAGTATTTGGTTCAAAAACTATATTCGAAGCATTTACTAACTTAATACCAATATCAGACTTTGGTGATCGAAGAATGTCTGATATATTTCCATTTTCAACAATTGAACCTTTATCAATAATTGCGATTTTCTTGCACCACTTTGCCGCAAGATTAATATCATGACTAATTAGAATTAAAGTAGTTTCAAATGTGTTACATAAGTGAATTATTTCTTTCATAATTTCAAAACTTGTTATGGAATCAAGGCTTGTCGTAGGTTCATCAGCTATTAATAATCTTGGTTTTAAGGCAAGAGCCATTGCTATAGAAACTCTTTGTCTCATTCCACCACTAAATTGATGTGGGAAAGAATCAAGTAAACTTTCTTCAATTCCGACTTTTTGAAAAACTTCTTTAACTAATTTTTTAATATGCAACGATGATTTAGTTTGATCATGAGTTTTAAATAATTCGAATAAATGATCCCCAACTTTCATTAGTGGATTAAGTTTTTTTATGGAATCTTGATAGATAAATCCAAAATTATTTCTTCTAAATAATTGAGCTTCGTTCTTATTTATTTTTCTAGGATCTAAACATGAAATTGATATATGGCCTTGAGAAGTTGCTTGTTCAGGCAACATATTTACCAATGTTTTTGCAAGAGTAGTCTTTCCGCACCCAGAAGGGCCAATAATAGCTAAATGATCCCCTCTATCTATATCTAGATTAATATTTTTGATTATAGGGCTCTTCTTTAAACTATATTTAACAGTAAGATTTTTAACTGTAAGAATCTTTTCTTTTTTTATTTCCATGATTTTATAGCAAATTTTTCTAGTCCTAAATAAAATAAATCTAAAGCAATATAAAATGTCTGAGGCAGCTGCAAACTCAAAAGATAAAAAAGAAATTGAAGTTTCCAAAACTATTTTGCCCGAAAATGAAAAATATGAAAGTGAATCTTTGAATTATGAGATAAAAATCCCCGATTGGCTTTTTAAAGATATTAATAATTACGAAAAATCGAATAATATAAACGATAAGGATCAAAACCTTATTGTAAAGGCCTTTAAACTTTCCTATAAGGCTCATGCAGGACAACTACGTGCTAGTGGTGAACCTTATATTATTCACCCAGTTGCAGTTGCAAATCTTCTCAAAGAAATAGGGGCCAGTTCATCTGTAATTGCTGCAGGACTTTTACATGATGTTGTTGAAGATACAGGCATTGATTTATCTGAAATTGAAGCAAATTTTGGATTAGAAGTAAAAATACTTGTGGAGGGCGTAACAAAATTAGGTGGGATTCACTTTAATAACAGGACTGAAGCACAAGCTGAAAATCTCAGAAAAATGTTTATGGCTATGGCTAGCGATATCAGAGTTGTTTTAGTAAAACTGGCAGATCGACTTCATAACATGAGAACAATCGAATGGCTCAATGATGAGAGAAAACAAAGAATAGCGAGAGAAACAAGAGAGATTTATGCACCATTAGCTAATCGATTAGGAATAAATAGATTTAAATGGGAATTAGAAGATTTAGCGTTTAAATTTCTGGAGCCTAAAGAATATCAAGATCTAAAAGATCAAATTGCTGTTAAAAGGAGTGATAGAGAAAAAAGGTTAAAAGTCACCCTAAATCTTATGAAAGCAAACTTAGTCTCAGCGGGTTTAAGCCACTTTGAAATAACTGGAAGACCAAAACATCTTTATGGCATCTGGAGCAAAATGAAAAGACAACAAAAACAGTTTCATGAAATTTATGATGTTGCTGCTCTAAGAATTATCGTTGATAATTCAGATAGTTGTTACAGAGCTTTAGCGGTTGTTCATGATACTTTCAAACCAATTCCAGGCAGATTTAAAGACTATATAGGATTACCAAAACCCAATGGATATCAGTCCTTACATACTTCAGTAATTGGAAGACATCGACCTATTGAAGTTCAAATTAGAACTACTTCCATGCATCAAATTGCGGAATATGGAATTGCTGCGCATTGGCAATATAAAGAGGGCGGCTCTCCTGCTAAAAGTAATGCTGAAAGATTTAATTGGCTAAGACAATTAGTCGAATGGCAACAAGAAGGTAATGATGGTGATCATAATGATTATCTAGCTTCAATTAAAGAAGATTTATTTGATGAAGAAGTATTTGTAATCACTCCTAAAGGAGATGTTGTTGGTTTAAGAAAAGGGTCTACCGCGATAGATTTCGCCTACAGAATTCATTCTGAAGTTGGAAATCACTGTAATGGAATAAGAATAAATGAAAAGCTTTCTCCATTATCTACAGCACTTCAAAATGGTGACTTCATAGAAATTTTGACAAATAATAATGCTACTCCAAGCTTAGATTGGCTTAACTTTGTAGTTACGCCAACTGCTAAAAATAGAATCCGCCAATGGTATAAGAAAAGCCACAGGGATGAAACGATTAAAAGAGGTAGAGATTTACTCGAAAAAGAAGTAGGTCGAAATGGTTTTGATTCATTACTTTCTAGTGATGCTATGAAAAAAGTTGCGAATCGATGCAATTTAAAAAATACTGAAGACCTTCTTGCATCACTTGGTTTTGGTGGTTTAACTTTACATCAAGTATTAAACAGACTAAGAGAAGAAATAAAATTACAGACAGAGGATATTAAAAATGATTCTGATTCTGAAATAGCAAAATCTCTTAAAAGTAATAGTAATTTAGCTACCAATAAACCTTATAGAACGACTAAATCACCAATTTCTGGGATAGAAGGTCTTGATTACAGAATAGGTAAATGCTGTACCCCACTTCCAGGCGAGGATATTATCGGAACTGTCTCACTCGGCAACCATGGCATAACAATACATAGGGCAGATTGTGAAAATGTAATGCCAATTCCAATAGAGAGAAGATTACCTGTTGGTTGGAATCAAGATAATAAAACTGGCGATAATAAGTTCCCAATTCAGCTCCGAATAGAAGTAATTGATAGAGTCGGAGTCCTTAAAGATATTCTTATGCGGTTATCTGATAAAGGTATAAATGTTAGTGATGCCAATGTTAAAACTGCTTATGGCAAACCAGCTATTATCAATCTCTGCGTAGGTCTAGAAAGTTATAATCAACTTCACAAAACAATTGATCAAATTAAATCAATGGCAGATGTTTTAGATATTGCCAGAGTTGGACAAAATTAATTTAGATTCATAACTATCTATCTTTTAAGTTTTATCTTATAAATAAAGAAAACAATACTGCCGCAAATCAAAGCTAACAAAAACCCAACACAAGAAGAACCTAAGAGTAATTTGAGGGAAAAAATTCTACCTTGTTTCCATAAGTCATCAATAAACAAACTTTTTTCAATAATTTCATCAGAAGAAGTATTAAAAAAAATCGAACCAACTTTATAATTAAAATAATAAAGTGGAATATAGGTAAAGGGATTGCTGATCCAGGTACCAACTGCAGCTAGAACAATATTTCCCTTAGCAAGTTTTGCAAAAAATACCCCTATTAGAGTCTGAAACCCAAAAAAAGGAAAGCAGCCACTAAATACCCCTATAGCTAAACCTTTAGCATTAAAGAAGGGACTTCCATTCTGATTCCTAAATAATGATAGAATTTTCTTATAGGTAATATCTCTTTTAGATCTCATTCAGAAAGAAAAATTCAAAACTAAATTCTTGATAATCTTACTTAATTATCTTTAATAAAGCGAGAGATGGATTCGATAGTTGCTACAGAAGATACGATAGCTGCAATTGCTTCAGCTATAAGTATAGGTAAAGGAGGAGTTGCGATAATAAGAGTATCGGGGAAAGACTCAATAAATTCTTGCAAAAAGATTGTTAAAACTAAATCAAAATATGCGTGGGAATCACATAGAGTTTTTCACGGTTTTATTCAGGAAAATAAACAAAATAAATTTATAGATGAGGTTTTAATTTTAGTGATGAAATCACCAAATAGCTTTACAGGAGAGGATGTTGTTGAACTCCATTGCCATGGAGGAATTATCTTAGTAAATAAAGTTCTCAAGATATTATTATCAAGTAATTCTAGAGTTAGAATTGCGAATCCAGGAGAATTTAGTCAAAGAGCTTTTCTGAATGGGAAAATAGACCTTACTCAAGCCGAGTCAATTAATCAATTAATTAATGCAAGCAATAGCAGATCAGCAGAATTAGCTTTTAGCGGGGTTCAAGGAGAAATAAAGAAAAAAATTGATGATATTAAAAATGACCTTATAAATCAACTTTGCGAGATAGAAGCAAGAGTTGATTTTGAAGAAGACTTCACAGATTTTGATTACTCCAAATATCTAAAAAACATTAAAAAAGTTAAAGAAAAAATAGAGTTACTTATAGAAAATTCAAAAAGAAATTCATATATTCATAATGGGATATCCATTGCGCTTATAGGTAAAACAAATGTTGGTAAAAGTTCTTTACTAAATTTGCTTGCAAAAAAAGAGAAGGCAATCGTAACTAATATTCCTGGAACGACAAGAGATGTTATTGAAGTTAATTTAACTATTAATGAAATCCCAATGAAAATAATTGATACTGCTGGCATAAGAGAAACTCATGAACAAATTGAAAGTATTGGAATTAAAAAAAGTTTTGGGAAAATTAAAGAGTCAGATTTTATTATTTATATTTATAGTCTTGAAGAAGGATTTAATGAAGAAGACAAGAAAATAATAAAAGAAATCCCCAAAGAAAAATTAATTACTATTGTGGGTAATAAAAAAGATTTAATTGACTCTAAAAATATTAATTCAAATGAATTAAAAAACACAATTCTTATGAGCATTAAAAATAATGATGGTGAAGGATTATTAATAGACGCAATCATAAAAAAATGCGGATTAAAACAATTAGAAAATATCAATATATTTTTAAACGAAAGACATCTAACGAATTTGTCTGCTTGCCTATCTAATTTAAATGATACTGATTCAATAGTTAAAAATAGATTGCCATTTGATTTATTATCAATAGAACTTAGAGATGGTATTCAAAACTTATCTAAAATAACTGGTCAAGAATTAACAGAGGCGCTTCTAGATAATATTTTTTCAAAGTTTTGTATTGGTAAATAAATTTGAGTTAAATTACAAAGTGACTTATAGTTGATTCTCTAACTTCAGTTGAATTTTTATTAATTATTTTTTAGTTTAGTGGATCTTAATACTCCAAAAATAAGTAAGATCATTGATAATTGGATCGATGAAGATTTAGGTAAGGGAGATCTTACAAGTTCCTCTATTACAGAAGAGAATGGTAATGCATATTGGATTGCAAAAGAGGATGGTATATTTTGTGGGGTTGAGATAATAAAAGAAATTTTTAAAAAAATTGATTTAAAAATCATTCCAAAATTTAATATCTCTGATGGAGATAAATTTGTTAAAGATCAAAAACTACTTGAAATATATGGACCTTCAAAAAGTTTACTAGCGAGTGAAAGGATCAGCTTAAATATAGCAATGCATTTATCTGGAATAGCAACATTTACAAAAAATCTTGTAGATAAGTTAGAAGGCACAAATATAAAATTAGCAGATACTAGAAAAACGACTCCTGGCTTAAGAATATTTGAAAAATATGCATTCAAATGCGGAGGTGGAGTGAATCATAGAATGGGATTATACGATGCAGCTATGATAAAAGAAAATCATATTGCATGGACAGATAATCTTAAGAATGCAGTACAAAAAATTCGCCTAAATTCCCCTTTTACAACTCATATCATAATTGAAGCTGAGAATATAACGCAGGCAAAAGAAGCAGTATTAGCAGGAGCGAATAGTGTCTTATTAGATGAACTTAGTCCTGAAACAATCGAAAAAAACATTCAGGAATTAAGGAACTTATCAATTAATAGCTTAGAAAAAGAAGTCAATAAGAATTTAATAATAGAAGTTTCTGGAATTAACCCTGAAGAAATTAGTAAATATCTAATAAAAGGTATTGATTTGATTTCAACAAGTTCTTCAATTACAAAAAGTGATTGGATTGATTTAAGTATGCGTTATATTAATTAATCATATAGATAAATAATTGAATAAATAATGCTAATCATTTTTAAGGAATTAACAAATAAATTTGAAGAATCTCTTTTAGATAGTCTTAAAAAAAATAATAAAGAGACAGAATTCGAAATTCTTAGAAAAAATTTAATTACACAATCATCAAAAGAGGTATTTGGTGATTACCAATGTAATGTTTGTTTAAGTTTATCTAAAATATATAAAAAGAATCCAAGAGATATTTCTAATGATTTTATAAACCTTTTAAATAAAAATAAAAGTATATCCAAATTATGTAAGAGTCTAGAAATAGCTGGACCTGGATTTATAAATATAAAATTAAAAGATGAAGTTCTCATAAATGAAATTAAATCAAATATTAAATGCCAAAGGGCTGGTATACCTCAAATTAAAATAGATTTAGATAGTGGCTTATCAAATAAAGTCATTGTAGATTTTTCTAGTCCTAATATTGCTAAAGAAATGCATGTAGGGCATTTAAGATCAACAATAATAGGAGATTCAATATCCAGAATCTTTGAGTTAAGAGGTTATCAAGTATTAAGACTAAATCATGTTGGTGATTGGGGAACGCAATTTGGAATGCTTATTACTCAGCTCAAAGATTTATATTCAAATGATTTAGAAGATATAGGGAACATCAAGATAAGTGATTTAGTTGAATTTTATAAAGAATCAAAAAAAAGATTTGATAATGAATCTGAATTCCAAAAAAGATCTAGAGAGGAAGTAGTTAAGTTACAAAGTGGAGATATAAATTCGATTAAAGCTTGGAAATTATTATGTGATCAATCTAGAAAAGAATTTAATGAAATCTATAAAAATTTAAAAATAAAAATAGAAGAAAGAGGTGAATCTTTTTATAACCCCTTCTTAAAATCAGTTATTGAGGATTTAAATTTAAAACAAATATTAGTAGAAGATCAAGGAGCGAAATGTGTATTTTTAGATGGGATGACTAATAAAGAAGGCAAACCTTTACCACTAATTATTCAAAAAAAGGATGGAGGATTTAACTATGCCACCACAGATCTTGCTGCTATAAGATACAGATTCAATAAACCTCCTGATGGGGATGATGCTTCGAGAATTATTTATATAACTGATCATGGACAAGCAAATCATTTTGCTGGAGTCTTTCAAGTTGCAAAAAAAGCAAAATGGATCCCAGACAATTGTCAAGTAGACCATGTCCCTTTTGGTTTAGTTCAAGGAATCGATGGCAAGAAACTAAAGACAAGGGAAGGTAAGACAGTACGTTTAAAAGATTTATTAAATGAAGCAGTTAGAAGAGCAAGAGAAGATTTGTTGAAAAGAATAAAAGAAGAAAATCGTTATGAGACAGAAGATTTTATTGCAAATACTTCAAGAATCATTGGATTAGGAGCTGTTAAGTATGCAGATTTAAGCCAAAATAGGATCACTAATTATCAATTTAGTTTTGATAAGATGCTCTCCCTGAATGGCAATACAGCTCCTTACTTGTTATATACACTTGTAAGAATTGCAGGAATTAAAAGAAAAAATAATTTTGTTTATGAATCTAAAGATTTTCAATATATAAATTATGAACATAAATCTGAGTGGAAACTTATCAGAAAATTACTTAAGTTCGATGAAGTCATAATATCTATTGAAAAAGACTTAATGCCAAATAGATTATGCAATTATCTGTTTGAGCTATGTCAGACTTTTAATAGATTTTATGATCAAGTTCCAATACTCAAAGAAGAAAAATATATAAAAGTTTCTAGACTTAATTTATGTGATCTAACTGCAAAAATACTAAAATTAAGCTTAGAGCTTCTAGGAATTGAAACTTTAGAAAGAATGTAATGAAAGATTTTGATCAATTAAATAATCTTTTCCCAAAACCAAGAGAAGAAATAATAAATATGCAGTCTTATTCTGCACCTTTAGAAAATAGAAGAAATTTACTCCGCTTAGACTTCAATGAAAATACTCTAGGTCCTAGTCCTAATGTTTTTAAAGCATTACAAGCGATACAATTAGATGAGATTTCAATTTATCCAGAATATAATCTATTAAAAAATTTTTTATGTGATCAATATCTTGATTCAAGAAAATTTGATGACGATGAAATAGGAATTTTTAATGGAGCAGACGCAGCAATAAATGCAATTTTCAATTGCTTTGGAGAAAAAGATCAAATATTTCTAACAACAAATCCAACTTTTGGTTACTATTCTCCTTGTTCAGAAATGCGAGGAATGAAGAAAATCACTTGTTCTTACATTGGAGAAAATTTTCTATTCCCCATCGAAGAATTTAGTGAAAAAATTATAAAGTATAATCCAAAGTTAATATTTATTTGTAATCCAAATAATCCAACAGGCACAGTTTTAAGTGCTCAAGAGATAATTAACTTAGCAAATATCAAAAACGATTCATTGATAATTGTTGATGAATTATATGAAAAATTTAATGGAGATAGTCTTCTTGAATCGATAGATTTTGAAAAGAATAACAATATACTAATAATCCAATCTCTCTCAAAAACAGCTGGTTTAGCTGGTTTAAGAATAGGTTTTACTTTTGGAAATAAAAATTTAATTCAATACATCAACAAAGTTACAGGACCATATGATGTAAATAGCTTTGCTATAACGGCAGCATTAGCAGCACTTAAAGACAAATCATATATTGATGATTATGTTTTAGAAGTAAAACAGGCAAGGAAATGGATTAAAAATAAATTTAAATCAACAAAAATCAGAACTCACTTTAGTGGTGGTAATTATTTCTTAATTTGGCCTAAAAAAGATCCTAAAATTCTAATAAAACAAATGAGAGAAAAAGGCATTCTTATCAGAAGTATGGAAAACAAGAAAGATATTGGCAATTCAATAAGGGTAAGTATTGGAACTAAAGAACAAATGATTTTTTTCTGGGACAATTACAAGGGCTTAGATTTAATAAATTAATTACCAAAAATATAAATTGTATTTTGATCGATTCTTTTAGGTTTTATTTGAAAATCTTTTCCAACATATTTTACTTTAAAATCTTTCATATTTTCGATAAATAAATCAGCATTTGAGAAATCACATTCTTTATTAATTTTTTTACCCTGAGCAAAGTGAACAGGAATAACTACATTAGGTTTTAAAAGCTTAACGATTCTTGAAGCCTCTTGCCCATCATAAGATTTTATTCCTCCTCCAATTGAAATAAATAAGATATCTGGGCGAGATAAAATAATTTGACTATTAATATCAATATCACCAGCAGCGCCTCCCATATGAACAATTTTAAGATCATTCTGCTCCCAACTCCAAACAGTTGCCATCCCAAATCTTCTTCCATCTACTCTGTCATGTGGGACGGAAATTCCATTTAATAAAATATCCTCAAACTGATAAATTCCTGGTTCAACAAACATTAATTGATTATTAGGGTTATATCCTTCATCTAAAAGCCTAGAACTAGCCAAAATAAAATCTGCATTGACTTCTTTTGGCTCCTTTAAATTGCTTGCACAACCTACTGCTTTAAAGGGATTTATGAGAATCGATTTTTCTGTACTATTTATTAAAAAACTACTATGTCCCAGACTTTTTATTACTAAATTCCTAGCCAATAATGAGGTAGGTAAGAAAGAGCTTAATAATATAAAAAAGAAAATGTTTTTAATTTGAGAAATCATAATATTGACTTTTTTATATTTTACTTTTGTTCAGCCATTTTTAGAAAATTACTAATTAATTTATGACCAAATTGTGTCAATACACTTTCAGGATGAAACTGTACACCATGTAAATTTTTATATTCTTTGTGAGAGATAGCCATAATTGTTGAGTCTTCTAAAGTCGCAGTTATATCGAAGCAAGATGGTAAAGAACTTGAATCAACAATAAGACTATGGTATCTTGTAGCCACAAATGGAGTCTCGATATCTTTAAACAATCCTTTTTGATTATGAAAAATTTTGGATGTCTTACCATGCATAAGTTCTTTCCCAACTATTACTTTACCTCCAAAAGCTTGGGCCAAAGCTTGATGACCTAAACAAACTCCCAATGTAGGAATAGTTTTAGATAATTTTTTTAGTATTGGCAGACAAATTCCAGATTGATCTGGATTGCCTGGACCTGGTGATAACAAAATACCACTAGGATTTAGTTTGATAATTTCTTCTATAGTAATTTCATCATTTCTTTTAACTATTAATTCTTTAGTTATTTCATGCTCTACTGAAAGTTCTCCTAAATATTGAACAAGGTTATAAGTAAAACTATCGTAATTATCAATAACAAGAAACATATTTATATGGATTTAAAATAACAACTTAAGTTTAGGAACAAAGATGTATACAGCAATAATAACAGAATTAATGGAAGCTAATAATACTGCACCTGCAGAAGTATCTTTTGAAATTTTAGCCAAAAAACTAAATTTTTTTTTCACTACTAAATCAACGATTGATTCAATAGATGTATTCAATATTTCTAATATTAAAACAGACATTATTGTTGCAATCAAAATAACATAATTACTTAGACTAATTTTGAGTAAAAAACCACTTATCAAACTTGTAAATGCAAAAATTAATTGAATTTTAAAATTTCTTGAAGTTTTTAATACATAACTAATACCACTGAAAGCATACCTAAAACTTATAAATACATTACTAGAAGTTTTGTATGATTCTTTTCTATTTTCTAAATAGTTTATTTTTTTTTTCATTGATTTTTAATCTAATCGAGTAATTAAATATTCTTGGAAATTTAACATATTTTCTAAATCATGCTCATTATTATGTTCCCATCCCAAAAGATGTAAAAATCCATGACTAGCTAACCAGATCATCTCTCTATAGATTGAATATTTATATTCATAAGATTGCTTAAGTGCCATCTCTAATGATATAAATATATCTCCCAACTCTATATGATCTAAATTATTTAGATATTCATTAGAAATAATTGGAAAAGATAGAACATCAGTTGGACCATTTTTTTGCATCCATTTCTTATTCAAAGAAGCAATTTCTTGATTAGATATTATCTGTAAGCCTAATGAAAAAGATTTTTTTTCAAAAATATAATTTGGTAATTCATAATCCTCTTTTTTTGATATTGTAGTTATCCAAGATAAAAAAACTTTCTCCCAAAAATTAGATTCGAAAATAAGCTTAGTTTTAGTATCTTTTAACTTATTTGAAAATTGAGAAAAATCATTACATTGAAAAACCAGATCTAAATTTATTTCAGAAATAATTTTTTCTTTCATACATTCTTAAACTGGAATATTGGGCTTACCTATTGTGGCAACAAGTATTAATATCCCAATTAAAACTAGAAAGGTTATTGAAAAATGAGAAATACTTTTTGAGCCTTTCCTTACCATATTTCTCATAGCTAGCTTTATAAAGCTTGGAGGAGAAACTTTTTTTTCTAAAATTTCGTTTTTATTTTCCATTAGTTATTCAATAGATTCATTAGAAGAAATATTCATACGTAATAATTCATGAATAAATGGTTCAAGTCCACCATCTAAAACACTATCTAAATCATTAGTCTCCTGCATAGTCCTAAGATCTTTTACCATTTGATAGGGATGGAAAACATAATTTCTTATTTGATTGCCCCATGCAGCTTCCACAATATCACCTTTAATATCAGCGACTTCTGCAGCTCGTTGTTCTTTAGCAATCACTAATAGTTTAGACTTTAAAAGTAACATAGCTTTTTCTTTATTTTGTAATTGAGATCTTTCTTGGGTACATCTTACTGAAATCCCTGAAGGCAAATGAACAATTCTTACTGCTGTTTCTACTTTATTAACATTTTGTCCTCCCGCTCCACCGGATCTACTCGTTGTAATTTCTAAATCTTTTTCAGGTATATCAAGTGAAATATTATCATCTAATTTTGGCATAACCTCTACCCCAGCAAAGCTGGTTTGTCTTTTGCCATTGGCATTAAAAGGAGAAATTCTCACTAATCTATGAGTTCCTTTTTCATGCTGCAGATAGCCGTATGCATATTTTCCATCAATTTCAAACGTTACACTTTTAATACCTGCTTCTTCTCCTTGAGATAATTCATTAATGTCAAGGTGCATTTGATTATTATCGGCCCATCTTGAGTACATTCTTAATAATATCTCTACCCAATCCTGCGCATCTGTTCCCCCCGCACCTGCGTTAATAGAAACTACTGCTCCTTCCTTATCGTATTCACCACATAACAATCTTTCAAATTCCCATTTATCTAAATTCTCTCTTAATTTCTTTAACCCCTGCTGAGATTCTAAAATCATTTCTTCTTCAGGTTCTAAATAATAAAGCTCAAGAGAGGCATTAGCATCAGAAATAAAAGTTTTCCATTTATCCAACAATTCTAGTTGTGCTTTGACATCATCAAGGATTAACATTTGCTTTTTAGCTTCTTCTTGATTTTCCCAAAATTCAGGTTGAGCAGAAATTTGCTCTAACTCTTTCCTTTTCGCTTTTAATCTTGGAACGTCAAAGACAATCCTGAGCATTACCCAGGCGCGCTGTTAATTCCGAAAGATCTTTTTTAAAATCTGTAATATCTATCAAAATAGAATTTAATCGTTATTTATAATCTAACAAGCACTTTTGTTTAATAGTATAAACTAAGTATTATTTTAAAAAAATGTCCAAAGTTGAAATTTATACTTGGCAATATTGCCCATTCTGTATTCGAGCAAAATCACTACTCAAGAAAAAAAATGTAAATTTTACAGAATATAAAATAGATGGCGACGAAGATGCCAGAGCATTGATGATTGAAAGAGCTGATGGTAGAAGAACATTACCACAAATATTTATAGATAATGAAGGTATCGGAGGCTGCGATGATCTCTATGCATTAGAAAATGAAAATAAATTAGAAGTATTATTAAACTAGACCTTATGAAATTTCTATTCGTAATAGATCCAATTAAAAATATAAATCCCTTAAAAGATTCAACTGCTGCTTTAATGCAAGCATCATCAAAAAAAAATATTGAAATCTGGAGTTGTACTCCTCAAGACCTTGAAGCTAGAGGTGATGAAGTATGGGCATCTTCCGTAAAAGTTGAAGTAAATCCGTGGATTTCTTTCAAAGAGAATGATTGCATACCTCTCGCCGAATTTAATTGCATTTGGATGAGAAAAGATCCTCCTGTAAATGAGGCTTATTTATATGCAACCCATCTTTTAGAAGTTGCCGAAAGAAAAGGAGTAAAAGTAATAAACAAACCCTCATCGTTAAGAGCATGGAATGAAAAGCTAGGTGCTTTGAGATATAGCCACTTAATGGCACCTACAATAGTTGCGAGTAAGGTAAAAGATCTTATTAATTTTGCAAATATAAATAATGAAGTAGTCATAAAACCTCTTGGAGGAAAAGGTGGTCAAGGTGTTATAAGGATAAATAAAAATTATCCAGGCATTAAATCAATCATTGAATTAATCACTTCTCAAGAAGAATTACCCGTTATGATGCAAAAATTTATTCCTGAAGTCATAGAGGGTGATAAAAGAATAATTATCGTAAACGGAGAAGCAATTGGATCTATAAATAGGATTCCTCAAGGAGGTGATTTTAGGAGTAATTTAGCGATGGGAGGTAAGGCTGAACCCACATTATTAACAGAAAAAGAAAAAAGTATCTGCTCAGAATTATCTCAACACTTCAAAGATGAAGGTTTATTTTTTGTGGGTATTGATGTAATAAATGGAATGCTTAGCGAGATTAATGTAACCAGTCCAACAGGTTTAAGAGAAATAGAAAATTTAACCAATAAGAATGTTTCTGCGGAAGTTATTGAAAAATTAGTAGAAATTATCTAGGATTTTTAGCGCAAAATATCTGTTTTATTATAGATTCAAATTTTAATTTAATCTCATCTATTTCTTCCTCTAAAACGGAGCCTAAAACTATACCTGAACCTGCAGTAAGTTCAATATTTTCTTCAATACATCTTACGCCTCTTATTGCCAAAAGAAATGAAGCATTTCCTGATGAATCAACCCAACCCATTGGAGAAGCATAATTTCCTCTTGGAAAAGACTCAAGAGTATTTATCCAATCCAATGCTGTATTTTTTGGGTATCCACAAACGGCCGGAGATGGATGTAGGTTTTTAAGTAATTCAAAAGGACAAATATTTTCAACTTTAGAGAAAATAAGTGTTTGCAAATGAGAAATATCTCCAAATGAATTTACCTTGATATCACTTTTTTTAAAGTTTGTTATTTTTGAGACTTCTAAAGATTCAATCAAATACTGTATTACATAATTATGTTCCTTTAAGTCTTTAGTACTTTTTAGGAGTTTCTTAAAATTTGAATTAGTAGAGATAGTTCCAGCAAGAGCCTCTAAAGTTAAATTAGGTTTAGAAAAAGAAAATAATTTCTCTGGAGAAGCTCCAAACAAAATATCCTTACTATTCCTTTTCCAAACGTATCTACATGTATTTGGCTGCTTCTTTTTGAATCTTTTTAAAATTTCTACTAAATCTAATTTATTTTTTAATTTTATTTTAATCCTATTCGCTAAAACTATCTTTTCAAGGATACCTTTCTCTACTAATTGAATTCCTCTATTTATTACTTTTTTCATATCTGTTTTAGAAGTTTCTAAGGAACGTGAGAAATCATCAATATAAGGGGAATCAAAACTAGTTTTTAAGACAGATGATTTTATTAATTTTGAGCCAGAATTAATAACTTGATTTCTAATTGTCCATATTTCTTCAATTAATGTTCTTAATGATGATTTACCTTCAACATGACCATTGATTCTTAACCAGCAATTCTTATCACTTTTAGTAATTAATATTTTTGGCAAGATGGCTTCCAAACTAGGGGTATCTGAAGGTAAATTCTTATTATTCAAATTTTCAGAGAAAGAAAATAAATAAATTATTTTTGAAAGTGCAGAATTATGCGATTCATTAGTTAAATTAATTAAATTTTTAAAATTCTCAGAATTAAACTCTTTTGCTACCTCAAATCTTTTTGGACCATCCAGAGTAACATATTTACACTTTTCGAAAGCTATATATGAAATGCCGTCAGATTCCTCCCAAAATGAAGAAAACGGATATTTATTTATTAACAATTCATAAACTTGAAATAAATCAATACAAGGAATCTCAACACAAATACTTACTAATCCAGAATTTTCAACTTTCTTATCGAAAGAGGAAAATACATCTTTTAAAAAATCTGTTAAGTTTAAATCATTTTTCATTACTTATTGAAAATAACTAAAAATCATGCAATAAAGTAAAAAATGTAACTCAATTTATAAACTACATTTAAAAATTTTCTAATTTTGTGTGTTAATTAAAAATGGACGAAGATAAAAAAAAATTATGGAAACAAGCAATAAAATGGCCTCTTTATTCTGTTGCCATACTTCCAGTTTTAATAACAGGGGCTTATTTACTCAATCAATATGAAAAGGTAAAAATTTATAATTTGATTGCATTTACTTTAGCTGCAATTTTGATATTACTTTGGGAAAATCTTACTAATGATTTATTCGACGCAGAAACAGGAATCGATGAATTTAAATTCCATTCAATTGTAAATCTTGTAAAAAATAAAAAAATAATTTCATTTATTGCATATACATCTTTAGTTATTGGTTTATTAATAATTTCAATTATTTCAGTATCAACAAGTATAAACATTTTGATTTTGGTGGCAGCTTGCTGCTTCTTAGGATATTTATATCAAGGCCCTCCTTTTAGATTTGGCTATCAAGGTTTAGGAGAACCATTATGCTGGCTTGCATTTGGACCGTTTGCTTACTCTGCAATCTTAATTGCGTTAAATCCATCTAATATTTTCTTTGAAGATATTCCCTGGAAAGTTTCTTTATTACTTGGTTCAGGACCTTCCTTGGCAACAACTCTTGTATTATTTTGTTCTCATTTTCATCAAATTTCTGAAGATAAAAAGCATGGGAAAAATTCACCTTTAGTTCGCTTAGGGTCAAAAAAAGGTTCTCAATTTGTGCCTTGGATAATTTTTACAATATATATTTTTCAACTTTTCACTATAGTTAATGGATTTATTCCAGTGTTTTGTATCCTTTATTTGATTAGTTATCCTCAAGCAATAAAACTTATAAATTTATTAAGTTCTTCATATAAAAACCCTAGTGCAATAAAAAATTGTAAATTTATCGCAATAAAATTTCAAACTCTTAATGGAGTTGGCTTAATCACAGGATTAATATTTAATTACTTGCTTCATAAATGAACTTAATATTTCAAAAAAAATCTTATAGCTTTAAGTTATCCGCCAAAGTAGAAAATTCTAAAACCACTTACCATACAAAATCGGGTTGGATAATTAAATTAACAAGTAATGATAAAAAAATTGGGTTTGGAGAAGTTTCACCGCTTCATAAAGAAGACTTAAAAAAGTGTGCAAAACAACTAGAAATGATACCTTCGTATGTGGAATTATTTAATTTATCTGAGCAAATAAATATTTTTCATCCATGCATTCAATCTGCAATAAATTCTGCATTAGCCGAAATAAATGGAAAAATAATTTTTAAAGAAAACTACTACTTTGATGAATTTAATAAAACAGCCATATTATTAAATCATGAAAATGTGGTTTCAGATCTAAATGAAATTAAAAAAAGACAATCTGATATTGGAAAATCATTAACAATAAAATGGAAAGTAGCATTAAAAAATAATCATGAGGAAGAAGCAAGTTTAGAAGAAATTTTAAGCCAAATAGACAATAATATTAAGTTAAGAATAGATGCTAATGGTTCTTGGGGAAGAGAGATAGCTAATAGATGGGCTGATATTTTGAAGGGCAACAAAAATATAGATTGGTTAGAACAACCTCTATGCGTTGATGATATTGATGGACTAACAGAACTAAACAAAAAAATCCCTATAGCCTTAGACGAATCACTTTTAAAATTTCCAAATTTGATTGATGAGTGGAAAGGTTGGCAAATTCGAAGACCTTCTCAAGAAAATAATCCAGTTAAGCTTTTAAGAGAATTAGAAAATAAAAAAGGTTTAATATCTATAAGTACCTCATTTGAAACTGGTATAGGGAAGAGATGGCTTTATCATTTATCATCTCTACAATTACAAGGACCGACTCCAAAAGTTCCTGGTTTAGCAATGAATAGATTCCCTAATTCGTTTCTATTTTTAAATGAAGCAAAAAAGATATGGGATCAACTATGAAAAATAAAATTCATACTATTGAAGTTGAAAATAACGAAACTCAATCTGTAGAGAAAATTATTGAAAAAATTAGAGAGAATAAAATTATTTATGTGAAAAACAAATTTTATCAAGACAAATATGTATTAAACTCAATTAATGAAAATGGGCCAGCAATTATCTTAAACAGTAGTGGGAGTTCTGGAAAACCGAGACAATGTTTTCACCATTTAGATAATCTTAAATTATCTGCAGCTACATCAGGTCAATGGCTAATAGAGCAAGGATTTGAATTGCAAAACTGCTTAATTTTAAATACTTTACCCCTGAACCATATAAGTGGATTAATGCCAATTTTTAGAAGTCAAACTTGGGGATGTGATTGTATTAATATTTCTCCGAATTTGATAAAAAAAACTCGAGAACTTTTACTTTTTACAATTAAATTTAAAAAAAACAAAAAACACTTGATTACGTCATTAGTACCTACACAATTACAAAGACTTTTAGCTCAAAAAGATGGAATAAGTTGGTTAAAAATTTTTGATCTAATTTGGGTAGGTGGAGCTTCAATTTCAGAAGAAACTGCAGAACAATGTATAAGAGAAAAAATAAAATTAGCACCTTGTTACGGCTCAACTGAAACAGCAGCAATGGTTACGATTTTAAAACCAAAAGAATTCTTAATGGGTTTTAAAAATGTTGGAGAAATACTACCTGATACAAAAATAAGAATTAACGCACAAGGATTAATCGAGATAAAATCAGCCAGAATTGGAATCGAAATAATAGACTCTTTTAAAACTGAAAATTTCAAGAATAAAAATGGGTGGTGGCAAACAAGTGATTTAGGTGAAATTATTCAAATCAATAATTCTCTCTATTTAAACTTTGTTGGCAGAAGTGATAATGCCTTTAATTCAGGAGGAGAAATCGTTTTCCCTGAAGTAATTGAATCTAGATTAAATGATTTTATTATGAAAGAAAATATCCCAATTAATAAATTCAATATTTCAAAAGTATCTAACAAATTATGGGGAAATAAAATTAAAGTAATAGTTGAATTTAGAGAACTTACAAATAATAAAAATATTGAAATATCTTTAAATTTATTAAAAAAATTTTCTCAAAGTTGGCCTAAACATGAAAAGCCTGAAAAGTGGATTGTTAAAAACAAAAATAGCATTACAGAAAAAATAAACTATAAATTTGAAAAATAATAATTAGCATTCTTTTAAATTTGTACTCACATTAGAAGCCTCTATCCATCTTTCTAACTGAGCGGGAAGTTCTATTTTATTTCTTGAATCAACATCTAAAGAACAATGTATAATTTTCCCTTCGGCTACTTTATTTCCATTTTTTATAAAAAAGCTATTTACTTGGAACAAATGAGTATTAATTTTATGAGGGGCAATTTTTACTTTTAATAAATCTCCAATTTTTATAGGCGCAAGAAAGTTTGCTTCACAATTTACTATTGGAAAAATAATTTGACTTTTACGTATAGAAAAATCTGGGAAAATATCTTGAGAAGGAATCCCATAAATCTCCATACTTTCTTCCCAAGCTTCATGCGACCATTTTAATAAGTTATGAAAATGAATTACACCTGCAGAATCACAATCACCAAATCTTACCTTCTTCTGCAATATTAACCAGTCAGCAGATTTCATTTAAAGAAATTATCTATCAACAGATCCCATAATGACATCTATTGAACCAAGGATAGCCATAATATCAGCTATTTTGGCACCTTTCAGAATATGAGGCAATATTTGCAGATTATTTAAATCAGCTGCTCTGATTTTAAATCTCCATGGGGTAACTTCATTATTTCCTTGAATAAATACACCTATTTCTCCTTTGCCGGACTCTAATCTTGTATATAATTCTCCGTTAGGAATTTTAAAAGTTGGAGCAACCTTCTTAGCTACATATTGATAGTCAATACCAAATATTTCACTTTTCTTATCTTCAGTCGCCATTCTTTGAGCTTCTAAATTTTCTGTTGGACCTCCTGGAATCATTTTGCAGGCTTGGCGAATGATGCTTAGTGATTGTCTCATCTCTTCAACTCTTACTCGATATCTCGCATAACAATCTCCTTCTTTTTCTGAAGCAATCTGCCAATCAAAATCGTCATAACATTCATAACTATCGACTTTCCTTAAATCCCAGGAGACTCCAGAAGCTCTAAGCATTGGCCCAGACAAAGACCAATTAATTGCCTGGTCCCTTTGTATTGTTCCAAGACCTTCAATTCTTTTTCTAAAAATTGGATTATTTGTGATTAATTTTTCGTATTCATCTATCTTAGGACCGAACCAATCGCAAAAGTCTATACATTTTTCTAACCATCCGTATGGGAGATCACATGCGACACCGCCTATCCTAAAGAAATTATTATTTATTAGCCTTTGCCCAGTAGCAGCTTCCCAAAGATCATAGATCATCTCTCTTTCTCTAAAAATATAGAAAAATGGAGTTTGAGCTCCCACGTCTGCTAAAAAGGGACCAAGCCATAAAAGGTGATTAGCAATACGATTAAGTTCGAGCATAAGAACTCTGATGTAACTAGCTCTTTTAGGAACTGGAATATTAGCTAATCTTTCAGGAGCATTTACTACAATAGCTTCATAAAACATTCCTGCTGCATAATCCATTCTGCTTACATAAGGTACATACATTACATTTGTCCTATTTTCAGCTATCTTTTCCATTCCTCTATGTAAATATCCAATTACTGGCTCACAATCAATGACATTCTCACCATCAAGGGTTACAACTAACCTTAAAACCCCATGCATTGAGGGATGGTGAGGGCCAAAATTGACCACCATTGGTTCTGTTCTAGTCTCTAGCTGAGCCATTCGAAATTTAACTTCTAAATAAATCTTAGTCGAAAGTTATGCAAACTGACCTATCTGATTCATCTTTTTTCAATCATCAATCAGTTATGACAGATGAGATTATGGCCTCATTAGAGCATTACCCACTTATACATAACAATCAACTTAAGGGAATAGACGCAACTTTAGGCGGAGGCGGGCACTCCTATCATTTATTGAGAAAATATTCGGATTTAAATATAATTGGACTTGATCAAGATCCATTCGCAAGAAAATCAGCATCAAAAAAACTTGATGAGTTTAAAAGTAGGATTGATATAAGGGCTTCAAATTTTGCAGATTTTGTACCAAAAGAAAAAGTTTCTTTTGTGATTGCAGATCTTGGAGTAAATAGTAACCAAATTGATGACCCTAAAAGAGGATTTAGTTTCCAAAAAGATGGTCCGCTTGATATGCGCATGAATCCTTTTCTTGATGTTGATGCAGAAAAATTAATTGAGGCTTTAAATGAAAAAGATCTAGCTAACCTAATTTATAAATATGGAGATGAGAGATTGTCAAGAAAGATTGCTAGGAAAATAAAATTAGATTTAAAGGAAAATGGGAAATATTCTGGGACAAAAGAGTTAGCATATTCTATTGCAGGCTGCTTCCCACCAAAACAAAGATATAAAAAAATACATCCAGCAACAAGAACATTTCAAGCACTAAGAATTGCTGTTAATAAAGAAATTGAAGTATTAGAAAAATTTTTGCAAGTTGTACCTGAATGGCTTTTGCCAGGGGGTATTATTTCTATTATTAGTTTTCATTCCCTTGAAGATAGGTTAGTTAAAAGTTGTTTTAAGAATGATCAAAGACTAAAAAACCTGACAAAAAAGCCAATAACTCCTTCCGAACAAGAAGTCGAACTAAACAAAAGAGCTAGAAGTGGAAAATTAAGAATTGCTCAATTAAATTAAAAGCCTATAATTTCTATCGTAATGATCTGATCGTATCTGTAAGAATATGAATTGCTTGTTTTATATCTTTTGAATTAGTACTTAATCCAATACTTAACCTTATTGAAGATTCTGCATCTTTAATAGATCTACCTAAGGCTAGTAAAACATGAGATGGTTCACCATTACTACATGCAGATCCAGTAGAACAAATTATTTTAGATTTTAAAAGTTTATGAAACTTTGCTCCGTTTAAATCCAATACAGTCAAATTTAGATTGTGAGGTAATCTTTTTTCTAAGGAGCCATTAATTAATAAACCAGAATTATTTTTTAACAACCCTTCTAAAAGGTTATTTCTATAAAAAAGTAATTTCTCAGCATTATTTTTTTGATTAAAAACTGCTATCTCTATTGCTTTAGCAAAGCCAACTACTAAAGGAAGAGGTAATGTGCCGGACCTAAGACCATATTCCTGACCTCCTCCAACAATTAAAGGCTCAAGATTAATTTCTTCATCAATCAAAAGAAGTCCTATCCCTTTAGGACCATATATTTTGTGAGAACTCATCGTTACCATGTTTACATCTAATAAAAGATTGTCTAACGCCATATAACCTAAACATTGTGCAAAATCAGAGTGAAATGTTATTCCTCTCGATTTACATATTTTTGAAATATTTTCTATGGGCTGAATAACTCCTATTTCGTTATTTGCCAACATTACACTAACCAGAAATGTATCTTCTCTTATATTTTTTTTGAATTGTTCTTCTGAAATTAAGCCATCTTTCTCAGGATTAATTTCTGTAACCATAAATCCCTCTTTTTTTAGTTGGTATAAGGGCTCCAAAACAGCTTTATGCTCCGTTTTTAAGGTAATAATATGTCCATAATTTCCTGTTTTTTTATAGAAATTTCTAGCAAAACCTAATAACGCTAAGTTATTAGATTCAGTTGCTCCACTTGTAAAAATAACTTTTTTATTCTTAAGAAATAAACTTTGTTCTATTTTTTCTCTTGATGCTTCCAATATAGCGCTTGCGTTGATCCCCGCCAAATTAGATTTGCTTGCAGGGTTAGAAAATATCTCACTCCAAAAAGGTTTCATAGAATCAACGACATCTCTAGAGCAAGGAGTCGAAGATTGATAGTCTAGTAGTATAGGAGTTGATAGCATTATGTTTAGTATATAAAATTCTGTTTATTACTAGAAAATCAAATTAAAGAATTAAAAAAATGAATGAAATTAATCAAATAAATAATGAACCGGTAAGAAAATCAAGAATTTTATTAGTTGATGATGAGCCTGGGTTAAGAACAGCTGTTAAAACATTTTTAGAAGATGAAGGCTTTGAAATATTTATTGCAGTTGATGGAGAGGATGGTTGGGAAAAAGCTCAAACAATTTTCCCCGATTTGATAATTAGCGATATTATGATGCCACGAGCCAACGGTTATGCTTTATTAGAAAAAATTAGAGAGGATGAAAAATTAGGAGGAACTCCAGTTATTTTTCTAACTGCAAAAGGAATGACCCTAGACAGAACAGAAGGTTATCTTGCGGGAGTTGATGATTATATTTCCAAACCTTTCGATCCCGATGAATTAGCTGCAAGAGTTAAAAATGTAATCAACAGACAAGAACGATTATTAAAAGAAGCGGCACGATTCGCAGATATTGACGTAAGCAAAATGGCAAAACAAATTACTGAAATAAAATCTATGCTCACAGACCAAAACCAGACTAATCCAGAAAATAAAATAAATCTTCCTAGTTTTACTCCTAGAGAAGCTAGTGTGCTGCAACTAGTAGCAGAGGGACTGATGAATAAAGAAATTGCAAGACAGCTTGAAACATCTATTAGAAATGTTGAGAAATATGTAAGTAGACTTTTTATCAAGACAGGTACATCTAGCCGAACAGAATTAGTTCGTTATGCACTTGAAAATCATTTAGTGAAATAAATTATCTAATTTTTTCGAATTCAATTAGTTTTGAAAAGTAAAAAGGAGCTTGATTTAATTTCTTTTTAACCACCTTAAATCCTCTTTCTTTAGCAGCATTAATAATGCCCTTTTCTTTCAATGTATAAGCTCTTGTAGTTTTACTTGGCCCAGGAAATAATTTCCCAATATTTTTTAGAACAGCGAGAACTGGCGTATATGGAGCAAAGCTTACAATAAGTTTCTCTTTACTTAAATCACAAAGATGTTGGACCATTTCTTCTGCAACTGGTTGAGGATAATGAATAAACACATCCAAACAAACTACAACATCAAATAATCCTTTTAATTTTTCCAAATCACAGATTTCATATTTAATTTTTTCTTGTTTCAAACCTAATTCATTAATGCGTTTCTTTGTTTCTTTAATCATTTCAGAAGAAATATCACTCACCTGTAATTCTTTTATACCTAGTCTTAGTAATGGTATGGATAGACTTCCAACACCGCATCCTGCATCACAAAAACTTTTTTTTGTTAGTTCAGGGTAATTTTTGATGTATGAGATTACATCATCTACAGTTTTTTGATGTCCTTTCCTTATATTTTTCTGAACTGTATTAATTTCATCAGATTTACTATAAATTTTGTTCCATCTTTCAAAGCCAGTGCCATTAAAATACTCCCTAACCTCACTTTTTTCGATAATCTTATTGGACGTCATAGTTTTCTATGAAAATTTATTCTTTTTATATTAACTAACTGGCGCCAAATTAATTGCACGCCATTATAGGAAAGAATTGTTTTGTTATTTTGTCAGAATTAAATTCTAAAGATATTTATAAAATCGCTGTCGTAATGGGTAGTGATTCAGATTTAAAAACATTGAAACCTGCTGTAGATATTTTAAGAGAATTTGGAATAAAAACTGAAGTTTGTATACTTTCTGCTCATCGAACACCTATTGAAATGATGGAATATGCAAAAAATGCAGAAACAGAAAACATAAAAGTAATAATTGCGGGGGCTGGGGGTGCTGCACATCTTCCAGGAATGTTGGCATCCATTACTTGCATTCCTGTAATTGGAGTGCCAGTAGAGAGTAAGACACTTAAGGGGATTGACTCTCTTTTATCAATTGTTCAAATGCCCGCTGGGATACCAGTAGCAACAGTTGCAATTAATGGAGGTCAAAATGCTGGGTTATTAGCAATAGGAATGATCAGTTTATTTGATGAATCAATGAAGAAAAATCTAAAAAAATTTAGAGAAAATCTTCATAAACAAGTAAGGACTAAAAATAGTAAGTTATCAAGTATTGGAGCTGAAAATTATCTTCAAAATCTATGAAACTATACTTTTTCTATTAGCTCTTTTTGAGAAAGTTTTCTGTTTTAAGGTACTTAATAACTTTTTCAACAGAATCATTTAAATCTAATGATCCTGTATCAACAGTAATTTCTGGATTATGAGGAGCTTCATATGGACTAGAAATCCCAGTAAATTCCTTAATTTCGCCCAATCGAGCTTTCTTATAAAGACCTTTAGTATCCCTATTTTCGCAAACTGTGATATCTGCAGCACAATAAACTTCAATAAAATCCTTAGATCCAATAATTTTTCTCACCTTATCTCTATCGCTAATAAATGGTGAAACGAATGCTGTAATTGTAATTATCCCTGCATTCATAAATAAATTTGCAACTTCTCCAATTCTTCTTATGTTTTCTTCTCTATCTTCATCCGAAAAACCGAGATCTTTACATAAACCGTGTCTAATGTTATCCCCATCCAACACGTAAGTCGAAAAACCATCTAAGTGTAAAACTTCATTTAAAGCATTGGCTAAAGTACTTTTACCAGAGCCAGATAAACCTGTAAACCAGATAACCATACTTTTATGACCTCTCATTTTCTCTAATTTTTCTCTATCAATAGTTAAATTATGCCACTTTATATTGGTTGACTTTGTTTGATCTTGTTCTTTCATTTTTTGGCTCATCAAAATTAAAAACCTATCCTAACCCTTGCTTTATAAATTATGAAATCCCTCTTTACGAAGAAACTCAATTGATTTCGATACCATATCGCCCTGTAACTGGATATTACTATCAATTAATGTTCCTCCAGTACCACAAAAAACCTTAATTTTTTTTAGTAATTCTTTTAATAAGATTTCATTCTCAGTTCCTAGCCCTCTTATTAAAGTGATAGTCTTACCCTTTTTACCTTTTTTTTGTTTTGAAATATTTATTTTTGACTTTTTATTAAAAGTATCTAAATTAGCTATTTCTTCAGATTTTATTTCTTGATTATCAAATTCGATCCAATTCTTTTTTCCCATTATTTTAAATATAATCTATAGTTAGTTAATACTTATTCTATAGAAAAAGTGGTAAGTACATTTTCTCGCAAAGATCAAAATTATAAAAACGACGATTTAAATCAACCCTCCAAAGAGGGAAGGTTTGGAAAATATGGTGGTCAATATGTTCCTGAAACTCTAATGCCTGCTCTTTTTGAGCTTGAAACTGCTGCATCAAATGCATGGAAAGATAAGCTTTTTGTAAAAGAATTAAATCATCTTCTTAAGACTTATGTAGGAAGAGAAACACCACTTTATGAAGCTAAAAGACTTACTGACCATTACAAAACCAAACAAGCAACTCCAAGAATATGGCTTAAACGAGAAGATTTGAATCATACTGGTGCACACAAAATTAACAATGCCCTTGGACAAGCTTTATTAGCAATAAGAATGGGCAAAAAAAGGATAATTGCAGAAACAGGAGCAGGCCAGCATGGAGTTGCTACTGCAACTGTTTGTGCGAGATTTGGCTTGAAATGCATTATCTATATGGGTGCCGAAGACATAAAAAGACAATCTCTTAACGTCTTCAGAATGAAACTGCTAGGAGCTGAAGTTAAAGTTGTAAATTCAGGAACTGCAACACTCAAGGATGCAACTAGTGAAGCAATTAGAGATTGGGTTTCTAATGTAGAAACAACACACTACATTTTAGGATCAGTTGCAGGTCCACACCCTTTCCCGAAAATCGTGAGAGATTTTCATGCAGTTATTGGAGAAGAAACTAAAAAACAATGCATGGAATCGTTTGGGTCTTTGCCCGATATTTTACTTGCTTGTGTAGGTGGGGGATCAAATGCAATGGGTCTTTTCCATCCTTTCGTAAAGGAAAAATCTGTACGACTTATTGGTGTTGAAGCTGCAGGAAGCGGAGTTGACACTGACAAACATGCTGCAACTATTACTAAAGGGTCAGTTGGAATTCTGCATGGATCAATGAGTCTTCTTCTACAAGATAATAATGGTCAAGTACAAGAAGCTCATTCAATAAGTGCAGGTTTGGATTACCCAGGAGTAGGTCCCGAACATAGCCATTTGAAAGATATAGGTAGGGCAGAATATGGATCAGTCACAGATCAAGAAGCTTTAGATGCTTTAAGACTTGTTAGTGAACTTGAAGGAATTATACCAGCACTTGAAACTTCCCACGCCTTTGCATGGTTGGATAAATTATGTCCTACTCTTAAAAAAGATACTCATATAGTGATCAATTGCTCTGGAAGAGGTGACAAAGATGTGAATACTGTCGCATCTTCATTAAATATTTAATCAATATCTAGGAATTGATGGGTCAATATATCTACTCCATCCATCAATACCCTCCTCTAAATTCCAGATTTCTTTCACAATATTATTATCTAAACACCATTGACAAAAGTTATAACTTCTTATTCCTGCATGGCAAGTAACAACGATTTCTCTTTCTAACAAACCAGCAAATATTTCTTCAACATATTCAAATGTGACTTTACTAATTGGTATATGTAAAAATTCTTTTGAAAAACGAGCTATTTCAAGTTCTGACTGTTCTCTTACATCAATTAAGACTGGATCTTCATTCTTAGAATCAAACCAATCATTGAGAGTAGAAGCATTTATAGATTTTGGATAATTTCCCAATTGAGAGGATAAATTATGTGTTATTTACAATTTAATAAATTAAGTTGCAGAGGGTTATTTATTGTTAAAAATAAAAATAAACATTGATAATGAAACTTAGAATAGTAGCAATATTACTATTATTTTCTTTATTTCTTTTTGTTGGTTTTAAAAAAGTTTCTGCAAATAAAAATAAAGAGCAAAGTACAAATATTGAGCAACTAAATATCTTAAAATATGTACCTGAAAAAAATAAATTATTATTCATTTCAAATTTAGAAAATTTCAATATTTTTAACAATAATGAAAAAGATAAAAATCCTAAAAATCAAAATGACATAGTTTTATTAAAAGATTCTATATTAGATTACTTAGGTTTAGATCTAGGGAACAATAAATTAGAAGATATTTATAATAATGAATTTATAATCTCAACTTTTGAGAATAATAAAAAACTTAAAGATGATGTTTTGATTGCTTTTAAAATTAAGCCAGAAAAAAATCTTGATGATATATTGCATCTCCCCAATCAAATTGATCAGACCAATGAAATAATTCCAATTTATAGAGAAAATAAAATAAATTTTCTCAATTTCATATATCGGACAGAAGATAATTATGTTATTGCGTCATCAGATAAAAAATTAATCAAAAACAGTATTAGCTCTGGTGATGATTTTAAAGAAAAAAAATTTCAATATAAGGGGGGATTTTTTGGACTAAAAAAAGAAAAAAATATTTTATTCACAAATAAATTTTGGGAAAGTAAATTTTTTAATAAAGAATTTTTTCCTGAGAATAATGAGGATATTATAGCTACAACATTTGACTATAAAAATGAGTATTTAATTTTAAAATCATATTTACTAAACAATAAAAAAAATATTGATATTCATACTTACGATAAGCTTTTAAATAAAGAGAAAAGGAATGAAAATAATCCAGAAGTTTCAATTTTTTGTGATATAAAAAATTTTGAAAAATATCTAAAACCTTTAATAAGTGATTTTGAACTTAGTTTGTTTGAAGAGTTTGATCAAAATATCAATGAAGACATATTAATTCTCAATTCAAAAAAAGATTGGCTTATTGCATTTCAAAAAAATACTGGAGATAAATTTAACTTAAGTACTTTGAAAAAACTTAAAGATTTCAACAAATATACTTTGAAAAAGAATGAAGATATTTACTCGATTTATACTAAAGATATTCTTGAAGAAAAAAACGATTTAATAAAAGAATTAACTTATGAAAATATCTATTCAATAGAATCAGGAGATTTACAAATCATAAGTAATTATTTAATTGATGATAAAAAATTAGAAACAGTCTCAAATAAATTTTTTAACCTAAAAACTAATAAAAATAAATCTGCTTTTCTTTATGCAAAAGTTGATATCAAAGATGAAAATTCTAAAAAAATTAAAAATTTTACTGATTTACAAGATCTTAATTTTCTCATTACAAATATTTTAAAAATATCAAATGAAGAATCTCTAGAAATCATTAGACAATCTATTCCTGAAAAAAATCCAATTCTTTATACAGAAAAAATATTAAAAATACTTTAATAAAGTCATTCAAAAAAGCTTTAAAAACAATTAATTACAATTTTTGTGAAGTTAATAACTTGTGGTTAATTAATCATTATTTGACTATCTTTAATCTATAAGTATTTAATATTGAATTAAGGAATTGGATAGCAAAAAACTAACTTTAAAACCAGGATTAGAGGGTGTCCCAGTTACTAATTCATCTATCTGTGATATAGACGGTAACAAGGGTAAATTATTGTACAGAGGCTACTCCATTGAGGAACTATCAAAAAAAAGCAGTTTTTTAGAAACTGCTTACCTATTGATTTGGGGTGAATTGCCTACAGCTATTCAACTAAGAGATTTTGAACAAGAAGTTCAAATGCATCGAAGACTAAGTTTTAGAGTCAGAGATATGATGAAATGTTTCCCTGCAACAGGTCATCCTATGGATGCTCTTCAATCTAGTGCAGCTTCTTTGGGGCTCTTCTATTCACGTAGAGCAATAGATGATCCTAATTACATCTATAACGCAGTGATAAGACTAATAGCAAAAATACCAACAATGATTGCTGCGTTTCAACTTATCAGAAAAGGACAAGACCCAATTCAACCTAGAGATGATTTAACTTACTCATCAAATTTTCTTTACATGCTTACTGAAAAAGAACAAGATCCTATAGCCGCAAAAGTTTTTGATAGATGTTTAATTCTACATGCCGAACATAGTTTAAACGCAAGTACATTTAGCGCAAGAGTAACTGCAAGCACTCTTACAGACCCATATGCTGTCATCGCCTCTGCGGTGGGAACCCTGGCTGGCCCACTTCATGGAGGAGCAAATGAGGATGTTATTGCAATGTTAGAAGAAATCAAAATTCCAGAAAATGCTGCTTCTTTTTTGGATAATGCTATAAAAAATAAAAGTAAGATAATGGGCTTCGGTCACAGAGAATATAAAGTCAAAGATCCAAGAGCAATAATTCTTCAAAAACTGGCAGAAGAGCTTTTTATTAGATTTGGAGCAGATGAAATGTATGAAGTTGCTAAATCACTAGAGGCAGAGGCAATACCAAGACTCGGACAGAAGGGTATATTCCCTAACGTGGACTTTTATTCTGGTCTCGTTTATAGAAAACTTGGAATTCCTCGTGATCTTTTTACTCCAATTTTTGCCATATCTAGAGTTGCAGGTTGGTTGGCACATTGGAGAGAGCAACTTGGAGCGAATAGAATTTTCAGACCATCGCAAATCTATACCGGTTCAGCACCAAGAGATTGGATCAGCCTAGAGAATAGAAAATAGAGGAAATATTTGCAGCTTTTCATAAAAAAACACACATATTGTTTGTGAGGGGTTAATGTATTAAGTAAATAACATAAAAATTTTGGAATACGGATTAGATCTCGAATATAGTTTTAATGAATTGTTAAAAGGTTTTGGCCTTTCTAGTGAAATTGCTCATATTATTTGGCTTCCTCTCCCTATGCTTTTGGTTTTAGTAGCGGCAGTTGTTGGCGTATTAGTAACTGTCTGGCTCGAAAGAAAAATATCTGCTGCTGCTCAACAAAGAATTGGTCCTGAATATGCAGGAGCTCTTGGCGTCCTCCAACCAATTGCAGATGGTCTTAAGTTACTTGTTAAAGAGGATATTATTCCTGCTAAAGCAGATGGAATTCTCTTCACTGCGGGACCAATATTAGTTCTTGTTCCAGTAATTCTCTCCTGGCTAATTGTTCCTTTTGGGCAAAACCTTTTAATAAGTAACGTTGGAATTGGAATTTTCCTATGGATCGCCTTAAGCAGTATCCAGCCAATTGGACTTCTTATGAGCGGATATGCCTCCAATAATAAATATTCCTTATTAGGAGGATTAAGAGCTGCGGCTCAATCAATAAGTTACGAAATACCTTTAGCTTTATCTGTACTGGCTATCGTTCTTATGACAAACTCGTTAAGTACTATCGACATTGTTAACCAACAAAGTGGTGTTGGAATACTAAGTTGGAATATTTGGAGACAACCAGTAGGCTTCATAGTCTTCTGGATTTGCGCTCTTGCTGAATGTGAAAGACTTCCATTTGACTTGCCTGAAGCTGAAGAAGAATTAGTTGCAGGATATCAAACTGAATATGCAGGTATGAAATTCGCATTATTCTACCTTGGTAGTTACATAAACTTAATCCTTTCAGCATTATTGGTATCAATACTTTATCTAGGAGGATGGGGTTTTCCTATTCCAGTAGAATTAATAGCTAAGTTTCTTAATTTGCCAATTAATGGACCATTTATACAGGTTTTCACTGCATCGATAGGAATTGTAATGACTGTATTGAAAGCATATCTTTTAGTTTTCATTGCAATATTATTACGCTGGACAACTCCTAGAGTAAGAATAGATCAACTTTTAGATCTTGGATGGAAGTTTCTTCTTCCAATTTCTCTTGCTAATCTTTTGATAACTGCAGGATTAAAACTTGCTTTTCCGCAATTCTTTGGTGGTTAAATTTAAGTAGAAATACTTAAATTAAAAATTTATCCACTAAAATAAACAATATAGTAAATTCTTCAAGATGAAAAATTTCCTTCAACAAATAAATAGTTATATCAAAGAAGCATTTAATGCTGGCAAATATTTATACAATGGCTTATCAGTTACTTTTGATCATCTTCAAAGAAGACCTGTTACTGTCCAATATCCATATGAAAAATTAATACCCTCTGAAAGATATAGAGGGAGGATACATTATGAATTCGATAAATGTATTGCTTGCGAAGTTTGTGTGAGAGTATGTCCTATAAATCTACCAGTAGTTGATTGGGTGATGAATAAAGAAACCAAAAAAAAGGAACTTAGAAATTATTCAATAGATTTTGGGGTTTGTATATTTTGCGGCAATTGCGTTGAATATTGCCCTACTAATTGTTTATCAATGACAGAAGAATATGAATTAGCTACTTTCGACAGACACAATCTAAATTTTGATAATGTAGCACTTGGTAGACTGCCTACAAACGTCACAACAGATCCGTCAGTTAAACCTCTAAGAGAACTTGCCTATCTTCCTAAAGGAGTCATGGACCCTCATGAAATACCAGCCTCTGAAACTAGAGTTGGTAAATTACCTGAAGAAGTCTATGATTGGATGAAGCCTGAATCCAATGAAAATAAAGATACAATTTCTAATTCAATTAATTAGTTTCCATTAATTTATGTCCATTGCAATAACAACACAATTTATTTGTTTTACAGTTCTATCTTTAGTTGTCATTATTGGTGCTCTTGGTGTCGTATTGCTCGAAAGTATTGTTTATTCAGCCTTTCTCCTTGGGGGAGTTTTCATGAGTGTAGCAGGATTATATCTTCTATTAAATGCAAGTTTTGTTGCTGCTGCACAAGTTTTAGTTTATGTGGGTGCAGTTAATGTATTAATAATTTTTGCAATAATGCTAGTCAATAAAAAAGAGGATTTAAAACCCATCAATGATCTTAAATCTAGAAGAATCATATCTACATTGATATGTTTAACCTTACTAAGTCTCCTGATAAGAGTTGACTTAACCAATATATGGAGCTTATCAAGTCCTCAAAACTCTATAGGAGAAGAATCAACTATTAGGATTGGTGAGCATCTATTCAGTGATTACTTACTTCCATTTGAAGTAGCTTCAGTTTTACTTTTAATGGCAATGATTGGGGCTATAGTTCTAGCTAGAAGAGATGTAATGAGCACAGATATTTCAACAGGATTACCTGTTGATCAAGAGTTAATCGAAAAATCATCAGAACCATTACTTACAAATAAAAATTAACCTTTGTACTTTGTTATGAATTTAGAATCAATTCCTATTCAAGCTTTTTTGATAGTATCTTCAGCACTATTTTGCATTGGTATTTGGGGATTATTAAATAGCAGAAATGCAGTAAGAGTTCTTATGAGCATTGAATTAATGCTAAATGCTGTAAATATAAACTTGATGGCGTTTTCTTCCTACATCGATAATAATTTAATTCAAGGACAAGTTTTTACAATTTTTGTGATTACAGTTGCTGCCGCAGAAGCGGCCGTAGGATTAGCTATATTGTTATCGCTTTATAGGAATAGGGTGACTGTAGATATGGAAAGTTTTAATTTATTAAAATGGTAAAAGCATTAAATGAAACTTTCATTGGTGCTTATTGTATATCGTTCAGATAGTTCTATAGCTTTAGAGGCTTCAAAATTCTGTGAAGAAGTCCTCACCGCCAAAAATATTAAATCAAAAAGGATCGAAAGTGATTTTCACAAAGATGAAATTGAGAAATATCTTTCCAATTTAGAATTACAACCAGATATTGGAATAGTTCTTGGTGGAGATGGAACCTTCTTACAATGTGCAAATGCATTAGGTAATTATGATATTCCATTATTAAGTATTAATATTGGTGGTAATTTAGGTTTTCTCACGCAAGAAAAAGATTTTTTATTTGACAAATCTTTTATTGAAATCCTTGAAAATGAAGAATATATAATTGACTGTCGTAATAGATTAAATTGTAATATTTGTATTAGCGGGGCGAGTCCTGAGAAAAAAATTATAAAAAGCTATGAGGCCTTAAATGATTTTTATTTTAAATCTGTTGAGGAGGATATTTCTCCTACCAACCAAATACAAATTGAAATAGATAACGAGAAAGTTAATGAATATAAAGGTGATGGATTGATTATATCTACATCTACTGGGTCAACAGCATACTCAATGGCTGCAGGTGGCCCAATAGTACATCCTAGTGTAAATGCAATGATAATTAACCCTATATGCCCAATGAGTTTAGCAAGTAGACCAATTGTCATACCTTATACCAGTAAGGTAATCATAAAACCAGTAAAAAAAAGTAAAGGTGAAATTAAATTATGGAGAGACGGTTCAAAATGTATGACCATAAAGGAAACTTATTACTGTGAGATCATAAATGGTAAATCACCCTGCAAAATAATTAGGTTTAAAAAAAGCGCTAGCTATTACAGTACTTTAATAAAAAAACTAGATTGGAAAGGAGATTTATCTCTTAAGAATTCAAAAACATAAATGGCCTTTGAAATAGAAAGACGTTTTCTTATAAAAAATGATAATTGGAAAGAATTTGTCAACAAACAAATTTTTATAGAACAAGGGTATTTATCAAAAAGTCTAGATGATTGGATTACTAGGATAAGATTTACAGGTGAAGACTATAAAATTGCACTCAAAAAACACATTAAAAATTTTACCTGCTTTGAATTCGAATACTCCATTCCGCCAAATGATGGTGAAAAAATAATGTCAAACCTTACAAATACATTAAAGAAAGAAAGATTCTTTTTAGAAGTTAAAAGTAAATCTTGGATTGTAGATTGCTTTAAAGACAATAATTATCCACTCCAAATTGCGGAAATTGAACTTTCTAAGGAAGAAGAAGATCTAATTCTGCCTTCATTCATATCAAAAGAAATTACTGGGATTAAAGAGTACTCAAATTTCTGTCTGGCCAACAAACCTTTTTCAAGCTGGTAAAGAAATATTTGACAACTCTCTAAAATAACTAGGCAAAAGAACCTTTTTTCCTTTATATTTTCTTTATAATTCACTAACATTTTTTTATTTTCTTCAAATGTATGGTCTTTACGACAAGGAAGGAATATTGAGATTTGTCGATTCAGACAGGGATGCTTGCATTGCATACGCTGAACTCTTCGATTTAGGTTCTACAAATTATTGTTTAATGGATTTAGCTTCCGATACAGCGAAACTAAGGGGAACTAATTTTGATCAGAATCTGGGAGAGAACAACAATTAAATCCATCTCTACAGATCTTTCCATTATCCATTGCCCAGTTCAAAAGTGCTACTCTATTTTTAGAGCCTGTTTTTGTAAACATATTACTTACATGATTATCAACAGTTCTTTTACTGATAGTAAGTTTTACTGCAATTTCTTGATTTGTAAGCCCATCAGCTACTAGATCAATGATTTCCATCTCTCTTGTAGAGAGACCCATCATATCAATGTTGTTTACTTCTTCTTCAACCATTTGCATTTAAACAGTTCCTTTTTTATATTAATTAAGTTTAGCAATCCAACTACACTTGTTAACCAAGTAGGAAACAAAAGCAATTGAAATCAAAACTTCAGCAGACTTTAGAAAAAAAATCCAAGGTAATAACAGCAGAGTTAATGCCGCCCAGAGGTGGAAGCCCCATAAGATCTCTTAAGATAGCACAACTTTTGAAAGATAAGGTACATGCTGTTAACATTACTGATGGAAGCAGAGCTGTAATGAGAATGTGCAGCTTAGCAATGTCTAAACTATTACTGGAAAATGGGATAGAACCAATAATGCAAATATCTTGCAGAGATCGTAATAAAATTGCTTTACAATCAGACATTCTTGGAGCAAATGCTTTAGGAATTAAAAATATTTTATGCCTAACCGGTGATTCAGTAAAAGCCGGGGACCAACAAAATGCTAAACCTGTTCATGAGTTTGAGTCGGTTAGATTACTTCAACAAATACAGGCTTTTAATAAAGGAATTGATCCTACTTTTGGAGAACTTTCCGATAAAAAAACTTTTATATTTTCAGGAGCTGCTGCAGATCCAAGTTGCAGAAATCAAAGAAGCTTACAAAATAGAATTAGAAAGAAAAAAGAGGCCGGAGCAGAATTTATACAAACTCAAATGGTAATGAAAAAAGAAAATTTGATAGAATTTTGCGAAAAAATTAGCAAACCACTCGAAATTCCTGTAATTGCAGGAGTATTCTTATTAAAGTCTTACAAAAATGCTATTTTTATAAACAAATATGTTCCTGGAGCAAATATCCCTGAAGATATTTTAAATCGTCTCAGAGAGGCCAAAAACCCACTACAAGAAGGAATAGAAATTGCTGCCGAACAAGCTCATGATTTTATAAATATCGCGAATGGGGTTCATTTAATGGCAGTTAAATCAGAACACTTAATCCCAGAGATTCTTAAAAAAGCTGATCTTAGTCTGGAATATTAATCAAATCAGTACCCAACAATTCTGCCATTGCCTTCTGCTGTGGAGATGGTTCAGTCAAATCAGATCTTCTAGAATCTGTTATCAACCAATCCAAAGATGCATCTTGCAAATCGAAATGATCTCCATTTTTCCCAACACAATATTTACCAAACACTAACTTATCCATAAGTCTTACGCCTTTACCGATTTTAGAATAATCAAAAATAATTGAGTTATCTATAGTTGCTCCCTCGCAAATACAACAACTTGGTCCAATCATGGAAGGGCCAATAATTGTTGCTCCATCCTCGATCCTAGTCATGCCTCCTATATAAACTGGTCCGGTAATATTAATTTTTTCCCAGTTAGCCGCTACATTCAATCCCGTAAAAACTCCAGGTTTAATTTCTTTTCCAGGGATCTCCACCTGTCTTACTTTTCCTTGTAATACATTTCTAATAGCACTCCAATAATCAGGAACTTTTCCAATATCTACCCATTCAAAATCCATTGGTAATGCAAAAAATGGTAAATCCATTTCAACAAGTTTAGGAAAAAGATCAGCTCCAATATCAAATTTCTTTGCTGAAGGTATGTAATTAAAAATTTCAGGTTCGAAAAGATATATTCCTGTATTTATAGAGTCACTTAAAGCTTGATCAACTGTTGGCTTTTCCTGAAAAGCCTTTATTCGTCCATTTTCATCAGAAACTACGACACCGTAACTTGATACTTGATCTTTAGTTACCTTCTTTGTTATTAAGCTCGCAATAGCTCCTTTCTGCTTATGTTTTTTAACAGCTTGAGTTAAATCTAAATCAACTAAAGCATCACCACATAAAACAACAAAAGTTTCATCGAAGAAATTTTGAAAATCCTGAATTTTTTTTAATCCTCCTGCGGATCCCAAAGCATCACCTATTAATTCTCCATCTTCAATTCTTCCCTCAAAACTATAAGCAATTTCTACTCCAAATCTTTGCCCATCCCTAAAATAATTTTCAATTTCTTCAGCCAGATGAGAAACATTTACCATTATTTCCTTAAAGTTATGTTCTCTTAAAAGTTCCAAGAGAAACTCCATAACAGGCTTTTGCAAAATTGGTATCATTGGTTTTGGAATAATATGAGTTATTGGCTGAACACGCGTCCCTTTACCTGCCGCAAGTATCATTGCCTTCATGAATTCAAAACCTCTTTTTAAAGATTATACGTTATTACTAATAAGCTCCTAAATAGCAGAAGGATAAGTCTTGGGTACATCAAGATTATCTATAGGCAATTGAGCTAAACCTCCTTGAGGAATTATTCTTTTAATTTGAATTGGGCCATATAAGGAGTTAATTTGTTTAATTTCAATTTTGTTTTCAGATGATAAAAATAATAAGGCCCAAAAAACCCCCAAACGATCTTTATCTAAATCATTTTTTACAGCAGTTTGCCATTGCTCAACTAGATATTCAAAATCTGTCCACTGTAATGCTTTTTCCCACCCATCAATAAATTTACCTAGTGCTTTAGTGGTTTCGGGTAGTTTCTCACGATGCGCTAATGATTTCACTTGAGAAATTAAAGCTTTATCTGAATATTTTTTATTTCTTTTTCTCTTCATTAGAAGAAGGTCTTGGGTTTCTATAACTTCAGCAATAGACTCTAACTGACTTACAAGTTCTCCCAGAGTGGTTGTACGTTTGAGAATTGGTTGTGCTATTGATCTTCTCCTTAGATATTTTTCAGGATATTTTGGTATGTCAAATTCTTGGTCAATCCAATCTTGATCATCCAAGTCAAAATCATCTTCAAAATCGGAAGAATTTTCTTTGAAAACATCAGATTCCAAAACTTGAGCCTTTAAATTAACTAATACGGAAGCAGCAAAAAAAGCTTCGCTTGTCTCAGATAAATCCTTTTGATAGGAACTTTTACTATTTGATTTGCTGCCAAAAGATTGTGAATATTGCTCTAAAAAACTATCAATTACACTTATTACATCAATATCCCATGGATCAAGATCACCTTTACCTGCGGCGTCTTGAAGAAACTTAATCAACAATCTAGGCCCTAATTGTTGTCTATGAATAAGGTTGTAGTTAGATATTTTTAAATAGGCAATAACTATACATAAGATATACCCTTAATTATTTAATGCCAAACAATATCGCATAATTTTAAAAATTATATAGTTGGAGCTTTTAGAATCTCATTTGTTTTAGTTCCTGAAAAAATATTTGTTTTCACAGCAGATTTAACAGCAGTTAAATCTCTATCAACTAAATTATTGATAGACGCAATGTAACTTTCAGTTACTAACCTTGGGTACAAACCTATTCCAATAATCGGTAAAAGTAAACAAGCAATAATATAAACTTCCCTTGGCTCTGCATCTATAAGTTTTCGTTCCTCCGTTAATTTAGGATTTTCTTTACCAAAGAAAATTTCTCTTAACATTGAAAGTAGATAAATAGGAGTAAGTATTACACCGATAGCAGCTAAAGAGGCCATAACTACCCTGAAAGGAAGTGTATATACTTCATCAGTAACAAATCCTGTAAATACCATCAATTCGGAAACAAATCCACTCATACCAGGCAAGGCTAGAGAAGCAAGTGAGCAAGCAGTCCATAGGGCAAACATGATTCTCATTTTTTGTCCTACACCACTCATTTCATCAAGTTTAAGAGTCTTTGTTCTGTCATAGGTGGCACCAACAAGAAAAAATAAACTTGCACCGATTAATCCATGACTAACCATTTGCAGCATAGCTCCACTTGTTCCAAGGCTACTAAAACTCCCTATACCAATAAGAACGAAACCCATATGACTAATCGAACTATATGCAATTTTTCTTTTAAGATTTCTTTGAGCAAAAGAAGTTAATGCAGCATAAATTATATTGACTACCCCTAGAACTATTAATAATGGGGCAAATTGAGCATGAGCAACGGGTAATAATTGTGCATTAAATCTTAAAAGAGCATATCCTCCCATCTTTAATAAAATACCTGCTAGAAGCATATGAACAGGAGCTGTAGCCTCTCCATGAGCATCTGGAAGCCAAGTATGAAGAGGTACTATTGGTAGTTTCACTCCAAATGCAATTAAAAGCCCGACGTAACATAATATTTGGAATTTTTGACTAAAATCTTGAGCTGCCAAGTGAGAAAACTCAAAGTTAGGAATTTCTGTACCATAGAAACCCATTGCTAAAGCTGCCAAAAGAATAAAGATAGAACTACCAGCTGTATAAATAATGAATTTTGTTGCTGCATATTGTCTATTTTTGCCACCCCATATAGCCAGTAATAAATAAACGGGAATTAACTCAAGTTCCCAAGTTAGAAAGAATAAAAGCATATCTTGTACTGCAAACACTGCGATTTGCCCACCATCCATAACCAATATCAAAAAGAAAAATAACTTTGGTTTGAACTTGACTGGCCATGCAGCAAGAACTGCTAAAGCAGTTATAAAACTAGTCAATAGTATTAACGGCATAGACATGCCATCAGCGCCAACAGACCAAGTAAGACCTAAATCAGGGAGCCAGCTAATATTTTCTTTCAGTTGAACATTTTCATTACTAATATCAAAGCCATTTATATATGAACCTACAGTTATTAAAAAAGTTATTAATGCAATAGACAATGCAAACCATCTCACCTCTTTGCCGTCCCCTTTATCCGGGAAAAAAGGTATCACAAATGCACTACCAATTGGAAATAAAATTGAAGCAGATAGCCAAGGGAAATTAGACAATCCAGCTCCCAAAGTTCCCAACATTTGTGTCGCAAAATGTGTATAAAAATAAGTACTCAATTTAATAAGAAATTTATCTTAAATAAAGTCTAGAAATTTTCTGTACTTTTTCACCCCAATGGACAGTGAAGACACACAATTGTAATTAAGATACTTGAGGAGACTGAAAACCAAATATAGCAACTAGTAAAATTACGCCTCCAAAAACGATAAGCGCATAAAATTGAGCCCTACCAGTCTCAAAATATTTTAAACCTTCTCCACTACCTAAAGTTACAAGTCCAGTAAGATTTACTACGCCATCAACCACCTTAGAATCAACCTCTAAAACTTCTTTAGCAAGTTTTCTACTACCCTTAACAAAAAGTTTTTCATTAATATCATCTAGATACCATTTATTTGATAAAAATCTATTGATGCTAGGAAACTTTTCAGCGAATAAAACTGATAAATTAATTTTTTTCACAAAATATGCCTGATAAGCAATAATGATTCCAGCTGATGCAATAAGTACTGATGCAAGTGCTAAAGGCAAAAATTCTTTTAACTCAAAGGCTTTTGCAGCAGTCTCTGCTTCTTCAGGATCTAGTAAATTTGCAATTTTGCTATCCCAGGGAAGTCCCATAAAACCGATAATTACAGAAGGTACAGCTAAAAATACCAAGGGAAATGTCATTGACCAGGGTGACTCATGAATAGAGCCATTTTCTTCATGATCTTCTTCATTTTCTTCATCTAGGTTTGTTTTAGAGGCTAATAGGAGCTCTTTTTGCAATTCTTTATTCTCCCCTCTGAAATCTCCTTCAAATGTCAAGAAATAAAGCCTAAACATATAAAAAGCAGTCATACCAGCTGTTAGAAGTCCAACGAACCAAAAAGCTGGAAATGATATAAAAGCATTTCCTAGTATCTCGTCTTTACTCCAAAAACCTGCCAATGGGGGAATTCCACTAATTGCCACACAACCTATTAAAAATGTTGTTGATGTATATGGCATTTTTTTTCTTAACCCACCCATCAATCGCATATCTTGAGCTAATACAGGCTGATGGCCAACTACTTCTTCCATAGCATGGATCACAGAACCAGATCCAAGAAAAAGCATTGCTTTGAAGCAAGCATGAGTAACTAGATGAAAAATTCCAGCTATTGGAGCTCCACAACCCATCGCAAGCATCATATAACCAAGCTGTGAAACAGTGCTATATGCCAAACCCTTTTTTAAATCCATTTGGGTTAAAGCTATAGAAGCACCTAAGAAACAAGTAATGGTTCCAACTAAAGCAATAATGAACTGAATAGAAGGAAATAATGAATACAAAGGTTGAAGCCTTGCTACAAGAAATATTCCTGCAGCAACCATTGTTGCAGCATGGATAAGGGCAGAAATAGGTGTCGGGCCTTCCATCGCATCAGGCAACCAAACATGAAGTGGAAACTGAGCAGATTTTGCCATTGGCCCTAAAAAAACTAAAAAACAAAGGAGTAAAGCAGCCCAAATGGGTATCGAATTGTCAGTAATTGATTGGGAAATTCCAGTAGCTATTTCATTAAAATCAAAACTATTTGTAGCCCAAAATAGGCCAAGAATTCCTAGTAATAACCCAAAGTCTCCCACTCTATTAACAACAAATGCTTTTTGTGCAGCATGTGCAGCGCCATCCCTGTCATACCAAAAACCAACCAATAAATAAGAACACATCCCAACTAATTCCCAAAAAACATAAATTTCTAATAAATTCGGACTAACTATTAATCCCATCATTGAACTACTAAATAATGCTAAATATGTAAAAAATCTGACATAACCTTTATCATGGGCCATATAACCATGAGAGTAAATCATTACCAGCAAAGTTATAGTAGTTACTAAAGCAAGCATTACACTTCCCAATGGATCAATAACAAATCCCATTGGAATCGTGAAATCCCCAGCATTGGCCCATACAAATAATTTTTCTACTGTTTGATAACCATTAACTTGCTCAATTAGAGCTTTATAACTAATTACTGCAGAAATCCCAACGAAAGAAATCAGACCTACAGAAACAATTTCTCTTGAATTATTAATTTTCTTGTTAATGCTTATTAGTCCTAAGCCAGAAAGCACTGCTCCGATAAGTGGGAAAACAGGAATTAACCAGGCAATTTCTGAAGCTTGAGGCATTTTTTAATGAACTTGTATTTTAATTTTAAACTGTCAATTGAAAAATTCCGACAAAAATGATGAATTAAATGTTTTAACAGCAATATTTATGTATTGATGAGACCACCAAAGTACCCCTATTGCAATTAATATGCCAAGTTGAGATAACCTGAAGAATTCTCTAATCTTAAATTCTTGCCTCCCTTCAAGTATTGCCATAAAGGGGATTATGGAAGTATTTTGTTTAAACTTTTCAAATTCTTCTCCAAATCTATTTGATAATCTCTTATCCCCATGCCAGATTGCAAAAAGATGATGCAAAATTAAGCCAATAGAAGTTATTAATGTGAATGATGTCCCAAGCCATAAAGTATGAGCAACACACCAAATTATCTGACCAAATGCTTGTGGATGTCTTGTGATTCTCATTATCCCAGTTCCATAAATTCGTACTTTAGGTTTTAAAACTGACGGAATTTCTAGCAAATTGTAAGTAGCGGGATATAAAAAAAGAAAACTTATTGCAGTTAAGATCCAAACCAACATAAAAACGAAGTTATTACCCTGTAAATTCCATAATCTGATTCCGTCATATCTATGAGCCAAAAAATAACTAATCAAGATTACTGCCGATGGCAAACTTAAAAAAACAAAACATAACCGCCATAACCTAGGGCCCATAATAGATTCTGCTTTGATTCTTAAAGCAGCTCCACCACTATGGATCACGGCAAAAATCAAAATCAAAAGTAAAATTATTAAAGAAGTTTTATGAGTCTCCATATATTTAAATTATTCAAAAAATTTTTGTTCTTAACAAGAATGCTTCTAAGCATTAGAATTATAAGTAATTGTAGGCATAATAGATGCCAGAATTACCATTTACTCTCGACCAATTAAGAATACTAAAAGCTATAGCAGCTCAAGGAAGTTTTAAAAAAGCTGCAGATCTCTTATACGTAACCCAACCTGCAGTAAGTTTACAAATACAAAATCTGGAAAAACAACTTGAAATCACAATTTTCGACAGAGGTGGGCGAAAGGCTCTATTGACTGAAGCAGGAAGACTATTGCTTGATTATTGCGAACGAATTTTGAATCAATGCGACGAAGCTTGTAAAGCTATTGAAGATTTAAATAGCTTAAAAGGAGGAACTCTTGTCATTGGAGCCAGCCAAACAACTGGAACCTATTTAATGCCGAGAATGATAGGACTATTCAGACAAAAATACCCTGACGTATCTGTTCAACTTCAAGTTCACAGTACGAGAAGAACTGGTTGGAGTGTGGCCAATGGACAAATTGACTTAGCCATTATTGGCGGACAATTACCGGGAGAATTGGAAAATTTGCTACAAGTAATTCCATATGCAACAGATGAATTGGCATTAGTTTTACCCTCTAAACACCCACTTTCGACCAAAAAAGAGCTTCTAAAAGAAGACTTATACAAATTAAATTTTGTAACATTAGACTCACAATCTACAACAAGAAAAGTTGTTGACAAACTTCTCCAAGATTCTGGGCTTGATATTCAAAGATTAAAAATTGAGATGGAACTTAACTCTCTTGAAGCAATAAAGAATGCAGTGCAATCAGGTTTAGGAGCTTCCTTTTTGCCTGTTGTTTCTATTGAAAGAGAATTAGCGGCTGGAACAATCCACAAAGCATTCGTTGCTGATTTAGAGGTAAAAAGAGAACTTAAATTAATTACTAATCCGTCAAGATATAAATCAAGAGCATCAGAAGTATTCAAGAAAAATATTTTGCCTCAATTTGCTAGTTTAGAAAGCCCATTAAGGCAAATATAAATATTATCAAAACTGAATTGCTTCTTTGTTGATACCTACACCGCCGTCTTCAGCTTGTCCATCACCTTTGATGATAAATTTATTTTCATTTACATCAGTCTGATAAACGCACTTAACTATTGGCTTATCTCTTATAGAACCAATATAAGCAAAAGTATTCATCCTTTGCTTACATTCTCTTACATCTTCATTACTAATTGCGCCCTGTTTTTGTAACACTGTCCAATTCTCTCTTCTAATAACACACCCTGGCTGAAGAGCTGGTTGCGTTACAAAACTCGTAGATGGATTTAGAGTCGTATACATTTCAACATCAATTACAAAAGCACTAGCTCCCCACTGTCTACAAAATTCAGGATCTGGAACAGCCATATCTAATTGTTGTTGACTTGCTATATTTCCCTGCCCGCCATCTGTTGTACTTGTAATCGCGCTCCCAATACCAACTCCTAAAATTAATACTCCCGCAAGCACAGCAATAGTCCCTGTATTAAAGTTAACATTTTGTTCAGAAGAAGCAGGCAATCTATTGCTTCTTTGACCATACGAATACATATCCTTTGAATTTGGTGGATAACTTCTATTTGAGCCTCTTCTTGGCCTTCTATTTGAGGATGATCTATTCACAGCACTTTATTCGTCTTTGGTAAACCCATTGAATAATTCATTACTCTACAGTCAGGGTTATAGCTAAGCTGACCATTTTGAAGCAAAAATTTAATCAAACCTTCAATTTCTGATCCTATTTTTCGAAGTTCATAATCATCTAAATCCTTTCCAGATCTCTCTTTTATTAATTCATTGAATTTTTCATTTACTTTGTTTAGAGAATCTTCGCTCCAAATAAATTCGTTATCGGGATCTAAATCAAGAGTTAGTTTATTGGGATGAAACTTTAATTCCTCATCTACCACTTCGGCAGTAAAAATTCTTACATGCCTAGTTGTCGATTTTAAAAGCATTTTTTCCATAATTTTACGAAATAATCAACGAAAAAAACTATTATGTTCTAACTTTAATGTAGCTTATTAGTAAGTGTTAATTTATTTCTTGATTTAATAATGCGTGTTGTAATTGCTGGTGCTGGTTTAGCAGGTTTATCTTGCGCTAAATATTTAGTCGATAATGGACACATTCCGATTGTACTTGAAGCCAGAGACGTTTTAGGTGGGAAAGTTGCTGCTTGGAAAGACGAAGATGGAGATTGGTATGAAACAGGGTTACACATATTTTTTGGAGCCTACCCAAATATGTTGCAACTTTTTAAGGAATTAGATATTGAAGACAGACTTCAATGGAAAAGTCATTCAATGATTTTTAATCAGCCATCAGAGCCTGGTACTTACAGCAGATTCGACTTTCCCGATATACCTGCTCCAGTTAATGGTGTATCAGCAATACTAAGCAATAATGATATGCTTTCATGGAATGAAAAGATTCTATTTGGATTAGGTTTAGTGCCTGCAATGTTGAGAGGCCAAAAGTACTTAGATAAATGTGATAAAAAATCATGGACAGATTGGCTAAAAGAGCACAATATACCGGAAAGAGTTAATGATGAAGTATTTATAGCGATGAGTAAAGCCCTTAATTTCATTGGACCGGATGAAATATCATCTACAGTTTTATTAACAGCATTAAACAGATTTCTACAAGAAAAAAATGGTTCTAAAATGGCATTCCTTGACGGAGCTCCTCCAGAAAGACTATGCCAGCCAATGGTTGATTATATTACTGCTCGTGGTGGTGAGGTGCACATCAATAGTCCATTAAGAGAAATCAATCTTAATGAGGACAGTACTGTAAAAAGTTTTACTGTTGCCTCTTTAGATAAAAACGAAAAGAAAGAGCTAACTGCTGATGCTTATGTAAGTGCAATGCCCGTAGATCTCTTTAAATTAATGATCCCAAAACAATGGAAAGGGTTAGATGCATTTTCTAAATTAGATGGTTTAAATGGTGTGCCAGTTATTAATATCCATTTATGGTTTGACAAAAAATTAACAGATATTGATCATTTACTATTCAGTAGATCCCCACTCCTGAGTGTTTATGCAGATATGAGTATCACCTGCAAAGAATATGAAGACCCAAATAGATCAATGCTTGAATTGGTTTTTGCACCAGCAAAAGATTGGATAAATAGAAGTGATCAGGATATTGTTGATGCAACTATGGAGGAACTCAAAAAATTATTCCCAACGCATTTCATGGGAGATGATAAAACAAACTTACGAAAATATAAAGTAGTCAAAACTCCAAGATCTGTTTATAAAGCAGTTCCTGGATGCCAAGAGTTCAGACCTAGTCAAAAATCTCCTATAAAGAACTTCTTTTTAGCGGGTGATTATACTATGCAAAAATATTTAGCATCTATGGAAGGAGCTGTTTTAAGTGGTAAATTATGCGCGGAATCAATCAATAAGGAGTATTGCAAAACTCCTCAAAATGTTTCTTCATGAGATTTACATTGCAGTAATTTAAAAATTCATCTAAAACTTTTTGGAAAATTCAACTTCTCAACTTGATCAAGCATACGAGATATGCCGAAAAGAAACCCAAAAATGGGCTAAAACCTTTTACTTGGGAACCCTTCTGCTACCTACAGAGAAAAGAAAAGCTATTTGGGCTATTTATGTTTGGTGTAGAAGAACTGATGAAATAATGGACAGCTTAGAAGCTTCAACTAAATCTCAAGATGAACTTTCAGATAATTTAGATGCATGGGAAGACAATACAAAGAATGTATTTAAAGGAAATATTAAGTCAGAATTAGATGCGGTTTTATTAGATACAATCGAAAAATATCCACAAAGTATTCAACCTTACTTAGATATGATAGACGGTCAGAGGATGGATCTCACTAAATTTAGATACAAAGATTTTGACGAATTAAAACTATATTGTTATAGAGTTGCAGGAACTGTTGGCTTAATGACTCAGAATGTCATGGGTATTGATAGCGCTTATACATCAGCTCCTTGGAGTGAAAAACCTGATCCTTCTAAAGCAGCGATAGCTCTAGGTATAGCTAATCAATTAACGAATATACTAAGAGATGTAGGAGAGGATAGACAAAGAGGTAGAATTTATCTGCCACAAGCAGACATTGAAAAATTTCATTATTCCGAAGAAAAACTTTTAAAAGGTGAAATAAACAGCCAATGGAAGGCACTCATGAATTTTGAATTAGCAAGGGCTCGAGATTGGTTCCAAAAGTCTGAAGATGGCATTAAATGGTTATCTTCCGATGCAAGATGGCCAGTTTGGACCTCATTACGTCTTTATAGAGGGATATTAGATTCTATTGAAAGGTTAGATTATGATGTTTTTAATAACAGAGCTTTTGTAAGAAATTCAGTTAAAGCTTTTGAAATTCCTATATCTTTTTTAATTTCTAGAATTAAATAACTAAGCCGGTGTTTTTTGGTTTGCCAACAAATCTTTTAATTTAGATAGTTCTCCAGCCCATCTTGGATCTGGTGCTTCAAGATTAGGAGCATCACTATGTACAATTTTCTTAAAGTTTTTCCTCCTCTTCGTTGAGTTCCCGCTATTTCTTTTATTTGAAGCAGAATCTTTCTTTTCTGATAGCTCTACTCTTAATTTGGAACCATTAAATTCAAAACCGTTAAGTTTTTGGATCAATAGATTAGCATTCTCTTCATTGTTTGCAGTTGCGAAACCAAAACCCCTTGATTCCTTCGTTTCTTTATCTAAAACTGCTTTAAATCTAATTGAATCAGAGACTGATTTTAAAATTGCATCAAATTCTTTTGGATTAAATGCTTCTGGTAAGTTGCCAATGTAAATGCGGATGCTCATAAATTTTTTAAAATGATTTTGAAGTCTAAACTTCTAAACAAAACTAAGCTATGTGTATTTAATCACATTTCGGCGCATTTTGTTTAATCCATTCCTTTGCTTTATAAATAGCTTCATCAAAATTATTTAACCTTTTATACGCAAGCTCCATTGAAAGATACTGTAAAAGCTCTCCTAATATAGGCCCATCCTTAATTTTTAAGTTTCTTTTGATTAAATTACCATTAACTAAATTTGAAGGATGAAATAATTTGTCATCATTGTCACGCCACCTATTTAGCCAATCTAACCTCAAATTTTGAGGCAAATAAAAAATAAAAGATGGTAAAAATCTCTCTAATTCTTGATGTAATTCGAATCTATCTAATTCATTTAATTGATTAATATTTTTTTTCTCCAAGTAAAAGTGCCATTTTCGTAATAATTTAATTTTTGCAATTTGAGCTTTACTAAATTTAAATTTTTCTAAAGCCACCTCATCTAAAATCTGGGCCATAAAAAATAATGGTAAAAATTTTTCTTTTTCTTCCTTATTAAGTTCTGCATAATTAATTTTCTCTAAATCCAAAAAAAAAGAATCTTTAGATAAATTATCAGTAACAAATATATTTAATTTTTTTATTGACAATACTGCATCAAGAGCATAGGCTCCATGTACTATTTTCTGTATTTCATAATTAATCCTCTCTTTAGCAACGAGATATAATTTCCCTTTATTTTTTTTTATAAAATCAACCAATTTTAAATCAATTTTAAAATTCAATTCTGAAACAAATCGAAAACATCTTAATATTCGTAAAGGATCATTTAATAAATTTTTTTCAGAATGAGTTCTAAGTAAAGAATTCTCAAGATCTTTAAGACCATTTAATGGATCAACCAAACACTTCTTATCAATTAAAAAAGCAATTGAATTAATCGAAAAGTCTCTAGAACATAAATCTCCCTCTATCGTAGATGAAACCTGATTAGCAATATCAATATAAATATGATTAATGATAATTCTTACTACTTCTCTTTTTTCATCTAAAATTATAAATTTTGATCCAATATTATCTGCAATCTTTTTCCCAATTTCAATTGCATTTAAAGGTACAACAATATCAAAATCTACCTTTTCAGTTACTCTTTTCAAAATAAGATCTCTTATGTAACCACCAACTAGATATGCTCCTTTAGGTAAAAAACCTAATATTAAATCCAAATTATGAAATTTTATACTTGTTTCTAATTCATCAATTATTAGTGTATGATCTGTGTGAATGCTATTTTTCATTTTATTTATTAATTATGTGCATTTGCATCAACTGTAAATGGGTTGATAGATGTATCACATATCATGATGTTGAGAATAATCATGGTGTTGACCATATTTGTGATCTACCTGATTTTAAAGCAAAAAAACCATTCATTCATGTCAATATAGTAAAAGACACTAATGGTGATTATAAAACTGATTGGGATGTTCAATCTTGTGAAAGTTTTGAAAAGGAATTTGGTAAATGGTCTAAGTGTAATCCAGGTATGGAATTACCTGTTTAAAGTTAATAGATGACAAATAAACTCAATCAAAGAGAAATTTACCCTACATTAGTGATTCATAGCACAGACAATTCTTTTGGCTTTGGATATAGAAAAAACAATGCCCTTGAATCTGATGAATTATTTGTTAAACGATTTGATAATGACTTATGTAACAACTTAATTGTTGAATTTAACAAATTCATTTCCAAAGAAAATTTAAAAAAAGTAAATAAGATCTCTGTCAGCATAGGACCAGCAAATTTTAATGCTTCACGACTTATTGTAGTTTTAGCAAGAACTATCTCACAACAAATCAATTGTCCCCTAGACAGTTTTAGTTCATATGAAATAATGGCAAAAAGAATTGCATCAAAAAATAATATCTTTACAAACAAAAAATCATTCTGGATTTACAAAAAATTAAAGCGGAAGGGTTTTATTGCAGGTAAATATGAAATTTATCATAACGAAAAAAACTCCTCGGATCTAGTCATTCGAGAAACAGTTTTACCAAAATTTGTCAAAGAAATTGAGAGCAAAAATCTTTCTTTTGAGGCTAATTATGATGATAAAGAAGATTTAAAAGAACTATTAGATTTATCAAATAAAAATTTATTAAATTCAAATGTAGATTCTTGGAGAAAAGTTTTACCTCTTTACCCTATTTCTCCAATAAACTAAATATTCATCCAATCAAATTATTAATTTTATCTTGAAGGTAAATCGTTAAAGAATTCAGATCATCTCTTGATGAACTTTGTGGAGGTTGAACAGGTTTACCCACCTTAATAACTATTTTTGAAAAAAAAGGAATAAACAATTTAAATCTTACTAGTCTATGTGAATTAACTATTGCAACAGGCAATAATAATTTTTGATTTTTAAAGGCTAGTAACGCTGCACCTTGTTTGGGCTTATTCACTCGACCATTTTTTTGACGAGTGCCATCAATAAAAATTCCAATACAATTATCATTTGATAATTTTTTACATGCTGTTTTAATTGTATTTTTATCAGCAATTCCTCTTTTTACAGGATACGCTCCACAAGCCCTGATAATAAATCCTAGGAAAGGAATTTTAAAAAGCTCTGCTTTGGCCATAAAAGATATATTACGTCCAAGTGCATGGCCTAACAAAGGAGGGTCGAGTAAAGAACCATGATTTGAAACCATGATAAAGGAATCTTTTTGAGGAATATTGTCTCTACCTATTAAATGACCTCTAAATACAAATTTATAAATAGGAAATACAAGAAGCTTGCTAACTAACTCATAAATTAATTTTTGAATAGTATGATTTTTCATACAAATTAATAAGATATTTGATCGGAAGATGAAACTTGAGAAATTTTTACGTTTTTAATATGTCTTTTTCCTAAACCGCTTAGTACATTAGAGGGACCAATTTCAACAATATGAAGATCACTATCTTTTGCCATTAAATCCATAGTTTCTCGCCACCTCACTCCATTACACATTTGTTTTTCTAATCTATTTTTAAGGTCGTTTGGATCACTACAAAGTGAAGGTTCATAATTGCTAATAACTGGGAAAGAAGGTTTGTTAAATTTAATCTGTTTTAAATAATCAGAAAATTTTGCTGAAGGTTCATTCATAAATGGTGAATGAAATGCACCTGAAACATTTAATTTCAAAAATCTTTTACAAGAAATTTCTCTCGATAAATTATCTAATGCTTCACTAGATCCTGATAAGACAACTTGGGAGGAGCTATTATCATTAGCAATTACAAGATCATCAATTTTTTGTACTAATTGATCAAGTTGATTTCTATCAAAACCAATTACTGCTGCCATAGATCCTTTCCCAGCATTTACCATTAATTGAGACCTTTCTTTTATTAGCGACACACAATCTTCGAATGAAAAAACATCCGCACAATATAATGCAGTGATTTCTCCAAGACTATGCCCCGCAACATAAGTTGGTTTAAATCCATTTTCCTTTAATGCATCTAATAAAATTGATTCAACTAAAAAAAGACAAATTTGTGTATTTCTTGTGTTATTCAAATCAATAAGAGGATTTGTCGGTTCAGTATTTAATTCACAAATTTCAAATAAATTCCTCTCAAATATCTCAGATGCATAACTAAACCTCTCTTTTGTATTGGGCAAATTTTCAATTTGTTTTGCCATTCCAATTTTTTGCGAACCCTGTCCAGGGAATACCCATGCTACTGACATAATTTTTCCTATTGTTTTTAACCCCATTTAATAAGGGCTGAGCCCCAACTTAGCCCAGCACCGAAACCACTTGTAGCAATAATATCATTTTGTTTAATTCTATTCTTTCTAATAGCCTCATCCATCACTAGTGGGATAGTTGCTGCTGAAGTATTACCATATTTTTCTAAATTGCTGAGAATTTTTTCTTTAGGAATTTTCAATCTATCTCCTACAGAATCCAATATTCTTTGATTAGCTTGATGCAATACAAGCCAATCAACTTGCTCAGAACTAAAATTCGTTTTTTTAAACAACTTTTTAAGAATTATCGGAACTTCTCTAACTGCAAATTTATAGACTTCTTGACCATTCATCTGGATTGGAGAAAAATCTCCGCTTATAAAGTCGATATTATCAATTATTAATTCCTTACTATTTTTAGATGGAAGATTAAGAAAACATCCCCTTTCCCCATCAGTTCTCATTTCAAAACCTATAAAGTTATCAAATTCATCTGTGGCTTCAATTGCTAATGCGCCCGCACCATCTCCAAAAAGAATACAACTCCTTCTATCATTCCAATCAACAAAGCTTGATAATTGATCTGCTCCTATAACTACAGCTCGTTTAAAATTACCTCCTTTTAAAAATTGTGAGGCTGTTATTAAAGCGAATAAAAAACCACTACATGCTGCAGTTAAATCGAAAGCTACAGCATTAGAGGCACCCAATTTAGCTTGAATAGAAGGGGCCGAACCAAATAAATCATGTGGAGTAGAAGTAGCTAAAACGATCAAATCAATTGTCTTTATTTCCCAATTAGCCTTTTCAATGGCATTTAGTGCAGCCTTATAACCCATCTCAGTGACATTATCGCTTATGTTAGAAATTCTTCTCTCAGAAATTCCAGTTCTAGATTTTATCCACTCATCACTTGTATCTACCTTTTGACTAATTTTTTGATTGGTCAGTATTTGATCAGGAACAAAACTACCACTTCCTTTAAATGAGAGTCCAATCTGATTAAAGTTTATTCCTTCCAAAAGAGTTTTTTAATTACTTATATAAGTCAAACATAAATTTGACGCATTATGTTTTATGAATTTAAAACTTGAAGCTTTTGAAGTTGATTTAAACTGTCCATAACATCATGATTTACTGCCGAGTGAGCCAAGCGAAGAGCACTCACTACTGATAAGGACTTACTACTACCATGCCCAATCACGCAAATTCCATTTACCCCAAGTAATAAAGCACCACCATGCTCAGCATGATCTAAACGTTTCTTTATTCTGAGCAGATTACTTTTTAAAAAAGCCGAACCAACTTTTCCACGTCTCCCCCGTGGCAACTCAGATCTCAAAATATCCAATAAAACACCTCCCACAGACTCAAGAAATTTTAATAATATATTCCCAGTAAATCCATCACAGACAACTACATCAAAACTTCCCGATAACACATCTCGACCTTCACAATTGCCTCCAAAATTAAAACTTTTGTCTGTAGATAATAGTTCATATGTTTTTAGGGACAAATCATTCCCTTTACATTCTTCTTCGCCTATATTTAGAAGACCAATTCTTGGTTTTTTTACTTGCAGAACGTCTTTTGCATAAATATTACCTAGAAGAGCAAACTGATGCAGATAAGAGGGTTTACAGTCAGTATTTGCACCTACATCTAAAACTAAAACAGGGCGAGTTTGATCCCTTGTTGGAAATAATGCCCCAATAGCTGGTCTATCAATACCTTTCAATCTACCAATTCTAAATATGGCAGAAGCCATCATAGCTCCCGAATTACCAGCTGAATAAACAGCTTGTGCTTTATTATTTCTAACTAAATCCATCGCAACATTTATACTTGCATTTTTTCTTTTTCGAACTGCAGTAGCCTCTTCATTCATACCGATGGGATCTCCACTATCAAGTAGTTCAAGACGATTATTATCTATCTCTTTTTCAAGTAATTCTAATAAACCAGTTTTTTCAGCTTCATTTTTAACTTTTTCAATTTTGCCAACAAACTTTATATTTATCGGAAATCTGCTGATAGCCTCAAGGCAACCCTCCAGAATTGGGCCTGGCGCATAATCTCCACCCATACCGTCAACTGCGATCCAAATTCTTTTAGATTGCGTATCTTCCACCTTATCTAAAATATTATCGCTATTTTGTAATCTTTTTAAAGGGTCAAAAACTAGCGGCTGCAATGTATTTTTTGCCAATATCCCAGCATTTGAAACTACACTGCTAGCGGTATTCACAACAGATTCAGCGCTTGAAACTACATTTCCTGCAACATTACCTGCAACATTGCTAGCCGTTACTGCAGAGTTAGCTGCAGTATCTACTATTGAAGTTACAGCCGAGTTTCTTTTATACCAAATAACTAATCTTCTGATAGCTCTGGACTTATTAGTTTTGTGTACAGTTTCTTTCCCCATTTATTTACCGTCAAAAGGAGCAATATCTACAATACGCTGAAAAAGATATCCTGTACCTCTTGCTGTAAGTATCAATTCAGGGTTCGCTGGATCAGCTTCCAATTTGGATCTCAATCTTGATATGTGAACATCAACAACCCTAGTATCTACATGTCTCTCGGGTGTATATCCCCAGACCTCTTTTAAAATCTCTCCTCTACTAAATGGCTCTCCAGATCTACTTACCAAAAGCTCTAACAGACTAAACTCCATACCAGTCAATCTAATTCTCTCATCGCTTTTAAAAACTTGTCTTCGATTTGTATCTATTTTTATATCAGTAACCAAAATTAATCCTGAATTAGGCATTCCTGGAATTTGTTCTTTGTCAATCCTTCTAAGAACGCACCTGATTCTAGCTTCTAATTCTTTTGGGCTAAATGGTTTTACTACATAATCATCGGCTCCCAATTCTAATCCAGTTATCCTATCAGCCACATCTCCTAATGCAGTTAACATAACAATTGGAACATCAGAATCTTTCCTTAATTCTTGACAAACTCCATAACCATCTAATTTTGGCATCATGACATCAAGAACTACTAAATCAGGCTCATAATCTTTAAATAACTTCAGCGCTTCTTTTCCATCACATGCAGTTACCACTTTGTAGCCAATCATGGAGAGACGCGTCTCCAGAATTCTTCTAATACTTGCTTCGTCATCAGCGACAAGGATTGTTTCTTTAGTTTGACTAGACAGAGCCATTTGTTTCTATTAGCTAATCAGTAAGAGAATTTATTATTAACCTAATCTAACTTGTAGAGGGGCAATATCCCAAACATTCTAGTTCTAATACTTAATTTAAAAACTAAATGTCTAGCAAATTGTCGACTTTTATTTGTCAAAATTGTGGAACTGAAACTTCTCAATATTTTGGGAAATGCCTTAATTGCAACTCATGGAATTCCATTGTTGAAGAAATTAAAAGCAAGGGATCTAAACATCAAGATATACAAAATAATAAAAAAGCTATTCGTTTTAATGAGATTTCATCTAAAAAGATATCAAGATTTACAAGTGGTTTTAAAGAATTGGATCGAGTTCTTGGAGGTGGGATAGTCCCAGGATCTGTTGTTTTACTTGGAGGAGAGCCAGGTATAGGTAAAAGCACAATAGTTCTTCAATCAGCAGGTAAAATTTCTCTCAATGAAGAGGTTTTATACGTTACTGCAGAAGAATCTTTAGAGCAAGTAAAAATAAGATGGGAAAGATTAAATCAAAAAAGTATTAATTTAAAAATTTTTGCAGAAACTAATTTATCTCTAATTATTGATGAGATCAAACGCGTAAATCCTAGTTTTGCAATTATTGATAGTATTCAAGCTATCCATAATCATGAGATGGAAAGTTCTCCAGGATCAGTATCTCAAGTAAGGGCATGTTCTTCTGAATTACAAAATCTCGCTAAAGACAAAAATATCGCACTCTTAGTAATTGGCCATGTTACCAAAGATGGTGCTTTGGCTGGCCCAAAAACTTTAGAGCATTTAGTGGATGTAGTGATAAGCTTTGAAGGAGATAATATTTCCTCTCATAGATTATTAAGAGGTATCAAAAATCGATTTGGTTCTACCTTTGAAATCGGAATTTTCGAAATGATTGAAGAGGGACTAAGAGAGATAAAAAACCCAAGTTCAATCTTTACAAATAAAGAAAACATTTCAGGTGTGACAACTACTATAACCAATGAAGGCAGCCGACCATTCGCAGTAGATATACAAGCACTCGTTAATAAGACTTTTTACAGTAACCCTAGACGAACTACAACTGGGATTAGCATCAACAGGCTGCATCAAATACTAGCTGTTATTGAAAAACACGTCGGGATTAAATTATCTGAATTTGATTGTTATGTAGCTACTGGTGGTGGCTTTGAGATAAATGATCCTTCATCTGACTTAGGTGTAGCAATATCAATTTTATCAAGTTTGAAAAATATTCCTCCTTTAACAAGTAGCTCATTTATTGGAGAACTTGGTTTGAGTGGTCAAGTTAGAAAAACAAAAAATCTTCGAGCAAAGATAGAAGAGGCTGCCAGACTAGGAATACAAAATATCGTGGTACCCAAATTAGAAGAGGATTTAAATGATAATTTCAAACATTTAATTAACATTAAGGAGGTTTCTAGTATTAATGAAGCAATTGAATATTCGTTATTACAGTAAAAATTTTAAAGATACATATCAATTGAACTTCTTCCTGAGTTTTTTAGCCAATTTTCTATATCAAGATACCCACCAGGATATAATCTGACAGCCTTAGACCAGACTTCAGCTGCTTTATCAAACCAAATATCTCTCTGATCTAAATCACCATTTTGTTCCGCATATCTTCCTCTTTTCTCATAAATTAAACCTATATTTTTCAGACATGATGGTTGTTTAGGATTCTCTACTAATGCCTTTTCATAAGTTTCAATAGACAAATCCTCTTCACCGTTACTCATATAAATTATTGCCATATTTTTTAGAGTCTCACCCCTATCTATTTTATTTTCTTCAAGCAATAAACTCTCTTTGTAATACTCTAATGCTTCTGAGTAATCCCCATTATTTTGTGCCGCCAGGCCATCTCTATAATAAATGTAGGCTTTTTTTTCCTTATCTGCAATCGGCATTATTTTGACTATAGATTCGGCAATTACAGTAAAAGCTTTATCAATAAAATTGTCTCTGTTTTGATTACTAGGCACTGATTTAGAATTAATAAAATTAATATAGTAATTTAAATAACTAATATTTAAATAGTCTATAACATTTATTATTATAGTTAAGTATTTAATTAATCATTTACTTGCTTCTGTGAAAAAAAAATGGAGAACATTCAATTAAGCATCACAGGAATGAAATGTGGAGGGTGTGTAAATACTGTTGAAAAAATATTAAAAAACTCAGAGGGTATTGAAAATGTTTCCGTTAATTTACTCACTGAAAGTGCGTATTTTGAGATTAGCCAGAAACACATAGAAATAGAAACAGTTCTTGAAAACCTTAAAGAGAATGGTTTCCCATCAAAGATTTACATAAATGATTTCTCAAAAAAAATTAATAAAGCAGAATTAGAAAAAAAAAAGAAATGGAATAATCAATGGAAAAAACTTACTTTTGCACTACTACTTTTAATATTTTCAGGTTTAGGTCATCTTGCAGAAGGAAAATATATAAATTTTCCAATATTAGGAAATATATTTTTTCACGCCTCATTAGCAACATTAGCTTTAGCATTTCCTGGAAGACGAATAATTATTAATGGATTTAAATCATTTTTTAAAAACCGTCCCGATATGGATTCTCTAGTTGCTCTTGGAGTAACTAGCGCATACCTAACAAGTCTTCTATCACTAATATTTCCTAATACTGGTTTCCCATGTTTTTTTAATGAGCCAGTAATGCTACTAGGATTTATCCTAATCGGGCGTTTCTTGGAAGAAAGAGCTAGATATCAAACTGGTTCATCTATTGGAGAGTTATTAGATCTCCAACCTGAAATGGCAAATATCTACACTAAAGATAATCAATTACTATCAATAAGAGTGAATGCTTTAAAACCTGATCAAGAGATTCAAGTTTTAGCAGGTGACAGAGTTCCTGCTGACTGCCTTGTAATTGAAGGTCATTCCTATGTAGATGTCTCACATATTACTGGAGAATCCAAACCGATAGAAGTTAAAGAAGGGGAAAAATTATCAAGTGGATCTTTAAATTTGAACTCAACTCTGAGATTAAAAGTTCAAAAAGTTGGAGGAGACTCCTCTCTTGCAAAACTAGTCAGTCTCATTGAGTCTGTAAATGCGAATAAACCCGCCATTCAAAGAATAGCTGATAAAGTTGCAGGAAAATTTACTTACTTTGTACTCATATTTGCGACTGCAAGTTTCTTTTTTTGGTGGAAAGGGGCAAAACAAATATGGCCCGAGTTACTAAGTCATAATCATCATCAGCAAATAATAAACACAAGCCATACGCTTCATAGTTCGCTTGGTAGCAATGCAGAAAATTTTCTTAGTTTAGCAATTCAATTGTCAATTGCTGTTTTGGTAATAGCTTGTCCATGTGCACTTGGTTTAGCTACACCTACGGTGATCACCGTAGCATCAGGAAAGGCTGCCAAAAAAGGGGTTCTATTTAAAGGAGGCGACAAAATAGAAATAGCTTCAAAAATTAATCAAATTATTTTTGACAAGACTGGTACCTTAACGAAAGGGGAACCATTTATTGTAGACTACAAAACTAATAATGATTATTTATTCTTATTAAAAGTAGCTGCCAGTTTAGAAAAGGAAAGCAGACATCCAATTGCAAATGCTTTAACACAAGAGGCAAAAAAACAAAACTTAAGTTTATTACCAATAAAAAAAATTCTCACTGAATCAGGTAGAGGTATTTCTGGAGAACTTGATTCAATTGATGGAATTATTAATATTGGAAATGTTGAGTGGCTACTGAGTAAAGGAATAACTATTGACAATAATGCGAAAAAAATTATTGAAAATGAAGGTACACAAACTAATACAATTATTGGAGTGAGTATTCAAGATAAGTTATTTGGCTTTATTTTTTTAGGAGATTTACTCAGAGAGGATTCAATTAAAACAGTTCAAAAGTTGAGAGAAAATAAACTTAAAATTACTATTTTAAGTGGAGATAGAAAACAGACAGTTTTAGATTTAGCAAGAAAAATTGGTTGTAAAGAAACAGAAGTAAGGTGGGACCTTCTTCCCCAAATGAAACTTGACATTATAGAAAGTTTAAAAGTCAATAATAAAGTAGCGATGATTGGTGATGGGATTAATGATGTCCCAGCCTTAGCAGCTTCAGACTTAGGAATTGCGGTTGGCTCAGGAACTCAAATAGCTAAGGCTAACGCGGATGTAGTATTGATGGGGGATCAACTAAATGGACTACCCTATGCATTAAATCTTGCAAAAAAAACTATTAGAAAAATAAAACAGAATTTAATTTGGGCATTTGGTTACAACTTACTAGCGATACCGATTGCCGCCGGTATTTTATTCCCTAAATACGGGATACTTCTTACTCCCTCAATAGCAGCATTATTAATGGCAACAAGCTCTATTACAGTTGTAATTAATGCTTTATCACTGGATTAAATGAAAGGAAAATTTATTGTTATTGAAGGAATTGATGGATGTGGCAAGACTACCCAAATTGAAGAGCTATCGAAATGGCTTCCAAATAGTGGCCTATTGAGAAAAGATTCTAAATTAATCACAACAAGAGAGCCAGGAGGAAGCCAATTAGGCAAAAAACTAAGAAAACTGATTCTCGATAACAATGAAAAAAAACCTTCATCCCTTGCGGAATTATTGCTTTATTCCGCTGATAGGGCTGAGCACGTCTCAAAAATTATTGCACCTGCTTTAAATAATAATGATTGGGTAATTAGTGATAGATTTGCAGACTCGACCCTCGCTTATCAAGGTTATGGAAGAAACATAAATTTAGAAATAATTAAAAATATCGAATCTATTGTTTGTCAAGGACAATATCCTGACCTAACCATCTTCTTAGAAATTTCTCCAGAAGAAAGTATTTTGCGAAGAAAAAACGAAATTCCAGATAGGATAGAATCAGAGGGCATCAGATTTTTAGAAAAAGTAAATGAAGGCTTCAAACTAATTGCTAAAGAAAAAAACTGGGTTGTCATATCTGCCTCGCAAAATATAAAAACTATTTCAAATCAAATTAAAGAGACTTTATTAAATAATTTTCCTAAAAACGATGAATGAGATTAAAAAAAATAATTTTTTATTTAACGAAGAAATCAATACATGCCTGAAAAGCATAATTAAAAACAAATCATATGCTAATGGTTATATATTTTATGGTTCAGAAGGATTAGGAAAAAAACAAACGGCTTTAAAATTTATAAAAGAGATTTTCGAACAATTGTCCCCGAGCCAAAATATTGAAGAGAGAATTGCGAATAATAACCATCCTGATTTCCTAATTATCGAACCTAGTTCTCATGTGGAGACTAAAAGATCAAAAAAATCTGACCTTGAAAAATCAACAAGAAGTGAATCTGAGATTATTAAAATTGCTCAAATACGAAATATCAAAACTTTCATCGGTCAAAAATCAATCACTTCAGGAAAAAAAATAGTTTTAATTTGTGATGCACACCTTCTAAACGAAGCAGCCTCAAATTGCCTATTAAAAACACTAGAAGAACCTAGCAATGGCATTTTTATTTTATTAACACCAAAACTAAATCTTCTTCTAGATACTTTAATATCTAGGTGTCAGATAGTTAGATTTCGATCATTTTCAAGTGAACAAATTAAATTCATTTTAAAAGATTTTTTGGATCCCTTTAAATTTAATATTCATAAAAAATTAAAATTTGAAGATTTAATAAACGCTACGAATGGATCTCCAAGTGATTTACTAAAGCATATTGAAATTTGGAACGAAGTATCAAATGAAATCACAAGTAAATTAGATTCTCCAATAAAAAATAGTTATGAAATATTAGAAGTAGCTAAATTAATATCTGAAAAATTAGAAATTAATCAACAGATTTGTTTAGTTAATTTGATACAAATTATGTGGTGGAGAAAAACAAAAAGGATTAATCTAGTAAAAAAACTTGAAAAATTGAAATTTTTCCTGAATAAAAAAATTCAACCAAGGCTGGCATGGGAAATTACCCTTTTAAAAATTTCAATGGAAGATGTATGAAATTTAATCTATACCAGAATTTATTAAATCTAATTTTCTTGCTTGGACAAAATCTTGCTTAGCAATTTCGACTTGGGAACCAATTGGTAGTTCAAGACAATATCCAGCTCCATATACGGTTTTAATATAAATAGGTTTACGAGGATCAGGTTCTAGTTTTGTACGTAGGTGTCTAATATGAACTCTTATAGTTTCAATATCATCGTCAGGCTCATATCCCCATACCTCTTTAAGAATGAGTGCAGGTGACACGGTTTGGCCATGTCTTTGTAGTAGGCAATGAAGTAATTCAAATTCAAGATGCGTTAATCTAACAGGAGAATCAAACCATATAGCTTCAAATCTTTCTGGTACAAGAGTTAAAGGTCCATAGTTTAAGATTTCCTGCTGGTTACTTGAGTTTAATTGTGCTCTGCTAGTTCTCCTTAATAGTGCTTTTATTCGAACATGTAATTCTTCTAAGTCAAATGGTTTTGTGATGTAGTCATCTGCTCCAGAATTGAATCCAGTAACTTTATCTTTAAGCCCACCCAATGCCGTTATCATCAAAATTGGGATGTTTGATGTTCTTTCATCTCTTCTAAGTCTCTGACATAAAGTTAATCCATCCACATTAGGCAACATTAAGTCTAAGAGTATTAAATCGGGTGAATATTGGAGAGCTAAGGCTTGACCTTTGATTCCATCTTCAGCTTTTTGTACATCAAAACCTGAGTGTTCTAAATGTTTAGCTACCAGATCGCGCATATCACGATCATCTTCAATTAAAAGGATGGAAATTTTCATATTTATAAACTATTAAATTAAAATTAAAATTTTAGTAATACGATTCTCTCAAGAATTTCGAAAGAGTGCTGATTTAATGTAAACATTTTTATCAACAAGATTTATAAAAAAGTTAGTAATAGCAAGCTTTTTGAGACAAATTACTAATTTATAGAAATTGTAAATTTTATAATTTCTTTTGATTTTATTTATTATTTCTTCATAATTACGATAAATTCTTGTTTTAGATACTAGAGGTCTTGCAAAAATATCAACATTATATTTATTAAGAATAAGGGATACAAATAGAGTTGAATTTAAATATTGGGTTTGTAGAAATTTTAATCTGTTTTATTATTTCGAATTAATTTTGAATGTTTAAGCCAGAATATTTGTCTATATTAAAAAAAATCATGGGTATTTATGAAAAAAAAGGCATTTATCTATTCTGATTTATCAAAAAAACAGCTAGATAATCTTAAAGAATTATATATTCATAAGAAAGTTGAATCGATGAGTCATAAAGAACTTAAAAAATATGTACAAGAAATTATTTCACATAACATAATGGACACTATAGGCAAAGAAGAAGAAATGGAAGCATGGAGAGAAATGTCTGATTTTTTTGGGGAAGAATTCGAAATATTGATCTCAGAAATCAAAGCAAAATATAATGATGATAAGAACTTAATTAACACTGAAATAGATCCCCAGAAACTGAGGAAAGAATTACTTGAAAAAAATAATTTAGATCAAGATAAAAAGGATATGTGGGACGATTAAAGTCTTCAACAGAACGCATAAATTTGTAAAAATTATAATTAAATATATATATTGGAAAATATAAGAAAAACCTAATTTTTTTCTGAAATATTTTGTGAAAAAGATTCAATTTTTTGTTCTAATTTCTATACTTAAAACATATCAGTTTTTTATTATTTAAATCAATTAAAATAATAAAAATTGAAATATTTAAAATGTTCTAAAAACTGTTCTAAAAAACTATTTATATCTGTGTCATGCATTTTTTATTGATTTGAGGATATTTTTAATTAAGGTTTCCATCAAAATCTACCCACAAAATAAAAAATACACTTTGAAGTTTTTAGTGAGTTTTAAATTTTTTAAAAAACTTTTTGAGCAGTTTAATAACAAGTTTCTTATGAACTTTGCTAAAGGGGTTTTGGCTAAAATTTTTTTGCTTTTAATAAAATCCCGAATATGATCTCAAACATCTTTTGCAAAAATGCAAAAATACCAAACATTATTTTTCCAAAATCCTTTTTTTTCAAAAAAAGACACCTTGGTGAGTCTTGCAATATAGATGATACAAAAATGCAACTACCCGGGCGGGATTTGGGTTAATATTTCGTGATAGTTCCTAACTGAAGTAGATATGAGAAAATGCTGAATTTTAAAAATCTTCCCACCATATTTCCACCACATGAACTCACAAAATCATCCTTTCTTGACCATCAGAGAGGTTTTCGAACTTTTTGGAATTTCAATTTCTACTATTAATCGTTTAATAAAAAGAGGAGAATTTCCTCCAAAAGTAAAAATATCTCCTATGAAGAATGGTTGTTACGAAAGAGCAACTTAAAGAATAGATAGATCAAAAAACATTGCCTCACTAGACTATGAAAGTTAAAAATGTATGCTTCGTTAACATTTAAGATATCTAAAATGGTATATTTTTAGTTATTAAAAAATTTATCTATGCTAAAGAAAATTTTTGATAATAAAATCTTTTTACTTTCCTCTGCTTTAATGCTTGGAAGTACTCCAGTTTTTGCTGAATCAACTTGGGATGGCAAGTATAACTCTACCTTCCCTTTCCAAATGTCTAAAGCATCTGTTTGTCCAAAATTTTTACCAATTGATATAGAAGTTAAGATTGAAAAAGGACAAATATCAGGTTTTATGTTTAATAATGGTGGTGGTAACAAAGATTCTTTTTGTAAGTTATATCACAATGGTAGTATTACTGGATCAATTGACGATGCTGGAAATTTTATAAATGTGAAAGTAAAGCAGAAAGACAGTCATTCTAGGAAATATTCCTCTTACAAAATCACGGGTAATATTAAAAACAATTTAAATTTAATCAGTAAAAGTCCCAAGTATCATCCCACAACAGCATTTTTAATTACTAAATATGCCGATTTAGACAGTGAATCTACAAATGCTCAAGCGAATAATAATAGTAAAACAGTTATTAATAACAACGATAACTCTGTTACTCTAAAAGTTAATGTCAATAATCAATCACAGGCCCAAAAAACTCTAGATGAGGTTCAATCCTCTCTTAATATGTATCAAGCAATATCAAAGGTAGTAAAGAAACAATCCCCTGATATTAGAAACAGAATTCTTGGCGCAGTTAACAAAGAAATTAAAAAATTAACCCAAGAAAAAGAAGCACTTGAAACGCAGTTTTCTAATCAATTTTCAACTCCCATTAGACCATCTAACCAAAAATTAAATGTTTCCTCTTTTAAAGCATCTGAAACATTTCCCAAAATACCTTTCTATGTCCCTGGAACAAATGAAATAGGTGAGATGCTAACTATACCAAGGGTAACTGATGAAGGGTTTTTAGTTTATAGACTTGATTTCTTAGACCCCTCATCAACTTATGAAAAAGTTAGAGATAGTATAAATATTCCTCACGAAAATATTGATGGAGTTATTAAAGCACTCGTAAATATTGATAAATGGACAAAAACTGCTCAGGAAAATAATTTAACTAGAAGAGTATCAAAGACTGCTATATGTATACCAGCAGGAAGATGTCAAAACAAGAAAAAAGGAATTATGTCTACAGAAATAGTTTTTCAGGTCTACGAGGATGGAAGTACATCAGGAAGAATTCAACGAAATAAAGGTACATACTCGGTTGGATACAACTTGTCTGTTGAATCATCAGTATTACTATCTGCTTATTTAACTTACATGCGAGACACAGGATCAAAAGAGTTTAATATTGGTAACATGTCTGACGATGAAGTGAAGTCTCTATTTAATTGAGATCAAATTTTGTGAAAAATAACTTAAGTCTCTCAATAGTTACAACAATTTTTCAAAGTGAAAATACAATAAAATCATTTATAAATAAAATTGCTGACTGTGCTAAGAAAAATTTTGGAGATAATTACGAAATAATAATAGTAAATGATGGTTCAACTGATAAGAGCTTAAATATTGCTATTGGGGAGTCCAAACTATCTAATAAAATTAAAATTGTTGATCTATCTAGAAATTTTGGCCATCACAAAGCTATCATGGCAGGGCTTTCCTATTCTAATGGTGATTTAGTATTCCTTATAGATAGTGATTTGGAGGAAGATCCAGAATTATTATTTCTTTTTCTGAAAACAATAGAGGATTATAATGTTGATGTTATTTATGGTGTACAGAAACAGAGAAAAGGTAAATTATTTGAGAGAATTTCAGGAGAAATTTTTTATAGATTATTTAACGCAATATCTAGAATAAACTTCCCTAAAAATATTTTAACTGCAAGGCTCATGACTAGGAAATATGTTGACTCCTTATTACTATTCAAAGAATCTGAACTTTATTTATTAGGAATATTGCATATTACTGGATTCGAACAAATGCCTATAAAAGTTTCAAAAAAATTTAAGATATCTAGCACATATACAATTAGAAATAAATTATCATTAGTAATTAACAATATAACTTCATTTACTTATAGACCCCTAAAATTAATTTTCTATTTTGGAATAACTGTAACCTCAATTTCTTTATTTTTTGGCATAGTTCAAATTGTTAGATACTTTTTATTAGGAAATACAATAGTTGGTTGGACTTCTTTAATAGTGTCTATCTGGCTGTTTGGAGGAATCATTATTTCAATTCTAGGAATATTAGGTATTTATCTATCAAAAGTATTTATGGAAGTAAAGAATCGACCTCATCATATAGTTAAAAACACATATGTTAATGGTTCAGTGTCTGATCTTGTATGTAGAGTAAACATGAATAAAAACTAAATGAAATATGCAGGTTGATCCTTCGAATTATATTCTTAATGTAAATTGTTTAGAAGAACTAGATTTCCATCACGTAAGAGAAAGATTACAATCGAATTCTCTAGTAATAATAAGGGGATTAGTTTCAAAGCATGAAATAGAAAAATCAATTTTTAAAATTAAAAAGTCTTTTAGAAAAGAAAATGATAATCCTACTATTGGCGAAAGTCCAAAAGATATTCAGAAGAATTTTCAAAAACTAATGGTTGGAGGTAATTCACACAGTGGATTATATTTAACAAGATTATTTAGAACATTTTATAATCCAATGTGGGAAGAAGATATTTTTGAAATGCATAATATTTATAAACTTATGATAAAAATCAGAAATTTATGTTCTAACTACCCAGAGGAATTTGCTATTTCTAAGATTGAAGACAATGGTTTATGGAGTGCAACTAGAATTCATCAATACCCTACGGGCGGAGGTTATTTTACTAAACATAAAGATACGGTACTTACTACGGTTGCAAAAGAAAATAATATAAGTTTTTATCAAGTAATTCTTAACATGACTAAATTAGGAAGAGATTTTGAGAGTGGAGGGGCTTTTGTTGAAATAGAAGGTAAGAAAATTATGTTTGAGAGAGAGTTTGATATTGGAGATATAATTATCTATGATGAAAGGACCTTTCATGGAGTTGATGAAATTGATATTAAAAAAAATCTAAATCTAGATAAAATTTGTGGAAGAATTACTGCTTTCGTATCTCTTTATAAAGATATTAAATAATAAAATATTCAAAAACACTTTTCTGCGTAATTTATGCAATGGTGACTTAAAATTTAAATAAAATAAAGGATCTATAGATTGTATAGCGTGAATAGGTTTTATTAGATCAGCAAAAAATTATAGGTCTCTAATTTCTTATTTTCTAAGAAAATCTTAAACTTAAATTATTTTTGTTTGCTTAGAAGTAACATTTTTGGCAGGTTTTATTATGCTTTTAATCCTTTAAAATTTATCTTCAGGAAATCAAAAATTTATAGATTACTTTTTTAAATTTTTTTCCTTTGAGCTTTTTATTTTTCATTATCAATCTAATATTAATTAGAAAAATCCTTCAAAAAATTAATAAGAAAAATATGAATTATCTGTATTTAAAATTTACTCATGAATTCAATAACAATTTATCTTTCCTGAATTTAATAAAATTGGTGAGAAACTTTTAGTAAATATTTTTCAAAAAATGGATTTTATAAAAAATCAAATATTCGAAAACTTTTAATTTCTTATATGGTTTTTTTAAAAATCTGATCTTTTAGGTAAAAAGGGAAAAAAGAAGAATTTTCATTTGATGTTGGAAAATTATTAATTTCTTTAAGATAATTTTTTTGATCCACAACTAATTTTAAACCACCATTGTATAAAACCTCACCCCCCAATTTTTTTTTAAAATTGTCAATACCGTCATTCTTCCTAACTCCCCCTCCTAAAAAGAATGTTTTAAAGCCTAATGATTTCAAAAAAATTATTTCATTCCACAACATCAAATAACCATAAGAATAACCATTATTTTTAGAAGCAGCAAAAACAAAATCGGCATTATCATTTTTTTGGTTAATACCAATTAAATGCATTAATTGAATTTCTTTATTAACTTTTAAACAAAATAAAAAATTATTATCAAGTTTAAGGATTTCTTTCATAAAAAATGAGTTTATAAATTGACTATTATTAGCGCCAACAGAAGACATAAAATTACTATAGAGTTCAAAAAAATAATTTTCTTCTTCTTTTGTTGCAATATTAAATTCATAAAAAGATTTACTTAATTCGGTATTTTTTCTATTTTTTTTACTAATATTTTTTTTAAGTTGATCCTCAGTATTTTTTAGATCAATATAGTAACTATTTAATCTCTCAGAAAAAATATCTTTTAACTTATTAGGAAACGCTTCTTTTAAATTAAATTTACTTATTAATGGCAAGTATAGAGTTGTGATATTTTTTAATGATATTTCTTCAATTATTTTTTCGAGCTTATCAATTGAAGAACTACTAATAATATTGAAAGAGGAATATGAGTTTACAGGTAAATAATTTGTAGTTTCATTAAATCGATATTCTAGAAACTTTAAATTAAATATATTTTCTTTGCTTTGATTCAAAGAGACCAATTCTTTATTTTTAAATTTCGAATAAATTTTTAATATTTCATCTGTATTATACCAATTATCCAAGTTATTCATTTTTATCTAGAAGTACAAATAACTGTCCAATAAAACTCTTCAAGGCCCCACCAGTTATTCTCACAAAAGCCAATTTTGAACCCTTCAAATTTTTGACTTAAGAGATTGATAATTTCAGTATCAGTTTCAAAAAATTTTATTTTCAATCCATTTCTAATTCTCAATGGGTCATCTTTTACAACTGCATAATTATCTTTAAGAATTTCGGCATTTTTCAAAAGATAACTTTTATTTGTTGGAATAGAAAAAATAAATCGACCACCCTTTTTTATAATTCTACTAATCTCATTTAAATTTGAGCTAAAGGAATCATTATTGTTTAGATAATAAAATGAATGACATGCAACTATACAATCAAAGAATTCTTTTTGAAAGTTACTATTACTATTATTGCCAACTTGCAAAATAGCTTTGTAATTATTGAATTCTAAATTTTTAGAACAAAATTCCAAAATTTCTTTATTAATTTCTAGTCCATATACTCTATATCCTAAATCACTAAGAAAAGGTATATTTCTTCCATCACCACAACCCAAGTCCAAAACTTTTTTACCTTTATAAAAAGTTTTATCATTTGGTTTTAAATTAGGATAGGTTCCTAAAAAAGACCTTACAACGAATTCAGTTGGATATAGTTTTGAAAGTTTTTTCCCTTTATAATATTTTGTATATTGAAGATAAATATCTTTATTAATCATTAGAAAGATTATTTGTATAATTTTAAATTAAATGGTTTTAGTTTTAGGTCAAGATTAATACTTTAGGAGTAATTTTTATAGTCACTGAAAAAATTTTATTCATTACACAATAACAATTAATCTCGTTTTTGTGATTAGAAAAATTTAAGCTGGAGGAAAATATATTTTCACAAAAATCAAATATATTGCATATGCTCATAACATTTTCTTCCACAATTGAAAATAAGATCTAATATTGATAGATTATCTACAAAACCACCCCATAGCTGTCTATAACTCCCATATTTAGAATAGTTAATATATGATAATTTTATTTTATTTTCTTTAAATATATTTTGGTCAATATAATTTTTTGCTGATGGGCCGGTAACATATTCGCAGGCATTTAAATCTTTGCATATATTAACCAATCTTTCTGTTTTCCCATTTTTTAAATTAAATTCAGAAGAATCTCTGATTTTAGTAGTAATTTCAAGATAATTACAAATCAATTCAATTAATCTTCTATTCAATTCCGAAAGATAAATATAGTTTTCTTCAAAGTATATTTTCTCAAGTTCTGATGATAAATCTTCAAAAAAAGGTGCTTTTGAATAACTTGATTTTAAACTTTTCCAGTGACTATTTTTCCAAGATTGACCATCTATTTCTGCTTCTTTAATTTTTTGAAAATATTTTCCTTTAACTTTTACTGGAATACTAAGCCAAAGTGGACCATCTTTTGTTTTTATCTTGTTTCTATTTCTCCAATCACGTTTTGTATATTGCATATCATCAAAAATTATAAATTCGTCTACAGAAGCTATTAAATCAAAATAACCTCTCCAAGGAATATAGTTTGACTGAGATATAGCTATTTTTTTCACTAATTTGAAACATATTTTTAGATTATTTTATATTAAAAAATTAATTAATTAACTTTTGAATTGCATAAAAAAATTATAGAAATTAATACTCAAAAAATAAAAGATAAAATCAATAAGATATGGGGCGAATAATAAATTAATCAATTGATTAATTTGGACTAGTAAAAACGTTAAAAGACTAGTAAATAGACTAATAAAAATGTCCTATACTATTCTTACTAGTCCTTCCCTGATTGCATGGAGATCTAGTGACATACATAAAAAAGACCCAATTAGGGTCTTTGTTCGACTATTTAAGACATATAAAAATCCTCGGGCGATTTAATAATAAGTCCTATAAGCGGTTCGAGTCGGCTTGGCTCAATAGTGATTTTTACTAGTTATGCCAATTTTATTTAATTTCATTTTGATATTTTAAAGTTTTAAATTCCGTATTAATAGGGAAATTTCTTTTTTTATATTCATTACATCCAAGATCAGAGAACCTTAATTGTACAGAAAATCGTATTTTATCAGAACAGTTATATCCACTAGCATGAACTAACTTTTGGTTAAAAATAATTGCTTGGCCATATTTAACATCGCAGTTCTCAAATTTAAATTTAAATTTTTTTTCAATAATCCCCTTTTTGTTTGGATAAACTTCATTTAGATGACTTTTTGCACATACTAAAAGAGATCCCTCTTTGAAAGAAGTATCTTGAAGAGGAATCCATATGGTAACAGAGTTTTCGCTGCCACAATTGTATGCATAATCTTGATGTTGAGAGAACCTGGATTGTTCTTTTATAGGTAAATCAACCCTCAATACGGGTTGCAAATTATGTATGGGTTCTTTAAATTTGCATATACTTTTAAGTAACTCTTCAAAGTATGGATGACCTCCTAATGAAAAAAGAGCTGATGAATTCCACAAATGCTTAACTCCAAGGTATTGGAGAGACTGATTTTTAAGCCTAAAGTTTACAATATCTCGATCGTCTGAAATTTTACCAAGATTTTTTGATTCACTTAAGCAATTATTTACACTAAAGATTTTTGCCCTTAAGTTTTCTAATAAAGGAATACAGGGATTTATTGATACTCTAAAGTAACCTCTTTCATCAAGATCTTTCTTAAGCAATGAATAATCCATTTAATCCTTTCTCTTTATAAATAAATCTAATGAACATATGGAGCCATTATTAAAATCAAAAAAGAAGTGACCAATTTGCTCTGAATCTCCATGAATAAATGTATAAAGTTCATAATCTAAATTCTCTAAAAAAGTTAATATTTTGCTTAAAGATTCATTCTTTTCATAAAATCCTGAAATATTAACCTCAACCTGCAGATACTGCACTTTTTTGTGAAAAAGTGTTTCTTTTGCACCCTCCAAGACTTCAAAAGAATGACCTTGAGTATCAATTTTCAAGAAATCAATATTTTCAATAGATTCTTCAGATACGATATTATCAATAGTTTTGCACTGAACAGTAAATTCTCTCTGCTTCACATAATCCCTTGAAAAATAATAACCTTTTTTATCCAGATCATAGAATGAATTTGCTTCAGAATTGGAATAGCATTTAAAATTCCTCTCGTTTTGATTATTTGAAATCGCAAAATTTTGAACTTTGCTATTGCAATCTGAGAATTCTTTTTGTAATTTTTCTGATAATAATGGATCTGGCTCAAATAAATAAAGTTTTGAATTAGAAAATAAAGATCGAAAATTTTTTGAAGATTGACCTTTGTTTGCACCAATATCAAAAAATAATGGTGATTCAGTACATATAAAATGTCTTAGAAGATCATTCTTACAAGTTATAGATGATATGGACATTTAATTAATCTGAATAAAAGTATAAAAAGTTTTTTATAAATTCTTGTTAATTTTATTTTAGTAAGTAGAAAAGTCAAAAATCTCGTAATTTTAAAAATATTATTAATAAAAAATTGATTTATCTGTAAATTTTTAATAAAGATTGAAAAGCTTTTATAATTTTAGTCAAAATCATTGACATAAGCATTCTTAAGAACCCTGATATACCCGCTCAAAAAGAGACTTTTGAAAGTCTCTGGAAGTGATTGGAAGTGTTATTAAACTCCCCAGCCAAAAGTCGGAGAGACCTCTCCTGGGAGTGCCTGAAAAAACCTGATATAAGAAATCGAAGAAGCAGATATATTTCATGACCATGACTAATTTAGAAAATAGATCTTTTTAACATTAAAAGAGGTTTCAAAATTAATTGGACTATCAGTATCAACGATCAATCGCGTGGTCAAAAAAAGAGACTTAACCTCAAAAGTAAAAATATCGCTAAAAAGAATGATTTTTATAAAAAACGAAATAGAAGAATGGATAAATGCAAGATGAAATAGATATAAAAAAAGGTATTATTTAAAAAATTATATTTAATAATCATTTCTCCATATTTGCAATGTCCTCATTAAGGTTTTTACTTATTTTTATTTTTTCTTTTTCCTTATCATCAAATGCTACTCCAACCATCAGAGAGCATTATTCAGATAATTATTTAAAGTTAGTTGAATTAATCTTTGATAAACATAATGTAGACATAATGAATAGAGATTTTTATGAAGGTTATAGTATGAAATTTGAAGACAAATGTAATGCTGAAGTTAAATTAAAGACTTACTCATCTTTATTAAATATTTTCAAAGTAAATATATGCACTAATCAAAGTGAGATTATTTCAGAAAGAGTATAAAAAAAATTCTTTTAAAAATTTTTAATCTTTTCATTAACAAAATCCCTAATAAATAATCTTGTCGCCATTTTGACAATTTGATCTTCAATAGGATCAAATCTGATCTTTTCGAAAAATTTATACAATTTTATCATTGTATATTTCTTTGCAATCATAATTTCAGAATATGAATTTGCAGAAAATATACTTTTTTTATTATTCTTGTTTTTCATTTCTTGAATTTTTAAAAAGTCCAATTCCATTGGGAAAAAATACATATATACGGTACTATCTATCTCCTGAAGAATTCTAAAAATCTCTGGAATCCTGAAAGAATCCTCGACAAAAAAAGATTCATGAAATATATCGCTATCAACTTTTCCATGATGAATAATTAACTTTATAAATTCTCTTTCATTCATCAAATAAACAAGTGGCGATAACAATAAAATAATGGTTTTTAAAAGAAAATAGTTTAATAATTTACAATCTTATCAAGACAATTTCACGACCATCTACAAGTCAAAATAATAGAAAATCTTAAAAAAGACCTCAAGTAAATTAACTTGAAGTCTTAAGAACCCAAAATTGAACTCCCCGGGCGGGATTCGAACCTGCGACCAATCGATTAACAGTCGATCGCTCTACCGCTGAGCTACCGAGGAATATAAGATGAATTTAGCTCTTCTAAGTACCTTATGACAAGTAGAAAGTTTAATTATATTTAAATTTAGATGGTATTTGCCAATTAGATAAAAAACCATTTTTCAATTCTGCTACTGCATCAGCGTAAGTTAATTCTTCATAACGGTGTGTTATCCACAAAACGGTTAAAGGTTTTTCAGTGTCACTTGTCAGATTTTTAATGGTTTTTAAAACTTTTAATTGGCTAAATTGATCTAACAAAGCAGTAGGCTCATCTAAAAGAATAAAATTTCTGTCACTAATAAGAGCGCACGCAATTGTTAATCGTTGTTTTTGACCACCACTTAAAGTATGCACAGGCCTTTTTTCAAAACCATTCAATCCAACCTGGTCAAGAACATATTTTATTTTTCTATTAATTTCATAATCATCTATATTTTGATTAATGTTAATTAAAAGTTCGCTCCTGCAATTTGGCATCAATATTTGATGATCAGGATTTTGAAATACCATGCCAATATTTGCGTTACAATTAATAATTCCTTTTTTAGGTTCAATTATTCCATTAATTAATTTTAAAAGCGTACTTTTACCACTTCCATTTTCACCAACAATCATCCAGAAACCTGGAGTATTTATTGAGAAACTACAGTTATATATTAAATTTTCTTTTTTTGCAGGATATGAAAAAGAGACATCTTTGAAATTAATATGAGGCATTTCATTTTCGAAAGAATTTCTTATCACTTTTAATCATCTATGTCCAGAGAAAAACCTGGTCTTTTAGCTCCTCCAGCTACCGATGATTTTTCGTATATTTGTATAGAAATAATTTCTTGAGCTCTAACAGCAATTTTTTTATCCTGCACTTTATCACAAGTTAATTCAATCAAGTTTGAAACTTCTAAATTTTCATTCATAGATTTTTTTATTTCATCATAAGTTCTTTGTATATCATCATATTCTTTCTTCTGAATTGAAAGCGGAAATGGTGAATATCTTAGACTTAGTTCAAGCGAATACATAATAATAATCAAACTCTTCTTATAATAATAAAAATTCTTGATTAAAAAGTTATTTAAATTAAATTCTTTTGAGAAAATTATATAAAAGGTATTTAAATACAATTATCATATAGTTATGAGATTTTATTTTGAAATTTAAATAATCATTTTATGGAAATAGCAAATGATATAACTTCTCTCGTAGGAAATACCCCATTAGTCAAATTAAATCGGATCAGAGGGCATTTTAATTGTTATCCAGAAATAATTGCAAAACTTGAAAGCTTCAATCCATCAGCTTCCGTTAAAGATCGCATTGCTTATTCAATGTTATGTAAAGCTGAAGAAGAGAGATTAATAACGCCAGATAAAACAACATTAATTGAAGCGACAAGTGGAAATACTGGCATTGCATTAGCAATGGTTGCTGCAGCAAAGGGGTATAAATTGATATTAACAATGCCTGATACGATGAGTATTGAAAGAAGGGCTATGTTAAGAGCCTATGGAGCTGAATTACAGCTCACACCGGGAAAAGAAGGCATGAAAGGAGCTTTAGATTTAGCTAATGAGTTATCTAAAAGCATTGCCAATAGCTATCAATTTAATCAATTTGAAAACTTCGCTAATCCCGATATTCATGAAAGAACAACAGCTCAAGAAATATGGGCCCAATCCAATAATAATTTAGATGGACTTGTTACAGGAGTAGGCACAGGGGGGACAATCACTGGATGCGCACGTTTTTTGAAAAAAGTTAATCCAAATTGCAAAATTTTTGCTGTGGAACCCAAAAAAAGCGCTGTAATTTCTGGAGAAAAGGCAGGATCTCATTCGATTCAAGGAATAGGTGCAGGTTTCGTGCCAAAAGTACTTAATACTAAATTAATTGATGAAATTATAAAAATAGATGACGATGAAGCATTTTATTATGGGCGTTTATTAGCTCGATTAGAAGGTCTTTTATCTGGCATCAGCAGCGGAGCAGCTTTAGCAGCAACTATAAAAATTGGTAAAAGAAAAGAACTAATGAATAAAAGATTAATAGTAATTCTTCCAAGTTTTGGTGAAAGATATTTATCAACAGCAATGTTTGAATCGAATACCTCTATTCAAGCCAGAAAAGACGGTTATCTTTAATCACCAATTTATAAAAATGAAAAAAAATTTATATGAAGAATTAGGGCTTAAAAAAAATGCAACCAAAAGTGAAATTAAATCTTCATATCGTTCCTTAGTTAAGCAACATCATCCAGATGCAGGTGGAGAAAAAGAACGATTTCTTGCCATACAAAATGCCTGGGAGACCTTAAACGACCCAATAAAAAAAGAACAATATGATAGAAATTCTTTTTCTTCCAATTCATCATTTAATTCTTTAGATGATAACTGGGAGGAAAAAGTTAATTCAAAAAAATATAATTCGTCAATTAAAGATAAAGAAGTTGAAATATGGATTAAAGAAATTTACACGCCAATCAATAGATTAATTAGCCAAGTAATTAAACCTTTGAATAACGAAATAAAAGAACTATCTGCGGATCCATATGATGACCAACTAATGGAAAATTTTTGCAACTACATAAATATTTCGCAAACTAAGATTGAAAAAGTTGAAAAAATTTATAACAAAAGATTAATTCCAAAATCTATTTCAGCTTTAGGCCTCGATCTATATCATTGTTTTTCACAAGTAAAAGATGCTTTATCTGAATTTGATAGATATACCCAAGGATACGTAGATGATTACTTATTTGATGGTAGAGAAATGATTAAAGAAGCAAAAAGAATCCAATCAAAGATGTCTTTAGAAAAAAAAAATAAAAACTTTTAAAAATAAAGATTTCTTAAAATAAAATCTATTGAACGTATTCTTTAAGTTGGTCTAATTTCAACCACACATCTGGAACAGGTCTGCTCCATCTAACTTGAGCATATTCGTCTTTAACGGCAAGAATCTCTCCAGGACCTTCAAAGACATAATTAGGTAAATCATAATCACTAGCTAACGCTTCTATACTTTTAAAATAATTATCTTTATCGACAAAAACTAAGCTACCTTTCTTGAGAGGTTTCTTTTGAATAGAATCTGTCATGATAAAGTCAGCAAAGTTGTTTGAAATTTATTATACGAAAAATTGTTTAATAAATATTTAAAAATTTGATAACGGAATAATAATTACAAACATAAAAAAAATTTTATAGCCTTAGTTAATAGATATTTAAAAAATATGCGTCTTTTATTACTCGGCTGCACTGGTTTTGTAGGTAGAGAATTAGTGCCAACACTACTCAATGAAAATCACGAGATATACATTGTAAGTAGAAGACCTATAAGTAAATTACAACTTGATTTAGCTTTCAATAAATTTAAATTTTTTCAAATAAACTTATCCAAAGAACAAAACTGGAATAACGAAAATCTTCTAAACATATTAAGAGAAACAGATGGAATTATTAATTTAATGGGAGAACCCATAGCAGAAAAAAAATGGACTTCAGCTCAAAAGCAAGAGATTGAAAATAGTCGTATTAACACCACAAAATTTATGATGAAGACTCTTAAAAATTTTAAAATAAATCCAAAAGTCATTATTAATGGATCAGCAATAGGTTATTACGGCACAAGTTTATCTGATGAATTCACTGAAAATAGTATTGGAGGAAGTGACTTTCTAGCTAATCTTTGCAAAGAATGGGAAGCGGTAGCTTTTGAAAAACCATTTTTCTCAAGATTAGTAATTTTTAGAATTGGAATTGTTATAGAGGCAGATGGAGGAGCGTTAGGGAAAATGCTCCCTATTTTTAAAGTTGGATTAGGTGGACCAATTGGAGATGGAATGCAATGGATGAGTTGGATTCATAGAAGGGATTTATGTGCATTAATAGCTCAAGCATTGGTTGATAAAAAGTACTCGGGAGTAATTAATGCTGTTGCACCAAAGCCAGTACTAATGAAGGACTTTTCTCAGACTTTAGGAAAATGTCTAAATAGGCCTAATTTACTTCCAGTGCCCGGAGCAGTTCTAAAAATATTGTTGGGAGATGGAGCAAAAGTTGTATTAGAGGGACAAAAAGTAAAAAGCAATAAACTCAAAAATTATAATTTCAAATATCCTCTTCTCGAGAAAGCAATTTACGCTTCCACCAAGAAGTAAAACCATTCACTAAGGCCCCAACAATAAGAATTGTTATCAATGGGACTATAAGAGGATTCCAAACTCTTTGAATAAAATTAATAAAAATGAATATCCCATTTAATTGCATGATGATTGCAAATATAAAAAATATTGCAAAAAAAATTACAATAAATAAATTAATCAATAACAAATTATCGATTAATTGTTTTATGTTATTTGGATTATTTTCGTTAGTCATTTTTCATGACAATTTTCATATCATCAACCATCTTAATACAAGCTTTATCTTCACCTAGTCTTTTTTTTGCATTTTCATTACATGAGATCAAAAACTTTTTATTTAGTTTTATTAGGTATATAACTTTAATGATCAATCTAATTGTCTGATTTATTTGATCATTCTTATTTTTATAATTACTAGCGCAAAAAACATATTTTCCAAGCAATCTTCTTTGCGCTTCTGCAAAAGATTTTGTAAACTGTGGACCTTTACCCTCAATCTGAATAACTGGTTTTCCTAATCCAATAGCTTGCTCTGTTGCTGTTCCTGCCATGCTGATACAGCATTTACTTTTCAATAATATTTTGTCAAAATTATTCCAATATATATTCACTTCTAAAGATTGATATTGAAATTTCAAGAAAAACTTATTTTGCATTTTTTCTATGTGTACCCACTTTCTTTTTTGAAATATCTCCTTTATTTTTGATAAAGATAAAGCATTAACTATTGCAAAATTAAATTCAGTTTTTTGAAAATATTTTAAATCTGACATTGCCTCTATTACCTCTAAAATTAAAACAAAATTCTCTAAAATTTCGGGGAATCTACTTCCTGGAAATAATCCAATACTAAATTCAGATTTTTCTATTTCTTTATCTCTTATAAAAAACTGATCCATAAATGGATTACCTAAAAAAGAGACTGTCTTTTTTAATTGCAAAGTTAAATCATTGGCTGTAAGAGAATCTCTTGCATATATTCTTATTGCCTTTTTTGAGAGCAAGAAAAATTTAGACGGCCATGGTAATTTTAATTTACCTTCATAATGACTGGAATAAGCAACTAGATATGTAAAAAAATATTTCTTACAAACCCACGCAAAAAAAACTGGCACAATATCACCAACTACAAAAAAATAATCATATTTTTTTCTTATTTTATAAGTTAAATACAATTTTTTGAGAAGATAAAATACTTCTCCTCCAAATATCTCAGTTAGTCTTCCCTTAAGCGAATTATAGCCAATTCCTCCAGTACTAAATTCTTCAGTTTTTCCGATAATCTTAATTTTTTCTTTTGAATAATGAATTCCTTTCCCAACAATTGGCAAAGCGTTAACAGAATAACCATTTTTTACAAATTGTTTAGCTATTAAACTGCCAGATAGATCTTCTCCATGCCCATTACTTAATATTAAAATTTTAGACAATTTAAAATTCCAGCCATTTTTTAACTTTGCTTAACTCAGGCCAATCTGGATATCTACTTAATCCATCTTCAACGGATTCTTTCAACTCACTTTTAACATCTGGCATCATCATAGACATTTTTTTTATTAACTCAATATGATCCCTAACACCTTTATTATTTGTAGCCAAAAGAGCTAAAGACAAATTCATTCTTGCTTGTGGATCTTGCTGATTTAATCGCACAGCTTGTCTAGCAGCTGCCAAAGCTTCTTCATTATTTTTCAAAAGTAATTGAAGCCATGATAAACAAGTCCAGGCAGCAAAATGATTTGGAATTTGCTGTATGATTTTTTGAAATTCTTGCACGATTGGGATTAAATCTTGCCCTGCTTTGTATCTTGATAAAGCTGCATTAAAATCCTCTTCGATGGGATTAATTTCGTTATTCATTATTTATTAAACCGCAAAGGAGCTTCCACAACCGCAAGTTTGAGAAGCATTTGGATTTACAAAATTAAAGCCACCACCAATTAATTCCTTACTAAAATCTAATTGCATTCCATAAATATATAAGAGACTTTTAGGATCACATACTACTTGAAAGCTTTGATCAGCTTTTAATGAATAATCATAAACTTTATCATCGTGATTTATTTCATTAGTTCCTATAAAATCCATCGTATAACTCATCCCACTACAACCACCTGATCTTACCCCTACCCTTAGTGCTTTTTTATTACTTTGGTCCTTCAATAAATTTGAAATTTGTTCTATAGCATCATTTGTAATTAAAATACCTTTGCCATCATCAGAATTTTTAATTTCCTGTTTAACTTCTACATTTTCCATAAACAAAGGGATTTCTACTATTTATAATATAAAAACTTTATCGATAGGATGCATATTACAAACATTATCCAAGCTTGATTTGTTATAATTTTAAGAAAAAGTGAAAATTGCAATAGTTGGTTCTGGATTAGCTGGTCTTACAGCAGCAGTCAATTTAGTTGATGAAGGCCACGAAGTAGAAATTTACGAGAGCAGGTCATTTTGGGGAGGTAAAGTCGGAAGTTGGGAAGATAAAGATGGAAACCACATAGAAATGGGTTTACATGTATTTTTTTACAATTATGCGAATCTCTTTAAATTAATGAAAAAAGTGGGAGCCTTAGACAATTTACTCCCGAAAGATCATACTCATCTATTTATCAATAATGGTGGTGATTTAAAATCTTTAGACTTCAGATTCCCTTTAGGTGCTCCATTTAATGGACTAAAAGCTTTTTTTACCACCGAACAACTTACTTGGGTAGATAAGTTTAGAAATGCCTTAGCTTTAGGGACAAGCCCAATAGTTAGAGGATTGATAGACTATGAAGGTGCAATGAAAATAATTAGAGATCTAGATAAAATTAGTTTTAAAGAGTGGTTTTTAAACCATGGTGGAAGTGAAAAAAGCTTAGAAAGAATGTGGGACCCTATCGCATATGCTTTAGGTTTTATTAATTGCAAAGACATTTCAGCAAGATGCATGCTAACTATATTTATGATGTTTGCTTCAAAAACAGAAGCCTCAAAACTTAACCTTTTAAAAGGTTCTCCGCATAAGTGGTTAACACAACCTATTGTCGACTACATCATAAGCAAAGGTGCAAAAATCCATCTTAACCATAAGGTAGAGGAAATCATTTATGAACAGGAATCTTCCTCTTATTCAGTAAATCAATTAAAAATATCTTCTCCTGAAGGAATTAAGGCAGTCTTTGCAGATAAATTTCTAGCTGCATGTGATGTTCCTGGAATAAAAAAAATAATTCCAAAAGAATGGTATCAATTTAAAGAATTTGAAGGATTAAAAAAACTTAGAGCTGTAGCTGTTGCCACAATCCAATTAAGATATGACGGTTGGGTTACTGAATTACAAAAAAATAATACTGGAAACGAACCAATTGGTCTAGATAACCTTCTTTATTCTGCTGATGCCTCTTTCAGTTGTTTTGCTGATTTAGCACTAGCAAGTCCAGCAGACTATAGAAAAAAAGATATGGGATCGCTTCTCCAATGTGTTTTAACTCCTGGCGATAGATGGATGGGAAGATCCACAGAAAGAATTACAAAAGAAATAGATAAAGAGGTGCGCCGTCTATTCCCATCCTCAAAAAACCTTAAATTGCTTTGGAGTAACGTGGTACAAATTCCACAATCACTCTACAGAGAAGCTCCCGGTATGGAACCTTTCAGACCCGACCAAAAAACATCAATATCTAATTTCTTTATGGCTGGTAGTTATACAAAACAAGATTATATAGACTCTATGGAGGGAGCTACAATGAGTGGTCATTTAGCTGCTGCCGCAATTTTAGAGAAGAAAGCCGAATTAGCAAAAAATCTTGCAGTAAGTTAATTCATGGGTACTTGGCTAAAACATAACGTAATAACAGTTGTTAATGCGCCTCTTGAAAATGTATGGGATACATGGAGCGATTTAGACTCAATGTCACTTTGGATGAGCTGGATTGAATCTGTAAAAACAGTTAACGAAGAGACTAATACGTTACCAGATTTAACAGAATGGACTTTAGCTGCAAATGGCTTTAGGTTTAAATGGAAAGCTCAAATTACAGAAAGGGTTGAAAAAAGCAAACTTAAATGGAAATCAATAGGAGGTTTACCAACTGAAGGATCAGTAGTTTTCGAAAGTAAAACTGATCAAATCACAGCAGTCAATTTAGCCATAACTTATGAACTACCAAAAATGATTGCTCGGTTTATGGAAGAAAATATTTTAGGCAAAATGGTTACAAACGAATTACAGGCCAATATTGATAGGTTCAAAGATTTAGTTGAAAAGAACTATACAAAAAATTTTTCTAACTAAAAATATTAATTGCTACATCTAGTAGTCCTTCAAAAGTATATTTTTGTGACTGACTATCAACTCTTCCAAAAATCTTGTTACATATTTTTGTTGTCTGAGGTCCAATAGTTAATAACTTAATTTGATCAAAATATTCTAACCATTGTTTACCAAGTTTTTTTTCTAGTAAAAAAGCAGCATTTACTACGGTTTTACCGCTTGAGAAAATAATTGCATCAACTTTTCGATTAGAAATAATATCAATTGTTTCTTCCGGAATTGATTCAGGACATCTAGTTTCATATGCAGCAACCTCAAATACACGAGAACCAGCCTTTCTAAATTGATCTGCAATTAAATCCCTACCACCTGTTTGAACTCTTGGTACAAAAACTCGAAGTCCATAACCAGATACTGGAAAATTATCAATTAAACTTTCAGCAACAAATTCTGGAGGTATGAAATCGGCTTTTATCCCAAAATCATCAAGAGTTTTTGAGGTTTTTTCTCCGACTACGGCGATTTTTGTTTTTTTAGAACATTCTTTTAATGAACTATTAAACTTTCTAAGTCTTTTATCCACAAATTTGATCCCATTACTACTGGAAAAAATAATCCAATGAAAATCATTTATTTGATTTAATGCTTCGTCAAGAGGATTTAAATCATCGGGATCACCAATACTTATTGCAGGCAAATCAAATACATTAGCGCCCTTGCTTGTGAATATCTTTTTTATATCCAATATCCCTTCTTTTGATCGAGTAATAATTATATTTCTTTGATCAAGAGGTAGATCAACTTTTGGCATCCTTACCCTCAACATTATTATTTTGATTTTTATTTTTTAATTCATCGAGAAGTTTCAAGACTGATAATCCTTTATCAAGAACAACATCGTCTTTAAAAATTATCTCTGGAACTCTTCTCATCTCAATTCTTTTTCCTAAACTATGCCTTATAGAGCTTTTAGCAGTATTCAAGTTTTCCACAATCTCTTTCCTCACTTTCTCTTTTGCAGTTGAAGTTATGTAAATTTTACAGTGTTGCAAATCACCTGATAAATCAATCTTAGAAATATTGATGAAATGATCTCTAATAAGATCATTTTCTAAATCATTCTGCAAAATAAGTGTTATTTCTTTCTTCAAAAGAGAAGAAACTTTTGCAATACGGTAATTATTTGGCATTATGGTTGTAAATTTATTGGGTTTGTCATCGCTTGCAAGACAAAATAAACAGTTATGAAAGCACTTAAGACAGAAGATATCAAACCTACTATTGTGAGTGGATTTGATCTATTCTTGAATAAAGGTTCAAGCAAAGCAACAAGTCCACCAACAATGATAGATATCAAATACTTTGGATATCTCGCAACATTAGAGAAAAATTCGCCCATCAGCTCCACAAATAGATTACTTTTTTAGCTAAGTTTTAACAAACATTAAACAGCATGATTACATTATATCAATTTAGGCATAGTGCTTTTTGTTTAAAAACAAGAATGGCGCTTCATGCAAAAAAACTACAATATCGAGTTGAAGAAGTAACACCTGGAATAGGCCAATTTGAAATTTTTAAAATATCAGGTCAAAAACAAGTGCCTGTAATAGTCGATAGTAATGATCAAGTTATTAATGACTCTTCAACTATTTGCGAATACATAGATAAAAAAAATGAAAACAATCCACTCTTTCCTGAGAATCCAATATTATTTGCACAATGCAAACTAATTGAAGACTGGGCAGATACTACAATGGCTACAACTTGTAGAAAAGCTTTAATAAAATCTGCAATAGAAAATCCACGGCTAAGAACTGCATTACTTCCAGATGAAATACCTTCTTCAGTTAAAAGTATTGTTGATAAATTACCTTTTGAAAATCTTAGTAAAATTTCTAATGTAGTTTTGTCTTCTAAAGATAATTTAGAACTCCAAAAATTGCTGGAAGCTTTATCAAAATCCTTGATCAACAAGAAATATTTAGTTGGAGATAGTTTATCAATTGCAGATATTTCAATTGCTGCTCAATTATCCCTTCTTAAATTTCCAAAGTCTGCAGGACCAATTCTTTCAGGAGAGGGGAGCCAAGAATACATAAACAACCCTTATTTAGAAAATCTTTTCATTTGGAGAAACAACTTAGAAGAATATCTTTTTAGTGCTAACTCTCAATAAATTCAAACTTCAATTTATATTTATTTGTTTTTATAGCATGAATAGAAGGATCACCAACTTTTGAACCATAAGAAGCAACATATTGCACTCCACAAATTGATGGTTTGATTGATTTTTCAACTTCCAATATTTCTTCGGAACATTTTTGAAATTTACTAATGGTCTCTACCTGATTAATCCTTGAAGCACCTGGCCTATGTGCTGTTTGTATAACTAGCTCATCTGCGAAAAAAATATCATCATCTTGGATCTGATTTCTCCCTGTAATTCTTGAATCGATATAAAAATCATCTTTTAAATAAGTAATTTGATTATTAATAGATTGAGGATCATTTACAACCTTGATTAAGGTTTCACCAAATATTGCTTTTCCAATAGATTCAGAATTTTCTGCACGATTACCAACAATTAAATCTGAATCATTCTTAAAGAAATTTACTTTATAAATAACTGGCTCTTCTGAATCATTAACTATATCTTGAGAAGTAACAAGCCAATTTCCCTCGAACCATTTTGGATAAATTAAATCCTTAGAAGTATCCGATAATTTAAAATTTGGCAAATATAATTCTGGCCATTGATTTAAACGATTTTCCAAAAACTCTCGTACGTTAGAATCTACTAGAGCAAAAGAACTTTCTAAAAAAATTCCTTGAAAAATCAAGCAAAGAATTAATCCAAGAAGAACTTTCATTATGTCAAATCCACTAATAAGAGCATCAGATCATTATGTATTATTAGAGCCAGATTCAAAAGAAAAAATTGTATCAAAGCAAGAAGCAATTTTATGGTTAAAGAATTGGCTTAGTAAGACAGAAACACAAACAATATATCAAAATATAGAAGATCCTGATCAGAAATTTTTTGAAGAATTATTGGAAAGCACTTATGAATTAGAAATAAAATTAGGATACGTTATCAAATGGTTTGCAGTAAGAATTGAACCAGATTAACTTATTATTTCTTTATGAATTGCATTAATTATTTTCATAGCGACTTCTTCAATGTTTTCTTTTTTTACTTCAATTCTTAAATCTGCTTGAGAATACAAATTTTCTCTAGATTGAAAAATGCTCATATATAGATCATTGAGATTCTTTCCCTGAAGAAGTGGCCTATTTTCAATTTCATTTTTCAATCTTTCAATTGCTATATCTTTGTCGAGATCTATCCAAGCAATTATTCCCTGTCTTAAGATTCCCCAGTTTTCCGATTTGGTAACTATTCCTCCCCCAGTTGAGATAACTAATGAAGGAATTTTGATAGTTTCTTTAAGGCATTTTGCTTCTAACTCACGGAAATTATCTTCTCCTTCATCACTAAAAATTTGATTGATAGATTTTTTTGCCAACTTCTCTATTAATGAATCTAGATCAATATACTTATACTTCAATAATTCAGCTAGTTTCAAACCAGTTTGTGACTTACCAGAACCCATCATTCCTATTAAAAATATGCTTCTGCCCTTAATACTATGAAGTGTTTTTTCGATAATGGATTGTTCCATAAAGACAAAAGCGTATTTAAAACCTTAAGATAGTATTATCGCAGACAGGTATGACTTCTACACAATCCAAACCACTACATGGAAAAGGACGTGAATGCGTCATAACTCGACGTGCCTGCTTTAGTTCTAGTCACCGTTATTGGCTTCCTGAAAAAAGCCCAGAAGAAAATTTATCTCTTTTTGGAAAGTGTAGTATTGCACCAGGACATGGTCATAATTATGAACTTATTGTTTCAATGGGTGGAGAACTAGACTCTGATGGAATGGTACTTAATCTCTCTGATGTAAAACACTCTATTAAAGATAAAGTTACTGGACAATTAGATTTTCGTTTTTTAAATGATGTCTGGCCTGAATTTAATGTTAATAATCAAGAGGGTATACTTCCCACAACTGAAGCATTAGTAAAGGTCATTTGGACTCGTCTAAAGGATGATTTACCTCTTACAAGTCTAAGACTTTATGAAAACCCAACTTTATGGGCAGATTATTTTGGAAAAAACATGGAAGCATTTTTAACAGTACAAACTCATTTTGCAGCCGCTCATAGACTTGCAAAAGAAGAGATATCCTTTGATGAAAATAAAAAAATCTATGGGAAATGTGCCAGAGTTAATGGACATGGTCATAACTATATCGTCGATATAACTGTAAAAGGAGACATCGATAAAAGAACAGGAACGGTTTGCGACTTATCTGCCCTCCAAGAAATAATTAACGATTTAGTTGTTGAACAACTAGATCATACTTTTCTTAATAAAGACATCGAATTTTTCCATAACTGTGTTCCAACTGCTGAAAATATAGCTTTATATATTTCTGATATTCTTAAAAAACCAATACATCAAATTGGTGCAACATTACACAAAATAAGACTCCAAGAGAGCCCAAATAATGCTGCAGAAATTTATGTTGATCAAAAGTTAACCAATTCATTGAAGTTGCAATTTGAAAATAGTTTAATCACGCAAACTTGAGTATCCCAAGAGTAATAATTGTTATAGCATCAAGTCTTGATGGGAGAATTGCATTTCCTAGAGGTGGAGAATGTCATCTTGGAAGCGATGAAGATAAAAAAATATTAAATCAAAACTTATCAATGGTTGACGCCACCATTTTTGGTTTAGGTACTTTAATAGCTCATCAATCAACTTACCTAGTTAAAAATCTCAATGATAATAACGAAGTAAATATATCAAAAAGCCAACCAATTTCTATAGTTGCTTCAAATAGCAAAAAATTTAATAGTAATTGGAAATACTTTCGTCAACCAATTAGAAGATGGCTAATAAGCTCAAGTAAAGTTGATAATTCGTCGAATAATGAATTCGAGAAGGAACTCTTTTTCGAAGATTCATGGGAAAAAACTTTAATTTCACTCAAAAAACGAGGGATAAATGATTTAGCTCTTTTAGGTGGGGCAAAACTTATAAATTCATTTATAAAAGAGGATCTAATAACAGATATAAAAATTACAATAATTCCACGAATTATTGGAGGTAAATATACATGGATTCCTCCAGAACAAACAAATGCGATTTTTAATCTCGAAAGAAGATGGGAAATAAACTCAATTAAAAATTTAATGAATAATGAAATCCATATTCATTACAAAAAAAGTTAAAATAGATTCAATAATAAATGGACCAACCAATACATAAAGTTGAAGTCAAATTGTCAATTAAGGAAATCTCCAAAGAGATATGGAATGAATTGGCAAATGAAATTAATAATCCATTTTATGAATGGACTTGGATTAAAAACCTTGAGATATCAAAAAGTGTTTCAAGAGAAACTGGTTGGCAGCCACTTTATTTTGTTGCTTTTAAAAATGAAGAGATATTAGGAATTGCCCCACTTTTTTTAAAAAATCATAGCTATGGAGAATTCATTTTTGACCAATCATTTGCAAGATTAGCTCAAGAGTTGAATTTAAATTATTACCCTAAATTAATTGGAATGAGTCCTTATAGTCCTGTAAATGGATATCAATTTCTTTATAAAAAAAATAAAGACGAGAAAGAAATTACAAATCTACTTATAACCCACATCGAAAACTTTGCGATTGCAAACAAAATTCTAAGTTGTAATTTTTTATATATTGATGAAAGCTGGGGCAACCATCTTAAATCTTTGGGATACCATGAATGGATAAATTCCAGTAGTGAATGGAGGAGTAATGGAGAAAAAACATTTGATGATTTTCTTTCTAGATTTAACTCTAATCAGAGAAAAAATATAAAAAAAGAGAGAAAATCAATTACTAAACAAGATATTAAAGTAGAAATTTTTAATGAAGATGATATCAACCAAGAAATACTCAAAAAAATGCATAATTTTTATGAACAGCATTGTTTGAGGTGGGGAGTTTGGGGAAGTAAATATCTAACATCTAAATTTTTCGAAACACTGGTTGATAATAAAAAAAATCTCTTACTTTTTAGTGCATCAAAACATGATTCAAATGAAATTTTTGCTATGTCGATGTGCCTTAAAAATCAAAAAAACTTATGGGGTAGATATTGGGGTAGTCAAGAAGAAATATCTAATTTACATTTTGAATTATGCTATTACCAGCCAATTGAATGGGCAATAAAAAATAGTATTCATTTGTTTGATCCTGGAGCGGGTGGTAAACATAAAAGACGGAGGGGGTTTTTTGCAAAAAGCACCGTTAGCATGCATAAGTGGTTTGACAAAAATATGGAAAATATTATTAAACCTTGGCTAAATGAAGTGAATAAACAAACCGAGATGGAAATTGATTTTGAAAATCAATCTATACCTTTTAAATAAAAAATTATTTAGCTTTACCAAAGATTATATTAGTAATATAGTTTGAAATTAAATTCTCAAAATGGATTCAAGTAAAAGTTTAGATGAAAAAATAAAGATTGATAATGATCTATCCAACAGATATATAGACTTAGATCCAAACGGTTATTTCATTATCAAAGTAGACTTAGAAGAAAATAAAATAATTTTAGAGCACTTTCTAAATAATATTAATGATGACGGATATGCGCTTGACCCAGAAACAAATGAACCAATTAAATGCGACTCGCAAAATAAAAGATTTAGTAATGAAGTTTTTAAAGGTATTAGTGCGAAACAACTTGGAATATTGATCACTGAAGAAAGAAATGACTTAATAACCAGATTCGATCATGCTCTATATTTAGGCAGGGAACTGCAAAAAGCTGAAGAATGTTTATACAAAAAATTACCCTATATCCAAGATTAAGAAATTAAACGAAAAAATCTAATCTTTTCATCTGATGTTAAATTAAATAAAAATAAAAAAATTAATGAACATCATTTTCTATTTTGCATTTATTGGTTTTGGTTTTGGAGCTGCTTTCGCATTAGATAAGCTCTTAAGAGCAGTTAAATTAATTTAAAAAAACTACAACAATTTAATAGTCTCTCCATACAAATCATATTCATCCACAAAAGAAATATTTGCTTCAACAAATTTACCAATAAAATTTTTCAAATCAATTTTTTCTTTAACAGATAAAATTACAGTTCCGTCAATTTCAGGCGCGAAATTGTAGGACCGACCTATTAATTCGTTATTATCTGATATTTTCTCTACCAAAATCTTCATTTTTGAACCAACATATCTCTGATTTTTAAGTTTAGAAATATTTTGTTGAACTGAAATAACGTTATCTTTTCTTGCCTCTGCAACCTCTGCGGATACTTTATTTGGCAAATGAAAAGCTGCAGTTCCTTCCTCAGGAGAAAAAATAAACACTCCCACATGATCAAATTTATGCCTATCCAAAAATGCAAGAAGATGTTCAAAATGTTCTTTTTTTTCTCCTGGGAAGCCAACAATGAGACTAGTTCTTAATACAGCAGATGGAATTTCTTCTCTAATTTTCTCCAAAATTGATTCGTTCAAAGAAGCCTGCCAAGGTCTATTCATACTCTTCAAAACATCTGGATGACTATGCTGAAGTGGTAAATCAAAATAGGGAACTATATTCTTTGAATTTTTGAAAGCTCTAATAACTTCATCAGTTAAACCCGTTGGATAAGCATAATGTATCCTTATCCAAGGAATTGAGACTTTAGAAAGCTCATTTAAAAGTTTGGCTAATGAAGGTTTTCCATAAATATCTTGACCATAATTAGTTGTTATTTGACTAATTAATATAATTTCTTGAATACCCTGCTTTACAAGACTTTTGGCTTCTGAAACTATAGATTCTATTGTTCTACTTCTTTGAGGACCTCTCAACTTAGGAATAATACAAAAAGCACAACTATAGTTGCAGCCTTCAGCAATACGAAGATAAGCAACAAATTTATTTTTATCTACAAAACGAGGTATTTTCTCATCAGCAATAAATTCCGGTATTTTTGAAACTTCATTAACGATTTCCCCTTTTTCTACTCTTTCTAAAACCTTGGCTATCTTTTGATAATCTCCTGTTCCAATCAAACCTTTTATTTCAGGTATTTCTTTTAGAAGTTCATCTTTAAAATGCTGAGCCATACAGCCTGCAACTATTACTTCCTTTCCTTGATTTGTATATTCTAGAATTTTTCTAATAGATTCTTCTCTAGCTGTTTCAATAAAACTGCAAGTATTTACAACAACTACATTTGCATCATTTATTTTGCTGTCAACTTCATAACCCTCTTTATCTAATAATCCTTGCATATGTTCAGTATCAACAAGATTTTTCTCGCAACCAACATGACTGAATGCAATCTTAGATAGTTTTTTATCTTTAACCTTAAGACTTTTTTGTTTCACAAGCTTGAAAAATTAAAAATTAAAAAATTTAAGCAGCATTTCGTATACAAGACTCCTGCCAAGATAATATTAAGATAGATAATGCAAATAACAAACTTTCATTTTGTATGGCCTTTAAAACTCTAAAAATTAGAAATAAAAAAGACTTAAAATGGCCAAAACTCTTAATCGCAATTCTTAGCACTATAGGCATAGTTGACACAGGTTCGATTACTTTAAAAAACTGGGGATTATTTACTTCGCTTTCATGCCCAGGGATACAAAATGGTTGCGAAACAGTTTTAAATAGTCCTTGGGGTACTTTATTTGAAAACAGTACATTCAATATACCTCTTTCTTTAGCAGGATTTATTACGTATTTATCAATATTAGTTATCACAATAATCCTTTCACTTAATTTAATTTCACCTAAAGAAACACTAAATAAGTTTTTATGGTGGTTAATATTTCTAATATCTTGTGCCTCATCAACATTTAGCTTTTTATTGCTCAATATAATGTTTTTTAAGATTCAAGCAATTTGTTTTTTTTGTATACTTTCAGCAATTTTATCGTTTTCTATCTTTATAGTTTCTATCATTGGAGCAAAGTTTGAAAGTAGAGAACCTATGATTTTTAGAGGTTTCATAGTAGCCATTAGTGTCCTGCTAGGGGGGCTAATTTGGTCAACTAACGTTGACCCTTCTAATGCTGTAGATGTTACAAACCCAGCTGAAAATGTATCACCAAAAATTACCACTTCAAGCTCGCCCCAGAAGATAAAATTTGCAAAATTTTTAAATGAAAACAATATCGTTATGTATAGTGCATACTGGTGCCCACATTGCCACGATCAAAAACAATTATTTGGTAGAGAGGCAGTCAAAGAATTAAAAATAGTTGAATGTGCAAGAGATGGTAAAGATAATGAGTATGAGCTATGCCAAACAAAAGGAATCAGTGGTTTTCCCTCTTGGGAAATAAATGGAGAAATCATTAGTGGTACTCGTAACCTAAGTGAATTAGCCATAAAGACAAGCTATCAAGGAGATTCTAATTTCTAATAAATCTTTTATGAATTTTTTGATCTAACTGTTGTCTAGTATGACATTCCCAATTTTTATCTTTATCTGGGAAATCATCTCTAAAATGCCCTCCCCTACTCTCTTCTCTAAATAAACAAGCTTTTAATAAAGTCATAGTTGTTATTTGTCTATTCTTTAAATCAAGTAAAAGATTCAATGCTCTCCTATTGGGCTCACTAAGTTTGATTTTTTGATCAAATTCTATTTTTTCAAGACTATTTAGTAAAGCATTATTATGTAATTCATCGATATCATCTTGAATAACATTTTGGAATTTACTCATATTTAGCTTATTTCGAGAGACACCTAAATTTAACCAACATAGTTTTCTTAGTTCATCAATTTTTTCAGCAATCTTAGAAATTTGATCTTCTTCCGGATCTTTAGTGTCAAACTCTTGGGATGATCTATCATTTTGTACTAATTTAGGAGGATCATTTAAAACAATTGAAGACATTTTTCTCGCAAAAACAAGGCATTCCATCAGCGAATTACTTGCCAATCTATTAGCACCATGAACACCAGTGGAAGCAACTTCTCCTACAGCATATAAACCTTTTCTTGTGGTAGATGCATTTAAATCACTTTTAACACCTCCCATCCAATAGTGAGCTGCAGGAGCAACAGGAATAACCTCATTTAAAGGATTAACGCCATAATCCAGACATCTACTTAAGATAGTGGGAAATCTTTCTACAATTTTTTCTGGATCAATATATCTAAGATCTAAGCCAACATGATCAATATTATTGTCATGCATATTCTTCATAATTGCCCTGCTTACTTGGTCTCTAGTGGCTAAATCACGATTTTTAAGATTTTTAACTGGACTTTCGCCATTTTTATCAACTAAAATAGCGCCTTCTCCTCTAAGTGCCTCAGATATTAAGAAACAAGGTGCTCCATAAAATTTTAAAGCCGTTGGATGAAATTGAACAAACTCTAAATCTTCAATAGCAGCTCCCGCTTTCCATGCTAAAGCTATTCCTTCTCCAGATGATTGAGCAGGATTAGTTGTATTAGTGAATAAATGGCCACCTCCACCTGTAGCTAAAACAACAGCTCTCGATTGAATCCAATATAAATTCGCCCCATCAAGAACCTGAACCCCTTTACATTCTTCGTTTTCAATAAGAAGTTCAGTTACTCTTACACCCCTACAGTGAAGAATATTTTTTTTATTTTCAACATGTTCTTCTAAAACTTCAACTAATGCTCTTCCTGTACGATCTTTTACATGCAAAACTCTTCTTCTAGAATGTGCTGCCTCTAAAGTAGTAGCTAGTTGATCATAACTTTGATCAAAAACCATACCTAAATTCTGCAATCTATCCACGCAACCTGGAGCTTCCTTAACCAGCATTTCTACGGCCTGAAAATCACATAGTCCATCTCCTGCTTGTAAAGTATCATCAGCATGAAGATCGAATGAATCATCTTGTCTAATGACAGATGCTATTCCTCCTTGCGCCCATCTACTAGAAGATACCTTGCTAGTATTTCTATTTAAAAGAAGCACTTTTAAATTTGTTGGTAATTCTAGGGAAGACATAAGACCTGCAGCCCCAGCACCTATAACGATTACATCCCAATTATTTATTGGTATTAGGTCTTGAGAAAATGGAGGCCTAAGCATTAAACCAGTCCACTAAAAGTTGGCTGCAGAATTGCTAAAGCAATAAAAATACTATCAACAATGAGTGTCGTTTGAATTACATAACTAGAAACCAATAATGCCTTACCACTAGTAGTATTAATAGTTGCAGAATCAAAAATTTCTTTTGAAATAAACCATAGTATAAGTCCAATAATAAGGATAGTCGATAACGATTTTATATGAATAAGATTCTCAGAGGTATTTTGAAGAATTATTGGTGCAGTTTCAGCATCTGCTGTAATAACCTCCCTCCATTGATCCATTATTCCGATTAAAAAAATTGTAATATCAGTAACCGCAGTTCCAAATAGAGATGAGATATAAAAACTAGAACCAATTCTCCAATTAGTGTTGAGTCCAATTAACGCTAGAGGGAGAACAACAGCTTCAACAGGAATGTGCAAAATTGGGAATGGACTTAACCAACCCCAGAATAAACACCCACCTAGCCAACTCCCTGATACACCAAGTAATAATGAACTGACAATAAACCATTTTTTTGTTCCCTTTTGACTCAAAATAAATGATCCGAAGAGAATAACAAAAGTAAAACAAAGAGCACTAATTGGTTCTAATCTAACCCAAGGGGCTTGAATAAATATAGGTAAAATGACAAAAAAAGAGGACCAAAATCTTAAAGAAATTGGCCTCGATAAAAAAGTACTTTCGTATGAATCAACTGTTTTATGCAAGTCATAGTTAAATTTATCTTTCACTTCTAAGTTTTTCGTAAGTAAATCTTTCAATGAATAAAATTTATTAGTTAATTTAATTAATTTAAATTGTGGTTTAAAAAACTGCGAATATTATATTTTAATAAATTAAAGGCCCTTAAATTCACAACTTTATTAAGTATTTTAAAAGTATTTAATACACTTTGAGACATTTATAAGTTTAAAATAAAAAGATAGAGGAATATTTGGAATTTAATTGTGTGGCAGGAAATTAATTACAAAGAAGATTCTAATGATCTTTTGGTTCCCCATATTTCTTATAAAATAAATCCTGCAGAAATTGAAAGTATTGAAGCTAATTCCATCGCTCAAGAAATAGGATTTGAGTCGGGTGATTCTATAATTAGTATTAATGGGAAAAAACCAAGAGATTTAATTGATTATCAGATTCTCATTAGTGAAGAAATTTTAGAAATATCAGTCTTAGATAAAAACCTTAAAATTCATAATATAAATATTGAAAAAGATCAAGATGCCAATTTAGGTATTAATTTTAAAGATGCGTTATTTGATTCAATTAAGCAATGCAATAATAGATGTCCATTTTGTTTTATAGATCAACAGCCAAGTGGTAAAAGAAAAAGTCTTTACATAAAAGATGATGATTATAGATTAAGCTTCCTATATGGATCTTATCTAACCCTCACAAATTTAAAAAAAGAAGACTGGGAAAGAATTTCCACACAAAAACTTTCCCCACTCTTTATTTCGGTTCATGCAACTGATCCTGCTACTCGAGAAAAATTATTAAAAAATAAAAAAGCTGGAGTAATTCTTGATCAAATTGCCTGGTTTGAAAGAAACTCAATTCAAATACATGCCCAAATTGTTGTATGTCCAGATATAAATGACGGTAAGATTCTTGAAAAATCAATTTTTGAGCTTGCTAGATTCTATAAACAAACTTCTCAAACAGTTCTCTCAGTGGCAATAGTTCCTGTTGGACTTACAAAATTTAGGCCTGAAAATGATGGATTGAAATCAATAAGCTCAGAATACGCGATAAAAACCATCAATCAAGTTGAAAGGATACAAGAATCGTTACAAATTAGTCTTGGGACTCGTTTTTGTTGGCTGGCGGACGAATGGTATTTAATAGCGGGTATAGATTTACCTAGTTACAACACTTATGAGAATATGCCGCAAGAATCTAATGGAGTAGGGTCTATTAGAAGCTTTCTAAAAACATTAAATGAGAGGACTAAAAGTTTACCCCAGAAAGTAAAAAAACCAAAAACAGTTAGTTGGATAGTTGGTAAATTAGTTTATGAATCCCTCATTCCTACAGTTAAAAAATTAAATTTAATTGATGGATTAAAGATTAATTTATATGGTTTATCTAGCATTTACTGGGGACAAGAGCAAGTTGTGACTGGTCTTCTAACTGGAGAAGATCTCATTTGCGGACTGCGAAATAAGGACTTAGGAGAGGGTATATACATACCATCAATAATGTTAAAAATTAATACTGATTTATTTCTTGACGATAAAAATATTAAAGAAGTAGAAAAGCAATTGAATACCCAAATTCACATTCTTGATGATTCGAATGATATTATAAATACTTTGATTGGCGAACCTAATAAATTAATATTATAAAAAATGCTTAGAAAAGTAAAAAATTCTATTTTAATTTTGCCTCTTGCTCTTTTTGTTAACTCTTTAGAGGTAATATCGAGCGAAAAAAAAGACTTAATAGATAAATTTTTAGAAGAAAAATCAAATTTACCTTTTATCAATTATCAAGAGATAGAAAAAATTGTCTTAAATAATGAAGAGTTGAAATCATTAAAAAATTTAGTTACCTCAGCAAGCTTTAATCTTTCAAGTCAAATTAGCCAAAGATATCCATCCTTAGATTTTCAAGCCAATGGGTTACCAAAATATGTTTCAGGTAAAAAGTATAGTAGTAATTCGGAGACTTTAAAAACATCACAATTTACGGCAAATCCTTCTCTTAATTTAAAATGGGATTTAATAGACCCACTCAGGGGATCCGATATCAAAATTGCCAAAGAAAATTTTAAAATTGCAGAAAATAATTATGAGATTAAGAAAAAAGATTTAATTCAAGAAGCAAGATTGAGGTATCACAAATACCAAAAGTCATTTCAAGAAATACAAAATAAAAAATTTACCCTTGACTTATCAACTACAAGTTTAAATAATGCCAAGGCAAAGTTAGACGCTGGAATAGGTACAAAATTTGAGGTTCTTGAAGCAGATGCTCAATTGTCTCGAGATAAACAATCTCTTAATGAAAAGAAAATTGAACATAAAATCAACCAAATTTCGCTCAAAGAGATTCTTAACATAAAAGGAGATTTTGAAATTACTAAAGAGCAAAACCTAGAAGGTTTTTGGAATCATAGATTAAATAAAAATATTGCTGAGGGTTTAAATGAAAATCTTTCTTTAAAAAATCTCATTCTTCAAAAATCTATTAAAGATAGCCAAGCAAAAAGTTTTTTATCTCAAAATAAACCCAATATTTACATAAGCAACACATTCGCAAGTACATTTTCCAAGGGTGACTCTCTATCTAGTAATATTAATTCTGAAAAATCTGGATCTAACTATACAAATACAATCAGTTTAAATTTTACATGGAGTATTTTTAATGGCGGAAAGTCTAAAAACTCTTATAAATCAAAAATAGCAGAAGCAGAATCTGAGGAATATGCTTACAAAAATCTAAAAAATGTTTTAACTACAAATATTAGTAAAGCCTATATGAATCTAAAATTAAATGAAGAAAAAATAATCTCTTCTCAAAAAGAAATCGAATCAAGCAAAGAGTCCGTAAGGCTTTCCAGACTTAGATATGATGTTGGCATATCAACCCTCAAAGATGTACTTGTAAGACAAAGTGAATTAAGTAATGCAATATCAAAAAACATAAATGCTAAATACAATTACAATGTAAATATAGATGAATTGGAAAGATTAACTTTTCTTGAAAAAAGTAAAAATTGTTTGGATAACAATAATAATAAAAATATAGATTCTTTTTGCAATAGTTTAATATGAATCTACCCAATTTAACTAATAAACAATTAAGTAAATTAGACTCGTTATTTGAGTTAGTTAGTCAAAGACAAAAAAAAGATTTTGGAAATATAAGTGCTAGCAATAAAGCAGACGGATCATTGTTAACAAGTTGCGATTTATGGAGTGATAAAACAATAGTAGATGGTCTGGCTGCAATAGCCCCAGGCGAGGGCGTCTTAAGTGAAGAGGGAGGGAAGTTAATTCCAAACACAAAAGCTTATTGGGTTGTCGATCCACTTGATGGGACAACAAATTTTGCTGCAGGCATTCCTTACTGGTCTATATCAGTCGCGAGGTTTGTTGATGGCAAACCGGAATCTTCTTTTTTAATAATCCCAACATTGAAAAAAAAGTTTGTATCTATTAAAGGCAAAGGGGTTTGGTTAAATAATAAGAAAATAAATCCTAGTCAAAATAATCACCAAAGTGAATGCATTTCTTTATGCAGTAGGTCTATAAAAATTTTACAAAAAAATCCAAACTCAGTATTTCCTGGCAAAATCAGGCTTTTAGGTGTATCTAGTTTAAATCTAACGAGTGTAGCGATGGGTCAAACTTTCGGAGCTATAGAATCAACCCCCAAAATATGGGACATTGCAGCAGCCTGGCTGCTATTAGAAGAACTCAATTGTTCTATAACCTGGTTAGAAACAAACCCTTTAAATTTAGTTGCAGGACAAAACTTAAGCGATGTTAATTTCCCATTAATTGCCTGTAGATCGATAGAAAAAATTAAAATCTTAAAACCATGGGGTGACTTATTAATAGATAAACAGTTGCATCATAAATAAATAATCGCTTGAAAAATTTCTTAATTAGATACAATAAAAAATAAATAAAAAAAAATATTTGAAGAAAATTAATATGCAGCGAAGCTCAACATGGATCCTGAAAAGTTTATGGGGAGCTTGTGAAAGATGGAGCAAATCTGATTGCATTGATTTAAGTGCTGCCTTTGCTTACTACACACTACAATCATTTTTTCCTATTCTTCTAATTTCTCTTTCAATAGCATCGTGGTTCCTAGGTAAACAAGAGGGATTAGACCAACAAATAATTTCTATTGCTGCTCAGCTTTTACCCCCTTCAGTAGTTGAATTAGTAGAAACAACATTATTTAATTTGATTGATCAAGGTTTTGGAGCAGGCATTCTAGGAGCTATGTTTTTGCTTTTTACAGCAGGAAATGCATATCTATCTCTTCAGAGAGGTTCAGATAGGCTTTGGGAAGACGAACTTCCTTCAAAAAAAGAAAATGCTGCTTGGAGAGTTCAAGCTTCGAGGTTTCTCCGAAATAGAATTGAAGCCTTTTTAATAGTATTCTTTATAGGTTTTTTAATGGTACTCGATCAAATTAGTGCAAATCTTAGAATGATCCCAAGTAACGTTTTAGAAAATCTCTCAAAATCTAATAATTTAATTTCAGATTTATTATTAAAGTTGCCTCTATTACAAGTTGGTCAGTTTGCAGTACCACTAATTGGCTTTTCTTTAATGGCTCTTTTATTACAAGCCCTATTACCTAGTAGAAAAGTCCCTTTAAGACCACTACTGCCTGGATCTTTTCTTATCGGTATTGGTCTAACCACTTTGAACTTAGCAGTCAGTAAAAGTATTCTCTCACTTGGTGCAAGATTTCAGGCATATGGTTTTATTGGAGGTTTTCTTGTACTTACTTTATGGGTATGGCTACTAGGAGTGATTTTATATTTCGGACAGTGTTGGAGCGTAGTTATTGCTAGTATGTCCTTAGTAAATAAAAAAAGACATCATAGATAACAATAATTAAAATGTATTATTTTCTTAAAGGTAATAAAAATTTTCTTACATATTTATTGATAATACTTATAGTCATTCCAATTTTTGGAATTAACTTTTTCATAAGTCTCTTAAGTAATATCCTATTACTTTTATTGCTAATCCCTCTTTTATTATTAGTTTTAGTGTTTATAGGTTTTAACTCTTACAAATCTAAAATTAATAGATGTAGTAGCTGTGGTTCTATATCATTAGGTTTCAGTGATACCTGTATTAATTGTGGGGCAGATTTAGAAAATTTAAGCCAAGGTAATCAATTGGATAAAAAGCCTAGTGATAGTATCGTTGAAGTAAAGGCAGAAGAAATAAAATAAAAATCTAACCTATTCCAATTTGCCTAAGAATACTTTGTCCAGTTATTAATTCAGTGCCAAGACCGATTAGAATGCCCATCATTGCCATTCGGCCATTCCAAGTTTCTGCAAAATTCACGAAACCAAATCTTGGTTGATTGTCATTATTCATAATTAACAAAACTTCTTTAGTAATATTTTAACGTTTTGAGGAACTATTTATGATGAATAATAAATTATTTATTTAACGTGTCTAACACCATCAACAGGTCGATACTCATCTCCGGTTAATTCCTCATACACAATAGCTGGCAATCCAGTATCAAACATTGTTTGCAATGCTTCTTTTAGCATAGGATTCCATCCTCCAGTGCTAACTTTACCGTGTCTTACAGTCCAATCCCAAGTGCCTTGAAGATCTCTTGGCAATCTACCTTCTCTATCTCTTCGAGCAACTAAATCTAGAGACTCTACTATACCAACAATAACTGGATTCTTACCATAAGAAGGGGTTAAACTTAGTTCAAGCCTAACAGGATCTTCTTTAACCATTTTCAAACGAAACCTTGGCGGCAATTTTAAAGATCTTATGACAGCTGAGACAATTTTTGTTCTTAATTCCAATGTGTTTTCCTTAAATTTAGTTTAACTAATCAGTTGTTGAACCCTTCTCTTCTAAAGTAGAGTCATTATCGTTTGAAAATCTTACAGTTAAAAGCTCTTCTTCAGTTATGTTTCCTGCTTTATCTAAGAGTTCTGGATGAACTGTATATTTTTTTTGTTTAAAATTAGAAGTACCGTAACGATTTTTTTCTACCCTAGGTATATTCCAACCATTTGACATTACTTTAAACGCTTTCCAAACTAGATAGGTCAAGGCTGCGGAATAAATAATTGGAAAAAGAATAGTCATTAAACTTATAAATTAATTAGATATTTGATTAATATCATAGCCGTAAAAAAAGAAAATTAGCTATTTTAAGTTAATAAATTGTTCTCTAAATCAAATTAATTTTATTTAGTAGTTATATTAAAACAAAGATAAATTACTCATTTAAACTTTTATAAGAGCATAAGAAAATTAAAATTGAAAAGCTACAACCACAGGCAATTTTTACTTTCCTCGCTAATTTCAATTGGTATTATATGCCCTTTAAATGTTGTATCCCAACCAGTATCTAAAACCAAAATAAATGAAGTTAATATAATTTCAAAAAAATCTTTCATAACCAGTGCGGTAGAAAAAACAGGTCCTTCAGTTGTAACAATTGATACTCAAAGATATGTTAAAAAAAGAAAATTCCCGAGAAATTCCCAACTATTCCTAGACCCATATTTTGAAAGATTTTTTGGATTAGATTTACCTAAAGACAACCAACCAAGTATTGAGCAAAGCCAAGGAAGTGGATTTATATTTGAAGATGGTCTTGTAATGACTAATGCTCACGTTGTAAATGGTTCAGACAAAGTAATTATTGGTTTAAAAAATGGGAAAAAATTTAGTGGGAAAGTAATAGGTCAGGACTTTTTTACCGATTTAGCTGTGGTTAAGATTGAAGGAAAAGGGCCTTGGCCAAAAGCAAAATTGGGCGATTCAACAAAAATAAAAGTTGGTGATTGGGCAATCGCAGTTGGAAATCCATTTGGACTAGAAAATACAGTTACTCTTGGAATTATTAGTAACCTAAAAAGAAACGTCACTCAACTAGGAATATACGATAAAAAACTTGAACTTATTCAAACAGATGCTGCTATTAATCCTGGAAATTCTGGTGGACCATTATTAAATAGCAATGGAGAAGTAATTGGTATTAATACCTTAATCAGATCTGGTCCTGGAGCTGGTTTAAGTTTCGCAATTCCAATCAATCAAGCTAAAAAAATTGCAGATCAACTCATAAAAAATGGGAAAGTAATACATCCAATGATTGGAATAAGTCTGATAGATAAAAATGATTCTGGAATAAATAATTACTCGGTTAGGGTGGGTTATGTAGTTCCTAATAGTCCAGCCGAAAATAGTGGAATAATGGTTAATGACGTCATCATTAAAGTAGGTAATACAGATATTGAAAGAGCTTCAGACGTAATAAGCGAAATAAGTAAAAATGGTATTAAAAAACAAATAGATATACTTTTAAAGCGAAAAAATAAATTTATCAGAGTAAAAGTTTTACCAACTGATATAACTAATTTACAAAATAATTAAAAGTTTCAATTGTCGAATTCTTTAAGTAATTCCACACATTCAGAAATACAAGTACCATCATTCAAATCACAGCTTAGGATGCAGTTAAAATAACTTTCAATAGGATCAGAAACTTGCAATTGTTTTTGATTAACATCGTAATTTTTCATATAGATAATAAAAAACTTTTTATTGTATTTTTTAGACTAAACAAGCGCAGTTGTCTTTGTAAAGATTAATGAGTGATCTTGCCTAGTTAAATGTAAACTTTATTAAAAGCGTTGTAATTATTGAATAATTACTTTTTTATTCTTTATTTATTTTTTTCTAAAAAATATTCGTAATTTCCATCGTATGATAATAACTTTGAATCTTTGATTTCAACAATCCTATTTGCAACCTTTGAAATAAAATATCGATCATGAGAAATTATTAGTAGTGAACCTTTATAGTTCTTAATTGCTAATTCTAAATTTTCTTTAGATTGCAGGTCTAAATGGTTAGTTGGCTCATCCAGAAGAAGAAAATTACTTGGATTTATAATCATAAGAGCCAACGCTAATCTTGCTTTTTCTCCCCCACTAAGTTGTTTAATATATTTAAAAACAGTTTCATTTTGAAAGCCAAAACCTCCTAAGAATGTTCTTACTTTTTTTTGTGACCATTCGGGAGATTTTTTACATATTAAGTCAATTACCCTCTCCTCAAGTAACAGTGCTTCAGCTTGGTTCTGTTCATAGTAGCTAGTAATTATATTATGTTTTCCAAGATTAATTTCTCCAATTTCAGGATGTATTTTTTTCATAATAATTTTAAGCAATGTAGATTTACCACAGCCATTAGGTCCCAATATTGCTATTTTCTCTCCAGCAGAAATCTTTAAATTTACATCTAAAAAAAGAATTTTATCATCATAACTATGAGATAAATTCTTGATATTTAACACTAATTTTCCTGAGCGAGGACAATCTGGAAAATCAAAAGCAGGACTTTTTGAGTTTGCTCTAGGAGCCTCGATTTTAGAAATTTTATTTAATTGTTTTTCTCTACTCTTGGCTTGAGAACTTCTTGTGGCACTAGCTCTAAATCTATCAATGTATTTTTTTTGGATCGCAATTTCTTTTTGTTGTAATTGATATGCTTTATTTTGTGATTCTTCATTTAAAGATTTCTGTTCCACAAAAAAAGAATAGTTACCATTATATGTTTCAGATATTCCTCTATCTATAAAAATAATTTTTTGGCATAATTTATCTAAAAAATATCTATCATGGCTAATTATAATGATTGCAATCTTAAGGGATGATAGATATTCTTCCAGCCAGAAAATAGTATCTAAATCTAAATGATTAGTTGGTTCATCAAGTAAAAGTAAATCAGGTTTTTGCAAGATTATTTTTCCAAGCGCAACTTTCATCTGCCAACCACCCGAAAAATTTCCAACTAATTTATCAGCATCTTCGAGAGAAAAACCTAGTTTTGGTAAAATTTTTTCTACATCAGATTGCATTTTATAACCACCTAAAGCTTCAAATTTTGCTTGATACTTTGCAAGTTGATTTACTAATGTTTCAAGTTCAAAGGAATTTTTTTTTATATCCAATAATTTCATTTTATTCTCAATTTCTAAAAGTTTAATGGCAACAATTTGTATATCTTTAAAAGAGCTTTCTAATTCTTCTCTCACTGAAAAATTAAAGTTACAATCTAATTCCTGTTTTAGATGGGCGATCTTAGGATTTCCCTCTTTTATAATCTTTCCACTTGTTTGCTCTTCCTCTCCAATTAAAATCTTAAATTGGGTTGATTTACCTGCACCATTAGAACCAACTAAGCCAACTTTTTCTCCTTTCTTAATCTCCCAATTAATATTTTTTAAAACAACATCTGTAGAATAAATTTTACTTATATCTTCAAATCTAATCACTGTATTAAAAATAGAATTTACAAAATCTGAGTCTTATTTACAAAAAAAATATTCTGTGGAATAAAATTGGTTTATGAAAAGAATAGAACAAATTGTAGTAATTTTCGTAGCTGCGGCTCTTGCGATTCCAAGTTATTGGTTTTTTTGGACTTTAGCTGGTGGAGGAGGCTACAACAAAAGAATACAACCTATGAAGAATCAAAACAATAATTATTCGAAACCTGTTTCTAAAGACCTCCTCGAGCCTTAACTAACCACATTTTAGTTGCCTCGTCGTCGATAGTGCTCAAATATTCAATAACCTCTTCTTTAGTCACAGAAATATTTAACTCATTACCTATATCACATATTTTATCTAAGGCTTTTTTGGGATTAGTCAGAGCTATCATAAACAAACTTTGTTTCTTTTTAGAATCATTTGCTATTAAGTTATAAAGCTTTTCAGCATTACTGGACATGTTTTTAAAATCTATTTATTAATAGATTATTACCTCAAGCTACATTTTTTTCATTATATTTATCAAAAGATAAATCATTATCGGTATCCTTTATTTCTTTTGCTGATGCATCTGCCATACTTCTTGCGTCTAAACATAAAACCTTTCTTAGTTTCGCAAAGTTAGCTGCGTGAGATTTTCTACCATCTTTTTGCGCAAAATACTCTGACTGTTGAAGAATATGGTGAAGATGGGTTAACAAATATGGACTAATTACAGCAGATACCAAAACATCACTATTTTCATTATCGTCATAACTAACTAATCTTTTTTTCGGTTTATCAATTATCGACCTTTTTGGAGAATCAATTTTTCTTGAATTTTTCATGGGACAATAAAACAATTAATTGATACGGACATAAATTTCCTTACTAATAATATACACAAAGATAGTATCCTTGACTAACTGTGTATACTAATAAGTAACAGTTATCAACTTTGACTCATGGCTACCCGCCAAAACTCAACTAATGGGAAGCCTAAATCCCCCAGAATTCAAGTAGTTCTTCCAGAATTGATATGTGAGCAATTAACTATTTTGGCTGATAATGAATCTAGGACAGTAAGTAATATGGCAAAAGTGTTAATTCAAGAGGGTATAAAAAAATATTTCGAAAAAGAAAGTAAATCACCTGTTTCAGAAAATAATTTAAATACTGATAAATTTAGAGATGAACTTGAAAAACAAAGCGTCAGGAGATTAAAAAGAGCTCCTCAAAGGATTAGATACTTTAAAAAATCTGATTAAAAATAATTAATTTTGAGGCAATTTCTGTAAATCTACAGTTTTACCCATGACTACCAAAATATTTCCTCTTTCCAAAATATATTTTGCTGGAGGATTAACTGTTAACTCTTCAGCAGGGCCTGCAGCAAGAACATTTACTAAATAATTTTTCCTCAAATTTAAATCTCTTAAAGATCTTCCAATAAATTCCTCTGGAACAGTTATTTCATCTATACCAGTTTGATTATCTAGTTCCAATCTTTCGATTAGGTTTGGTCTTACTAGTTCTAAACCTAATCTTTCTCCTTGCATCCTAGATGGGAAAACAACTTTATCTGCACCTACTCTTTTTAGCATTTTTTCGTGCAAGTCACTAGTAGCTCTCGCTATTACTCTTTTCACTTTGCTACCTTCACTATCCTTAGCAATAAGAGTTGTAGTTATACTTGCTTCAATTGGTTCACTAATACCCACTACAACAGTATTCATTTCAAGAATTCCCGATTCCTTCATAGACTCTTCATCAGTACAATCTACAACTCTCGCTTCTATCGAAGGTTCTAATTGCCTTAAATCATCAATAGCTTTTTCCGAATAATCTGCAGCTAAAACATCAGCACCATTACTAATAAGTTCTCTGCAAACTGCGGTTCCAAATCTTCCAACGCCAACAACTGCAAAAGTGAGTGCTTCATTTTCTCTCTTTTGAGACCACTGCCACCAATCAGCCATAATAAAACTCAGTCAATTCTAAACATATAGATCAGCCCTAGGATAGCCAATTCTCTTTTGTCTATCTATTCTACTCTTATAAAGAGCCTGCCAAAGTGCACTTAAAAGCAAAAGAATCCCAAGTCTGCCCACAAACATACCCACAATAAGAATAAGTTGACCAAAATGATTTAATTTTGCAGTTAAACCAATATCAAAACCAACTGTTGCAAATGCAGATATGCAAGTGAACAGAATTTCTAGGAATGTGAATGATTCTTTTTTAACAAAAGTATTAGTTGTACTAAGCAACATTGCCATTAAAAGAACAAAAAGCAAAGATCCAACTGTGATTCCAACTGCCTTTAGAATAACTTTATCTGAAATTAATCTATTGCTAATAATTACATCTTTCTGACCTCTTAAAGTTGATCTAGTTGCAGCCATTAAAGCAATAAATGTAGTTGTTTTTATACCTCCACCAGTACCTCCTGTACTTGCTCCAATAAACATAAGCGTCATTAATAATAAGAGTCCTGTATCTGAGATAGAGGTCAAAGAAATCGGAAAATTTGTAAAGCCTGCAGTTCTTGCACTAACTGTTTCGAAGATAGATGACATCAACCGTTCAAACAAATTTAAATCATTAAAAAATTGACTATTTAGCAGTGATTCAGTGATAAAGAATCCCAATGATCCGAACAATATTAGAGAAAAACTTGTCCTAATAACTAGTCTTGAATGAAGGCTTAATTTCTTATATGAAAGATTTTTTTTATGACTCCAAATATCATCAATAACCCGCCAACCCAATCCACCCATAACAATGAGAAAAACAAAAACACTATTCACCAAATAATTTGTTCTATAGTCTTGAAGACTATTTGACATTAGAGAAAATCCTGCATTGTTATACGCAGAAATGCTATGAAAAATCGAGGACCATAGTCTTTCCCAATTATTTTGAATGTCTACAAATCCAAAAACATATAAGATAATTGCGCCCAAGGATATGATAATAATCGCTGTAATAGCAATGCTTTGAAAAGTTCGACCAATTCCTCCAACTCCAAATTCATCTAAAGTCTTTCCTTTGTCTAATCTAGTTTTTAGCTTTGTCCCCTTTACAACAAACCCTTGTAAAAATGTTGTAATGGCCATTAATCCTAAACCACCTGATAAGAGCATAAAAGCTAAGAAAACTTGGCCAAAGAAATTTAAATCAACACCAATATCTATTATGGTTAAGCCAGTAACTGTTATTGCAGAAGTAGATGTAAAAAATGCTTCCCACAAACCAACCTTTGAAGATGAACATAATGGAGAGCTCAAAATTAAAGTTCCAAGGCAAATAATAAACAAGCCTGTAACAATAGTAAATTGAGGTACAGATAGCTTTTTGTAAGCATCTTTTATCTTATAAACCTTGCTTGTGAATTTCACTATATTACCCGTAATTTAAAATTATCAATGCTGGCACAATAAATGACATTATAAGTGTTAATCCTGCGCCGTATTTTGCTATATCAAAAAATCTATATCTTCCAGGACCATAAACCATTAAATTTGTTTGATAACCCATTGGAGTCAAGAAAGATTGACTTGCACCAAATAAAACAAGCATTATTAAAGCGCTTGGTGAAATTTCTAAAACATTTGAGAATTCAATAACAACAGGCAAAATCAAAGCAACCGAAGCAGCATTACTTATAAATTGTGTAAGAATAACTGTAGATACAAAAATTACGACTAGTGCAAAATAAAGAGGCATTCCGTTAAGGGCGAAGTTTAGATTAACTGCAATTACATCTGCTAATCCAGTTATCTGCATAGCTACACTAAAACACGACAAAGATCCCAGCAATAAAATAACGTCTAACCTAATTGATTTTTGTATCTCTGCAGGTCTTAAACATCCACAAGCAACCATTGCAATAACTGCCAAAAGAACTGAACCTACTAATGGAATATTAGAAACCGAAGGCAAAACCAACATTCCTATTGCAATTGCAATCGATATGGGTTTTTTTATCAAAAAAGGTAAGTCATCTTCGAATTGATCTAAAATAAGCAAATCATTACTAGCTTGCAAACCTCTTATTGAGTCTAGTGGTGCTTGCAATAATAAAACATCTCCAGCCCTTAAAACAGCTTGGCCTAATCTCTCCTGAACAGTTTGCTGACCTCTTCTTAATGCTAAAACTGTTGCATTATGACGCTGCCTAAATCTTAATTCTCTCAAACTTGCCCCAGCTAAAGTTGAACCAGCTGGCAACAAGGCTTCAAAGGTCTTAGTACCTTCATCATCTGAGAAAACATTAGCCCCATCGAACGATGTTTTATTTTCTCCTAACAGAATAGTATGTTCCTGCTGCAGCCTAAACAAGTCTGCCCTTGTAACGCGGATTATTAATCTATCATTCGGTTCAATCTTTCTATCAGCCAAAGGAGGAAGAATAACTTTTCCATTTCGTTGCAATTCCAGAACATCAACGTCAAATCGTCTTTGCAATCTACTATTTCTGACAGATTGTCCAACTAATTCTGAAGTAGAGGGAATAGTAACTTCGGTAAAATATATATTCATATCACCATTTTTAATAAACTCCTTATCTCTCCCTCTATCTGGTAAAAGCACGTCAGAAACTAGAATCATATAGGTTGTACCTATCAGCCATACAGGAATTCCTATTGAAGTCAAACTAAATAATTCCAAACCTCCGTAACCTAATTGTTGACTAATATCACTTACAAGAAGATTTACTGAGCTACCTAATAATGTCAGAGTTCCACCGAGTAAAGTAGCAAAAGAAAGAGGTAATAAAACTTTTGATGGTGATATATTTCTCCGCTCGCACCAACTTTCAATTAAAGGTAACAAAGATGCTACTACTGGAGTATTAGGTACAATTCCAGATATTGGAGCAATCAAAAAAGCTATTAAAGAAATTAATTTCCTTGGAGTTCGAATACTTTCAGAAGAAATCAATTCTCTTACTCTGTCTAAGGCACCACTTTTAAATAATGCTGAGGAAACTGCAAATAAACCCATAAGGGTAATTAAAGAAGGGCTACCAAATCCAGCTAAAGCTTTTTCAGGAGAAAGAACCCCAGTAGATATAAATATTCCGACACATAACAAACCAGTCAATTCTGGTGCAATAGTATTTCTAATAAACAAAATTATTGACATTATTAAAACAACTACCGTTATAAACGCATCAAAATTATTACTAACTACTGCAATTAAATTCATACAAAACTTATTTAACTCAATATACCCAAAAACAATATTTCAAAAAAGTTTAATTCGAATAATCTTTTTTAAGAAACTTTTTAAAAATAGATTTTTTTTGGAATATCCATGAAGATGCAGATTTTAAGCTTTCTGTAATATCAGGCAATTTGGAAGCATATATAAGTCTTCTTGCCTCAAAAGCCAGTTTCCCAGATAAAGTAACCCCAAGGCCAGAAATTGAAGCTTCGCCTATTCCTAAGCTAATCATTTCACCGTTGTCTTGAAATTCAAAGGGTAAAGGATCTTTTCCTTGAATTAAAAGTTCTAAATTATTAGCAAGATGCTTTCCTTCCTGCATAGCGACCTGAGCAGTTATGGGTAAATCCTCCATTCCGTCAATAACTGAAATATCACCAATAGCAAAACAGTTTTTACGGTTTTCTATTTGCAAATTATTATTAACTAAAATTCGTCCAAATTTTTTTGTTATTTGATCAGTTTCTAAGTAAGACAAATTAGGTTTAACACCTGCTGTCCAAATAACAATATCTTTATCAAAGGAACTTATCCCAACCTCACTAGAAATAGTAATTTTTGTTTCTGAGACTTCTTTAACTGTGGAATTCAAAAGAATGTTGATTTTTCTTTTTTCTAATGCCTTCTCTGCTTGTTCTCTATTAAAAATTTTGTTTTTATTGAGGATTTCGTTTGATTTTTCTATTACATTAATTTCAAATTGGTCTGTAAATATATCTTTAATTTTGCATGCCAACTCGATACCAGAGGGACCACCTCCAACTATAAATAACTTTTTGTGCAACGCAGTATCTTGTGATTTTTTTAAAAAAGAGTTTAATTTATTTAAATCGTGAGAATCATTAAAAAAATAACAATTTTCATCTACACCTTTTATAAAAAAACTATTTGGAATAGATCCTGTACAGATAACGAGATATTGATAACTTAATTTTAATTCATCACTAAATTCAAGAATATTTTCTTTGAAGGAAATCTTTGTTAAACAATTTCTTAAAAAAGTTATACCCGCATCAGAAAAAATATTTGCAAATTTTGGGGTAGCTTCCCAACTTCTTATCTCTTTACTTAAAACTTCGTACATTAAAGGTTTAAATATAAAGTTAGTTTGAGAATCAACCATAAGAATCGGTAAAGAGGGATTAAGGTTCTTTAAATTCAAAGCAAATGTCATACCTGCAAAACCTGCTCCAACTATTACTATTGGTTTTTGTATTGATTTCATTAGAGAAATATTGTTATGCGTAAATGTATTATTAAACTATACGAATAATTTTTAAATTGAGCGAAATAAAATTAAACTCATAATCAAACTGAAGAATGATTGAAAAAATTCACAACGATATTCAAACTAACTTGAATAAATATAATCAAGATCTTCTAGATATGAAGCCTCAAAGAATGCTTACATGGGGTTATGAAAAGTTTGATCAACAATTTGCTATTACAACAAGTTTTGGCATACAGTCATCAGTACTTTTAGATATGGTCAGCAAATTATCTCTACAAAAAAAAATCAAAATATTTTGGATAGATACAGGTTACCTTCCTCCAGAAACATACCATTACGCTGAAAAGCTTATTGAAAGTTTATCCTTAGAAGTTGAAGTTCTGCAAAGTGAATTATCTCCAGCAAGAATGGAGGCCAAATACGGAAAACTTTGGGAAACAAAAAAAGAGAGTGATTTAGATAAGTATCATGAATTGAGAAAGATAAAACCTTTAGAAAATGGTCTAGAAAAATATGATATTACCTGCTGGGCAAGCGGTGTTAGATCAAGTCAAACAGACAATAGAAACAAAATGAAATTCATAGACGTAATTCGTCAAAGGCTCTCTTTAAGACCTTTATTAAATTGGACAAATAAAGATATTTTTTATTATATGGAAGAAAATAATTTACCTGCACATCCACTTTTTATCAAAGGTTATTCTTCTGTAGGAGATTGGCATTCAAGCAGTCCCGATGGTATTGAAACAAAGGGTAGGGACACAAGATTTGGAGGAATTAAACAAGAATGTGGAATTCACACTAATAATTAATTGATCATAGAACAATGGTCTCAGAAATAAATTTTTTATTAGTAGGCAATAGTAGGCTTCATTGGGCTCAATATTCTAAAAATCAATCTAAATTCTTCCATACCAAAAAAGAGCAAAAAGTTCCCGAAAATATAGATCTTGATCAATTAATTTGGGCATCTGTAGGAAAACTTCCAAATTTTTTGCTGAGAAAAGAAAATGAAATAAAAACTAAAGATATCCAATTATCAAATCTTCCTGATTATTTTGGAGTTGATAGAGCTCTTGCTTGTCTCGCAGCTCTAAGCACTATTGAAAATCCTTTTAAAAAAGATTTGCTAATTACAGATTTTGGAACAATTTTATCGATAACAAAATTAAATTCAAATGGATCGATTCTTGGTGGTCAACTTGTTCCAGGTTTTCTAACACAATTAAAATCAATGGAACAAAACACAAAAAATCTTAAAGTTCCAGAAAAATTTGAAATCCCTAAAAAAGATTTTTTGTTTAATACAGAAGAAGCGATTTTAAAAGGAGTAATCAACTCTCTTAATGGAGTTATTAATAGTTTATTTAATCCCAAAAAGGATATTTTAGTAATCTGTGGAGGAGACTCTCAATTCCTAACAAAATTTCTAGAAACGAACAAAAAAAATATAATCAATGCTCCTGATTTGGTTATGGAGGGAATGATCATTCACCACCTTGCCTTAAAAAAATTAGCTTAACCCAAGGTCTGCAATTATATGATCAGCCATTATTGCTGCTTTTACTTTTAAGTAAATTTTTTCGATGTTGCCTTCAGAATCAATCAAAAAAGTATTTCTCATCATTCCCATATATTCTTTTCCCATGAATTTCTTAAGTCCATAGCTATCGTAATCAGAAGAAACTTTAAAAGGTTCAGGATCAGTTAAAAGAATAAAAGGTAAATTAAATTTTTCTATAAACTTCTGATGAGACGATGCATTATCTTTGCTAATACCAAGCACAACAATATTATTTTTTGTGAGTAAATCATAATTCTCTTTAAAATTACATGCTTCTTTAGTACATCCTGGAGTGTTATCTTTTGGATAAAAATATAATATTATTCTTTTACCTTTAAAATCACTTAGAGAAACTTCTTTCTCAAAAGAATCTTTTAATTTAAATTCTGGTGCTTTGTCGCCAACCTTAAGAGCCATTGAAATTATTAAATGAGTATGAATATAAAATACCAAAAATTTGGTTTTATGAGATTAAAGATGTGCAAGATGTCGCAACTACAGAAGAAATTAAACCTGCAGAAAATAATTTTTAAAACTTTTTGATTTAGAACCCTAGAAATACAATTAATGCTTATCCTTGAGAACCACCAAGTTTAGACTCTGGCATGGACAACATCAGTTTAAATCATTGTAAAGATACTATTACTATAGTCTGGCATAAAAGCAAAAATGGGATTGATATTGAGAGAACAGATAGAGATTTTAACCATATAAAATTCCCAGAAAAATATTTTTTTATGCCAATAAATCAAACCATAATAATTATTTAAAAAATAAGATCCTAAATAAATGGTTAGTTTTTGAAGCAGCTGTAAAATAGGATCATAGAAAATTGGCTAAAGACATTTATCATTGGTAATTTTTTTGAAAAGCCCAAATAGTTAATTCATAAGAAGAAAAATATACTCTTAGGTTATTCATAGATTAACTTCCATAAGTTTGACTATCGCTTTAGCCTAAGAAGAAAAAACTTCCTTTAATCCTGAGATTATTTGTTATTCGAAAAATTTTGAGTTTTCTTTTCTTCTAAGCAGTTCTTCATATTGAGTTTTTTCCCATCCAATATTATTTGGTTCCCATATTTTTAAACCTCTTAAAGATTTGGGAAGATATTCTTGTTCATCCAAATTATCTGGATGATTATGCGGGTTGACATAACTATTAGAATTATTTTTTAAATGAAGAGGAACATCAAAAGCTTTGGCAGATTTTATTGTTTCAATTGCTTTAAAAATACTTTTCGTACTATTACTTTTTGAAGAAATAGCTAAATATAAAGAAGCCTGCGTTAAAAAATATAATCCTTCTGGAAAACCAACTCTATCAAAAGCATCACAACAGGATTGTACAACCACTATGGCATTAGGATCAGCTATTCCTATATCTTCACTTGCAGTTATAAGTAGTCTTCTAAAAATAAAATTAGGATCTTCACCAGCCTCCAGCATATTCGCAAGCCAGAATAAAGTTGCATCTGGATCAGAACCTCTTATGGACTTGATAAAGGCACTTATTACATCGTAATGATTTTGCCCATTTTTATCGTAAACAATATTTTTCTTTTGAAGTGCATCCTCTGCTATTGAGAGATTAATGTTGATTTCTTTAACATCATTTTCAGCAGTTGATTCTATGGCCATCTCTAGCGCATTGATTAACGTTCTTGCATCTCCGCCAGAAAATTTAATTAAATGACTTATAGCATCTTGAGTTAAATAAACCTTTTTTGAATCTATTTTTTTAGAATAATGAGTTATGACTTTTTGTATTATTTTCTGCAAATCATTTTCTGCCAAAGGAAATAATTTAAAAATACGAGACCTGCTAACAAGCGCTTTATTAACAGCAAAGAAAGGATTTTCAGTTGTAGCACCAATAAAAGTTATAGTTCCATTTTCTATTGAAGGTAATAAAGCATCTTGCTGAACTGCTGTAAATCTATGAACCTCATCGATAAATAAAATTGTTTTTCTTTTTGAATTTATTAATCTATCTTTTGCACTAGCGATTTCATTTCTTAATTCTTTAACACCCGATAATACTGCATTTAACTTAATTAATTTTGAACGAGTATAAAAGGAAATAATTTCAATTAGAGTAGTTTTACCGACACCAGGAGGGCCAGAAAAAATAAAATTACTAATCTTATCGTTTAATATTGCACTTCTTAAAAGCGAATTCTCATTCAGGATTGGTTGTTGACCCAAAAAATCCTCCAATTTCTTTGGTCTTAATTTATCTGCCAAAGGTGCATTGTCTTCTATATGAGAATAATTAGTAAATAAATTTTCTGAATGCATATAAATAAAATCAAAAAATAATTACTTTCAATTTTATGTAATTACTGTAGGAGTTTCCATTTGAGTAAGTTTTGAAATGTTCAATAAAGCATCTAAATCATTTATTAGAGGTTTTAAAGCAATCTGAGGATTTAACGAAAGATTCTGTTGAGGATCTAAAAATTTCTCAAAGTAAAGTCTTAATGTTGCTCCCTTAGTTCCAGTTCCCGAAAGGCGTACAATTACTCGAGAATTATCATCAAGGACCAATCTTAAACCTTGATTTTCGCTAAGGGAATTATCAACAGGATCTAAATATGAAAAGTTATCTGCAACTTTAACTAAATGGCCAGCAAAACTATTTCCTCTTAAAGTTTCTAGCATAGAAGCTAGATTACCAAAGATTTGATAAGCAATATTTGAGGGAATTGCCTCATAATCATGTCTTGAATAATAATTCCTACCAAATTCTTTCCAATGATTCTGCATCAAATCGCTTACCGAACATTTTTTCTCAGCTAAAACTTGTAACCAATACAAAACTGCCCATAGTCCATCTTTCTCTCTCACATGATTACTACCTGTTCCAAAACTTTCTTCTCCACATAAAGTAATTAAATTGGAATCTAAAAGATTTCCAAAAAACTTCCAGCCAGTAGGTGTCTCAAAACAAGGTATATTTAATGCTTTAGCTACATTATCAACCGCTGAGCTGGTTGGCATGGATCGTGCCACACCTGTAATACCATCTTTATAACCAGGAACACATTTTGTGTTAGCAGTGATAACTGCAAGGCTATCACTAGGATTTACAAAACATCCTCTTCCTAAAATCATATTCCTATCTCCATCTCCATCACATGCAGCACCAAAACTGTAAAATTTTTTATTTAATAACAAATCAGCCAAGTGAGATGCGTAAGTAAGATTAGGATCAGGATGTAAACCTCCAAAATCTTTTAACGGGTTGCCATTCATGACACAATCATGCGCAAGACCCATTTTTTCAACAAAAATATTTTTTGCATATGGGCCTGTAACCGCATTCATTGCATCAAAGATTAACGAGAAGTCTTTTTTTAAAAAATCACTAATTTGATCAAAATCAAAAATTTTCTCCATCAAATTAGAATAATCTTTTAATCCATCAATAATTTCTAAGGTAGTTTCACCGTAAGAATAAGTTCCATATTCACTAAAGTTAGGCAATTGAATTTTACAAATTTTATAACTAGTTAGTAATTGTGAAGCCTTGAAAATCTTATTAGTAATTATCTCAGGAGCTGGGCCACCATTAGAGATATTCAATTTCACTCCAAAGTCACCATCAATTCCACCAGGATTATGGCTTGCAGAAAGAATAATTCCACCAATAGCATTTTCTTTTCTAATTAAATGTGATGTCGCAGGAGTAGATAATAAACCGTACTTTGGAACAATAACCTTTTGGACTTTATGAGCAATGCAAATTTGGACAATTTTTTCTATCGCTTCAATATTGCCATATCTGCCATCACCACCAACTACTAATGTTGAACCTTGTAAATCTTCCAATGATTGTAAGATTGCTTCAATAAAAATTTCTAAATAATGTTCCTCCTGAAACTTTAAAGTACTTTTTCTTAAACCAGAAGTGCCTGGTTTTTGATCTAGAAAAGGAGAATTGATATTAATTACATTAACTTGAGTCATATTTTTAAAAAACTCCCAAAAATCTAACTAAATTAATGAGGCATTTCGGATGTTCTTAACATAGCGATAAACCATAATGAAGAAATTAATAATGCACTAAGAATTCCATAGTTAACACCAAATTTAGAAATTGTAATTGGAACTATTAGTGGAAACGTCAATGCCCCAAACAAAGGAGTAAAAGCTACAATTTTTTTCAGCATTAATTTAATTTATTAAAACCATTCAGTCTCAGCATTATCTTTTTCATTAGTATCGTCAAGAGGTGTAGTTCTATCAAATTTCATAGATATACTTTTTTCTTGATCACCAGATATATCAACTGCTTTAATATCATATTTTTGAGTCCCATCTCTAAATGGAACTTGAATTCTAAAAGTACCATCTGCAGCGAGGGGTACATCTTCTCCACCTATTGTCAGTTTTGCAGAAGGCTCTGTAGCTCCATAAACAATTAATTCAGCATCAGCAACGAGCCAAAAAGATCTGTTTTTAACAATTCCGCTTCCAGAATCATTTAAACCTGATGACCATTTACCAGCACCTGAGTCTGTAAGATTATCACTAAGATTTGTTGAATTTACATTTTCCATGAATTCTTCAGAACCAACTTTTCTTCTGAGAGAAATATTAGTTGCTGCTTGGTATAACCTTTCATGCATACCATTTTGTTCTGAAGCAACAGGATTTGAAATATCTGGGATTGACTCAGAAGTAGAATCCAAATTAAAAGGTACAAATTTATCAAGAATTTGCTCAGAAGGATGAGAGCCAGGAACGTGGCTTATGGAGGAAAATGCCAATGACATCCAGTTAAAACCATATTTATAACCTAATTCAACTTTATAATCTCTATCAGCAAGTGGAATTGGCAAGTACCACTCGGTACTGTAGCTATCAACTGCTATCTCCCTTAGTGTACCTTGATTCAAGTTGCTTCCTTCTGAACCAGATGCATCAAATAATCGTAGGCATAATCTATTAGCCCCCAAAGATTGTGCTTTTTCTCGATCTGCATCAGAAATTTGCCAAAAAACGTAAGCCCAATCAGGATCTCGAGGTAGGAATACTACATTTGTTTTCACTTCTTCACTACTATTTATAGTATTGGACTCATAAGTTTCTTCAAATTTTGGCTGGGGTGAACTGAGATATGTTTTTTGAGGAGATTTATCTTGATATTTAAGTATTAAATCAACAAGAACTGCTTTTGTTTTGCGACTATAAAGCGGTACTGATAGTTTACTTGCTTCTTGACGTAATTGTCTTAGGGTAAGTGAGAGTAATTGATCTTTATTCATGATCCCATCAGCCACTTTAAAATCTCCGTTTTTGTTTGGGATCAGTATGTTCTTTTTTTTAAGGAATTGTGTGTCTTTTTGCCCTGTCGTCAGGATCCTCTGACTACTAAAAAATTCTCGAAATTAATATTTATCGTCAAAACAGTTGGTATCAATGAAATTAATAAATTTTCAGATCTTTTTTAAATGTAAATTAATTTTCTTTTTTTTTAAATTTTATTACCTGAATTTGTTAACGACTCAACAAAAATATATTTTTTCTTCGGGATCAATTAAAAGGGGCTTCAGCGTTTTTCAACTAGAATTACTAAATCACCTATCTCTAAGTCCTCAATATTTTTACCAATTTTTTTTGAAAAAGTACTTAATTTTTTCGAAGTAGATTCTAACTGCTCATAAAAGAGGTCACTAAATTTTTTATCATCAAATTTTTTGGATTGATTATCACACCATTCTCTCAGGGGATTTTTATTTTGATATTCAAAACTATTCTCTTCACTGATAATTTTAAAAATCTGGAGGCAATGAGCGAGTATTCTTAGATGATGTTTCTGCATTGTAGTTAGATCAAGATTATCAATTTCTTGAATAATTTCTATATTTAATGGATTAGACAAGGGATCAAGATGATTAGACATTAAATTTTAGTTTTAATAAAGGGAAAAAACTCAATATTGGGGGTATCTTTCGTTAAAGTATATAAAGCTAATTGTAATAAGTTATTTTTGGATAACATGGTCAACGAAAATTTAGTTAAAGATGTAGTAAAAGAGCCCTATAAATATGGTTTTGTTACTGATATTGAAACTGAAAAAATAGAAAAGGGGTTAAATGAAGATGTCATAAGATTAATTTCTCATAAAAAAGAAGAGCCAAAATATCTTCTTGACTTTAGATTAAAAGCCTTTAAAAAATGGCAAAAAATGAAAGAGCCTGATTGGGCAGGATTAGGATATAAACAAATTGATTATCAAGATATAATTTATTACTCTGCTCCTAAGCAAAAAGAGAAAATTTCTAGTTTAGATGAAGTTGATCCCAAACTTCTTGAGACTTTTGACAAATTGGGAATACCCCTTACGGAGCAAAAAAAACTCACAAATGTAGCAGTAGATGCTGTCTTTGATAGTGTTTCTATAGCCACAACTTTTAGAGAAGAACTTGCTGAACATGGAGTTATATTTTGCTCAATTAGTGAAGCAGTAAAAAATCACTCGGATTTAATTGAAAAATATTTGGGTACAGTTGTTCCAGCTAGTGATAATTATTTTGCAGCACTAAATTCTGCTGTTTTTAGTGATGGTTCTTTTGTATATATTCCAAAGGGTGTTACCTGCCCTATGGACCTATCTTCCTACTTCAGAATTAATAGTGGAGATTCAGGACAATTCGAAAGGACACTAATCATTGCTGAAGAATCAAGTTCTGTAAGTTACCTAGAAGGTTGTACAGCTCCAATGTTTGATACAAATACCCTTCATGCAGCAGTTGTAGAGCTTGTAGCATTAGACGACGCCTCAATAAAATATTCAACAGTGCAAAATTGGTATGCTGGTGATGAAGAAGGAATTGGCGGAATTTTTAATTTTGTCACCAAGAGAGGAAAATGTTTAGGCAAAAGAAGTAAAATTAGCTGGTCACAAGTTGAAACAGGCTCTGCAATTACATGGAAATATCCTAGCTGCCTTCTTCTAGGGGAAGAATCTGTAGGAGAATTTTATTCAGTGGCACTCACCAATAATCTTCAGCAAGCAGATACCGGAACAAAAATGATCCATATCGGTCCTAAGACCAAATCAACTATTGTTAGCAAAGGCATTAGTGCAGGCAAGTCAATCAATAGCTACAGAGGTCTTGTCAAAATAGGAACAAAAGCTAGAGGATCAAGAAATTACAGTCAATGTGATTCAATGTTAATTGGGGATCAAGCTTCTGCGAATACATTCCCTTACATCAAATCTCAACAACCTAATTCCGAAATTGAGCATGAAGCAAGCACATGTAGAATCTCAGAAGATCAACTTTTTTATCTCCAAAGCAGAGGTATAGAATTTGAGGAGGCAGTATCTATGATGGTCAGCGGTTTTTGCAGAGATGTATTTAATCAATTACCTATGGAATTTGCTGCTGAAGCAGATAAGTTACTGGCACTTAAGCTAGAGGGATCAGTAGGCTAATGAATCAATTTCTAAATTGAAATGCAAATTAAAATGAAAGAATCAGAACCAATTTTAGAAGTTGAAAATCTCTCTGCATCTACTGATAATCTTCCAATTTTAAAAGGGGTTTCACTTACTGTCTATCCTGGAGAAATCCATGCCATTATGGGAAGAAATGGATGTGGCAAAAGTACACTTTCGAAAATAATTGCAGGTCATCCTTCGTATAATATTACAAATGGGGACATAAAATTTTTAGGTGAAAACATCAATTCTCTAGAACCTGAAGAGAGAGCTCAATCAGGAATTTTTCTTGGTTTTCAATATCCAATTGAGATTCCAGGTGTAAGTAATCTTGAGTTTCTTAGAGTATCAACTAATGCAAGAAGGAAATTCCTCAACAAAGAAGAATTGGATACTTTTGATTTTGAAGAATTAGTTAAAGAAAAGTTAGAAATTGTAAAAATGGATCATGCATTCCTATCAAGGAGTGTAAATCAAGGATTTTCTGGAGGTGAAAAAAAAAGAAATGAAATCCTGCAAATGGCTTTACTGGAGCCCAAGATAGCAATATTAGATGAGACCGATTCTGGTCTAGATATTGATGCTCTAAGAATAGTGGCATCAGGAATCAAAAAAATATCTAATGCACAAACTGGGATAATACTTATTACACACTATCAAAGATTATTAGATGAAATTGAACCAAATTATGTCCATGTTATGTCAGACGGACAAATCATAAAAACTGGTGATAGTGATCTTGCTCTAGAGCTTGAGAAAAAAGGGTATGAATGGACTGATAACTTTATAAAAGAGACCTAAATAAATGGAAATTATTGAAAAAATAAAAACAAATAAATCGATTGATAATCAAACAGAAATACAAAAAATCTGTCTAGATAAATTACAATCAAGTCCCCTCCCTAATCCTAAAAGTGAACAATGGAGACTTTCAAATAAATCAAAATTTTCAAACTTTTTAGACTTCTCGGTTAATGAAAAAGATCTAAAATTTGATACACCCTATCCGACAAATTCGCAAAATACTATTAGATTAATAATTGGCGAAAAGTATCAAATTAAATTAACAGAAAAAAATTATTCAATACAGCAATTAAGTGCAGATGAGTTAGATAAATATATCAAAGAACAGATATCCAGTTTTGATCAAAACGAAAATTGGAGTGACCTGTTGAATCTGTCTTTAAGTTGTAAAAAAAATATCTTAGGATTAAAGATCAATGGATCAAGAATCCCTCCTATTGAAATCTTTAGTCATGCATCAAGTAACTCTTTAAGCGCAAAAACACTAGTAATATTTTTAGAAAAGAATTGTGATGTTGAATTATTACAAGTAAATCTTGGCAAAGAAAACTCTTCGTTATCTCAATCAACTTTCTTTTTTTTAGAAGAAAATAGTTCTTTAAATCATGGTTTTGTTTCTTACGGTGAAAAAGGATCAAACTTATTAAATTCTCTCAATGTAATCCAACACAAAAATAGCAAATACAACTTGGGATCTTTACATTTCAAATTCAATTACGCAAGATTTGAAATTAATATTAAGCAATCTGAAGGAAACGCTAAAACAAATATCAAAGGTATGCAAATAACAAAAAAAGATGAACAAATTTCTACTTACACAAAAGTATTTTTTAATGGCCCTAATGGATTTCTAGATCAAATCAACAAATCACTTGCTGACGATAAATCACATGCAATATTTGAAGGTTCAATAATAGTTCCGAAAATTGCTCAGAAAACTGACGCTTCCCAATTAAGCAGAAATTTACTTTTATCAGATCTTGCACAAATAGATACCAAGCCTCAATTAGAAATAATTGCTGATGATGTCAAATGCAAACATGGAGCTACAATTTCGCAACTAAATGAAGAAGAACTTTTTTATATGCGAACAAGAGGGATCACGTTAGCAGAAGCAAGTAAACTACAATTAAGTTCTTACTTTCAAGAAATAATTTCATTTATTCCCGTTTCAAAAGATAGATGGGATTTGCTTGATAAACTTTTAAATGAGAATTAATGGAAACGATTCAAAATTTTCCTGAAATAACTAAGAAAGACTTTCCTCTTTTAAATAAGAACCTAAAAAATAATGAGCATATTATTTATTTAGACCATGCTGCAACAACTCAAAAACCAATACAAGTCTTAAAAAAAATTGATGAATTTTATAGAAACTTTAATGCAAATGTACACAGAGGCGCACATCAATTAAGTGCAAAAGCAACAGAAGAATTTGAAAATGCAAGATATTTAATTAGCAAATATATAAAATCGAATTCACCTAAAGAAATTATTTTCACAAGAAATGCTACTGAAGCAATTAATCTGGCTGCTAGATCATGGGGCGAATCTTCATTAAAAGAAAACGATGAAATTCTCTTATCAATAATGGAACATCATAGCAACATTGTTCCATGGCAAATGGTTGCAGCAAAAAATAAATGCAAATTAAAATTTATAGGTATTGATAAAAATGGGAAATTAGATATAGAAGATTTTAAATCAAAACTAACATCGAGAACTAAGCTTGTTAGCCTAGTACATGTTAGTAATACTCTAGGTTGCTGTAATCCGATCAAAGAGATAACTAAATTTGCTAAACAAAAAGGTTCTTTAGTTTTAATAGACGCATGTCAAAGTTTGGCGCATCAAAAACTAGATGTGATTGATCTTGATATAGATTTCTTAGCGGGATCAGGACATAAACTTTGCGGTCCTACAGGTATTGGTTTCCTCTGGTCAAGGAAAGAAATCCTAGAAAAGATTCCTCCTCTTTTTGGAGGTGGTGAAATGATTCAAGATGTTTTTGAAGAGACAAGTACTTGGGCAGAGCTACCTCATAAATTTGAAGCTGGAACCCCAGCCATTGCAGAAGCAATAGGTCTTGCAGAGGCAATAAAGTATATAAACTCTATTGGATTGGATAAAATTCATGAATATGAAAAGAATATTACTAAATATTTATTTGAAAAATTAAATCAAATAGAAAATATTGAAATTATTGGTCCATCGCCGAAGATAGATCCGGACAGAGCATCACTTGCCACCTTTTATATAAAAAATATACATTCAAATGATATTGCTGAAATTCTTGATTCAAAAGGAATTTGCATCAGAAGTGGGCATCATTGCTGTCAACCTCTTCACAGATACATTGGAATTAAATCAACGGCAAGAATTAGCATGAATTTCACAACCAATAAGGAAGAAATTGATATGTTTATAGAAAAATTAAAAGATACTATTGATTTTCTAAAAATCAATTCTTAAAGATTCAAAGCATTTTTTAAAAATTCCTGAGATTTTTGCATTACTACTTCTTTATTTTCAATATTTCTAAAACCATGCCCTTCATTATCAAAAAAAATAACTTCTGAATATTTATTATTCTGAATCAAAATTTCTTGAATTTTTAAAGTTTGTTTATAAGAAATAACTGTATCTTTTTTTCCATGAAACAATAAGATAGGTTTTTTTATTTTTTTAATATGATTTATCGGTGATCTATTTATATAATCATCATGATTTTTTGCATAATTTCCTACCAAAGAATTTAAATAATCTTTTTCAAACCTATGAGTGTTGTGATGCATATCCTTCAAATCAATAACAGGATATTTACAAATTGCTGCTGTAAAAATAGACCCATATAATAAACAATTCAGGGCAGTTAACCCACCAGAACTATTCCCAAACATTACTACTTTTTCACTATCAACTTGATTTGATTTAATTAATTCAAGAGCTAGTGCTTTGCAATCATAAGAATCAACAATACCCCATTTATAACTCAACCTCTCTCTATATGCTTTGCCAAATCCCGATGATCCTCCATAATTGACTTCAGCAACAAAAAATCCCTTCGACGTCCAATATTGAACTTCAGAATTATATGATCCATCAAAAAATGAAGTTGGCCCACTATGAGCTCTAACAAAAAGCGGTGGTTTTCTAAATTTTTCAACAAGCGGCCTATATAAAAAAGAATGAGTAGATTTATCTTCAAAACCTTTAAACCAAAAAGATTCAGGTTTTGAACAATCTTTTATATATTCAGCATTTATTTCCTCAAAAACATTTGATAAAACTTCCTTTTTACAATCAATTTCAAGAACAATTCCCAAAAAATCAGATCCATATCCTTTTAAAAGAACTTTACTCCCAAAAACACTGAAATCACTTATTGAGGTAAAAGGAGTAGAAAATTCTTTAACTAATACAAGATCTTTATATTGTTCAACTATTAAACTATTTTCTTTTTTTGCTATACAAAATAAATTTTTTATATCCCCTGAAAAGAATGTTATTCCAGATACCCATTGTGGTACTCCATATTCAATCAACTTTCTCTCTTCTCTTTTCTTAATAAAAATATTCTCAATTTCACAAACATCTAAAAATAATAAGTTCCACCATCCAGAACTATCTTCAGAACATACTAAAAGAGTTTCACTTATCCAATAAGGTTGAAAAAAAGAAACATTTTTTTTGGCATTAATCAGCTTATCTGAGAATTTTTTTATTTTTGTTATCTCTCCTTCTAAGTCAATTTGAGCAAAACAAAGATCATTTTTCTCCCAGGGCATGTATGGATAATCCCACTCGATCCAAGAAAGTAAGCTAACAGAAGTATTAGAAGATAATTCTCCAGCGAAATTTTTAAATCTTTTTAATATATGAATATCTTGTTTAGTTTTTTTTAAGTTTAAAGAAAATAAGTAATCTCTATTATTTAATTCACAAATACCATACAAAAAAAAATTTTTAGCAATAACAAATGAAGAATCGAAATTTCCATCAATTGATTTAGATAGTTGTCTAGGTTCCTGAACTGAATCAAGATAATTATTTTTACCTATATCATTTGATGCTGCCTCTTTAAAAATTTGAAACCATACTGCGTTGGTAATCTGATCTATCCATATCAAATAAAAATTATTTTTTAAATATATACATTTATAAGATTTACCACCATATCCATGAAAGTTATTTTTAATATTATATTTTTTACTTGTTAATTTCTGAGGAAAAGCCTCTTTTTCATTAAATGGTCTTGCAAAAATAGCATTTTCATTTTGACCTTCACCAACAAGATCAATCCAAAAAATGATATCCCTAACAATAGTTAATTCCTTAAAAGATTGTTTTTTAGAAACAGTTTGCTTAACTTTTAACTGATCATCATTACTCATTTAAAAAAACTATAAAGAATGCAAATTAAAGTGCTAATATTTTTATAGCTAAACTCTTTAGTAAAAACCCATTTTTTAACGTGGCAAACCATTTTTCACAACTTGCAAAAAAGTCAAGAACAAATGGAAACGCAGAAAAAATTGCAAAAGAACAATCAGGTAAGCCTTCTCTAGACATTTATAAACTTGGTGATGATGTTTTAAGACAAAATTCCAAAAGAATAACTAAAGTTGACGAATCGATTAGAAAACTTGCTAGAGAAATGCTTCAAAGCATGTATGCAGCTAAAGGAATTGGACTTGCTGCACCTCAAATTGGAATCAACAAAGAGCTTCTTGTCATAGACGTAAATTTTGAAGATTCAGCAGCAGAACCTTTAATATTAATCAATCCAGAAATTACAGACTTTGGAACAACCCTCAATTCATACGAAGAAGGCTGCTTGAGTATACCTGGCGTCTATTTAAACGTAGTAAGACCATCAACTATAAAATTAAAATTTAGAGATGAAATGGGACGACCACGTAAAATGAAAGCAGATGGACTTCTAGCGAGGTGTATTCAACACGAAATGGATCACTTAAATGGAATATTATTTGTAGATAGAGTTACATCAAAAGATGATTTGAACAAAGAACTTTTAAAAGAAGGGTTTAACGAAAAAGACGTTATCTCAATTAATTAATTTAATGACTGAAACGACAATATTTCAAAAAATCATTAATGAAGAAATACCCTGCGATAAGCTTTATGAAGATAAGCTTTGTATTGCGTTTAATGATATCCAGGCACAAGCTCCAGTACATTTTTTAGTGATTCCTAAAAAGCCAATAATCAGTTTGTTAGAGTGTGTTGAGCAAGATGCAAATTTATTAGGGCATTTACTTTTTGTCGGTAGCAAAATAGCTAAATCAAAAAATTTAACTAATTGGAGAACAGTAATTAACACTGGAGCAGAATCGGGACAAACGGTTTTTCATTTACATATTCATTTTTTATCTGGAAGAAAAATGAATTGGCCTCCAGGTTAAAACTCTCGAAAGAAATATTAATGGGTTATAAATAAATAAAAACAAATGAATACTCCAGAGTCCTTAAAGACAGAATCTAAAAATTTATTCAATTTAATTTCGAAAAATTGGGAAGAGCTAGATGATTCACTAAAAATTAAGTTAATAAAAATTTGGAACGTTTTAACTTATAAATGGCAATTACAGATTTTATTTAATTTACCTTTTCTACTATGGTGGGCATTAGATAAATCTTTTCCAAAAGTTCATGAATTTGATGCAACAATCTTGAATTACTTAAATTTACCTAACTGGGCACTTTCATTTATTGGCTTTGGTCAATAGACTGCTAAAAGTTATAATTTATTTCATAACACTAGTCGAGTAATGAATAAAGCAGTTAATAATAAATCCAAAATACTGTACCAATTACAAAAATTAAGGAAGCTATCTCAGCCATTTTTTCTTCCCATAGATCAATGTAATGGATTCCAATTCATATGGCTTTTGATTTCTCTTTTATTTTGTGTTGGTGGAGTAGTACTTGTTGGTCTTACAGGAATAATAAGTTTTTTTGAAAGCTTTCAACCAATTTTTCTTGAGAAGTATTTCGGAGGTGTAGTAAGTACTGTCAATTCAATTTGGGCTGGGAGTTGGGGATTGCTTTTCTCTGCATTATTTCTAATTGGATCAGGAAGCTTTTTTAGCTTAAGACGGCAATTAAAAAACCGTAGATGGTTACATTGGTTATTCCTTGCGATAATTGTATTAATGCTTTTAGCTGTAAACGGAATAAACGCAGGTATTGGATTCATTGCGAGAGATTTAACAAATGCTTTAGTAGAAAAACAAGAAGATGGATTTTATCGGATATTGGGGATTTACGCTTGTTGTTTCGCTGTGGCTCTACCAATACGGGTTTCCCAAATATTTTTTACATATAAGTTAGGAATAATTTGGAGAGAATGGCTTTCAAAAAGTTTAGTCAAAGATTATATGACTAATAAAGCTTATTACCAGTTAAATCCCAATGATGAAGAACAAACCGATGTAGATAATCCCGATCAAAGAATAACAGATGATACACGAGCTTTTACCGGGCAAAGTCTCAGTTTCACATTAGGTATTTTTGATGCCCTACTAACATTTTCACTTAATATTCTTATTTTATGGAGTATTAGTACAACACTTACTTTTTCTTTATTTGGTTACGCCGCATTTGCAACTTCTATACTCTTAATTGCTGGAAAAAATCTTGTAAAGATTGACTTTGATCAACTGAGATATGAAGCAGATTTTCGGTATGGCTTAGTACATATTCGAGATAATGCTGAATCAATAGCCTTTTACTCTGGGGAGAATCCTGAGCGAAGTGAAACTGAAAGACGCTTAGGAGAAGTGGTAAGAAACTTTAATTTACTGATTATATGGAGAGTAATAATAGACGTCATGAGAAGATCCATTAATTATGCTGGAAATTTCTTTCCATATTTAATAATGGCAATCCCTTACTTTAAAGGTGATATTGATTATGGACGCTTTATTCAGGCAAGCTTTGCATTTGGAATGGTTGAAGGTTCTTTATTTTTCATTGTTAATCAAATCGAAGAACTTGCTAAATTTACTGCTGGTATTGGCAGATTAGAAGGATTCCAATCAAAAGTTGAATCCATTAGTCAAACCAACCCAACAAGCAATCAAAACGTTATTTCAGATTACCCCTCAATTCTTATTAATAATGCTGACCTTCGCCCACCAGGATCAAATAAAACAATAATTAAAAATTTAAATTTGAGCATCGACAATAATCAATCACTTTTGGTAGTAGGACCATCTGGGTGCGGAAAAACATCTTTACTAAGAATGATTAGTGGTTTATGGGAACCTGATCAAGGAGTAATTAAAAAACCAAAAATTGGGGAATTATTATTCATACCTCAAAAACCATATATGCTACTTGGTTCTTTAAGGGAACAATTATGTTATCCCACAGAAGTCAAGAAATTTAGTGATGAACATCTTACTTCTGTACTTCATGAAGTAAATTTAAAAACTTTGCTTGATCGATATCCTAATCTTGATATCAAGCAAGATTGGCCACGAATTCTTTCCTTAGGCGAGCAACAAAGATTGGCTTTTGCAAGACTCTTACTAAATTCTCCAAGATTTGCAGTACTTGATGAAGCAACAAGTGCTTTAGATATTAACACTGAAAAAAAACTATATAGTTTACTTAAGGAAAGAGAACTTTCCCTTATTAGTGTTGGACATAGACCAAGCTTAAAAGATTTTCACGAAAATATTTTAGAATTAAATGGACAGGGAGACTGGAAATTATTGACGTCTGATAAGTATAATTTTAAGGATTAACAAAAAAAATGAACTCGAAAGAAGAACAAACTAACTCAGAAGTCACTAGACCAGAGAATGAGAGTTTTGTAGAACAGCAGAAAGATCCAAATTATATCAATGAACAAATTGGAGATAATCAATTAGATGAAAAATCGATAGAAATTAAAGATGAATATAAATTTGGATGGAGTAGTTATTCTGAAAAAACTAATGGAAGATTTGCAATGATTGGCTTTCTTTCAATAATATTGATTGAACTATTTAGTAAACAATCGTTTTTAAAATGGGCAGGAATTTTATAATTAATCATCAAATCTAGAACTGTTATCTCTAGGTTTTTTCTTGTTTGTTCCAACGTTATATCTACTATTTTGATTTTTTGAACTTGATCTAGTTGAAGAGCTTACTCTACGAGTTTCACGTGGTTTTTTAGCTTGATAAGCATCTTTAAATGAAGCATCTTCTACTTGAGCTGTTGAAGTTTGCTGCCTAACAGGGGATCTATTAGGTTTCTTTCTTAATGGAGAAGAATCAGCAGAAGAAGAGATATTATCTTGTCTAGAAACTGTACGATTCATTCTGGGTCTTGACCCTGTTTTAACATCATCGCGAGATAAATTTCTTCTTTCACCAAAGTTATTTGTTTCTGGTTGTTTCCTATTTCTATCTTCAGAAGTCTGTCTTCTCCTTCTTATAGGCTCGTCATTTTCAAACTGACTTATTTCCCTTGTAGATGGCCTACTTCTACTTGCTGCAGTAGAGGGTATGGCTCTTGAAACATTCCTCCTACGAGATCTCCCCTCCGTAAAGTCTTCTTCAAATTCATCTTCTTGAGGTTTAAATCTCCTAGATAATCTTTCAGATTCTTCAAACCTATCATAATCGTCATTAAATCGACCTCTAGAATTTCTTGGAACATCAGAAATAGGATCATCATCAAAATAAGATGACCTTCTAGCTTGATCAGTAGCAACTCCCCTCAATCGCACACTTTCATATGCGAAAAAAACTGTAGTTCCTGCTAATAAAAACTGACCAAACTGAAGGATAGGATCTAACCTCCAGCCTTGAAAAAATAATATTCCGCCGCACAAAAGTCCAATTGCTGCGAAGAAAACATCATAATCCCGCGCCAAGGCAGGCTTAAAAGACCTCAAAAAATAAAGGCCTCCTCCACATACCGCGAGAACTATACCAACAATACTGGCCCAATTGAGACTAGCATTGACCACATTCTTTCTCCAAAAATTTATTTTTAAAGGGATTATTTATGTCCCCTATATATAGTGTACTTAAAACTTTGACAAAGACTAGCGTCTTCCAGTAGAAGTACGATCAAGGGAATCTTTCTGGCTGACAAAAATCAAAAATGCAGTGGCTGGAATAACGATAAGTAAGGCAGCAGCAATAAAACTACCTATCATTCCCACTGCGGAATTATTTGCAACTTCAGCAGAAAAATCTGCGGCCAATAATAAACTTGAGATTTGAAACACTTTTTAAATATTAAATTCTCAATTTATAATACGAATTAAATACGTTTTAATGGGTTATTTATTAAGATGAATTAAATATTTGTGATTTCCTTGCTTGTAAACTCTCTTCAAATTTTAGATATTAGTTTAGGAATTTCTCTTTCATATCTAACTATAGTTTTTCTAATAAGATTAATACTTACTTGGTACCCAAAAATTGATTTAAGTAAAGGTTTATGGTTATTAGTTTCAATACCATCCAGTTCTATTCTTAATTTAACAAGAAAACTAATTCCTCCTATTGGAGGCGTTGATGTTGGACCCGTAATTTGGATCGGATTTATAAGTTTTTTAAGAGAAATATTAGTTGGTCAGCAAGGGCTTATAAAACTTGCATTGCATACACATAGTTCATAGAGATTATTAAATTAATCTTTAGTAGTTTGGCAATAATTCTTCTTCTACATATTTAGTATGTATTTTACCTTCCTTAAATTTAGCCTTATTTAATAAGGTTAGATGAAAATTAATTGTCGTAGGAATACCAGTTACTGCGCATTCATTCAAGGCCCTATTCATACGTTTAATCGCAGTATTACGATCTTTTCCCCAGACTATTAGTTTACCTATTAATGAGTCATAGAAGGGAGGTATTTCATAACCCGTATAAACATGACTATCAACCCTAACGCCAGGGCCACCAGGAGGAAGCCACCCAGTTATTTTTCCAGGTGATGGTCGGAAATTATGAGAAGGATCTTCAGCATTAATTCTACATTCAATAGCATGACCGTTTAAATGGATATCATCCTGATTAAATTCCAAATTTGCTCCGCTTGCGATTCTAATTTGCTCAGCTATTAGATCAACGCCTGTAACCATTTCAGTAACAGGATGTTCAACTTGAATCCTAGTATTCATTTCCATGAAATAAAAATTATTATCATCATCAACTAAAAATTCAACTGTTCCAGCTCCCTCGTAACCGATACTTTTCGCGGCAGCAATAGCTGCATTTCCCATTTTTTTTCTTAGTGCAGTATTGATAGCAGGGCTTGGAGACTCTTCCAATAATTTCTGATGTCTTCTTTGAACTGAACAATCTCGCTCTCCTAAATGAACGACATTACCCGACTTATCTGCCAAAATTTGAATTTCTACATGTCTTGGCTTCTTTATGAATTTTTCCATATATAACCCATCATTACCAAAAGCTGCTTCTGCTTCACCCTGTGCTGCTTTAAACATTTTTTCAAGATTATCAGCATTTTCAACCAACCTCATACCTCTTCCACCTCCTCCAGCAGTTGCTTTGATAATTACCGGATAGCCAATATCATCTGCTAGTTGATAAGCTTCATCAACATTAGATAACAAGCCTTTACTACCAGGTACTGTTGGAACTCCTACTGCTTCCATAGTTTCTTTAGCCGTAGATTTATCTCCCATAGATCTAATAGCTTTTGGAGATGGACCAATGAAAACTATCCCGTGATCATTACACATCTCAGCAAATTTATCATTTTCAGCAAGAAATCCATAACCTGGATGAATAGCATCAACACCTCTTGATGTAGCAGCAGCTAGAATATTGGGAATATTTAAATAACTCTTATTACTTAACGAGTCTCCAACACAAACCGCTTCATCAGCAAGCTGAACGTGCAATGCTTTTTTATCTACGGTGCTAAAAACTGCAACTGTTGCAATACCTAGTTCTCTACAACTTCTAACAATTCGTAAAGCAATTTCTCCACGATTAGCAATTAAAACTTTTTCAACCATTATGAAAATAAAATTGAAGAAATGAAAATGACTTAAAATAAAAAATTCTTTGCCAAAGTACTTAACAAAATTTTTTTAGTGATCAAAGGACATTTTTTACAATACAACCTAGAACGTTATATATGTATAAATATTTGTTTTATGCAATAGAAAAACAACCTATTTTATTCAAAAATTATCTTGAGAGCTGCATAATTATTTCAGTCAATAATGTATTATGTCTTTAAGGTTTAGGTGCCCTCTGGTGCTTGAAAATCCTTTGCGGACGTGGCGGAATTGGTAGACGCGCACGTCTAAGGAGCGTGTGGCTTAGGCCTTGCGAGTTCAAGTCTCGCCGTCCGCATTTAATGTATTCCGGTTGAACTGCAATGAAAAAAAAATCAGTTGCAGTAGTTATAGTTTCTAATGGTCCTGGTGAATTAGCTACATGGGTAAATCCTGTTGTGGATGAGCTTAACAAAATAAATAAATCACTTTGTGATAACGATAAACTCGATTTCTCTCTAAGGTTAGTCCTTGTTCCTTGCCCAAATGCCACTGGTAAAGAATATTTAGTTGCAAATTCATGGAATAAATTCGAATTAATTACAAAATCCAAAAGTTTTTGGAAATTATTAATAAAGCCACATTCTTTTGCTGATTGGCCAAAAAAAGGGATAGTTATTTTCCTTGGTGGGGATCAATTTTGGAGCATTTTATTAGCTAAAAGATTTGGTTATTTAAATATCACATATGCTGAATGGGTTTCACGATGGCCTAAATGGACCAATGAAATTGCTGCTATGAATGTAAAAGTAAAAGAGTTAATACCTAAAAGATATAAATATAAATGTAAAGTAATTGGCGATTTGATGGCAGATATCAAACTTAATAGTGAAATATCACTAAGAAATAAAGAAAAACACTACATTGCATTATTGCCTGGTTCTAAGAAAGCAAAGCTTTCTATTGGAATTCCTTTCTTCTTAGAAGTTGCAGATCATATCGCTAAAGAAAATCAAAATATAAATTTTATAATCCCCATTGCACCAACTACTGATAAAAGGGAATATTTATTTTTTCAAAGCAACAAAAATCCAATTGCTAAATATTACTCATCAAAAATCAAAACAATTAAAAACTTCAAAGACTCTAGTTTTGATTATGTAATTGAAACATCAAAAAAAACAAAGATTTATCTCATCAAGAAACATCCTTGCTATGAAATATTAAAAGAATGTGATCTTGCAATTACAACTGTAGGAGCAAATACTGCAGAATTAGCCGCCATTAGTCTTCCAATGTTAGTTGTTCTGCCAACTCAACACTTAAATATGATGAACGCTTGGGATGGTATTTTTGGAGTAATTGGAAAAATTTCATTCGTAAATAGATTCCTAACTTTTATAATTAAAAATTTCTATTTTAAAAAAAAGAAGTTTTTTGCTTGGCCAAATATTAAAGCTAAAAGAATGATTGTCCCTGAAAGGATCGGTAATATTTCGACAATAAAAATTGCAAGAGAAGTATTATTTCTTATTAAAAATAGAGATCAATTAAAAAGTATTAAGGATAATCTAAACAAAGAAAGAGGCGATAAAGGTGCAGCAAAAAAACTTGCTTCCATAATTGTTAATTCAATAAAAAAACTTTAACAATTACCAGGGATCATCAATTTCAAACTTTTCTGATTTTTTATTATCTTGAACTAAATTTTGTTCGTTTAGTGGTTCAATATCTAAAGTTTCAGTTGCATTTTGAATTGGTCTTTTCGAAGCTAAATTAGTAGTTGATTGTTTTTTTTGCTTTAAATCAATATTGTTTTTTTCATCTATTTGATTAACAGTATTTTGATTCTGAATCTGATCAGAATCATCATTATCCATGTATAGCTTTTTTCTATTATTTATTGCTTCTTCAGAACCATTTATTTCAACATATTCAAGTTCATCTTCATAATCATCTTCATAATCATCTTCATAATCATCTTGTTCAACAACTTCTTCATATTCCTGGACCAAATTGTTTTGCTGTTCTGATTCAGAACCTGAAAGTAACTGATTCTCAACAGGTACAAGATTTGATGAGTATCCATTAACTTCCCTTTCATCCCATGAAGAACCCCCGACTCCAAGTTTCTCAAGAAGTCCACTACTTAGTTGCTTCAATTTCTCTTCCGCACCTTCATAGACAATAATCCTATCGGTACCACTACTTACAATTTCCTCAACAGGTATTTCCCAAGTACTTAAAACTCCCTCGCCTAAAAGCGGAACACCAACAGCACCCATAACAAGAGATATCAAATCCCCAGTCTCAATATCAAAAGAAAAGCCAAGAACTCTTCCCAGAAGTTGTCCAGATTCTGTAATCACTTGACAATTAATTACCTTCCCATACCTTTCTGGAGAAAAACTTTCACTCAAAGAATCTAGGGAGTCAACTAATATAACATCTCCAACTTGCTTTATACTTTCTAAAGGCATCCATTTTGGCAAACCTGGTAAAAATCTTGTAAGTGGATTATCTCTTAGTCCCAAAGCCACAACCTCTCTTCTATCAATATCAACAACGACTTCGCCAACTACGCCTAGCCTCCTTCCAGTATCAGTAGTTATCACTTGTGTTCCCATTAATTCTGACCTTAACCATAAACGTTCACTAGGAATCGAGTTAGGGAGATTCTTATTAGCAGATGTGTTAGACAAGCTCATAAATTTCTTTTTATCATTCTGACGTATAAATTCAAAAAAGGGTGTTTATGCAGCATTTGGTAACCCAATAACTTGAGTATTAGCACCTCTTGCTTGCGCAACCCCAATTGTACGTTCAGATGCACTAATCATAGGCCTTCTATGACTTACGACTATAAATTGAGCATTTGATGACTGATTTGATATTAGTTTTGACAACCTTTCAACATTAATACCATCTAAAAAACTATCAACCTCGTCTAAGGCATAAAAAGGTGAAGGCTTATACTTTTGCAAAGCAAATAAAAAACTTAAAGCAGTTAAAGATTTTTCACCACCTGACATAGACGCTAATCTTCTGACATTTTTCCCCTTGGGATGAGCCACTAAAGTTAATCCTCCTTCTAAAGGAGAATTAGGATTTTCAAGTTGAAGAAATCCATCTCCATCAGATAAATTTGCAAAAATTTCTCTAAAATGTCTATCAACTTCTGTAAATGCTTGCATAAAAGCTTCTTGACGCATGGTAGATACAGTTTCTATTCTCAGCAATAATTCAGATCTTTCATTAGATAGAATTTCTAATTTTTCTCGCAAACCATTTAATCTCTCAATTAATTCTTCTAGTTCATCAAGAGCCAACATATTGACAGGTTCTAAGCTTTCTAGTTTTTCATTTATAATCGAAATTTCTGATTGCAAAGATTCAAGACTCTTCCCTTCATATTCTCCAAACTCCGGGGAAGGATTAGGTAGATCTTTTTTATAATTTTCTAATTTTATTTTCTCGCTCCTCATCTCTTCTTTAAGGGAATGCATATCCCTTTCAAGATATTCAAGCTTTAACAGATAGTTATTATATTCTTGCCTTTTATTTGAAATTGAAGAGTTTAATTCATCTCTTTTCCTTCGCAATAAACCTAAATTCTTCTCGAGAGAATTTTTTTGATTATCGAGATCTGAAAGCTCTTTTTTAAATTGATCTCTTTTTTCTATCCATTCACTATGAGCAATTGAGAGTTGTTTAATAGATTCCTGCAAGTTTTTTTCTTGTAGTAAAGTAATCTTTAATGAATTATTGATACGCTCTTTATTTAAAGCAAATTGATTCTTTTTATCTAGTAATGTATTTCTCTCTTTAATAAGTAATTCAAGTTTTTTATCAAGATTATTAAAATCGTCATTAAAAGCTATTAATGATGATTTTTGATTTTTTTCATAATTTGCCTTTTGAATGGTTTGTAGTTGATCAAACTTATCGTGATAAGGCTTCAATTGATTTTTTAAATGACCTAACTCGTTAACTAATAAATTATTAATAGTATCAAGTTTATTTAATCTTGATTTACAATCCTCAATTCTTTGCGAGACAGCCTTGAGAGAATCTTGATTTACTTCAATTTCTTTATTAAATGAGGCACAATCCTCAATTATTTGACTGCGTTTAGAATTTAATATACCAAGTCTATTATTTTTTAGTATCAAATCATTATTTGACTCTTTTAAAGCTTCTTCAATAACTAATAATCTTTCTTTTATAGGACTGGAATCATCAATATCATTATTAATTCCAAACCTATAAGCCAAATCTTTATTTAACTTACTGCCTCCTGTAATAGCACCACTTGCCTCTAATAATTCACCACTTAAGGTAACCAACCTATTTTTTTGTGTAGATAACCTAGCTGAGGATAAGTCTGAAAAAACCAAAGTATCTCCAAAAACATATCGAAAAACATCTGAATAAACTTCATCAAAAGTGATTAGATTTATAGCTTTATCAATAAATCCAGTCTCCCTGTTATTTTCAAATCTTGAAATTGCATAATTCTTTTTTTGACTTTTAATTCTATTTAAAGGTAAAAAAGTTAATCTTCCCGCTTTCTTCTTTTTAAGAATTTCAATTGCTTTTGCAGCAATATGATCATTATCAACAACAATTTGTCCTAACCTATTTCCAGCAGCAATTTCTAATGCATATCTATTTTTCTCACTGACCTCTCCAAGTTGAGCTACATAACCATGTATACCCTCTAACCCTGCCTCTAAGAGAATTCTGAGAGCATATGAACCTCTAGATTCGTTTAAAGCTTCCTTCCTGCTTTCGAATCTAGATAAATCCTTTTCAAGCCTTAATTGCTCGTTATTTAGCCTTGATTTAGTTTTAATTAATAAATCGATTTCATTTTTTAAAGAATTAATTTCTGCGCTATTACTTGCCAAGTTTTTATTCTTTGTATCGGATGTCTCCTTTTTTCTTTGATTTAACTGAAAAAGTTTCTGCTTTTCTAAGTCTAAGGATTCAATCTGTGACAATATCTCATCTTTTTGAATATTATTTTGAATAGTTTCTTCTTCAATTTTCCTTTTTTTTATTTCCAAAGGATTAATATGATTTTTTATACTTTCAAGCTCAGTATTTAATTTGATACTTTGTTTTGAGAATTCTCCAGATTCTCCAGCCGCATCAGAAAGTTTTTTTCTGGATAGTTTGTGTTTTAAAGTGAGATCATCAATTTGCAAGTTCAATTGATTTAAAAAATTATCATCGAAATTTTCTTGTCTCATCTTTTCTGACTCGATATTCCTCTTAGAAATTGCAATTTCATCTCTCTGTTTTTGTAATTTAATACCTTCTTCTTTGTTCAGACTTGATATCCTATCAAGTTCTCTCAAGCTAGAGTTAATACTTCCAATATCAGAATTAACTTTTATCAATTTATCCTCTCCTTTCTCCTTAAGCTCATCAACAAGTATTTTCAAAGCATCTTCTAAAACTGATATTTCTTTACTAATAGATTCTTTTTGTTTATTAAATAAGATTTTATTTTTTTCAATTTCACTTTCTTTTTTTTCTATAGATTCAACATGCTTAACTTGTTCTTCAAAAATAAGAACTTTCTCTAATTCTATTATTTGCAATAGTTTTGCCTTTAACTCTTTATATCGCTTTGCTTTTTCACATTCTTTTTCAAGCTTATTTTTACTAGATTGTAATTCATTTTCTAAAATTTCACATCTTTCTTGTCTTTCAAAAACGTCATTTAATTTCGCATTAGTTTGTTCTATTCTTGTATCAAAAAGTGCGACTCCTGCTAATTCATCAATAAGATTTCTCCTCTCCTTATTATTCATTGATACTATTCTTGTTACATCACCCTGCATAACAACATTGCTGCCCTCAGGATCAACACTAATATCTCTTAATATTCTCTGTATTTGTTGCAAGGTACATTGTTTTCCATCAGAAGTATAAGTAGAAGCATAAGAACCACCTGGCATAAGCCTTAATTTTCTAGAAACTACCCATTCTTTTTGACCTTTATTAAGGGCAATTTCTTCTTCTTCTAGTTCCAAAGGCGGAAGGTCCTCTCTGGGAGACCAATCTTGAATATTAAATTTTACTGATACAGATGTTTCTGATGACTTACCCTCTTTAACTTTGGAGTTATTTATTAGATCTGGTAATCTTTCAGCCCTCATCCCTCTACTATTAGCTAGACCTAAACAGAATAAAATTCCATCTAAAATATTACTTTTCCCAGAACCGTTCGGGCCTGTAACCACTGTGAAACCCTCTTCAAGAGGAATTTTTACATTTCCCCCAAAAGATTTAAAATTTTCAAACTCGACCTGATTGATATGTACCAATCTCAAGTCTCAATAGCTAAATAAGAATAACTAATTTGCAAAAATTCTCAATAGAAATATTACGTTTATTTATAAATGAATATTAATAATTTTTGCTCAATCTACAAGAATTAGCCGAAATTTCAAACAAGCCAGAAAGAAGTTCACCATCCAAAATGAATCGATAATTTTCAGAGTACAAGTCTGTAGAAACGTTTTTAAATATTCCATGATCAATTCTTTTTACAAAACCTCTATTATCAGAAAGTTCATGTTCTATCCTGGATAACCATATAAGCCTATGATTTGGCTGCTTAGAAATTTCTATAGAATCTTGATTTAATAGAGGTAGTTTTAAAAATTTCCAAGTTAAACAATCTATTCCATTTTCAACAAGAAAATCATAATGAATATCTTTAGAATTAGCATTATAAACTTCATGTTCCAGCAAAACCCATTTATCCATTATTTAGTTGATAAATAAATTAAATCTTTTTGCAAAACAAAGTTTAGATAAAGATATTTTTTCTTAAAGATGGTCCCTTTTATTTAATTACCTGCATCAGGAACAAATCTTAAAGCGATGAATAGCAAACTTCCAGCTCCAGCAATAGCTGCAGCTACTAATCCAAAATCTGTAGGGATTGTGCGAGATGCAAAAATTAAAGATGCAAATGTAATATCCATGATGAAATTTAAACTCATTTAATAATTCCAGTAATAGCTTAACAAAAGCTTCTTGCAGAACAGAGTAGATAAATAAAATGTAAATAAACTTTTATATGTTTTTATTCTATATAAATCCCACAATTATTTAGATAAGGGTTCCAAATTAAGAAAATGGGTCTAATCTTAAAATAAATAAGTTTGAAAAATGGAGACTTACCATCCTCCCAAAGAAGTAGAAGATAAAGAAGATAACTCTAATCTTCCTGAAAGAGAGGTTCTCTCTGAAAAATGGTTACTCGAAAAAATTGACAGTTTAATACCTTTAATAAAAGAAAAATGGCCTAACATTGCACAACAAACCCTTGAAGCCACAAAAGGGAGTATTGACGATTTAGTTGAAGTAATAGCAAGCCATAGTGGAACCTCAGCAATTAGAATAAAAAGTCAACTATTTGAAATAATTGATTCAATAAGAGAAAACAATTGGGAAATATCAGAAAAAATTGAGCCTATAGAAAGTCAATTAGAAGAATTATTAGAAGAACTTAACGATACACTTAGACCAAAAATAGAAAGTCCTATAAGAAAAAAACCATTATTATCTATTGCTATTGCGGCTGGTATTGGTTTACTAATAGGAACGCTCCTAAACAGTGGTAGAAAATAATATGGAAAAACCAAAAAATAAAAACTTTGCAAATACCGCCTCTAGAATTTCAGCGATTGCAAGTTCAGTTATGGATTTGCATGTAAGAATAGCTCTTCAAGAAGTAGATAGAGAAAAAAGAAGATTAATTAGTGGTGGAATATTTTTGGCAATTGGCAGCACATTATTATTATTAGTACTAATTTGCATCCATATTATTTTCTACCTTTTTCTAACAAAATATAATAACTGGAATATTGAATATAATTTATTACTCATAATATTTATCGATTTAGTTCTTGCAGGCTTAAGTTTAAAACTTGGAGGAAAATTAGCCAAAGGACCATATCTTCCTCAAACATTAGAGGGTTTAGGCAAGACAACAAAAGCCGTTTTAGGCAAAAAATAAATTACCTTATTAAATACTTTATCCATCTACAATCTATTCCCCCATTACTAACAGGAATTTTCAATGAAGATTTCATTTTCAAATATTTTGTTAGTTTTGGATTTCCACTTAGCAGCCAAAATTCCCAACCTGAAAAATTATTCTTTAGGAAGATTCCCATTTGTTCATATAAATAAATCAATTCATTTTCATCGCCTAATTTTTTGCCGTATGGAGGATTACATATGATTATCCCAGGTATGCAACTTAATTGGAGTGCTAAAAAATCATTATTTATAAGCTCAATATAATTTTCTAGTCCAGCTAATGATATGTTTACATTCGCCTGCTCAAAAACCTTTTTATCAATTTCACATCCTATTATTGTTGGCAATTTTTCATAATTTATAATTTTATTTTTTGCCTTATTTTTTTCATTAAGATAAATATCTTTCCTAAAGTCCAACCAATTCTCAAAAAGATATACTTGATCAATATTTATGGGAACTCCAAGGTATTGGTTGACTGCCTCAATTAAAAAAGTTCCCGAGCCGCACATAAAATCTATTAATGGAACTTTGCCATTCCATTGAGTCATATTTATCAATCCAGAAGCTAAATTTTCTTTTAATGGAGCATTTCCAATTGCTGGTCTATAGCCTCTTTTGTGTAAGCTTTCTACGCTGCTTTGAAGACTGAGAATTGCTTTATTATTGTTTAAATGCAGATGAATTATAAAATCAGGATTATCTAAAGAAATATTTGATCTTTTATTCCAAACTGCCTGTTGCAAATCAGTTATAGAATTTTTTACTTCAAGAGCTGTGAAATGAGTATGACTTAAAGAAGATGTTCTCCCAGTTACTTGAACATTAAACGTTTTATCAAAGTGTACCCAATTTAACCAATCAAATGAATCTCTAACTCCCGCATATAAAGATTGCTTGTCATAGCAATTAAAACTTGCAATTTCTCTATAAAAACGAAAAGCTAATCTGGAATAGAAATGAACTCTATAAAAAGTTTCAAAATCACATTCAAATTTAATAAATCTTTTATAAGTATTAATATTAAAGCCGCCTAAATTTGAAATTTCTTCTGCTAAATATTTCTCTAGTCCCTCCGGAGATGATGCCACTACATTCATATAAGATAAAACTTAGTAAAAAACTATTCAATAACCATTTTGCCTGTCAGAATATAAATGTCCAATTGGACTAGGTGATCTCAACCGATGTTTCGGACAGCGGTTCGATTCCGCTCAACTCCACTATTTGGGGTTGTAATGGTTTCGACGGGGCATAAGGAAGGTGACTGAAGCCGGCTCGGTTAGAGCAAAAACACAAATGCTAACAAAATCGTTAGTTTCTCCCGTCAAACAGCACCAGTTGCTGCTTGATCCTAAAGGAGATGGGGTTATATCAGCCTTATCAACCAAATGATACGAGGAGTCTGGAAGGACTCCACTTTTTTAAATAACTTAAAAGTTGTAATAGATAATTTATTAGTGTGTAAATATTGCTGCAAATGCTTGTATTAAAAGGAATTTTTTTAATTTAATAAGTATAAATACTGAGAAGATAAGTTTTAAATTAATTTATCTTATTAAAAAATCGAATCTTGCAAAATGGAATCTAATAAAAAACTTAATGACTTGATAATAAATCTCAAACCAAAAGTTATTAGATTCACTGGCGAAAAATTTCCCACTGAACTATGGAATAGTGGTTATCAAATAAAAAAAAATAAGAAGATACCTACCTAAAAAATTTAATTAAATACTCGAAAAAGGATTGTTTGGCATTTTTTTAAGACAATTTTTTGAAGCTTCCTGAAGAATTGTAAATTCATTTTTATTTAAATTCCACTTGAATACGTTCGCTAAATCTATAACTTGAGATTTTTTTCGCATTCCAACGAGTGGAATAGTTCCTTGATAACAACACCAATTAATTGCTACTTGAGCTTGGGAAACTGATCTTTGATTCGCAATCCTTTTTAGACACTTCCGCAATGCATATGTTGGTTTTTTATAGTTTTCAAATAATGCATTACGAATAAAACTTTTTTCTTTTTTTTCTTCTTTATCCGGATCAATACAAAGTATTCCAAAAGACAAAGGACTATAAGCAAAGAAATCAATATTATTTTCTTCGCATATTTTTTTTACCTGATATTGTTTTTCTAAATTGGGAGCAAGCAAAGAAAACTGTATCTGAACGCTTTTTAGCCTCTGATCTCTTTTTGCCAAGAATTTAATTAATTGTTTTAACCTTTGAGGACCTATGTTTGATAAGCCGATTTGAAAATCAAAGCCTTGATCTTTTAAATCGCAAAGATTATTCAAAAGACCTAATTCCTGCCAAGGATTATATTTTGCAGTTGACCAATGTAATTGCACTATATCTAATTTGTTATTAAGTCTTTCTAAACTTTTTAAAAAAGGTTTATTAAATCCTCTTTCACCGATCCTCCAGGGATAAGGTGCAAGTTTGGTTGCTACTTGAATTCTTTTTTTCTTTGCTGAAGGAATATTTAGTAAAAATTTGCCTATCAATAATTCACTTCTACCATGAAGATTCCCAGTACCATAAGAATCTGCAGTATCAATTAGATCAAAACCTCTTCGTAATGCTTCATTAAAAGTCTCACGTAAATCATCGTCATTAGTAGATTGGTAATCCCAAAACAGCTTATTTCCCCAAGACCAAGTACCTATTCCAATTCTTTTCTTCACTAGCCTACTTAAATAAGGAACTTTATAAGGTTATCGAAAAATACTAACCTCTTTAAAATATTTCAAAAAATAAGTTTTATAAGCATTAAAAATCAATTTCTCTTGACATTAAGAAATTATTCTCCAAAGTAAGAGAAATAAAAATAAAAAATTGTTCATTACCGTTTGCGGACAAAAAGGGGGGGTGGCCAAGACCTGCACAAGTATTCACCTTGCAAGTGTATGGCATTCTGAAGGTAAAAAAGTTTGCATAGTCGATGCCGACAAGAATAGATCTGCATTAGCGTACGCATCTAGAGGCAATCTTCCATTTCCAGTTTTTCCCGTCAGTTCAGCTGCTAAAGCATCAAGATCATCAGAAATTGTAATAACTGATGGCCAGGCTAGCAGTGATACAGAGGAACTTAAACACTTAGCGTATGGTTCGGATTTAGTTATCTTGCCTACAACTGCAAAAGCAAGGTCAGTAGAATTAACTGTTGAACTAGCTAATTTATTAAGTAACTTAAAAGTTAACCATGCAGTAGTAATTGTAAAAGTTGATTTTAGACAGCAAAAAGCAGCGCAACAAGCCAAAACAGCTCTAGAAAATTATGGTTTATATGTTTTTGATACATTTATACCCTTACTTTCAGCATTTGATAAAGCGGAAGCCTCGGGAAATGCCGTATTTGAAGCTGTAGACGATTTAGGTAGATCAGATCCTCGTCGAATGACGGGCTGGTCTGCTTATTGTTCAATTGCCTCACAAATTCCATGCCTGATTTCGAAGCCCTCATCCGACACCAACAACTTAAACAACCAACAACCAATCAGCGCTTAAAAGTAGTTGATTCTCCTAATTTTGAAGAAGAAGAAGAAAAAAACGAAGAAAAAATAGTCCCTCAATCAGGTTTATTAGTTAATTTTTTTGGAGGTTTTATAGGTTCTGTAATTGGAACTTTAACAATCCTGTTTCTTTATACAAATGAATATATACCAACAGATTTACTAAAACTTAAGTAGTATATTCGCTATTTATTTCAACGTACTTTTTAGAGAGATCGCATCCCCAGGCTGTACCTTTCGATTCGCCAGAATTTAGATTAATCATAATTTGTACAATATCATCAACTAAATATTTACCATTCATTTTGGACCTAATATATTCAGTGACTTTATTCGAATCATATTGTTTTAACTTGCCCTTTTCTAATATCTGATCATTACCAATATACAAGTCAACTTCATTTAAATTGAATTCAACTCCAGAATTACCTGCAGCTGAAATAATTCTTCCCCAATTAGGATCACAGCCATGGATCGCAGTTTTTACTAATGCAGAATTACAAACAAATTTAGCCACCATAATTGCATCTTCAGTATTTTTTGCTCCTTGAACCAAAACTTCTAATAGACAATTGGCTCCCTCTCCATCTCTTGCAATATTTTTTGCTAAGTTTTGACACACAATATCAATCCCTTTTTGAATAATTGGAAAAAATCTTTTATCAATTTTCTCTCCTGCATTTATTGCAATAAATGAATCATTTGTGCTTGTTTCTCCATCAACTGATATCGCATTAAAAGATTTTTTAACGGCAATCGAAATCATCTTGTCCCATACTTCTTTTTCAATACCCGCATCACATGTAAGAAAAGCAAGCATTGTAGCCATATTGGGGTAAATCATTCCTGAACCTTTTGCGAATCCTGCAATTTTTATTTTTCTACCTTGAATAGTCGTCTCTATTAAAATTTTTTTCAAAGTCAAATCAGTAGTTAAAATTGCTTCTGCTGCATTTTGAAAATTATTAACTTTTAAATCACTAACTAAATTTGGTAAATTTTTTACTAAATTATTTATTTGTATAGGAACACCAATTACACCAGTTGAGCACATTAAAACTTCTTCTTCCTTTATTCCTAAAAATTCCGCAATCTTTGCTGTAGCAATTTGAAAATGATGAAGTCCAAGATTTCCTGTACATGCATTTGCTTGACCAGAATTAATTAGAATTGCTCGTACAAATCCCGAAGCTCTTTTAATTCTTTCTTCACAAATATCCACACATGAAGCGCGAACTATTGATTGGGTGAACAACCCACTAAAAATACTGCCTTCTGGAGCGAGTATTAGTGCTAAATCTTTTTTTTTAGAAGCTTTTAATCCAGCTGATATCCCAGCGAAAAGAAACCTCTTGGGTGTTCCCTTACTGTCATCAACAAAAGACCAATTGGAATCTAACTGGCTCAAACTTTTTGGTATTTTAATTCATACTAACTATTCTTTAATACTAAAGAAACAGGTAATTAGATTATTATTAAATATATGGATATTCTTCAAAAATCAAAAAACAATCAAAGAAGAATTGGTTTAACAGGAGGTATTGCCAGTGGGAAAACAACCATAACTAATTACATTAGAAAACATAAAAAGATTCCAATTTTAGATGCAGATAATTTATCAAGAGAATTAATCAAACCAAATACATATGGATATAAGAAAATTTTAGACTACTTTGGAAATAAAATTATTAATAATAAGAACAATCCAGAAAGGGCAATAAACAGAAAACTTTTAAGAAACATTATCTTTAAACATTCAGAAAGTAAAGATTGGCTTGAAAAACTACTTCACCCATTAATTAAAGAAAAAATGATAGAAGAATGCAGTCGTTACAAAAATACTCAAACTTTAGTATTGGTTATTCCATTATTATTTGAAGCAAAATTTGAAGATATTTGTACTGAAATATGGTTAGTTAAATGTCCTAGAGAAACACAAAAAAAAAGACTTATGACAAGAGATAAAATGAGCGAAAAAGAAGCATACGAAACCATAAATCTTCAATTAAGTTTTGAAGAAAAAAGAAAATTTTCAGACATTATTTTAGATAATTCAGATGAACAAAATAAATGGATCAAGACAATAAAAGAGCTTCTCTAAAGCTTTAGCTATTCAATTTTTCTGCAAGAAGTTTATTTGCAAGTTTAGGGTCAGCTTTGCCTTTTGTTCTTTTCATTAATTGACCAACAAAAAAACCAAGTAATTTAGTTTTACCATTTCTAAATGCTTGAACCTCATCTGGATGTTCAGTTATCAGTTCTTCAATTATTGGTAAAATACTTGAAGAATCAGATATCATAGCCAACCCTTTTTCTTCAACAACTTTTTTTGGAGAAATATTTTTTTGAATTAGTTCGGGTAAAATTTCCTTTGCAATTTTTCCACTTATAGTTTTATTTGAGATCATGCTAATCATTTCAGCAAGATTTTCAGGACTAAGTTTTAAGTCACTAAAACTAAGTTTATTTGCTTTTAAATAACCCACAATATCACTTGTTACCCAATTTGAAGCTAGTTTGGCATCAGCACCATTAGCTACTGTTTCTTCAAAAAAGTTAGCCATATTAATTTCATCAGAAATTACCCTTGCATCATATGCAGATAAGCCAAATTCATTTACATATTTATTTCTTTTCTTTGAAGGTAATTCTGGAAGTTCTTTTAACCATATTTCTTTTTGGGCTTTTGTGATTTCAATTGGTCCTAAGTCAGGATCAGGAAAATATCTATAGTCACTGCTGCCTTCTTTCATTCGCATACTTTTTGTTAGTTGCTTAGCTTCATCCCATAACCTTGTTTCTTGGAAAATTTTTCCTCCATTTTCATAAACTTCTATTTGTCTTGCTATTTCATAATCACAAGCCTTTTGAATTGCAGAAAATGAATTCATATTTTTTATTTCTACTTTGGTACCGAAAGGAGCATTAGGTCCTTTTCTAACTGAAATATTGACATCACATCGCAATGAACCCTCTTGCATATTTCCATCTGATACGCCTAGATATCTAACTGTTCTTCTGATCTCTGAAGCATATTCAGATGCCTCTTTACCTGATCTAATATCTGGTTTACTTACAATCTCACAAAGTGCTATTCCCGCACGATTGTAATCAACTAAAGAATACTTAGAACCAGCTAATCTATCACTACCTGAATGGACTAGTTTACCGGCATCTTCTTCCATATGTAACCTTTCTATACCAATTTTTTTGATATAGGGTTCATTGTTCTTTTCAATTATTTCAACCTCTAACCATCCGTTTTCAGCTAGTGGCTCATCAAATTGTGAAATTTGATAATTTTTAGGCAGATCAGGATAAAAATATTGTTTTCTATCAAATTTACAATGTTCTGCAACATTTAAATTTAATGCTAAAGAAGTTTTCACAGCATACTCAAGAACAGTCTCATTCAAAACTGGGAGAGTTCCTGGTAAACCACAAACTACAGGATCTATATGAGTATTAGGTGCATCACCAAAAGCTGTTGACGCAGATGTGAATATTTTACTTTTCGTATTAAGCTGTACATGAGTTTCCAAACCAATCACAGCTTCCCAAGATTCCAAATTGTTCATTATCAAAAGTCTCTTTATTAATTTTATTGGATATAAAGGAAAAGAGGACCAAAAAACAAATAAAAATATTAATTCTTAAATGACACAAGAAACAAAAAATTCAATATTAATTATTGGCGGCGGACTTATAGGTTTATCTATTGCTTATGCATTTTCTAGAAATAACTTCAAAGTTTTAGTTTTAAGCAAAAACAGAAATGAATCAGCTGGATTTGTTGCTGCAGGAATGTTAGCTACTCATGCCGAAGGGCTCGAAAATGAATTACTAAAATTTGGCCAAGAAAGTCAAAGTCTAATTCCAAAGTGGATAAAAAATATTGAAAAAGATAGTAACATAAAATGCGGTTTAAAAAAATGTGGCATAGTAGTACCTTTTAAAAATAAAGAAGATCTTGAAAAGTTTCCCACTTATAACTATGGAAAATATTTAAATCACAAAGATCTTCAAACAGAAATTAATGGAATAAATTCTATTTGGAAGCATGGTTTACTTTTTGAACAAGATGGTCAAATAGATAACCGAAGAAGACTGATGCGTGCTCTTGAGAGAGCATGCTCCTTACATGGAGTTGAATTTCAAGAAGGATCAGAAGTAAAGGATTTGATATTAGAAAAAAACAAAATTACTGGTGCAAAAGTTTTATGTGCCACTGGGGAACTAAAAAAAATTACCTGCGAAAAAGCAATTATATGCAGTGGTGCTTGGAGTAAAAAAATTTTTAATAAGATTCCAGTCTTTCCTATGAAGGGACAAATGCTATCAATACAAGGTCCAACAAATTTCTTGAAAAGAGTTATTTTTGGTCCAAAAACTTATCTAGTTCCTCGTGATGATGGACTGATTATTGTTGGAGCGACTGTCGAAAAAGATGCAAAATTTAATAAGGGTAATACTCCTAATGGAATAAAACAACTACAAGAAGGTATTCATACCTTATTACCAGAAGCTATTAATTGGCCACAAATGGAACATTGGTGGGGATTTAGACCTTGCACTCCAGATCTTAAACCAATAATTGGAAAATCAAAAATTGAAAACCTTTTTATAGCTACAGGACATTACAGAAATGGAGTTTTATTCTCCGCAATAACAAGTGATCTTCTTTTAAAAATAGTTCAAAATAAAAGTCTCAAAGAAATAGAAAAAAACTTTTTAGAAAAATTTAGTTTAGATAGATTTGAGATTTAAATTTTAATTTTCAGATCGCCATTTCGAATCAGAAGTTTCCCAATTACATAATTCCTCTTCGTTAAACCATAGATTAATTTCAAATTTTGCTGTTTCTTCGCCATCAGAACCATGAATTATATTCCTCCCAATATCAATAGCAAGATCGCCTCTTATTGTTCCCGGCTCTGCTTCAAGAGGCTTTGTTGCACCAATTAATTTTCTAGCACTCAAAATAACTCCATCGCCTTCCCAAACCATCGCAACAACTGGACCACTTGAAATAAAATCAACTAAATCACCAAAAAAAGGTCTTTCTTTATGTACTCCATAGTGATTTTGGGCAAGATCTTTTGATGGGATTAATTGTTTTAAGCCAACCAACTTAAATCCTTTTTTTTCAAATCTGCCAATAATTTCAGCAACATATCCTCTTTGAACTCCGTCTGGCTTGATTGCAATAAACGTTCTCTCTTTGGTCATTTAATTAATAATCACTCTATGTATATTCAACTTTTGGGTGGTAACTTGGCAAGTAATCATTAAAATAAAAGATATTGTTTTGAGTTAATTTCAAAAACATTTATTAATCACTAAGACATAAATTGACCAATTTTGAGCCGAAAAAATTAAAGAATATTTGGACTATTGAAGATAGTATTTCGACTTACAAAATAGACAAATGGGGGGATAAATATTTTTCTATAAATTCCAAAGGAAATATATCAGTAAATAAAGGTATAAAATCTGAAAATAAGATTGATCTTTTCAAGCTTGTCAAAGAATTAAAAAGTAGAGAAGTAAATCCTCCATTAATCATAAGATTTGACGATATCTTGAAAGATCGAATAAATGCACTACATGATGCTTTTTTAAAAGCAATTAAAACTTACAAATATGAGAATTTTTATCAAGGAGTTTTTCCTGTCAAATGTAATCAACAAAAGAATGTATTGGAAAAGATAATAGAGTTTGGTAGCCAATGGAATTTTGGTTTAGAAGTGGGAAGTAAATCAGAGCTATTAATTGGCCTTGCACTTCTTGAAAACCAAAATTCATTATTGATATGCAACGGATATAAAGATAAAAAATATATTGAAATTGCTACTTTGGCCAGAAAACTCGGCAAAAATCCAATAATAGTTATTGAACAACGAGATGAGGTAAAAAGAATTATTCAAGCAGTTCAAGAGCTTAACGCGACTCCATTGATAGGAATTAGAGCAAAGTTATCAAGTAAAAGTAGTGGTAGATGGGGCAAATCTATTGGGGATAATTCCAAATTTGGATTATCAATCCCAGAAATTATGTCGACAATAAAAGAACTTAAAGAAGCAAATCTTATAAACGAAATGAAATTGCTCCATTTTCATGTAGGAAGTCAAATAAGTGATATTGCTGTGATCAAAGATGCATTACAAGAAGCTAGTCAAATATATGTCGAACTATGCAAACTTGGAGCCCCAATGCAATATATCGACGTAGGAGGAGGATTAGGGATAGATTTTGATGGAACAAAAACCTCCTCAAGTACCTCTACTAATTATTCTCTTCAAAATTATGCTAACGATGTAATTGCAACCATAAAAGATTCATGTGAATTAAATAATATCAAGCACCCAACTATAATCTCAGAAAGTGGAAGAGCAATAATTAGTCATTGTTCAGTTTTAATTTTTAATGTCTTAGGAACAAGCCATGTCAGCTCCAAACTAAAAATTAATAATGAAAAAAATCAATCATTAATAATTTCTAATCTACTTGAAACTTTCTATGAATTAAAAAAACTTAAAAATAAAAGAATAAATTTATCTCAAATTATTGAACTATGGAATGATGCAAAAAAGTTTAAAGAAGATTGCTTAGTTTCCTTTAGACTAGGGTTTTTAAGTTTAGCAGAACGAGCTTATGCCGAAGAATTAACCTGGGCTTGCGCTAAAGAAATTTCTAATACCCTAAATAATGATGAAATAAATCATCCTGATTTATCTGAGATTACAGAAACTCTTGCATCAACTTATTATGCAAATTTATCTATCTTTAAATCTATTCCCGATAGCTGGGCAATCAATCAAATTTTTCCAATAATACCAATACATAGGCACTTAGAAGAGCCGTTCTGCAAAGGCAACTTTGCAGATTTAACTTGTGATTCAGATGGGAAACTAAATAATTTTATTGATGATGGAAAAATGAAATCATTACTCAATTTACATAAGCCAGAGCAAGATAAAGATTATCTAATTGGTATTTTTATGACTGGAGCCTATCAAGAAGCATTAGGAAACTTGCACAATTTATTTGGCAATACAAATGTTGTTCATATAGATATAAATCAAGATAATTCCTATAAGGTCAAAAATATTATTAAAGAAGACAGTAAATCTGAAATTTTACAATTATTGGATTACAGTTCAGCTTCTTTGGTTGAAACTATAAGAATTAATACTGAATCAGCAATTGATCAAAAAAAATTAACTATTGAAGAAGCAAGGAAATTAATTGATCAAATCGAAATGAGTCTCAGAAAAAGTAGTTATTTATCAGAATAATTTTCTAATATTTTTTGCAAATTATCTTTAGCATAATCTAGAGCACTATTTAACTTATCAATATCTTTAGCGCCTGCTTGAGCAAAGTTAGGCTTACCTCCTCCACCTCCCGAACAAATTCTTGCAATCTCATTAATTAATTTACCTGCATGCAAGCCTATTTTTACCGCATCATCACCTAAAGAAACTACAAATAGCAACTTTCTGTTTTCTGGATTTGGTATACCACCAAGAATCACTATTGATTTATTTCCTAAATGAGAAGTTAAATTAAGTGCTGCAGATTGCAAAGAATTTCCATCTAAACCATCAATCTGATTTACTAAAATTGAAAAAGACTTCACTATTTCTGCTGATGATTTTATAGAAGAATATTTAAAATATGCAATTTCATCTCTCATTTTTTGTATCTCTTTATTTTTATTTATAAGCTCTACTTGCAAATTATTAACCCTTTCAAAAAGTTGATTAGGATTTGCTCTTAACAAATCACTTAGTTGATTTACTAAAGCATTTCTATTACTGAAATAGTCGAATGCTGACTGGCCTGATAATGCTTCTATTCTTCTTACTCCAGCTGATATTCCTTCCTCACTAATTATTTTGAAAGAACCTAATTCAGATGTAGTTTTAACATGTGTGCCTCCACAAAGTTCCATTGAAACTCCTGGTACATTAACAACGCGTACATTATCTTCATATTTTTCTCCAAACATGGCCACTGCACCCTTCTCTAAAGCCTCACTCTTAGACATACTTTTAATCTCTAGGATATGATTTTCCATAATCCAAGAGTTAACTAGACTCTCAATCTTAAAAATTTGATCTTTAGAAATAGCATGAGAAGAATTGAAATCAAATCTTAATTTATTAAAGGCTACTAATGAACCTTTTTGTCCAACACTTTCATCAACAACTGATTTGAGAGCAGATTGCAATAAATGGGTAGCTGTATGATTTGCAGCAGCCCTAGCTCTACTAGAGGATTTAACATTAGTCTTAACTTTTTGTCCAATAGTTAATATTCCTTTTTTGATCGTTCCATAATGTAAAAAAACATTTTTCTTTCGAATTACATTATCAACTAAGACCTCTACATCTTTTGAAAATATCGTTCCAATATCACCAACTTGGCCGCCAGCTTCACCATAAAAAGTTGTCTGATCAAGAACAATTAAAACTTTCTGACCTTCACTTGCTTGCTTGACTAATGTTGAATCCAAGAATATACCCTTTATTTCAGCTTCCGAAGTGAGTGAATCATAACCATTAAAAACAGTTTTATTAAAAAAATCTATTTCTCTCTCTAAGGATCCCTCTAATGTCAAATCTATATTACTTGAAGCAGCTTTCGCCCTCTCTTTTTGGGCATTCATTTCTTCCTCAAAACCCTTTACATCTACACTGATACTATTTTCTTCAGCTATTTCTATAGTAAGTTCTAGAGGGAATCCATAAGTATCATAAAGTTCAAAAGCTTTAAAACCAGAAATTAATTTCTGCCCTGAAGAAATTAACTCATCTAGCAATTTTTCTCCCCTTTCAAGAGTTTCCCTAAACCGTACTTCTTCAATTTTTATCTCATTCAAAATTAAATCATTATTACTTTTTAAATCAGGATAATTATTTTGCATTAAATTGATCCCAACATTAGCAATATGCGGTAAAAATTCATTTGTTATGCCTAATAATCTCCCATGTCTGACCATTCTTCTGATAAGCCTTCTTAATATATAACCCCTGCCGAGATTACTTGCTGCTACTCCATCAGAAATTAAATGAATAACAGCTCGTGTATGATCTCCAATAATTTTTAAAGAAATTTTGTTTTTATCATTTGAGGAAAAATAATCAATATTTGCAATCTCACAAGTTTTTTTGATGATAGGAAAAATTAAATCTGTCTCATAATTATTTTGCTTTTTTTGCAATATTTGAGCCATCCTTTCAAGGCCCATTCCTGTATCAATATTTTTAAATTTTAAATCTGTCAATTTTCCATTAGGGTCTCGATTATATTGCATAAAAACAAGATTATAAAATTCAATGAAACGATCTCCATCTTCTAAATCAATATCTTGTAGACCTTTTTCAGGATAAAAATCATAATAAAGTTCTGAACAAGGTCCACATGGACCTGTTTTTCCAGAAGACCAAAAATTATCTTTCTCACCTAGTTTAACTATCCTGTCTGGATGAATACCAATTTCATCTCTCCAAATTTTTGCAGACTCTCCATCTTCGTGAAAGACGCTCACAATTATATTTTCAGCAGAAAGTTGATAAATATTAGTAACTAATTCCCAAGCCCACTGAATAGCCTCTCGTTTAAAATAATCTCCAAAAGAGAAATTACCAAGCATTTCAAAAAAAGTGTGGTGTCTAGCTGTAACTCCAACGTTTTCTATATCGTTTGTTCTAATACACTTTTGGCTAGATGTAGCCCTTTTTGATGGTCTTTCTTTTAAACCTAAAAAAACTGGTTTAAAAGGTAGCATCCCAGCAATTGTGAGCATAACCGTTGGATCATCTGGAATTAAAGATGCACTTGGAATGATTTTATGTAATTTTTCACTGTAAAATTCTAAAAAAGCATTTCTTATTTCATCTCCAGTAACTATTTTTTTAATTAGTTGAGATGTCATTTATCCAGAATAAAAAGAACAAAAATTAAAGAAAAGCGTAATTTCGGTTATTTCGCAAAGATAATCACGCGGATTTATATTCTACATAACTAAAGTTATTGTATAACGCGATTTGTCCTATGCTAGCCTCTGCCCAGACGAGTAATTCTAAATTGCCACAAATAAATAATAAGTTGACAATTCAATCTCAAAACTTTGCTGATGATTCATATGCTATAAGATCTTTGGATTGGGATCGCAGTAGGTTTGACATTGAATTTGGCTTAAGAAATGGAACTACCTACAATAGTTTTGTTATCAAAGGTGAAAAATTAGCAATTATTGATACTAGTCACGCAAAGTTCGAAGAATTATGGTTTGAAGAATTACTTAAAAATGTAAATCCACAAGAAGTAGATTATCTAATCACAAGTCATACAGAACCTGATCATTCTGGTTTAATAGGTAATCTTTTAGAATTAAACCAAAATATCACGGTAGTTGGATCAAAATTAGCCCTTAAATTTATTGAAGACCAAATACATATCCCATTTAAGCGTCTAGAGGTTAAGAGTGGAGAGTTTTTAAATCTCGGAAGTAATCCTAATAGCGGTTTAGAACATAATATTGAATTTATAAGTGCACCAAATTTACATTGGCCAGATACAATTTTTTCATATGACCACAGCACAAATGTTCTCTACACATGCGATGCATTTGGACTCCATTATTGTTCTGACGAATTTTTTGACACAGATCAAAAAGAAATATACGATGATTTCCGTTTTTATTACGATTGCCTTATGGGTCCAAACGCTAGAAGCGTTCTCCAAGCAATTAAAAGAATAGATAAGCTACCTGAATTAAAAACAATAGCTGTTGGTCATGGGCCTTTGCTACATAATCAGGTCGATTTCTGGAAAGGAAAATATCTAGAATGGAGTAGCAACAAAAGTAAAGGCAATGATTTTGTGTCAGTCTGCTATGTAAGTGACTATGGTTATTGTGATCGACTAAGTCAAGCGATAGCTCATGGAATAAGTAAAGCAGATGCACAAGTTCAACTAATTGATTTAAGATCTTCTGACCCGCAAGAATTAACAAGTTTAATTTCCGAATCAAAAGCAGTAGTTATTCCAACATGGCCAGTAGAGTCAGATAATGAATTAAAAGAATCTCTCGGTACTTTATTTGCAGCACTAAAACCAAAACAATTTACTGCTGTCTATGATGCATTTGGTGGAAATGATGAACCAATAGATTCTTTAGCAAATAAATTAAGAGAACTTGGACAAAAAGAAGCTTTTTCCCCTTTAAGAGTTAAAAATATTCCAGATCCCATTGTTTATCAACAATTCGAAGAAGCTGGAACTGACTTGGGTCAATTGATCAATAAAAAGAAGAACATTGCCTCTATGAAAAGCCTTGATTCAAATTTAGATAAAGCTTTAGGTAGATTAAGTGGAGGGTTATATGTAGTTACAGCAAGCCAAGGAGAAGGTTCGACATTTAGACGAAGTGCAATGGTCGCAAGTTGGGTTAGTCAAGCAAGCTTTTCTCCACCAGGTATTACAGTTGCAGTAGCAAAAGATAGAGCTATTGAATCATATATGCAAGTTGGGAAAGGTTTTGTTGTGAATATCTTGAGAGAAGATAACTATCAAAAAATGTTCAGACATTTTTTAAAAAGATTTGCGCCTGGAGCTGATAGATTTGCTGATGTAGATGTAATTAGCAACATCGCTGAAGGAGGACCAGTCCTCTCAGATTCACTCGCCTTTTTAGATTGTAAAGTTAGTTCCAGACTGGAGACCCCAGACCATTGGATAATTTACGGAATTGTTGAAAATGGTAATGTTTCTGACTTGTCATGCAAGACAGCAGTTCATCACAGAAAAGTTGCTAATCACTATTAACCGGACTTTACATTTAGATTATTTATAAACCATTGATATCGTTACTTTCAAATAGCAAAAAAATTTTTTATAAATCCAGAAAAAAAATATAGCATAAAGTTATAACTAGGTTTTTTTTAGTTGAAATTGACTCCCAATATTAAATAAAAACATAATTATTTACATTCGGCATTGCCAATTCCTGCACCTAAAACTGCACCCAAAGGGATGCTCCAACCATATGCATCACTTTTTGATAGAGACGCTGCAATTCCACCACCAATCAACCCGCCTAGAGTTGTGCTTCCAATACATTTTGGAGCAGGTTTATATTTCACATATGAAGTTTGGTGTTCATTCTTATGATGATAATGTTTGAATGCATTGCGCTCACTATTGCATGGGATGGAAACTTTCTCACGATAAGATTTAACATAACCAGGAGACATTGAATTACCTGGTATATATTCTTCCCTATATTCATAACGGAAGCACTTGTTTTCATATGCGTATCCTTTTTGTGACTCGTACGCTTCTCGATTACTGCGATCTCCAATGCTCTCATAAGCATTTAGTGGAACAGAAGTACCCAATATAAGAGTTGCTATAAGAATTTTCATTTTAAAATTAGAGTATTTTCACAACTCACTCACACAATTAAAATATAAATTATTTGTTTTAAATTTAAAGTTAAAATATTATTCTTTAGCAACTGTCACATGTGACAGTTAAGCAACATTCCACTATCCCTTTCCAAGCTGTAAATCCATTAAGTGAATTTAAGAAAAAAATAAGAGGGCATTTGTTTGCCCTCTTCGAGTCGTATGCACCTCGCTGCCCACAAAGTCGATGAAGTGCTTTTGAATCCTGAATTATTTCTACTCCAACTGAATGGAAAATGATAGTCGTGACAACCACAAAGAACAAATACTCGGGTAGAAATGCCCTATAAATTTTAAGTAAAAAGGAGGACAATATAAGTGTAGATACGGGAGGTCTTATGAAACTAATTACTCCTTTCACTATTCTCAATCAAAACTTCCATGAAATAGATTTGATTAAAGACGCAATGAAGAATAAAAGATTAGCAACTGAAAAATTGCATGATAATTACAGAAAAATTTATAAAAATCATCAATTTGCTTAGATAATCAAAAAGAAATCGTGTTCTAGTTGAAAACCCTACATTTAATAACTCATTAATGGTGCTGTTATAGGTATAATCTATTGATACATAACGGTTTCACAAGAACTAAATGTTCTGGTCGATAGTTGAAAATCCGTTGAAAGTCCATATAAAACCACTCCACGACAAATAAGTCGCAAACTATTACTAGAAAATGAGTCTTTAAAATGTCAGATATTCATATAGGCTTACTTGCAGAAAATCAAAACTTATCCACATTTGAAATTAGCGAGAATTTTTATTGTGTAAGATTCTTAGACCAAAATAAAGAAAGATTTGAACTTGAATTTAACCTTGAAAAAGGGACCTCTTTTAATACTTTTTTCATTAGAAGTCATGAGGAACTTTTTATTATTCATCCACCTGAGAAAAAATATTTAAATTTATTTAGTAAAGTAATTTCTAGTTTTTCGGCTCAATTTAAATTAGATAAAATTAATTTCATTTCTGGTCATATTAATCCTCAAATTATTGAAACTTTAAAAAATGTAAGTTACCAATTTCAAAACACAACTATTACTTGCTCTAATCCAGGCTATAAACTTATTAGCGAACTTTGGAATCAAAGAAATCCTACCTTAGAAAACTTTATTGAAATTCAATTGCCTGAAATAAATATAATCAAAAAAGAACTTAATTTAGAATTAAATAACATTTCACTAGAGTTAATCCCCATTCCAACAGCACGTTGGCCTGGTGGCCTGATAATTTATGAACGTAATCAAGAAATACTTCTTAGTGAAAAAATTTTCTCTGCTCATATTGCTTCTGCTGAGTGGTCTGAAACAAATCGAATTAGTACAGAAATTGATAGGAAACATTTTTATGATTGCTTGATGGCACCAATGTCTAATCAAGTAGTATCAATAACTGAAAAAATTGCAGATTATGACATTAAAACTATTGCACCATTACATGGTCCCGCCATCGAATATAGCTTAAAGAGCTTTTTAAATGACTATATTAGATGGGGCGAGAATCTCTCAACAAATAATCCTAAGATCACTCTGATATATGCAAGTGCGTATGGAAATACAGCCTCAATAGGCGATGCATTGGCTAAAGGAATAAATAGAACCTCTGTAGAAGTTGAAAGTATTAATTGTGAATTTACACCTAATGATGTACTTGTAAAATCTATCAAAAATGCTGATGGATATTTAATAGGCTCCCCTACATTGGGTGGTCACGCTCCAACTCCAATAGTTAGTGCACTAGGAACATTATTAGCAGAGGGTAATAGAGATAAACCAGTAGGAATTTTTGGTAGTTTTGGTTGGAGCGGCGAAGCTATAGATTTACTTGAAACAAAATTAAAAGACGGTGGTTTTAAGTTTAGTTTTGACCCTATAAGGATTAAATTCAGCCCAAATAAACCAAAGATTAAAGAGCTAGAAGAAATAGGAACTCACTTTGGAAGAAAAATTATAAAAAAAGCAAAGAAAAAACCTCGAAAATCAGACACTGGAATGATTACAAGCAAAACGGATCCAAAGCTACAAGCTCTTGGAAGAGTCATAGGTTCACTATGTGTCCTGACAGCCTCTAAAGGTAAAGATGAGAACAATATTAAAGGAGCTATGCTTGCATCTTGGGTTAGTCAAGCAAGTTTTTCTCCGCCCGGATTAAGTATTGCAGTAGCAAAAGATAGATCGGTAGAATCTCTTCTGCAAATAGGAGATTCATTCGCATTAAATATTCTTAGTGAAAAAGATTTTAAAGAACCTTTGAAAAGATTCACAAAGCCCTTTTCACCAGGAGAAGATAGATTTGAAGGAATAAATATTGAATTAACTCCTAATGAGCAGATAATAATTCCTAACTCTTTAGCATGGTTGGATGCGTCTGTAAAAGAAAGAATGGAATGTGGAGATCATTGGGTAATATACGCTGAAGTACTACACGGTAATATACTAAAATCCGATTGTCTTACTGCAGTTCATCACCGTAAAACTGGTGCTAACTATTAAATTTATTTATCTTATTTATGACTGGAACAAAAGAGCTAATAATTATTTCAGCTAGTTGCGGGAAAAATCTAGAACTTTCTGAGAAATTCCTTAAAAAAAGTAATGAACTTAACATAAGTTCCGAAATTTTAGATCTTACCACTCTTAATATTCCATTATTTAATCCAAGAATTCACAGCAAAGAAAATATTCCAAATGAAATACGAGAATTAAAAAAAAAGCTTTTCAAGATTGAAAAGTGGGTGATTTGTGCGCCTGAATATAATGGATCTATACCTCCCATTCTCTCCAACTTTATAGCATGGCTTTCTATTTCGGGAGATGACTTTAGAAATTTATTTAATGGTCAACCGATTGCAATTGCAACGTTTTCTGGCGGGATAGGATTAGAACTTCTCACTTCATTACGCATACAACTAGTTCATTTAGGAAGTCAGGTATTAGGAAGACAACTTTTGTCCTCTTACAGTAAACCAATAGATATAAAATCTATTGAAGATATTATTAAAAGGCTTATGCAAATGAAAAAATTACAAATATAAACTTTTAAAACTTAAAAGAATTTCATTTTTTTTCGTTCCAAACTTTCAAAATTTCCTTAGCCATAGGAAGTGCATGTACAGATCCGCCACCAGGAGTATTTTGTGCAAAAGCAACTACGAGTAATTCACTTCCCTCTGACGGAGTAAAGCACACAAACCAAGCATGGTCCAAGCCAGTCTTCCAATCTTCAGCCGTCCCTGTTTTGCCAGAGACTGGCGGCAAATTAGTTATTCCAGTATTAATTGCCACTCCAGTACCTGATTCAACAACTTTCCTCAAGCCTCTATTTATTAATTTGATATGTTCAGGATCAATATCAAGTTTAATTCGTGACTGATCATACAAAAATTCTCCATCTTTTTTAACTAAATAAGGAGTTACTAAATAACCTCCATTAGCAATAACAGCATATGCTCTAGCGATTTGCATTGGAGTTACTTGAACGACCATTTGTCCAATAGACATACTCGCAATATCTTCTGCCACCCACGGGGTTCTTCCTGGCTCGCCCCAGCCTCTACCTTCTTTTGCCCACTTACTACTTGCTACAAGGCCTATATTCTCCTGTTCAGAAATTTCGATCCCAGATAAAGAGTTAAAACCAAGCTTTCTTGAAACCTCATAAATTTCATCAACGCCTACACCATATCCAACTTGATAAAAGAAAGTATTACTTGAAACTCTTAACGCATCTTCATACCCTATTACTCCAAAACCTAGATCATTGTGCTCTCTAAAACATTGACTTCCATATGTGATACATGGTTTTGTTTCTAGCAAAGTATCTATAGGAAATTTTCCACTTTCTAAGCCAGCTAAAGCCGTTACAATTTTCCAAACACTTCCTGGATCATAAGCATTTAATGCCCTATTAAAAAGGGGTTTTTCAGGAGAATTAAATATATTATTATATTCTTTTTCAGGCTTAAAATCCTTTGAAAAAAAATTCAAATCAAAATTAGGCCTACTTGCCATGGCTCTTATTGCACCGTCTCTTGGATCCATAACTATTATCGCTCCAGCTTTTTTATCTTTTAGAACTTCCTCAGCAACTAGTTGCAGATTAAGGTCGAGGGTTAGTTCAATATCTTTACCTTGTACTGAAGGTCTTGTACCCAATGATCTTTGAAATTTTCCTAATGAATTTACTTCAACCATTTCTCCACCCCATTCACCTCTTATTGAATCTTCGTAAACGTATTCAATTCCTGTTCTTCCTATTAAGTCATTTAATTTATAACCCTTCTTAGACAAGAATTTATATTCAGATTCAGTAATTGGCTGAGTATAACCAATAACATGCGCAGCAACCGATTTGTAAGGATAATTTCTAATTAATTTAGTAGTTATTTCAAAACTAATTAAATTATCTTCATTTTCCTTGAATTTAATTAATTGATCTACATTTAAATCATCAAGAATAGTTACTGAAAGTTTTTGATTTTTTATACCATCAGAAAATTTTTTTTGAATTGAATTACTGTCAATATTTAACAAGTTAGAAATGCTTGATTTGTGTTTTTCCCAATTGTTTTTATTAACAGATTGAGGCTTTATTATTAAAGAGTATTTAACCCTACTATCTGCTAAAACAGAACCATTTTTATCTAGTATTCTTCCGCGTATTGGCTGTGAAGCAATAAGTCTGATCCTATTCTCATCTGACATCTTCTTAAAAGATTCATAATTTAAAAGTTGTAAAAAAATTAACCTTAATAGAATCAGTAAAAACGAAAAAGAAGTAAAAATAAGTAAAACCAGAGGTTTTCTCTTTAATAAAATATGTTTTTTATTAGGACTTGTTTGCAAAAATATAAATTTATTTAAATATTGTTTTTTTCAATAAAGCAATAGATAATTTAATTTCTTTAAGTCTATTGATTAAAACTTCATAGTCACTAACTTCTTTGTTCAGATAAAACTCATCATTATCAATATTATTTGAATTCCAATTTTCACTCATGAAACTTATGCTATTTAAAGTGCTTATTCTAATTAATATTATTTTAAATAAGAAAATTATTTTTTCATAAATATATTAACTTAGATACTTTAAAAATATCAAAAAAACTTAATTTAATTGATCAATATTTTGTTCAAAATAAGGATTGCAACTATTTTTAGATATTCCTAAAGACCAGCCAACAAATGATGAAACAAATATCGTTATGATTAATGGCAGGATAGCTTGTTGAGTATTTTCAAGACTCAACCATTCTCTCCAACTACTAAAAAACCTTTCTCTTTGAAATTTTCTCTTTTCATTTTCCAATAATCTTGCTTTTTTAGCAAAAGATTTAGCCACCCACTTTTCAAAAGGAATTTTCTTTATAATTGCCATCTTTCTTTCAACTTCCAACAATTGTCCTGAACTTAAATAAGGATGGAATGTATTTATCAATTCAAGAGTTTTCAAAAACATTTCAACAGTTGCATCTTTTATCAGCTTTTGATCATGGCTTAAATCTGACCACTCTAATTCTGGGTAAAATCGGCTCCTATTGGGTTTTATTTGATCCTCTGACATTTGTCCAGGTTCGCGAAGCCATCTGTATGTATTTTCATCAAATCTCCGCCAATACAAAAAAGGATTAATAAAAATTTTTTTGCCAGAAACTTTTACTACATCTTGTTGAAGATGATTTGTTATCTTTCTTTCTGAGTTTGTTGATTTTATCAAAATCATAAATTAATAATCTAATTAAAGATTATCTATTATTTGCTATTTTTCCAGAAAAATCATAAATTTTTCTATGCGTCTTATTTTATTGACAATTGCCAGCGCTTTTTCAAATAACTACAGTACTCACAATTCGATGAAGATTTTGGAAAAATATCTGAACGCAGTAAATTAACAGTCTCGATTATCTTAGATTCTACCCATGATGTTGAACAATCTAGTCTAATTAAATGAACATCAAAATTTAATTGATTATTAAAAACTTGTTCGTTTTTTTTTGCATTAAAATATAAAAGATAAGCTTCATTAGCAACTTGAAAACCGTTTTTTCTAAATAACCACTGATACATTTCCAATTGTCTTTTATAAGCTTTTGCATATTGATATTTATTAAAAGTCTCTGACCAATCAAAATTATTTTTAGATGTTGCCTTTACATCAACAATAATTAGATCGCCATTTTTTTTCTGCCAAATATCATCCACAGCCCCACCAAAATCATATTTATATTCAATTGACTTATACCTGATCCCTTGAAAATTGCTTCTCCAACTCTCTAAATCATTATGTTTAAAAGGAACAGCATCAATACCATGTTCAATAAATAAAGGATGTGGCTCCTGAATTTTTCTATAATAATCAAATTCATTTTTACATAAATTATCCACAGCAATATTTAGGGTGAATGGTAATGAAGGGGGTTTTATTTGATATTTTTTATCAAGTACGCAACATCTTGGACAATTTAAATATTTTTCCACAGTAGATCTACTTAATTTAATAATCTTGCTCATTAAATTTTAAAAATAATTAAAAAAATTAGAAATGTTCATCTCCCTGATATTTAGTTTCTCAAATAGGACAACATTCAATTTATATGAAAAAACCTTGATAAAAAGAATTATTCCCAACATTACTCAAACCGAAAAAGATTGTTGAACTTATTTTAGATAATTCGTTGGGATTTACAATAAAATAGATTAGTAAATAATTTAATTAAAATATAAAATTTTTAGTAAAAACTATATTCTTCAAAAAAAAATTATTTGAATAAATGAAAGGTTTAGATAATGAGAAACAATTTAGAACGAAAAATTTCCAAAAAATAATCAGAAATATAATCCTTTTCAATCTCTTATGCTTTCTTTATACACAACTAATTTAAAAAAATATGATATCGGTACTTATGAAAACCTTTCAGGAAAATCATAGGCTATAAATTAATATTAAATTACTGAAATTAAATGAATTTTTTAATTACATCTTGGTTTATTTTTCCAAACTGGGGAGTCACAATTTATATTTCCTGATTGTTTTTTACTCTGAATATTAATGACTTTTGTTACCCAATCAGGTTCATTAGTCTCTCGGGTATATCCTTCAGAACCAGTCAAAAAACAAAAATATTTTGCTAAGTTATACCCTATATGTTTACGAGTAATTGGATTCCAATCAAGAGAACTATAAGATCCTTTATTGCGTTTTACTTGAATCCCTGCAGAGAAATTATCGCAATTAATTCTTACTTTACCAGTAAATGTCAAAAGATATTTTGAATGCTCTCCAAATTCATTTCGAGTTCCAATTCTTTTCATATAAAAACGTAATTTACCATTCCTAACTTGTACATCTTCAGTATCTATTGACCAATTCTTATTGATTTTAATCCATTTATCAGTTTTACCTTGAGGAATTCCTGCATAACCAGCATTAGGTATTGCGCAAAAAAGTATTAGCAGAAGAAATAATTTTCTCACGGCATAAATTTTCAATTAAAAAGAATACTAATTATTTTATTTCATAAATGCAATAAATATATAAAGAACTTATTAGTGTAAGCCAGAAGTAAGCAACAAATAAAATAAATAAAAGTTGAACAAAAATTAAATCAACGAATATTTTTTTGAGAATATATAAATTAATTCGCTTTACTGGAAATTAATCATAATTGATGCAGAACTGTTTAAAAATTTAAAATTATGAATGTCTTTACAAATAATATTAAATTCTAAGATCTTCAATGTTAGAAATTTTTTTAGAAAAATGGACAGTAGTAAGTACCGCTTTCTGAGCTATATTCTTTATCTCTTCTATAAACTTGATCTACGAATTTTACATCTAACATAAAAATTCCAGACTTAACCAATATTGGGTTTTTTCGATCAGTTTCATCGATTATTTGATATTTAATTGGATTTACCCCAGGTTGCATTGATAAATAAACTTTATTTCTCTTTTTGGAAATTTTAAATTTTATTTTGTCAGAAGCTCTTCCAGAGTCATAATCTTTTTGTACTGAGGGGGGGTTACTTGGTGATAAACCCCGAGTAAAATTTTGCAAAACAACAACTAAATCTTCTCTCACAGGAGTCTCATAATCTACAAAATATCCTACAGTGGTTTTATTTCTGACACCAGGACATTCTCCTACATAAACAACTCTATCAAGATTCAGAACTCTAAGTGAAGGAGACCCAACACTTTCAATACCAAGTGTTGCTTGAGAAATATTAGCGACCATCTCAGCTTTTGATTCGATTACGCTAGAGGTTTGAAAGGAAGAAAGAGTAGTGCAGATTAAAATCTTAAAAAAAATCTTTAATTTGCTTTTGAAATTGTTCATTAATCTAATTAAAGGTTCAATTAAAATAAAATTATAAAAATTTTTGTTTAAATTTCATAAAATCATCTCATAGAATTCGCTATGGATCAAATATAATAAAATATTTGGAAATTTTATACGAAATTTCTCTATTTTTCTTAATTAGTTATTGGAATAACATATAGTATTTAGTAAATAAAAATTTAAAAGACAAGCAAAGATGAGAAGATTCATAAAATTAGTATCAATTAATACCTTATTTTTTTTGCTGAGCATATACTCCCCAATATACTCTTATGAATTAAAGAACTTAATTTTTTCCAAAAGAAATTTGAGCAATAATTTAATTGCCTCAAATAATAAAGTAAAAACTGTCATCACAAAGGGTTTTGGTTCAACTGTTGATGAAGCGTCGCAAAATGCTCTTAAGAACGCTTTAAAACAAGTAGTAGGATCTTTTATAGATTCAGAAACTCTTTTTAGCAAAAAAAAAGAAATTACTAATGGAATAGTTGAACTATCAAAAACAGTAAAGAAAGATATGCAAGATTATTCTCAAGGCTCCATAAAATATTTTGAGATTTTAAATACAGAAGAAAAAAATGGGATCTTTATTGTTAAAGCAAAAGTTGAGGTTCTAGAAGGAGAATTTTCAAGATTTATTAAAAAATTTGCATTTGCAGAATCAAGTTTTCCTGGCGCAGAAATCTCAAACGTGATAGAAACGAACTTAAACAATAAGAAATCAAAAGCAGAATTAATATCTAATAAAATTATCCAACCATTAACAGAGGGTACTGTTTATGATATGAAAATAGGAAATTGGCAATTTATAAATGATTGGCAAAATTTTTGCGCAGGAAACTTTTACTATCAAAGTTTGCTAAATGGATGCGGAATTTTCCAGAACAATAATGTCATTCTTGCAACAGTAGAGATTTCGGTAAATAAAAATTTTCTAAATAATGCATTAAACATTTTTGAAAAAACAAAATCTAAGACTTTTTATCTGAATAATAATGGTGGTTTTCATGCTGTTTCGGGAAGGTTAGGTAAAAATAATGATTTACGAATTGCAATTAATCAACCAACTAGTACTAAGATTTATTTATTCAAAGATATAAGGAATGAGCTTAGTTCCTATAAAGAATATCCTGCATCAAACAGTCATCCTTTATTTTTTGCTAATTCTCTTCAATTAAAGACATCAAAAGTAGGGATATTAAGATATGGTGCACCATCGATCAGTCTCCTTAATTCAAAGAAAAAAGAAATATTTAGATATTCCTGTAATGTATATGAATGTCCGTATAGCAATAATATTAAATTTTTACCTATTTCTAATGGAGTAATACCTCAATTTTCACTATTTGGATGTGCTGATATCGGTAATGGGTGTGTCACTACAGTCATTCCTAAGGCGAAATATTTAGTAATGTTGAACTTTTCTACAGAAGTATTAAAAACAATTAAAGACATAAAAGTAGAATATCAAAAGCAAAATAACTATTAAAATTTAAAATAAAATGACAAAGAACTTTTAATCAATATTTTTTGGATTCTTGTACCAACAAAATAAAAATTTTTTAAATTACTAATTCTTTTTTTCTTGAAAAATAGATTTTATTTTTTTTGCTTTTTTGACATTCTTTTCATCCAACAATACTGTGACTTTTACAAAATTATTTTTCTCGTAGCATTTCTTTATTGTCTTTATTCCACTCAAAGTAATTTTGCTATCGAAACTACTCTTGGCAATTGCTTTATTAGCCTCTTTTTTAATTTGTCCACTAATCTTAGACTTTTCATCATTTAATAAAAAATATTTTTTATTATATTCAACTCCAGTTTCCAAAAATCTTGCTATTTTTACAATGGCATTATTTTCAGCCTCCATATAGGCATCCTCTATTTCCTCAAAATCGTCAAAATAAACTTTGACTTTTGAAGTAGAGTAAATTTTCAAATTAGGTTGTCTTTTATTTCTAACTTTTAATCCGGTTTTATACGGATAAAATTTACAGCTTTTTGCTTTTACAGTATCAGTTTTACAACTAATAAAAATCAAACAAAAAATAAAAATAAATTTATAAATTCTCAATTTTAGAAATCTTCATCTACGTAATAAAAACCATCAGTTGGTACAAGGCCATCTGAACTACTAGATCTAACTGTATTAGGAGATTTTGGGTCATCTACACCAAATTTAATATTATCCCCTAAACCTGCAGCTTGTTTTAAAGTCTTGGGACTTATCCCTAAAGTAATTTGAACATATTTTCCTTTTTGATAACATTGTTCGACAGTAACAGCTCCCTTGACTAAACCAGAAGTTTTTTCTGTAGTGCCGCAAATTAGCTGTTTTGCAGTTGTTTTGTTATAGCTTCCGCTTTTTCCATCGGGATTTTTTGAAAGAATTCTATCTGATAATTTATTATTTGATCTTGTACATTCATCAGTTATTTCAGAGCTATTGTACCATTTAACAATTTCTGTTTTTGCATTTAATGTTGCTTCCGCATAAGCATCTTGTACCTCTTCAACATCATCTATAAGAACAGCAGCTTTACCTGTACTTACTATTTTAGGTCCTTCTTCAGTAGGAAAGGCTTTTACCCCTGTTCCTCCATATTTATAATTTGAACATCCTTGCGCAAAAACATTAGCCGGTAATAAAATAGAGAGAGAACCAGCAAAAACTCCAAAGATAAGTTTTTTCATCAATCAAAATTAATTTACAATATCTTATAACAAGAACGACCAATTTTCGTAGTATATATTACGAATGTCTTCACTAATAACTAATTTTTTGATCAACTTCATTAAATTTCTTTTTAAAGAACCTTTTTAATCTGAAATATAAATAATTAGTGAGTGAAAAGCAATTTATCTAAATTGTTTACAACGAGGGATTTAAGAATCGAAAAGTCTACACAAATAACCTCTTTGTTTTAAGTTCAAAATCTCTTTATTCCCACTCAGTAAATCCATTGTTCAAACCCCAACTACGAAAGGAATAGATTTTGTGTGAAAAACCTTCTTATTCCAAAAATTATCTAAATAAAGCATAGTTATTTAATTAATTTTAGAGGGTTAGTTCTATGTAACTCAAGAATTTTTGTTTTTATATTATGCTTTTAACACTAATATAAGAACTAATAATCAGATTCAAAACATAAAAAATGAAAGAATTTGATGAGAAGAAAAATTCAAAAAATATAGGAAAAAAATTAGAATCAAATCTTTCTAAAAATGAAATCATAAGTAAAGCATTCGAATACCATTTGCAAGGTAATATTGCTGAAGCATCAAAATATTATCAATTTTTTATCAATAAAGGTTTTAAAGATCATAGAATTTTTTTAAATTCTGGGGAAATCTTAAAAAATTTAGGCAGATTAGAAGAAGCGGAAGTATGGATACGAAGAGCAATTTCACTCAAACCTGATTACACAATTGCTCACAATAACCTTGGAAATATTTTGAGAGCTAAAAATAAACTTAAAGAAGCAGAATCATGCTACTGTAAAGCGATTACATTGAATCCCGATTTCACAAAAGCATACTATAATTTATCAACTCTCACCTCCACAGACGAAAAGAAAATTTGGCAAAAAAAACTCTTCTCTGAAAGTTTCCTTAAAAATAAATCAAAAAATGATCAATTTAATATTTTTTTCGCAAGAGCAAATATTCTCCACAAGAAAAAAAATTTTAAAGAAAGTGCTAAATGCCTAAAATTAGCAAATCAATTAAAAATATTAATCTACCCATCCAATTCTGATTCATTAATAAAAAAATCTAAGTTATTACTTATCGAATCAAATAGAGCAGATCTTAATTTAAATAAAGAAAAAAATAATCTGCAGACCATTTTTATAGTAGGTATGCCTAGGAGCGGAACAACTTTAGCGGAATCAATTATCAGCATGAATTCTAAAGTTCTTGACTTAGGCGAAACAAATGCTTTTGAAAGATCCTTTAAAGAATGGAAAGAAAAAAAAGGAAAATTTGATCTTTATGATTTATATATGCAAAGAATAAATAAAAAAATAAAATCATATATCACTACTAATAAATGGTTATACAACTATCAATATGCAGGAATTATTGCAAAACAAATACCAAATTCAAAAATAATTTACTGCTACCGTAATCCACTAGATAATATTCTTTCTATTTATCGAACAAACTTTGAAAAAGATAATGAGTATTCCTCCTCGTTAATTGATTGCGCAAACATTTATCTAGACCATAGGCAAATAATGAATGAATACACAAAAAGATTTCCAGAAAATATTTACGACTTAAATTATGATTTATTAGTTAAAAATCCCGATAAAGAAATAAAATCTTTAATTAATTGGTTGGGATGGAAGTGGAATAAAGCATATCTGAAACCTCATTTAAGTACAAGATCAGTTTTCACAGCAAGCGATGTACAAATTCGCTCTAAAATTAATTCGAAATCTATTGGCGGTTGGAAAAACTACAAAGAGATGCTTAAACCTGCTATCAAAATCATTACTAAAGATGATGAATATAAAAACCTGTAAGAAATGGAGGTTCATAACCCGAATAAAATCGTTTCTCTAATCTACATAAAAAACCCGTGACAGAACACTCAAACCAAACTATGACTGATGAAATTACCATAAAACTACTACTACTCGATAGTAAGGCAAAATTGGACTACCAGAAACATGGTCATATCAATTGATTTAAGGGAATTATTCCTAACATTCTTAAAATGAAGCAAACCTGTTGAGTTAATTGTAGAAAATTAGTGATTAAATACTAAAATTTTCACATTTAGAAAATAATATCTCAGAATTTTTAAAGACACTATAATCAAAACTATGTTGAAAATTATTTCTCGAAAATGAAAGGGTTTGGAGAACAGAATAAATTTAAAAAAAAACACAATAAGATAACTAGTCCTTCAAAAGAGAAGATAATCAATCAAGCATTTTTATTCCATTCTCAAGGAAATATTATAGAAGCAGAAAGATATTATAAATATTGTATTGATCAAGAAATAAATGACTATAGAGTATATTCAAATTATGGTCTTATACTAAAAAACAAAGGTAATTTCAAGGAAGCAGAGATATCTCTGAAAAAAGCAATACAGTTAAATCCTAACTGGTCCGAAGGTCACAATAATATTGGAACTATACAAAAAGATCTTAGAAAATTTTCCGAAGCAAAAATATCTCTGAAAAAAGCAATTGAACTTGATCATAACTCAGTAAATGCTCACTGTAATCTTGGAAATATCCTAAGAGAATTAAAAAATTTTCAAGAAGCAGAGATATATCTAAGAAAAGTAATCGAACTTGATCCTAATTCGCCACTTGGATATGCGAATTTAGGAGATATGTTAAAAACTATTGGAAGAGTAAAAGAAGCAAAAATATTACTTATAAAAACAATTGAAATTAATCCTAACTTTGTAAAACCATATTTTTCATTATCAAAACTTCAATATGAAATTTCTGACAAAAAATGGCATAAATATTTATTTTCTGAACAAATTTTAAATAAAAAAAATGATAGGGAGAAAATTAATATCTATTTTTCGAGATCTAACATCCTTCACAAAGAAAAAAAATATTATGAGAGTTCTAAGAACCTCCAACTTGCAAATAAATTAAAACTTGCACTTTACTCTTCTGAGTGCAAGTTTCTTATTAATAGATCACAAAATCTACTTAAAGAATCCGAAAAAAATCAAAAAATTGACAATTCGCAATTATCATATCCCATGAGTATTTTTATTCTAGGAATGCCAAGAAGTGGAAGTACTTTAGTTGAATCTATTTTAAGTATGAATAAGAAACTGAAAGATTTAGGAGAAGTTAATATCCTAGAAAAAGCATACATAAAAAGCAGAAAATTTAATCAAAAAAAAAGTCTTGCAGATTTATACATGCAAGAGCTAAATCAACTGTTAAAAGAATTCAGCATCACAACTAATAAATGGTTATATAACTATCAATATGCTGGAATAATTGCTAATCAAATACCAAATTGTAAAATTATACATTGTCTTAGAAATCCTTTAGATAATATTCTTTCACTTAACAGAGCAAATTTCGAAAGTGGTAATTATTATTCTTCTTCATTGCGTGATTCTGCAAAAGTTTATTTAGATCAAGAACAAATAATGGATATCTACAAAGATAAATTCCGCCAAAAGATTTATGATCTGAATTATGATTTACTAGTTAAAAATCCTCACAAAGAGATTAAATCATTAATAAATTGGTTGGGATGGAAATGGAATTCCTTGTATTTATCCCCTGAATTAAATAAAAGAGCAGTTTATACAGCAAGTAATATTCAAGTCCGTTCCCCAATCAATTCAAAATCAATCGGTGGATGGAAAAAATACAAAGAAATGCTCAGACCTGCTATGGAAATCATCACACAAAAAGATAAATATAAAGACCTTAAGTATTAATCTAAAAAATTTGTTATGAAGATCAAAAAATAAAAAAAATTGTAGAGAAATTTATTTATATCCAAATTTAGATTAAAAATAAAAAACATCCAGCAATAAATCCACTTAGGTGACCCAATAAACTTACTCCTGGCAAGAAAGAGAAAATTAATCCTATAAAACAAATTGTCTTTGTCATTTTTTGAACTTCATAATTAGATTTTAAACTAATTTTATTACCTAAAAAATAATTCTTTCCATAAAAAGAAGTTAATAATAAGAATCCAAATAAAGCATAAATTATTCCGCTAAATCCTAAAGCAGCATAATTTGGATAAGTATCAAAAAAATACGATAAGGTCTTCTCGTAAACCCAGATAACAAAAAAATTTAAAAAAGAACAAATTAAAATAAATTTCAAATAAAACGACCTGCTTGCAATTCCAAGTCTCATTAAAAAATATCTAGTGATAATTATTCCACCGAGATTACTTAATAAATGATTTAAATCTGCATGAACCCAAATTGATGTAAAAATTCTATAAGGTTGATCACTAATTAATCTTGGGACAAAGTATAAAGATTCTTTATCGAAAACTTTAATAAAATCTGTAAAAATAAAAACTGATATGAGAACACAAGCGCTAACTAAATACTGCCAATCATATTTAGATATGTAATTTTTAAAAGGCATAAAAACGTGGAGATTGATTTTAAAAAAATTCTTTATCAGCATGTCTTTAATAATAATCAAACTGTAGAGAAAACAGACTTTATACGATTTCTCCTAAGAGATAGAGAAAAGGTGCTGCGTATAACTCACGTAAAACCGATAGATTCAAATTATAACTGAGTTCTTAAAATCCGTTTATTCCCAATCAATGGTTCCACGTTATTTTAATGCTTCAAAGTCATTGGTTTCAATGACTTATTCAAAAGAGTGATTCTTGTGACAAACCGATAACTGCCATTCTTTATACTTTGCTCTGTAATTAGATGAAATAAGTTTAGTGAATACATTGTTATTTTCAACTTTATGACGTGATAACTTGACTTAATAGTCGCTTCAAAAATATTAGGAGTACGAAAAGAAACCATTTCTTAGAAATCTAAAAAATAGAATGGGCAGATCAAAAACAAGATACTAAAAATTCGAGGTAAGAAAATATGGTTTTGAAAATTACAAGACATCCCATAAAATTAATTTATTATTAGAAATTTTAGATGTCAAAAGATATCAATAAAAATAAAATTTCTTTTAATAGTGTCTACCGTCCGGAGATTGATGGTTTACGGGCGTTTGCAGTAGTCGCTGTAGTAATAAATCACTTCAATAAAGAAATACTCCCAAATGGATATCTTGGGGTTGATATTTTTTTTGTTATTTCAGGATTCGTCATAACTTCATCGCTTTATCAAAGACCCAGTAAAAACATAAAGGATTTCATAACAGGATTTTACGCACGAAGAATAAAGCGATTAATCCCGGTACTTTCAATTTTTGTTTTCATCACCAGTATTGGAATATGTCTGTTTAATCCATCTCCAAGCATATCTCTAAAAACAGGAATAACTTCACTATTTGGCTTGTCTAATTTCTTTCTCTATAAACAGTCAACTGACTACTTTGCTCAACCAACAGAACTCAATGTATTCATGCACACATGGTCTCTTGGAGTTGAAGAACAGTTCTACATTTTATTCCCGTTCCTTATTTGGTTTTCTGGTTATGGTAGGCAAACCAAAAATGGTGCTCGAAATTTATTTCTAACAATTGGAGCACTAAGTATTGCATCATGTTTTGGTTTCCTTTACCTCTATCCAATCAACCAATCAGCAGCATATTTTCTAATGCCAACAAGATTTTGGGAAATATCATCAGGATGTTTACTTTTTATTGGATTGCAAAAAAATAAATTTATTGAACAGTCTCTTGAAAGGATTCCACCACTCCTATTACTAATATTCATTGTTGGTGCAATGTATCTACCAAAGTCATTAGCAACAGCATCAACTATTGCAGTAGTCATATTATCTTGTATCCTTATCACCTCTTTGAAGAATCAAACAAGTATTTACAGAATTTTCACTAATACAAAAGTTGTTTATATAGGTTTAATCTCATATTCTCTCTACCTTTGGCATTGGTGTGTTCTTTCAATTAGTCGTTGGACGATTGGAATTCATTGGTGGTCAGTTCCTTTCCAAGTTGCTTTGACATTTATTCTTGCAATTACTTCATATCAATGGATTGAACTCCCTCTAAAAAAAAGGTATTGGTTTGGGAAGAAATGGAAGACAATTATTCTTGGAGGAGGAGTAATAATTATACTTACGGGTGGTATTTTTGCTCTAGGAAAACTACTGAAAGGAAAATTATTTATTGGGAATCAAGAGAACGTATGGAATATGAAAACTTATGGAGAGATCAAAATTACTCATAGTCCTCTCCTACCTACAATTTATCTTATTGGTGATAGTATTGCTGGTCATTATGGATCAGTTTTAAGTCATCTAGCGGACAAAAAAGAATTCAACTTTGTAATGCATCCACGTGGAAATGGACTGAAACTCAAAACAAATAAGTCTCCAGAAAAATATGAAGAGTTTATCCTTGCCCCTCTTCGTAAATATAAAAACAAATTCAAGAAAGGAGATGTTGTTATTTTTTCTGGACATCAAAATAGGTACTACAAAAATGGAGAGAACTGGACAAAACTATATTCGACTTTCATTCGACAAACTCAAAATATCGGAATAAAATTTGTTCTTATTTCCCCAACCCCCTTTTTCTCGGGAGTGCGAGCAGGATACATTTGTCAAGAAGAATGGTTCCGTCCAAGTTGGGTTATATCTCCACTTTGTATTTCACAAGTAAACAAGAACGAATTTCTTGCATCAGAAATTGTACCTATTCAAAAGATTGATAAGTTTCTCTTAGCAAACCCACAAGTTTCCTATATCGATGCGTTTTCCATACTATGCCCAAATAAGTACTGCAAAAATCATGACGAAAATAAGTTGATGTATAAAGATAATTTTCATCTCAATGGATATGGGGCAATGAAACTAACTAATACTTTTGAAACTTTATTCGATTAGAATAATTAATTTCATTGGTATGCATCATTCATTATTAGTTGCCAGAATAAAAAAATTGAGGACACATATGAAAATAGTTCTTTTTTCACAACAAAATGTGCTTCTAATCAATATATCAACTGTAGAGAAAATTCACTTTATACGATTTCTCTATAGAGACGGTAGAAAGGTGCCACGTAAAATCCACGTAAAACCTAGCAATATTTAATCGCCCAAAAGCACTGCTATGACTTAATCAATATTTTGAACATTTCTCAAGTAAACCCGATAAATTGAAGTTTTAACTGAGTTCTTAAAATCCGTTTATTCCCACTCAATAGTACCGCCAAAAGTTGCAAATAAAAACACAGTCATAGCAACATGTTTGAACCCATAATAACACACATTTTTCCACGGGAAACCTACGGGAAACCTCTTATAAAGAAGATTTTCTAGAGATTTGGATTAAATTTAATACTAATTGACAGAATCTTTAAAATTAATAGAAAGGTAAAATTCTTTGAAAAAACTATTTCTTCTAACTTTAATATTTGGATTATATAACCCTACAAATGCAGAACAATATAAAAGACACAAATATACCTGCCCTGAATCGCAAGGTGAATGTTCTGAAGGAGAAAGAGCAGCAATTAAATTAGTTAATGAAACTTACTGGGAGATCCTTACAGAAAGAATTAAGGAGAATAAATTTTACAAATATCCTTGGTATTGGGTTTATCAAAAAGATGTCTTCAATGAGTGTAAATATACAGTTGCAGCAAAAGAGGATATGCGAACTCATACTGCAAATATGGAATGGATTGATGTTGATATTTGCGAAAAAACTACCAAATTAAAATATCGTGACGGTAGATATAGATGAAACACTTTTTATTTTTATTCTTTTTATTCGATTTAATTTCTTCAGTTAAGGCAGATTCACTCTGTACTCTTACAAGTGAAGTAGAACCAGATGTGACTATAACTTTGAAATATACTGGTTCTGGTGGCGGTATAGGAACTTTAAATTATAAAAATGAACCTTCTTTTGGTTTCTATGTAGGCATCTGGAATGGATATGGTGGTCAGTATTACACGGCAAGATCATATTCACCTGAATTGTTAAACGAAGAAAAAACCTATCAGGAAAGAACAAAAAATACAAAAGAGATCATAACAGGACCTTTTATTAACTTTGTGGGAAATCAATTAGGAAGAGCAACTTCAAAAGAGGATAGGAAGTCTGGCAAATTAAGAGCATTAATGCCATCGCTTTCCCAAGGTTATTATTATTCGATTCCTTTTACAGAGAAAGGTCAGTATGGAAGACAGAAATTATCAAAAGAGATGAAAACTATTATTGATGCTACAGAGGGTTTTTTTGTGGATTCAGGTGGGTGTAGAAAGTTCTTTCCTTATGGATGGGATTAATAAAAATATCTTTTAAAGATTACAGAAATTGATTTAATTTGATGTAATCTGCTAAAACTTTGAAAGTATTTGGTTTCGGTTTTAAATTTTTCCAAATTTCTTGACGTATATAAAGACATTGCCAAGAATGATCCTGAGAATTAGATGCATCTTCACACCAAACCTGAAGTCTGGCAAACTTTATTGGGTCATTAACAGTTTGTGCACCTTTAGTTTCTACGATCCACCTCGTGCCATCGGTCAATTTAATAAAAAAATCAGGGAAATAAGCACCAATAGATCCATCATGTTTAACATATTCAATAGATTGTTTTAGTTGAATATCATTTTTAAAAAAAGATATTACATCTTCAAAATGATCCAAATATTCACAAAATTCAATTTCAAACTTACTATCTCCCGATATTAAATTAAAGACTGATTTTTTCGGTGAATAATAATCTTTTTTTCTAGATGCCAAATATGGTTTTGATTTTGTAATTAATTTACTTTCTAAGGATTCCTTAAAAGGTAATTCTGAGAGAGTTAACTTATTAATTTCATCTTTAAAGATTTTTCTTATTAATTGAGCGACATCTGGTTCTGATAGATTTCTTAAAACATTTATTGCTTCAATATTTACAAATTCTCCAAAAAGATAGTTTGATATGAAAATTTTTAATTTCTCATAAATAAAATGATTGATTCCTATATTTCGTATTCTTAAATCACTCAGTATTGTATCCGTGTAAAAATGCAAAACAGATTGTACATTCACGTGATTCAAATTATCAAAATAAATTGATTTGATTTCTTTATTATCAATCGTTTCTCGAAAAACTATTTTCTTTAATTCCTCTTCTTTTGAATAACTTTTAAGTTTAATAGGAGTGAAGTTAAAAGATTTTGGAGAAAGTAAATCTAAAGATAGATAATCTCTTCCATGTCGTCTAGATAATTCAGGAATCTCTATTTCTAATTCATCAAGATTTTTATTTGGATTATCATGATCAACTTCAATTAAAACCGGTCCTGATTCTGGATTTTTTCCACCAGTAGGAATCTCTTCCAACTCAACTCCTTCTTCAGAAATGCCTTTTACATAATCAATAAAATTATCAGTACCAATAACATCTAATTCCTCGTCTATATTTTGATCAAAATACATTCTTCTTAAACCCCTACCTAAAGTTTGTTCAGGAAGAATATGTGAAGCATATGCTCTTAAACCTACTATGGTAGTGACATTCTTAACATCCCACCCTTCCTTTAACATCAAGACAGATACTATTGCTCTTATAGGACTAGTAAAATCATCCACTGTGTTAACTAAACTTCTTAGTTTTTCTAATTCTTGCTTGCCACGTGCAGTATTTTCAGAAATCTCACCAGTTGCATCCTTGGTATTATCTTTGGTATGAATTACAAAAGTTCCGTTTTTTAGTAATGGAAATGTTGCACGTAAATAATCTGCTACGTCGTCACAATTTTTTGTATCATCAACCATCACAAATAAAAGCGCTTTTTTCCCAAGTTTTTTATGTTTATTAAATTGTTTCTCCCAAGTTTCATAACCAAGATTTAAGTAATCTCTATATCTTTCAGAAAAAACAGAAGAGGAATATTGTTTAAGTTTTTCTCTGCTAGGTAAATCAGGTATGACAGGTTTTTTCACCACATCTTGATAAATTGCTTCAACCAATGGATAGTCAGAAATAGTTTGAATAAATATTTCTCCTTTTTTATGCTTAGGGGTAGCAGTTACATCTATTTGAAGGTTTAATTTTTTACCTTTCTGAATAAGTGAATTATCAATATCTTCAATCGCCCTTTTCCATGCATTATCTTCATGTATGTGGTGTGCCTCGTCGTTTAAAACTATTAAATCATCTAATTTATTCACAATATTTTTAACTCGAACTTTATTATCAATAGTCTTCTTGACTGGAGTTTTACCCAAAAAGTAATTGCTTAAATCCTCATTACTATTTTCAACATTTCTATTGGAAAATCTTTGTATATTTGTGAGGAAAATATTACCTAGATCCGAAATAGAACCTATTTGATCTTGGATATGTACTGTAGGTGAAAAGTTCCAGTTTTTATTTGAATAACCATCAAAAGGTATTATTGGGTCCTCATGAAAAACTTTTAGACCAACTATATCTTTTTTTAATCGATCTAAAACAATAGTATTTGGTGCTATTAGTAAAAAATTTTTTGATAAAAGAGAATCTTTTTCAAATAATTTATGAAAATAAGACCATACTATTAGCAACATGAGAACCTTTGTTTTGCCAGTACCAGTTGCTTGTTTAATTACTAACCTTAACCAAGAGTCATTTAGAATTGTTCTAGATATACCAAGAGAATCCAGTTTCATTAAATCAGAAGATGATCTAACTTTTAATTTTTCAAAAAGATATACGACTGATTCGACTGACTCTCTTTGACCGAAATAATATTGAAAACCAGTGGCATGGGAAGTATTAAACCAGTAGTGCAAAAGTAATCTTGATGTTTCTGAAATTCCTTCATATCCAAATTGACGCCACTCGTATATTTCTTCCCTTAATTTTTCAACAAATGGTGCATAAAATCTTTGTACATTTTCCTCTGAAAAATCAATGTCTGGTCTCCAACGATCTTTTGGATGGATAATATCAAAAGGAGATTTAGAAAAGTTTTTTGATATTGGCATTACATTGATACATCAAGAAGTTTCATGGTGTCATTCCCAAAAATATCGACAACTTTTACTGCTACTTTTGTATTATTTTGTTTAATTAATTTTTCTGAAGTTCTAATTTCTATTTCTTTATTTTTTATATTTCTGAAAGACTGCCACTCATTCTCAAAAACATAATTTCCCGTCCAATATTCTTTTATTTCGTTATCTTCAAATACTTTAATTACTTCTTTTTTAGATTCATAATTAAAATCAACCGACCAATAATCAATCCAATCTTTCCAAGATTCTGTTAATAACTTTTGCGAAATATTTCCTTCTTCATCTTTAGTCTTTTCAAGAATATTTCCATTTTCTACTACTATTTTTGATTTATTTTTTTGAAGTTGTTCATTCAAATTTAAATTATCTTCGCTATAAAATACTGCAAAATCTGTGAGTTCAACAATTAATTTATCTTTATTCTTGATAACTTTAAAATCAATATATGCTACATCATGAAAAACTACTTCATTATTTGAAACTGCTCTTTTATCAAAAATATCCATTGGGATTTGTTTATAAATTAGTCTTAAACCTTTATTTTTTGCTTCTTCTTGAATAGTTGGAAATAAACCCATTTCATATTCAAAACCTAAAATATCGACAGAAGTAATATTATTTTTTAGACATTCTTCTATTACTTCCTCTACATGATTTCTTGACAGGGGTTGATTAATAGGACCCAAAGAGACAAAGACATCACCCTTTTTCGCATGCAAAGTTTTAAAACCATTTATTTTAAAAGATTTATATGCCTGAAACACTAAATTCTCAAAATCAGATTCCTTCTTTTTATTAATATCTCTATTATCTCTTGATCCATCATAAATATAGTAATCTCTTTGATACTTTCCTAAATTAAGTACCTCAAATGCTCGCCACTGCTTATTGGATGCCTTTAATTCGCGTTGTACATTAATTAATCTTTTTCGAGTAGTATGAATCGCGAACTTACCAAGGTCAGAACAAATCCACTTTCTGCCTAATTTTTCAGATACAGAGGCAGTTGTTCCTGAACCACTAAAAAAATCGCAAACTATATCATTTTCTTTTGTAGCAGATAAAATTATTCTTTTTAAAAGACTTTCAGGTTTTTGTGTTGGATAACCTGTTCGTTCATTATTACCAGACTGAATACTATTAATATCTGTCCAATAATCTTCTGGAATTTTACCTTCATCTAAGTAATATTTATAATATCTAGTCTCTCCTTGCTTATTTTTGGTCCCGTATACAAGTCTATATTTCCTACCATCTTCATCAGTTTCCAATCTCCCACCAAAAGAAGATTTCCCTGACTTCATTTCTACTTTTACAGCATCAGCATTGAAGAAATTTTGATCTATATTTTTTGCAAACGAAAAAATTGTATTATGTTTTCTAGCAAACATTCTTTTTGATTTTGCTCCTTGAGAAAAACACCAAATTATCTCGTTTAATTCATTTCTAATTCCAAAAACTTCTTCTAAAACAAGTTTTATTTTTGCTGATAATCGCCAATCACAATGAACAAAAATCGTACCATCTTCACTCAAAAGATCTTTCATTAAAACTAATCTCTCATATATCATTTGAAGAAAAGAATCCGATCCCAAACCCCAAGTATCTCTATACGCAATTTGCTCAAGAACATTGGGTTTCTTCTCATAAGAATCATCTCCAATATCTAGACTCATAGAAAAATCTGCTCCTACATCAAAAGGAGGGTCAATATAAATTAACTTAATGCCGCCTTCTTTCTCTATTTCATGACGTAGAGGTCCATTTTTTAAAGAAGATAGAACATATTTATTATCTCCCCATATCAATTTATTAGTCCAACCTTTTAACTGCCTTCCAGATTGAAAGTCAATTAAAGATCTCTGTTCAAATTGATGATTTTCATTGCGAGGTTCATCAACTTGTTCAATTATTTGAAAAGGTAGAACTACATTTGTAAAGTCTCTTGATTTTCCAAACCAATTCAATTCAACTTGATCTGCCTTATTAAATAGTAAAAATCTATATTTTTCAGGTAAAATAGAGTCTTTCTGGATTAAATTAATAATATCTCTTTTTTCGCTATCAGATAATTTCATTTTTAAATTTTTATCCGTTACAACAATTCTAAAGTGAAAGAAAATTTAAGCATTATTTTTTATTAATTCAAAATTTAATTTTCTAGAAATTAATTTTAAAAGTGTAGAGAAATTTAAAACTCTACGATTTCTCTATAGAGACATGATTTTCGCTCTACGGGAAATCTCTTTTTAGGAAGAATTTATTTAATAAAAACTAAGAATTATTTACTCAGTAATAGTAAATTAAACAATATTAATTTGTCAGAACCACCACATTATTAATATTGATTTCTAATCTTAAATCAATATCTCTAACGTTCCTTGTTTGAAGTAATCAGCGTCGTACATTTCATTCCCTTTGGTCGTGAGTTCATTCAACATCCACTCTGCTGCTTCTTGATGAGAAGATGCATCTTCACAAGCATAAAGAGCAAGTCTCATCCAATTAATGCCATCATTATTCTTCCACCGATCACCCCGAATCTCGAAGAGCAAATGACATGTTTTTATAATCTTGGGACCTTCACCACTCTTTTTTAATGCTTCCAATATGTCCATCCCATTGTCGAAGTAATCCTTAAATTTTTCTCTACCTCCTAATGTTGCTTCCCTTTCAAAAGAACACACATATAAATATTGTTTTTTTATAATTTCATCTGGTAATTGCTCATTTCTCAAAAAAGTTGCAACCGGAATAGTATCAGCAGGGTTGGAACTCTCAATCTCAAAATGGTCATTTGAATTTGATTCATGCGCAAAGTTATCTTTATCGAATGGACCAACAAACGTACTGTGGAAAGCAATATAGAAAGCATCTACAGAATCGTGAAACCGTTGTATTTGAGAATTTATTTTTGCCAACTGCAATCAATAATTGTTTTTATTTTATACCTAATTTTTCTTAATATATTTACTGATTAAAGATCTAATCCTCAATTACTACTTTATAAAGTATTTACCCCTGGTTCTATATGTTCTAATAAAAAAGGCGTTTTATTTTTTTTAAACCATAAATTTATTTTTGCTTCTTCAAATTTATTAAAAGTAACTTGATTATCGTCATCTGGATACGAGTCATAGTCGTAACCAATATAGTATTCTCCTAATTGCTTTCTAACATATTCTCCATCTATCATATCAACGTAATCATCTTCATCCTCTACTTCAACGTCTTCTACTGCTGCAAGGGAGCGTGGTGTTGCCATAGAAAGAGAAAAAGTGTCCTTATCAATTTTACGTAGTAAGAAACAAATATCTTCGGTGTAACCTGGGTAAATAGCATGTTCCCAATAGTAAACTTCTTCGCAATCGCCAACTGCCATTTTTTCTCCAAAATTAATCCAAGATTTTAGATAAGACATTTTAGGATCCTTTATTTTATAAATGGAAATTAAAGATAAGTTCCTTTTCCATTAATCAAAAAAATAACATAAAAAAAACAAAGTGTAGAGAAATTTAAAACTCTACGATTTCTCTATAGAGACAGGATTTTCACTCCACGGGAAACCTACGGGAAACCTCGCTGTTGAGATCCATTGCAAATAGGTTATCAGATTTCCACGGGAAACCTACGGGAAACCCACTTTTTAAGTCTATAACTGGGTTTATAACCTATTCTTCACTCCCACTCAATAGTTCCAGGAGGTTTGCTTGTAATATCATAAACAACTCTATTAACTAATTGAACTTCATTGACTACTCTATTCGAAATTCTCTCTAGAATCGAAAAAGGAATTTTTGACCAGTCTGCCGTCATACCATCTTCACTGGATACACAACGTAGAACTATTGGCCATGAATAAGTCCTTTTATCTCCCATAACTCCTACAGTTTTAACTGGCAGTAATACTGCAAAAGCTTGCCAAATATCATTATAAAGATTGGCATTTTTTATTTCATCTCGCACTATCCAATCTGCATCTCTTAAGCAGTCAAGTTTTTCATTCGTAACTTCTCCCAAAATTCTTATCGCTAAACCAGGCCCTGGGAATGGATGCCTTTTAATAATTTCATCTGGCAAACCTAAAACAGTTCCCAATTTTCGAACTTCATCCTTAAAAAGTTTTCTTAATGGTTCAACTAATTTAAATTGTAAATCTTTTGGTAATCCACCAACATTATGATGACTTTTGATTTTTACAGCTATTCTCTCACCTGTATTAGGATCAATATTTGTACCAGCACTTTCGATGACATCAGGATAGAGAGTACCCTGCGCTAAGTACTGAAAAGGTCCTAGTCTATTACTTTCTTCTTCAAATACTCTAATAAATTCTTCACCAATAATTTTTCTTTTTTGTTCTGGATCAGTAATTCCTTTTAATTTTTCAATAAACCTTTCCCTAGCATTAATATATTCAACCTTAATATGAAATTTTTTATCAAAAAAATTCATCAAAAATTCAGGCTCACCTTTTCTCATAAAACCTTGGTCTATAAACATACATGTAAGCTGATTTCCAATTGCTTTATTTAAAAGAAAAGCAAGAGTTGACGAATCAACTCCTCCTGACAAGGCAAGCAAAACTTTCTTATTTCCTACCTGCTCTTTTATTAAAGGAATAGTTTCCTCTAAAAAGGTTTCTGTTGTCCAATCAGCTGTACAGCAAGAAATTTTATATACAAAATTTTTAATTACCTTCATCCCATACTCTGAATGAATAACTTCAGGATGAAATTGAACCCCAAATAATTTTTTTCTCTCATTTGAAATTGCTGCATGAAGTGTGTTCTCAGTATGCGCAATTTTATTAAATCCACTAGGCAAAGAATTTATTGAATCGCCATGACTCATCCACATAATTGATTTATCCACTACTTCAGAAAAAAGGTCACAATCACAATCTATATTTAAAGGTGCTCTCCCATACTCAGCTTTTTTAGTTGCTGCAGTTACGGAACCCCCCAGTTCTTTGACCATTAATTGCATTCCATAACATATACCAAGAATAGGAATATCTAAATCAAAAATTTTTTTGTCGCATTTTGGAGCATTTTGATCATATACAGAATTTGGTCCCCCACTCAATATTATCCCTCGAGGATTAATATTTTGAATTTCTTCAATTGATATATAGTTACTTACTACAAGAGAAAAAACATAGGTTTCTCTTATTCTTCTAGCAATCAATTCAGAATATTGAGATCCAAAATCTAAAATTAATATTGAAGGATCTCTTTCTTGTTTTGAAGATTTTTTACTCATGTATAAAAGTTAGCTCAATTTATTTAAAAAGCCTAATTAATAAAAAATTAATCGCCTTGAAAATAAGAAATATAATCTTTACCATTTTTTCCAAACCATCTTATTTTCCTCTTTCTATCAAAAATAATTGCTGCAATCTTCATATTAGTTTTTGTATATCTATTAACATATGCAAAGGAGCGCTTTTCAATTGTATTAGATAAATTTTGGAATAATTTATCAGTTATAGATTTATTAAATCCTTCAAGTAGTCGTAATGCATCCTCAAGATTATTTAATTGAGATAAATCAACTATGATTTCAGGTGGTAACTTTTCTTGAACGGCTAAATAAACAAGAATCTCAATTCTTGCATCAGCTAAATGATTATGTGTATGAAAAATACCACCAGCTAATTTAATTAATTTCCCGTGATAACCAAAGAGAATTACAGTCTTAACATTTTTTATTGCAGCATCAACTATTAATGGTCCTATCCAATTTCCAACTTTGATAATTGGTAATTTAACATTATGCGTTTTTGCCAAATTCAACCCATTCTCACCAATAACAAAAACAACTTTATCTTTAAAATTATTTTTTATTAACTTTGCCAGCTTTGTTTTAGCCTCCTCTAGTTGGTCAGGTGACGCACTCGAATAAGTCTCAGCAGAAGTTCCAATAATCGATAATCCATCCACAATACCAAATGACTTATTACTAGTTCTTTCAGCTAAAAACTCTCCATTTGGAAAAATAATTTCTAATTTCAAATTAAATCCCTTTGGAATAGTATCCAATAAATTTTCATACAAAACTTCTTTAGCAAAATCAGAAATACATATCTCTGATGTATTTACTTTTTTACCTACACCCGATCCAGCAATAATATTTATTGGATTTATTGGAACAGAATTATTAAAAGAAATTTTTTCTAAAGAAGCTATTGTCCATATTTCTAAGTTTTGTGTAATGTCAAGCTCTAAGCCTGACTTTGCAAAGGAAATCCCTAATGCATGCGAGTCATCTTGAAACAAACCAACGGAATGAATTTCGATTTTTATTTCTTTTTTTTCATTAGGAATTTTTATTAATTCAAAATTCTCAAATGGTAACCCTACTAGCTTTTTTAATGCTGACTTAGCAGCTCCAGCAACCCACAAAGGTAAAGAAAATCCTTTTTTCAAATCAAGTAATTGAAAAATATATAATGAGAACTAATCTAAGAATGACCTATTTAATAAAAAGTGGCCATACAACAAAAATTATCATTGATGATTCCTGGACCCACACCAGTTCCAGAAAAAGTTTTACAAGCATTAAGCAAGCATCCAATAGGTCATCGCAGTAAAGAATTTCAAGATCTCGTAGAAAGTACTACTAAAAATTTACAGTGGCTTCATCAAACTCAAAATGATGTTCTAACAATTACTGGTAGCGGAACTGCCGCTATGGAGGCTGGAATAATAAACACCTTAAGCAAAGGAGATAAAGTAATTTGCGGAGAAAATGGAAAATTTGGTGAAAGATGGGTAAAAGTTGCTAAGGAATTTGGCTTAGAAGTCATAAAAATTGAATCTGAATGGGGTACTCCACTTCATCCAGAAAAATTCAAAAAAGTATTAGAGGCAGATGAACGGAAGGAGATAAAGGCTGTTATATTAACACATTCTGAAACTTCAACAGGAGTAATTAACGATCTAGAAACTATAAGTAGATATATTCGGGAACATGATACAGCTCTATCAATTATTGACTGCGTTACAAGTCTTGGCGCTTGCAATGTACCAGTGGATGAATGGCAGTTGGATATCGTTGCTTCAGGCTCTCAAAAGGGATACATGATACCTCCAGGCCTTAGTTTTATATCAATGAGCCAAAAAGCATGGGAAGCTGCAGAAAATTCTAATTTACCCAAATTTTATTTAGACTTAAAATCGTACAAGAAGAGTCTTTTAAGTAATAGTAATCCGTATACTCCAGCGGTGAATTTGGTTTTTGCTTTAGACGAAGCTTTAAAAATGATGAGAGAAGAAGGCTTAGATAACATTTTCTTCAGGCACAACAAACATAAATTAGCAATGAGCAATGCAGTAAAGGCCCTAAATCTAAAATTATTTGCTGATGAAAAATATTTAAGCCCTTCGATTACTGCAATAAAAACTGGAGAAATGGATGCTGAAGAATTTAGAAAAACTATAAAAAATAAATTTGATATTTTACTTGCTGGTGGTCAAGATCATTTAAAAGGAAAAATATTTAGAGTGGGTCATCTAGGTTATGTTAATGATAGGGATATAATCACAGTAGTTTCTGCGATCAGTAAAACTCTTCTTGATCTAAAGAAGATTACAGCCCAACAAGCTGGAGAAGCATTAGTTGTGGCGTCTAAATATCTTGACGAAAGTTGAGTTAGGTACCTGGCTCTTCAACATTTCCGCCTAATTCAACAATCTTTTTTCTAAGAACAATTGATTTTTTTTCATCACCTTTAGTTTGAGCAATTGCAAGTGCAAACTCTAATTTTTCAAGCTGGTGACCGCCCTCAAAAAAAGATAATTTTTTCTTTATGCGCTCTTTTTTTGCTCTATAAGAAATTTGTGAAGACATAATGTTTTCTCTTTAATTATATTATGCCAACAAAACGGGCCATTACGAGAGCAAACAAAAATAAAATATGAATATAAACTCAAGCAAAAAAAATTTTTTCTAATATTAAGACCAAACAACCACAAAAATTCATGTTGAACATAAATCTAATCTATTACCTAATTGCAGGTGGAATTTTTGGAGCTTTAGCATTAAAAACAGGTATACCAGCAGCTCCTCTTGCAGGCGCTTTATTAGGGGCAAGCATACTCAGCATCAGTGGCAAACTGGAAACAGCGGAGTGGCCAATTGGCACTAGAACAATATTAGAAATAGGCATTGGAACAGTTATTGGCACATCATTAACTCAAGACTCATTAGTTGACCTTCAAAATTTATGGCGACCTGCTATCCTGATAACCTTTACTTTAGTTATGACAGGCTTAGCAATTGGATTATGGACGAGCAGATTACTTAAAATAGATGTTATTACAACAATTCTAGGGGCTGCTCCTGGAGGTATTAGCGGCATGAGTCTTGTGGGATCTGAATATGGAGTAGGAGCTGCAGTAGCAACTTTACACGCAGTAAGATTAATTACTGTACTTTTAATTCTTCCATTAGTTGTGAAATGTTTAAATTTATTTGGAGTAATTAAATCTTAAATTTCTATAGACATATTTCCAAAAAAAGATATTTTAAAATAAAAGATTCAATTTTTATGCAAAGACCAAGGCATAACAAATTAATATTATTAATTCTAGGAATTTTTAGTCCATTAGCCCTGGAAACTCATAAGGTACACTCAAGTTCATTTGGAGCAGAAATTTTTTGTACCATGAGAGAAGGTGGAAATGATCACGAAAGTAGTTGGGATGCAGCATATACATATATAAAAAAACAGAAGGGAGGATTGTTCAAAGTTTCACCTAAAAATGCAGCTGCGCAAATTACCGAAACAGTTATAAGAGAAAAAGGCGAATTTAAATATTGCGTTCAATACTTAGATAATCTGCACCCAAATAGGAAACTAATAAGAGATCTGGAAAAACAAGAAGAAATTAAAGAAAAACAAGCAAAAGAAAGAGCGGACAAAAGAAAAAAACTAGAAAAAGAATTAGAAGAAACAAATGAAGAATTTACTGATGAAACTCTTGAAAGATATAGTTATTAAAAGTTTTAATTTAGGAAATAACTACAAAAAATTTTTCAAAATATAATTTTGTATCTAACAACACTAAATTTACTTTTTGCTTAAGAATTACGCCTAAAAATAATAAATAAATATTGACTTTCAATAAATTCAAGCCATTATTTATTTAATTAAATAGTCTGAATGCATATTAATGATGCGGTGTTTTTAGAGGATTTATGTCCTAAGTTCAGATTTAGACAGTGGCGAAAATCTATTCACAGATTTACAGGAAAAAGTTGTATATATTGCGGAAAGCCATCTGAATCAATCGACCATGTATTGCCACGTAGCCAAGGGGGCTTAAGTACAACAGAAAACTGCGTGCCTGCATGTCTCTCCTGCAATGGCGACAAATCAGATGAAAATGCTTTGTATTGGTATAGAAGGCAAAAATTTTATGATCCCAGAAGAGCTATGGCTATAAGAGCATGGTTAGAAGGAGATTTAAGATTAGCTATAAGATTATTGCAATGGGCTAGTCCAAATTTTAAGCAAAGTAAGAAAAATTACAAAAAAGACTCAGATTTTAAAGTAGCTTAACTACCAAACATTACATAATTTTCTAGAATTATGAGCTTCACATATATTTTCTAGTTCTTTTGGCGATTCTGGAAATATTAAAATTGTAGTCAATGAAATGAGAACAACAAATAATCTTTGATAAACTTTAAAGTTAATTGAATTAACTTCTTTTTCTCTCAGGTGAGTATAACTTTTGCTAATGCAAAAAATGTTTCTTTTTAAATCAGACTTTAAGGCTATTTTCATTATTAAATAATACATATGTACTACTCTAATATCTTATGAAGAATTTTGCAAGTAAACTAGGGAATAAAAAAAAATTTTTAATCTTAGGATGTGGTTTTAGCGGTAGTTTCTTTGCAAAAACCATAAGAAAATTTGGTTGTACTGCCCTAACAAGTTCGAGATCTGAGAACAAAGATCCAAATAGTTTCATATTTAACAGTGAAAAAGACATAGTTCCTGATGAAAAAATTTTTGATGGAGTTACACATATTCTTAGTTGCATACCTCCCGACAAAAATGGTAACGATCCTGTACTAGAAAGTCTTCAAAGTAAACTGCAAAATTTATCCCTTGAATGGGTTGGATATTTATCTACTACAGGAGTATATGGAAACACAGAAGGTGATTGGGTATCCGAGATTGACAAGCCTAATCCGCTACAAAAAAGAAGCCATAATAGATTAAATTGCGAAAAAAAATGGATTGAATCAGGTTTGCCTGTGCAAATTTTTAGGCTACCCGGTATTTATGGTCCTGGAAGATCCACATTTGAAGCAATCAGAAATCAAAAAATTCGAGTTATTTCTAAAAAAGATCAAGTATTTTCAAGAATTCATGTTGCTGACATTACTAATGCAATTATTCATGTATTAGAAAATAAAGAATCTTTAAAGTTCTACCAAATTATTAATATTGCTGATGATGAACCTTGTTCTCAATTAGCAGTTATTCAATATTGTTACGAACTACTTGGTTTAAAAATGCCAGCACCAATATTATTCGAGGAAGCAAAAAATGAATTATCACCTATAGCTAAATCTTTTTGGATGGAAAACAGAAGAGTTTCTAATAAACTATTGTGCGAAACAATTGGATATAAACTAATTTATAAAAACTATAAATTAGGCTTAAAAAACTGTTTTTTAAATAGTTAAAAAATAAATTTTTCACTTTTCATGAATATTAAAAATACAAAGAATAAAATGAAAATTGTAATAAGCGTCGGTGATGAATCTGGTATAGGACCTGAAATAATTTTAAAAGCTCTTTATTCTCATGAGATATTTGGAAATATTGACTTTATTGTGGTCGGTTCAAAAAAAAATCTGCAAAATTCATATACTCATCTTAAAAGTCTAGGATTAGAAAATATCGCAAATCCTAATAAATTAGAAATTCATGATCTCGAAATTTCTTCTTCAAATATTGAATCTAAATCAAGTTATGGTGATTCAAGTTTCTATTATTTAACAAAAGCAATAGAAATTGTAAAACAATATCCTAATTCAGCTCTTGTTACAGGCCCTATTTGCAAGAAATCATGGTCACTAGCAGGCCATCACTTCTCCGGGCAGACTGAAGTGTTAGCAAAATCATGTGGAGTAAAAAATTTTGGAATGTTATTCACAGCTAAATCACCAATTACAAATTGGAGATTCAATACTTTACTAGCTACCACCCACATAGCACTTTCTGAGGTTCCAAAGAAACTTAATACAAAATTAATCCACGCTAAATTAGATCTTTTTAAAGAATTTTGTATCACATACAATAGAAATCCCATTTTAAAAGTTGCGGGATTAAACCCGCATAGTGGCGAAGAGGGAATTCTAGGTAATGAAGAAAAAGATTGGCTTAATGAAGCAGTGATTTCTTGGAATAAAAAAAATAGAGACATTAAATTACTAGGACCTTTATCGCCAGATAGTTGTTGGAATTCATCTGCAAAAGCTTGGAAAGATAAAACTTCTGAAAAACATGATGGGATTCTTGCTATGTATCACGATCAAGGTTTAATACCAATGAAGATTATTGCTCTTAATTACTCAGTCAATACCACAATAGGTTTACCTTTTATAAGAACATCTCCAGATCATGGAACAGGATTTGATATTGCTGGAAAAGGAATAGCTCAATCACAAAGCATGATTGAAGCTATAAAAACTGCTATAGAAATGACTAAAAATTCAAGATTATTTAACACGCATTAAAACTTGTCCAAATTCAACTGGCGTTCCATTTTCAACAAGAATTTCTACTATTTCTCCGTCGAATTCAGATTCAATTTCATTCATTAACTTCATCGCTTCCAAAATACAAATAGTTTGGCCGACTTTAACATTATTTCCTACTTCAACGAATGGCTCCTCACCAGGGGCTGCAGCCCTGTAAAATGTTCCAACCATAGGAGAAGTAATTTCAATGAGGCCAGAACGCCCAGGAGGGGCTACCTGGGATATTTCAGGCTCATTAACAATTGAGACATTGTCATTGATAGATTTTTGATTAGCAATAGTTTGCCTATCAATCGAAGTATTAGAAACTAAATTATTAGTAAATTGATTCTGATCATATAAATTCCGTTTTATTTCAAGTTTGAAATCTTCTCCCTCTAGTGAGAATTCTTGAATATCGCTTGTTGAGATTTTCTCTATTAAGCGATTTAGGTCTTCATGATCTAATTTCATAGCCATTAATTTTCACGTCCAAGATAACTGTCGTTACGAGTATCAACTTTAATCATTTCTCCAACAGAAATAAATAAAGGAACCATAACTTGAGCACCTGTTTCTAGAATAGCTGGTTTGGTGCCCCCACTAGCAGTATCACCTTTAACTCCAGGATCAGTCTCTGTAACTTTCAAAGTAATAGATATTGGAAGTTCGACTTCTAAAACTTTACCATTATGGAAAATTACATTAACCTCCATTCCCTCTTTCAAGTACTTTGCACCTTTACCGATTTGTTCAGAGGAAAGTCGTGTCTCTTCAAAACTTGTCATATCCATAAAAACATAATCTCCAGACTCCACATAAGTATGCTGGAGGTTAGACTTCTCAAGGATAGCCTGCTGTACTGATTCTCCGGCTCGAAAAGTTTTTTCAACCACGTTGCCGCTTTGAACTGATTTTAATTTTGTTCGCACAAAAGCAGAACCTTTACCAGGCTTGACATGTAGAAACTCTACAACACGCCAAACTTGTCCATCTAATTCGATGGTAGTGCCTGTGCGAAAATCGTTACTGGAAATCATTCCTGTATTACATCCCCAAGGATCATAAACCTGCAAGAGTGCTATGCAAAAATTCTTATCAAATCAGAACAAACTTTTTTTAATCTTATTAACGGTAATTTTACAAGTTTTTCTCTTGAAACCAATTCAAGTGCTAGCTGATTTACCTACCGGAAATGCAGTAAAAGACCCTAATGCAATCCTCAGAAACGCTCTCCCTATCAAGCAAGTTGAGTTACAAGAAATTCAACACAAATTAGAAGAGACTAGTGATCTTGTAAGAGGCGGAAGATGGCCCGCTCTTGCGAAAACTGTTACAAAATGTCAATCTTTACTAAAAAAATACCAAAGTAAAATTATTCAAGAAATACCAACCGAAAACAAGAAAATTGCTGAAAACACATTTTTAGAACTCAAGGAAAATTTTGATAACCTTCAAGATCTTTCTAAATCAAAGGATAAGTATTCGTTTATAGCTACTAGAAAAGAGGCTTTAGATAAAATAGGTGGATTAGAAGAATATTTTCTACCAAATCAATTTCCTTACGAAATTCCAAAAGAGTTTGATAATCTTCCGAGATTACTAGGTCGAGCAACAGTAAATATTAAAACCTCCAAAGGAGACATGAAAGCTATTGTAGATGGATTTAATGCACCACTAACTGCAGGAGCATTTATAGATTTATCTTCAAAAAGTTTCTATAATGATTTACCAATTAATAGAGCGGAAGAATTTTTTGTGTTGCAAACAGGTGACCCAATTGGAGAAGCAATTGGTTATATAGATCCTGAATCAAATGAAGAACGCCACGTACCTCTAGAAATTAGAATTCCTAATGAAATGGATACCTTTTATAATCAAACTTTTGAAGATTTAGGTCTTTATACAGAGACACCAACATTACCGTTTGCAACACTTGGAACTCTAGGGTGGTCCCATTCAAATAATGCAGTTGATGATGGCTCATCGCAATTTTTCTTTTTTTTATATGAAGCAGAATTAAATCCAGCAGGACGTAATTTAATTGATGGAAGAAATGCTGCCTTTGGATATGTTGTAGATGGTTTTGAGGTATTAGAAGAGCTAACTAAAGATGACACAATAATCTCCATTGATGTTTTAGAAGGAATAGAAAACCTCAAATTAAATGCATAAAGAACTTCTAGAAGACATAGGGGAAAAAGAATTAATTAATAGGCTTGGAAAATTTATGCCTAAAAATCAAATTTTAGATGATTGTGCTTTAATTAAAGCTAAAAATAACAACTTACTCGTTAATAATGATTCTTTGGTAGAAAATGTTCATTTCAATGACATTACTATTTGCCCTGAGGACCTTGGATGGAAAGCAGTTATTAGCAATATTTCTGACTTATTATCCAGTGGCAGCATGAAAACGATAGGAATTACAATTAGCTTAATTCTTCCTGCTAAAACTGAGTGGATATGGGTTAAAGGATTATATAAAGGAATAAATAAAGCTTTAAAAGAATATGGGGGGGAAATACTTGGAGGAGATTGCTCAAAAGGGAATCAAAAAGTCATATCTATTACTGCCTTTGGGATTCAAGGGGAACTTGAACTACGAAGAAACGGATGTAAACCAGAAGATGTCATCTTAACTACAGGAATTCATGGCCTTAGTAAATTAGGATTTTTGATACAAAATAACATTAATTTTAATAATAATATTTCTATTAATGAAAGATTAGTCAATAAGGCTATTGAACGTTTTTGTCGCCCTAAAGTTTACCCAAATTTACTTAAAAATCTCCTTAAGACTCGCTCTAATAAAAAAATAAAGAAAATAGGATGTACCGATAGCAGTGATGGCCTATTTCAAGCCTTACAAGATCTAGCAATTGCAAGCAAATGTAAAGCAATTATTAATTATGAAAAAATACCCAAATATAAGAATTGGCCAAAAGGAGATAAATGGGATGAATATTACTTTTTTGGAGGTGAAGATTATGAGTTAATTTTCTCATTACCAAAAAAATGGGCAAAGAATTTATCTAAGTTTGATAAAAATATTTATGAAATTGGTTATTTCGCTGATGGTGAACCATCAATAGAATTCAACAGTAAAGATAAAAATAAAATATTAAATAAAATACCTTTCAAGCACTTTTAATTATTCCCAATTTTTGGCAACAATCTCTGCTAAATCTACAACTCTCTGACTATAACCCCATTCGTTGTCATACCATGCAAGGACCTTAACAAGATTATCCCCAATACACATAGTTAGATCACTATCCACAATTGACGATTCATTAGTACCAGCATAATCACTAGACACTAATGGTTCATCTCCATACTTAATAATGCCTTTCATTGAACTTAGAGATGCTTCCTTGAGAGCATTATTAACTTCTTCAGCTGTAACAGATTTAGATGATTCAAAAACAAAATCTACTGCTGAAACGTTAGGAGTTGGAACTCTCATAGCAATTCCTGTTAATTTGCCTTTCATTTCTGGGTATACCAGAGCTACTGCTTTTGCAGCTCCTGTAGAAGTAGGAACAATGTTTGTAGCAGCGGCTCTAGCCCTTCTTAGATCTCTATGACTATTATCTAAAATTCTTTGATCTCCTGTATAACTATGAATTGTAGTCATCAAACCTTTGTTAATCCCAAAAGTTTGGTCTAAAACTTTAACTACTGGAGCTAAACAGTTTGTTGTACAACTAGCATTACTCAAAATATCATAATCTTTATGTTTATATGTATCAGCATTGACTCCAACCACATAAGTACCAACGCCATCGCCTTTACCAGGAGCAGTTAAGATGACTTTTTTTGCTCCTACCTCTAAGTGCTTACTTGCACCTACGTCTGTATTAAATACTCCTGTAGATTCAATAACCAAATCTACGCCCCAGTCTTTCCAAGGAAGATTCATTGGGTTTCTATCAGAGAAGCATTTAATTGTCTTATTATTGATTACAAAAGTATCATCAGTATATTGAATATCAACACCATCAAGTTGGCCAAGGACTGAGTCATACTTTAATAGATGAGCATTAGTCTTAGGATCTGAGGTAACATTAATTCCAACTACTTCAATATTGGTGTAGGCTCCTCTACTAAGCCAACAACGCATAAAGTTTCGACCAATTCTACCAAAGCCGTTAATTGCAACACGCAAAGTCATAATTAATAATTTCTAAATGATTAACCTAAGTTGCTGATCATACTGAATTTTGTGCAATAACGTAAGGTTTTTTTGATTTATTAAGCAAATAAGTCTTGTTTTGTATTAATTCAAGAAAAAAAAACATTTTTTTTTAAGAAAAAATAGCAAAATTTCACCTAGAAGTTATTTTGATTTAAGTAAAAGATAAACATTGGATAAAAAATTATTGTTGAAAAGTCATTTTCATTTTATTGGGATTGGAGGTATTGGGATGTCAGCATTAGCAATAGGTTTACTTAAAAAAGGTTGTTCAGTTTCAGGATCTGATTTAGTTAAAAACGATGAAACTAAAAAATTAGAGGAATTAGGTGCACTAATCTTTACTTCTCAAATTAGACAAAATATTAAATTTGTTAATTCAAAATTTACCAACAAATTGATTAATTTTGTTGTAAGCTCCGCGATCAAGCCAGAAAATGAAGAATTTTCATACTGCAGAGAAAACAATTTATCGATAAAACATCGTTCAGAGATACTTGCAATGCTAATGCGCACTTATACTACATTAGCGGTAGCCGGCAGCCACGGAAAAACATCAACCAGTACATTTCTATCTACAATACTTGAGTTATGTACACGTAATTCTTCTTCAATCACAGGAGGAATAATTCCTATTTACAACTCTAATTGTCATTTAGAAAATACAAAATACTTAGTAGCTGAAATTGATGAATCTGATGGAACAATTAGCAAATATAAGTCTGATATCGGAATAATTAATAACATTGATTTCGATCATTGCGATCACTTTTCTGATTTAAGTGAAGTCATATCTTCTTTTAAAAGTTTCGCTAAAAACTCTAAAAAATTACTACTTAATTTTGATTGTGAAACCGCAAGAAATAATTTTTATTCTAATTATAAGTGGTCAAACGCTACGGCTAAAAACGTAGCTTATGCAATAATTCCGACTGAAATTAATTCAAAGAATACAATTGGCAAATATTATGAAAATGGAAATTTCATAAGTAGTATAAATATTCCAATTCCAGGATTACACAATCTATCGAATATCACCGCTGCAATAGCAGCTTCAAGAATGATTGGAGTAGATTTTATAGAAATTAAGAAAAATATAAAATATCTGAAACTCCCAAAAAAAAGATTTGAATTCAGAGGCCATATAGATGAAAGAAGTTTATATGATGATTATGCACATCACCCAAACGAAATAAAAGAGACGATTAAATTAGGACGATTATTAATTCAGCAAAAACATAATCATGAATGTCAACAAAGTAGATTAATAGCTTTATTTCAACCTCATAGATATTCTCGAGTAAAGCAATTTACTAAAGAATTGGCTGAAGAATTATCAAAAGCAGATGTTATTTATGTAACCAGTATTTATGGAGCAGGCGAAGAAAACGAAGATAAACTTACTTCGAAAATTATCACTGATCTGATTTATAAAAAAAATAAAAATGTCAGTTACATAAATAATTATTATGAAGTTACAAAAAAGTTTTACAAATTAACTCAAAAAGGGGATTTAATTTTGAATATGGGAGCTGGTGATTGTCATAATTTCTGGTCAATTTTAAATAAAAAACAATTAAAGAAGATCACTAATTTATGAATAATAAAATTTTTTCTGAAAACTGTAATTTAAGTAGTTATACAACTATTAAAGTGGGAGGAGTAGCTGAATATTTTGCTGAGCCAAGAAGCATTAATGAATTTTCATATCTTATAAAATGGGCTAATTTAAACAAACAAAGATGTCAAATAATTGGTGCAGGTTCAAATCTTTTAATAAATAATATTTTCATAAAAGGCTTAATTATTTGTACAAAAAAAATGAAATCACTAAAGATAGAGCCATATTCAGGAATTGTTGAAGCGGAAGCAGGTGTAATGCTCCCAACATTATCTAATTTACTTGCTAAAAATGGATTACAAGGAGGGGAATGGGCTGTCGGAATTCCAGGAACATTAGGAGGAGCAATTTATATGAATGCTGGTACGGGTAATTTATCACTAGCAAATAATCTTATTTCCGTAAAAGTTATCAATAATAAAACCCATGAAAAACTAGAAATTGAAAAAAAAGATATCAATTTTGAGTATAGATCTAGCTCTTTTCAAAGAAATGATTTAACAATTATTAGTGCAAAATTACATTTTGAACCTAATGGAAATCTAGAACAATTAATTCAAACAACTAAAAATAACCTTAAATTAAAAACAGAAACACAACCATATCATCAACCAAGTTTTGGTAGTGTTTTTAAAAATCCTGAAAATAATTATGCAGCAAAATTAATTGATGATTTGGGTTTAAAGGGATTTAAAATTGGCGGTGCTGAAATTTCTACAATGCATTCAAATTTTATAATTAACACTTCTTCAGCAAGTTCAAAAGATATTTATGAATTAATAACAGTAATTCAACAAAAAGTACTACAAAAAAAAGGCATTTCTCTGAAACCGGAAGTAAGAATGATTGGTTTTGACTATCCTAACTAAAGAAACTTTTTTACAAAATGGCGGGTTTTGGACTTCCTAACTTTGGACAACTAACAGAAGCTTTTAAAAAAGCTAAACAAATTCAGCAAGATGCTCAAAAATTACAAGATGAGCTGGAAAATATGGAGATTGAAGGCAAAAGTGATGATGAAATGATAAAAGTTTGGATAAGTGGAAACCAACTTCCTTTAAAGGTCGAAGTACAAGAAAATATCTTAAATTCAAATAAAGAACAAATAGAGCAAAACATTCTTCAAGCTATTCAAAAAGCTCATGAATTATCAACTACAACTATGAAAGAAAGGATGAATGATTTGACTGGTGGATTAAATCTTAATCTTCCTGGTTTTGATAATAGTGACTCTTAGCAGACTCAATCATTTCTTTATAAAAAGGATACCTTTCGAAGGATTTATCTAAATTACATCCCTCATCCATTAAATGCAAACAGTTTCGAAATTTACACTTAATTCCTTCTTCAATTACCTGTTTATATATTTCTGAATATAGATTTGGTAACAACTTAATATCAACCTCTAGAGGTTGCATATTAAAACCAGGAGTATCAACAATGTAACTTTGATTCGAAATAGAAAATAACTCAACATTTCGAGTAGTATTTTTTCCTCTCTTAATTTTATTAGAAACTGGCGCAGTACTATTTTGAAGACCTGGAATAATCATATTTAGCAAAGTAGTTTTACCAACTCCGGATGGGCCCATAAAAATTGAACATTCTTTTTGCTTTAACTCAGCTAATAAATTTTTAAAGTGATCAGCTTTCTGTAAATTTAAAGTTATTACTTGATACCCCCATTTCTCAAACTTATCAAGTAAATATGATCTTCTTTTATTAGAAATTAAATCACACTTTGTCAAAACTAATGAGACTTCAACTCCCATTGATTCTGCTAATATCAAAAACCTATTAACTTGAGATAAATTTAACTCTGGTTCTTGAACGGAAAAAGTAACGTAGATGTTAGAAATATTTGCAACAGAAGGTCTAACTAAAAGATTTTTTCTTTTTTTTAGACTTGTTATTACCGCGCGTTTACTTTTAAAATCAATTTTTTCAATCGCCACTTCATCTCCAACATAAATTAATTGATCCTTAAAATTTATAGACTTCTTAACCTTACATAAAAATTTCTCGCTATTTCCAGATTTTTGTTGCTTTTTTAAATCAACTAAAAAAAAATCATTAAATTTTTTCGTAACTAAACCTAAATATTTACTATTAGTTTTCATTCAATATTTTTATTTTTAGAAATTTTTCATTTTCTTTAATTTGCTTAAACAAACATCCCATCTCTTTTAAATTGTTTAATACCATTTCTTCTGGTTCACCTTTATCTAATTCAACAATAAGTTGTTCATTTTTTGATAACTTCTCCAAAGCCAATTTAATTTTGACAACATTTAAAGGACATGGAACAGATTTAAGGTCCAAATGCTTTAAGGATGTCATTAAGATTCTTTACCAAATAATTTACTAAAAAGTCCACTACTGGAATTAATATTTTTATCTGAATATTGAGAAGCTAAGCCCTCTAAAAGCTCTCGTTCTCCATCTGTTATACGAGTTGGTAATTTTACTTTTACTAAGACTTCATGATTTCCTCTCGCAACTGGATTACCAAGTCTAGGAACCCCTTTGTTCTCAAGTGAAAGAGTTGTATTTGGCTGCGTGCCACTTGGAATTTTTAAATTAACATCTCCATCAACTGTAGTAATTTTAACCGTGTCACCCAAAATAGCCTGTAAATAACTCACTGCTATTTCTGAGTAAATAGTCACACCATCTCTTTTAAGTTTTGAATCATTTTTAACTTTTATAAAAACATAAAGATCTCCAGGAGGACCCCCTTTCAAACCAACATTTCCCTCTCCGGAAACTCTTAATTTAGTCCCAGTGTCAACACCAGCAGGAATATTAATTCTTAATTTTTTTCTGACTTGTTTTACTCCATTTCCTCCGCAACTTATACATGGATCCGCAATTATCTGACCAGCTCCATTACATGAAGGACATTCAGCTACTTGTGTGAAATTACCAAAAGGCGTTCTTGTAGCTCTTCTGACTTGTCCACTTCCTCCACATGTTGAACAAGTTTTTGGTCCGGTTCCGGGCTTTGCCCCCGTTCCCTTACAAACTTCACATGTCTCAAGATGAGGAATTTTAATTTCTCTTTGTTGACCAAATATTGCATCTTTAAAGTCAACATTAAGGTCATACCTTAAATCATCGCCTTGTTGTGGGCCTCTTCTTTGAGTTCTTCCACCTTGTGGATTTTGTCCACCAAAACCATTAAAAAAAGTTTCAAATAAATCTGCGAAGCCACCCATATCACCCATATCGGGCATTCCAGCAGCACCTCCAAGACCAGCCTCTCCAAACTGATCATATCTAGCTCTAGTTTCAGGATCAGCTAATGCTTCATAAGCCTTACCTATTTCTTTAAATTTATCTTCAGCACCAGGTTCTTTATTAACATCAGGATGATATTTTCTAGCTAATTTTCTATAAGCCCTTTTTAAGGTATCCGCATCTGCATCCCTTGAAACTCCAAGTATTTGATAAAAATCAGCCATTAGATAATACTCAAGTAAAAATTTGGAATTTATACATTTTCAGAAGTATTCTCCTCTGAATTGGCATCCCCTTCAACTTTATCTTTTTCTACTTCCTCTTGTGAATTTTGTTTGCCAGGCCCCATAGAAACTTTAACAAGAGCATGTCTCAAAACCTTTCCTTCTAAATGGTATCCACGCTGCAATTCTTCAATAATGAAATCTTCATTAAGCTCTTCACTTGGCTCTCTTAATACAGCTTCATGCAAATTTGGATCAAATTTCTGACCAACTACTCTCATCGGTGCAACTCCTTGTTGTTTCAAAACTTCTACTAGTTGTTTATATAATCCTTGATAACTTCTATGAAGAGTTAGAGCTTCTTCACTTTCTGGCTTAAGTTGTTGTCTTGCTCTTTCAAAATTATCAACAATAGGGAGTATTGCAGTTAAAGACTTTGATACAAGTTGGATTTTTAAATCATCCTGATCCCTAGACTGTCTTTTCCTAAAATTATCAAAATCAGCTGATATTCTTACATATTGATTTTTTAGAGTTTCATGTTCTTTTTCTAACTGTTCTAACCTTGCGTCATTATTAGTAATAGTATTTTTTAATTCTTCAGCATTTATTTCTTCTGTTTTTTGAGATAATCCATCATTTGCCATTATTTGTTCTCCTGTAGATGAAGAATCTTCAGGAGAATTATTTTGGTCAGAAATATCATTTTCTTTATTTTCAATATTGTCTGATTGATTTTCAATCATTTTTCTATAAATTTAATAAATCTATTTTCTATTAAAATGATGCACTAAACAAGTTGCGGAAGGCCGCACAATTTTTTAATCAGGAACAAATCTTAATGCTAGGCCATTATTACAGTATCTTTTTCCCGTAGGAGGTGGCCCATCATTAAATACATGCCCTTGATGGCCTCCACATCTAGAGCAATGATATTCGGTTCTTGGAACAATCAACTTGAAATCGACCTTTGTTTCGATTGATCCTTGAATTGAATCCCAAAAGCTTGGCCAACCTGTACCACTATCATACTTTTTATCTGAAAGAAAAAGAGGTGAATCACATCCTGCACAGTGAAAAACCCCTTTTCTTTTTTCATTATTTAATGGACTACTGAAAGCTCTTTCAGTTCCTTCCTCTCTCAAAATATAATATGATTCTGGACTAAGCTTAGATTTCCACTCTTCTTTTGAGTTTGATGAAGAAGCTAATACTTGAATAGGTTTAAAGATTGTTTTTAAGATTGACATAATAGGAATTAGAATAAAAGATCTTCTTGTTAGAAATTGATTCATATATTTAAATCACATAAAAAGGTAATGAGTTTTAATCAATCTAATTCTATGAAAAATATTCATAAATTAAGTATTGCTCCAATGATGGATTGTACTGATAAACATTTCAGGATGATAATGAGAAAAATAAGTTCTAAAGCCCTGTTATATACTGAAATGATTGTTGCTCAAAGTTTAGTTTATACAAATAAAAAAGATAATTTTCTAGATTTTAATAAAGAGGAGCATCCAATATCTATTCAATTTGGTGGAGACGATCCTTTAATTCTTAAAGAGGCTGCTTTAATGGCACAGGATTGGGGTTATGACGAAATAAACTTCAATGTTGGCTGTCCAAGTCCAAGAGTCTGCTCGGGCAACTTTGGCGCTTCACTAATGAAAGATCCTATAAAAGTTGCAAAATGCATAGAATCTTTAAAAAATAATTGTAGCTTACCTGTCACGATCAAACACAGAATTGGTGTTGACGAAGATGATAGCTTCAGTCACTTGAATAAATTCGTAAGGTTCGTTGCAAATGCTGGTGCTGATAGATTTACAGTTCATGCTAGGAAAGCCATACTAAAAGGTCTTAATCCAAAACAAAACAGAACTATACCTCCACTAAAATATGATCTAGTAAAAAAATTAAAAAGATTCAATCCAGAATTATTAATTGAAATCAATGGTGGTTTTAATAGTATCGATGAATCAATAAAAGCACTAGATGATTTTGATGGTGTAATGATTGGAAGATCAGTGTATAAACATCCTTTGAGATGGTCTAAAATTGACCAAAAAGTATATGGAATAAATACAAAACCTAAATCTGCCTCAGATATAATCTTCTCCTTAATTCCTTACATAGATGAACATCTAAGAAATGGAGGAAAATCTTGGGACATTTGTAAACATCTTATTAACTTAGTCGAGAGTGTTCCAAAAGCAAAAATTTGGAGAAATCAGATTTCAATTAAATCTATAAAAAAGGAATTAGACACCGATTATCTTATTAAATTGACAACTAAGCTTAAAGAAATGGGATACTAATTTTCACCATTTGATTCATTACCATCATTTGAAGCACGCCTTTTTCTCCTACTTCTTCCACTCTCATATTCTGAATTTTCACTAGAGTTTCCAAAACTTCTATCTTCCCAGCCTTCTGCACCAGAGGATTTATTGGTGTAAGAGGTATTAAGGTCATTATTACCACCGCTATTACCGCCGCCATAACCACCGCTATTACCGCCGCCATAACCACCGCTATTACCGCCGCCATAACCGCCGCCGCCATAACCGCCGCTATTACCGCCACCGTAACCACCGCTATTACCGCCGCCATAACCACCGCCGCCATAACCGCCGCTATTACCGCCACCGTAACCACCTCTTCCACCCCTTCGAGGCCCTCCAGAACCTCTAGGCTCTGCCTTATTAATTCGTAATGGTCTACCCATAAGCTCTGTACCTTGCAAACCATCAATAGCAGTTGACTCAATTGATTCGTCTGCCATTTCAACAAATGCAAATCCTCTTTTTCTTCCAGTATCTCTCTCAAGAGGAAGAGAACAATTTAAAACTTCTCCAAAAGGAGCAAACAATTGTAAAACATCTTCACGTTCTGCACGGAATGGCAAATTGCCAACAAAAATACTCACTTTAATCTCAACAAAGAAAAATTTACCTAATTAAAAAAACTACAATAAGCAGTCTTATAACGTTACTCTATTATTCTACTTCAAAGAATACCCTTGTTGTAGAAAAACAATGCAGATTCAAAGTAACAATTTTTTTTGCCAATTATTTAACTCCTTTTCTACTTGAGCAAACCCTGTTCCACCTTCACTTGTTCTTGACGTAACTACATTAAAAGGTTGAATATCAACAAATACATCCTCTTCGAATTCAAGATGAAATTTTTTAAATTCATCAATTGTAAGGTTTTTAAATAAAATTCTTCTCTCTAAGCAATATTTAACAATTTCACCCACAACTTGATAAGCGGTCCTAAATGGAACATTTTTACCAACCAAATAATCTGCTAAATCAGTTGCATTAGAAAAGTCATTTTCTACTGAATCAGACAAATTTTTTATATTAAATTCTATGCCCTCGTTGATTAAAATAGTCATTGCCTTTATGCAAGATGACAAAGTCTCTGCAGTATCGAATATAGGTTCCTTATCCTCTTGAAAATCCTTATTGTAAGCAAGTGGCACTCCTTTAACCATGGTTAACAATGCTTGTAGATGTCCATATACTCTTCCTGTTTTACCTCTTATCAATTCTGGAACATCTGGATTTTTTTTCTGCGGCATTAAGCTACTGCCAGTAGCACAATTATCTGTTAATTTTGCAAAAGAAAATTCATCAGTTACCCATAAAATTATTTCTTCTGAAATTTTACTTAGATGAGACATTGCCAAGGCGGAGGCGGATACAAATTCTATACAAAAATCTCTATCACTCACCGCATCAATACTATTTTTATAGATATTTTCGAAACCCAATTCTGCAGCTGTAAAGTTCCTATCAATTTTTATTTTTGTCCCCGCTAATGCTGCAGATCCCAATGGAGAAATATTGACTCTTGCTCTTACCTCTTTAAACCTTTCTCGATCTCTTTGAAACATTTCTAAATATGCCAGTAAATGATGGGCTAAAGATAATGGTTGTGCTCTTTGCATATGTGTATATCCAGGAATTAAGGTATAGATATTAGATTTAGCAAGATAAAAAAAGGATTTTTGCAAATCAGTTAACAAAATTTCAAGATAATCAATCTCTTTTCTGAGCCACAATCTTAAATCTGTACCAACCTGATCATTTCTACTTCTACCAGTATGTAATTTCTTCCCTGTTTCGCCAATTAAGTTAATTAGTTTTTCTTCAATACAATAGTGAATATCTTCAGAGGGAGGTTTAGGAGAAAATTTACCCTCCAAATACTCAACTTTTATTAACTCAAGACCTTTAATGATTTGCAAAGTTTCAGAAGAAGTTAAAACTTGAGTTTTGCCAAGCATTTTTGCATGAGCAATCGAACAATCTAGATCCTCTAAAATAAGCTTTTTATCAAAGCCAATTGAAGCATTAAACTTTTCAATAAAAGGATTAAGAGTATTATCAAATCTTTTACTCCAAACTTTTGCCATATCAATTTTAACTTTAGATATCTCTAATAAAGCATTTTTTTATATGGGTGACAAAAAATATCTATTTCACTTTCAAAATGACGATGGATGCATCATCCTCCAAGTGCCTATTTTGCCCTGTAAAGTCATCTAATTTTTTAAATATTCTATTTAAAATTTCTTGAGATGTATAGGATTGCTTGCATAGTTTTGTAAGAATTTTAATTAACCTATCTTCATCAAATCTTTGACCTAAAGAATTAGAAGTATCGATTACTCCATCGGTATAATAAAGCAATAAATCATTTTGATTAAGCTTGATTTCACCGCAACTGTATTCGGCATTCTGTTGTAAGCCAAGGACAAATCCTTCTGCATCTAATTTTATAATTTTCTGATCTAAACTTTTCCAAAGTAAAGGAGGATTATGCGCTGCATTTGCAAATCTCAATTTTCTCGTTCTAGGGTCATAGTCTGAATAAAATAATGTCACAAATCTATGTGATTGATCTAAATCATTTATTGCAAGTTGATTCAAATCATGCAAGATTCTATCTGGAGGTAAACCTGTAAGAACCTCTGCACGTAGCATGCCTCTTAGCATTGTCATCAGAAGACCAGCAGGAATACCTTTGCCCATAACATCACCTATAACCAACGCCCATCTAGCTTTTTGTTTTCTTTTTTCTGAGATATTTGTCTTTAAACACATAAAATCATAATAATCACCGCCTAACTGCAGAGCTGGTCTACAATGAGCTGCAAGATCAACTCCATCAATAGTTGGACAATAAACTGGAAGTAATTGAGATTGAATTTCAGCTCCAGTAGAAATTTCTCGATCTACCTGCTCATGCTTTTTATTTGTTTTAATTAAGCAGTAATTTTCTAATCCAACGGCTAGAGAATTTTGGATAAAATTAAAATTACAATCATCATGTATTGATTCGTCAGGTAAACCCTTGCTAATAATATAAATAAATCCTCTACATTTTCCCCTAGATAAAATTTTTTCCGTATCTATTTTATATTCTTTAAAATAATTTTTTAAAGAATTTTCAAAAGTTATAATTTCTTTTATTTTAAAATTTTTAGAAAAATTAAATTGGTTTAAAAAATTGTGAATTTCTTCCTCAATCTTCAAAAATTCATCACTAGCAGAAATTTTTATATTTTCATGCCATATTTCCCCCTCATAATTAAGAGGAATAATCAATATTATTTTTTGATTATAAATATGTTTAAAAATTAAGCATATATAGTCCAGTAATCTATTTACATTAGAGAAAGATTTTAAATAATATGCGAGCGATGATGCAATTTCAGCAAATTTATATTTATTGTTTAAAGATTCTTCAGATTCATTATCTAAAAATTCTTGAATAAATTTGTTTGAAAATAATTTTTCTTTTTGATTATTTTGCACTACAAATTCAATAGATAAATATGTTTTAACATTAAATTTAAACTTTTAAAAAAATTTAATTAAATATTCATTTATCTGCAAGCAAAGCCTCCACAAATTCATAGCTATTAAAAGGTCTCAAATCTTTTATACCCTCGCCAGCCCCAATAAATCTAATAGGCAAATTTACTTCTTCAGATACAGCTAAAGAAACACCTCCTCTGGAAGTACCATCTAATTTAGTAATAATTGCTCCACTTAAGTTTGCTGATTTAGCAAAACTTTTTGCTTGCTTTAGGCCATTTTGACCTTGACTTGCATCTAAAACTAATAATGATTCGATAATGGCTTCTGGAGCCTTCTTATCAATAATTTTTTTTATTTTTGCTAATTCTTCCATTAAATTATTTTTTGTTTGTAATCTTCCTGCTGTATCAACTAGCAATAATTCAACATTTCTTTTTATTGCAGAATTAATAGCATCAAAAACTACTGCTGCTGGATCAGCATTTTTTGATTGATTAGATATTACATCGACATTACTCCTTTCACCCCATACTTTTAATTGTTCTACAGCAGCAGCTCTGAAAGTATCAGCAGCAGCAATTAATGTTTTATAGTTACTTTTTGAAGACAAATATGCTAATTTTCCTAAAGTTGTGGTTTTACCAACGCCGTTAACGCCTACTAGTAGCCAAACATTTAAATTGCCCTTTTGTGGCACTAATAATTCGGTACCTGAATTTTTTATTGGTTTGTCGATAATTAATTTTAATTCCTTCTTTAAAAATTTTATTCCTGCTTCTCCACCTACTACTTCTTCGTTCAATTTCTTTCTTAAAGAACTTATGACTTTATCAGTTGAAGCAATACCGACATCTGCTCTTATTAATAAAGTCTCTAAATCATCAAGAGATTCTGGAGTGAGAGGATCATCCCCCAATTTATCCAATAGTTCGGTTACAAAACCTTTTCTTGTCTCTTCTAATCCTCTTTTTAATTTAGTTAACCAATCTATTTCATCTATTGATATTTGATTTACTTTTTTTCCCTGATTAGCAAGTACCATCGCAGACCAAGTAAAATTGTCATCAAATTCTCCTAATGCAGGCTCAGCAATATCATTAATCTTTTCAGGATGATTTTCTGAACTAATACTTTCAATTAATTCTTGTTTTTGCTCTTCTTGCTCCTGTAATTCTTGTTTTTGCTCTTCTTGCTCCTGTAATTCTTGTTTTTGCTCTTCTTGCTCCTGTAATTCTTGTTTTTGCTCTTCTTGTCGTTTTTTTAATAGAGCATAAGCTTGCGCTGCCCACTCTCGAGAATTATCAGCATCAGTATTTGTCATTGATATTTATAAATCGTATTGAATAAATTTTAAATTACTATTTATTTATATCAAATAATAATTACTATTTTACTGTTTGTAATCTCCTTAAAACTCCATTAATGAATTTTCTTCCCTTTATATCGCTATATTTATTAGCTAGATTTACAGCCTCATCACAAGCAACAGCAATTGGTGTATTCAAAAAATTAATATCAACATAGGCTAAACGCAAAATATCTCGATCAATTCTCGGCAATCTTTTTAATCTCCAGCCATCCATTACTTCATCAATTTCTGAATCAATAACTGACAAATTACTTACTATATTATGTATTCTCTGATTCACATCCTCTCTAATATCAATTTGTCCACTTGAAACAACCAATTTTGGGAAATCTAAAGTCGTCGAGAGTGTATTCATTACAACTTCAATCTTTTTTAAAGATTTTTTAAGTTCTTCTCTAACATTTGAAAAAGAGGAATTAATCCCTTCTTGTAATTCGCTATCTAGTATTTTTTGTGATGCAATTTCCAACTCTGACTCACAATTATCCAATTCATCTCTGCAATGATTTATGAGAGTATCCAAAGCTGATTCAAAAATATTTTCTATCTGAGAGTTATTTAATTTAGAATTACCTACATCGTTTATCAAACCTAAAGATATTAAAGATAGTTCCCTAGATAGGGATTTATTATTATGCATTAATTAGGAGAAGTATTTGTGGAGGCGCGTAATTGAGAAAATAATTTTGAAAAAGTTGGATTTGTATTATTATTTTTCTCATCAGGATTAACTATTCCAGCAGAAATAATTGTTTTAAAAGCATCTTCAACAGAAATATCCAAATCCTTAACAGAAGCCTCAGGTACCAAGGTATACCAGCCAGTTGTTGGATTTGGTGCTGTAGGAATAAAAATACTCAACAGTTTTTCTTTTAATTCTGACTGCAAAGAAGGACCAACATCACCGGTTACAAAGCCTATGCTATATAGTCCCTCACGGGGATATTCAACTAAGACAACTCTTCTAAATCGATTAGATTTATTACTTAAAAAAGTTTCAAGTAATTGCTTAAGAGTTTTATATACTGCCCCCGCCACAGGAATTTTTGATAACGTCCCCTCTCCAAATTCTAATAACCATCTTCCAACAAAATTTCTAGCCATTAAGCCTATTAGCAAAATAGCTAACAAAGGAACAGTTAAACCCAAACTAAGATTAATTAAATCTTGCAATAAAGGATTTAAATTAATAAAAGGATTTAACTGTTTAGGAACAGATGTAACTAGTGTTAAAACAAATTTACTAACTAAAGACGAAAGCCAAATAGTGGTTGCTAAAGGAATTACAACTAACAAACCAGCTATAAGATCATTTTTTAGATCTTGTTGGAGTCTAGATCCTAAGTTTGAATCTTGATTTTGATTAGAATCAACCAAAATAACGTTGCCAAATACAATAACTTTAACAATAATCTAACTGTTTTTACTGAGTAAGGATATATATTTTTTTTATAAATTAAAATTATTTATTAGTTTCTTGTCCAAAAAATAACTTTTGAGAGAAATTTTATACATAATGAAGAGATGATCAATAGCATACAAGATAAAAAAAAGATAAGTAAAAAATTGAAAGAAAGAGCAATTTCTGAAGGCTTTACAATTTCTGGAATTGCTTCAATACCTAGTAGTACTCGCTTAAAATTAAGAACTAACGCATTAGAAAGATGGCTATCAAACAACTATCATGGTGAAATGAAATGGATGGAAGCAGAAAGAAGAAAAGATATTTGTTCACTTCTTGATGGAGCGAAAAGTGTACTAAGCGTTGGATTTAACTACTTTAATTCTCAAAATAATGAAAACCAAATCTTCAAAGTAGGAAAATTTAGTCAAGGAGAAGATTATCATAAGGTGATTTACAAAAAATTAAAGAATATTGGTGAATGGATTAACTTAGAAATTCCAGATTGCAAATGGAAAATATGTGTCGACACCTCCCCGCTTCTGGAGAAGGCATGGGCGGAAGAATCAGGTCTTGGCTGGATAGGTAAAAATAGTAATTTAATAAGCAAAAAATATGGTTCCTGGTTTACTTTAGGTTTTTTAATACTTACAAAAGACTTAGTACCAGATAAACCTCATCAACCCCTTTGCGGAAAATGTGATAAGTGTATTGAATATTGTCCCACAAATGCAATAGTTGAACCTTTTGTAATAAATTCTGAACTATGTATTGCATATCACACAATAGAAAACAGAAAAGAAACTATGCCAAAAAAAATAGAAGAAAATTTAAATGGATGGGTTGCAGGATGTGATATTTGCCAAGATGTCTGTCCTTGGAATAAGTCAGTGCCATATAACAATACAGTCGACACGGAACCAAAAGAATGGATTAAAAATCTTAATATTGAATCATTAAATTGGGATGATGAAATGTGGGGAAAAAATCTTAAAGGAACTACATTAAAAAGAATCAAACCATGGATGTGGAAAAGAAACATAAAAGCAAATTTAAAAAATCAATCAATTAATGTATGAAAAAATTTCTTGAAAGTTTAATCTTTATTTATTTAATTAGTTTTTACTGTTTAAAAATAGAGCAAGCCCAATCAATAGTTCCTTACTATTACTTTCCATCAACCAAAAATTTGCAAAGAGAAAGTTTATCTATAGGCAAAAATGCATATCAACTTTTATATTTTGGACAATATAAAGAAAGCTTAAACTTAGCAAAATTAGCTGTAAAACTTAATAAGTCGGATGAAAAATTATGGTTAATTTTGTCTGAAGCACAAGTAGCTAATAAACTCTTCAAAAATGCTTTAAATTCTTTAGATCAAGCTCAAAAAATCAATCCAAATATGAGCGAAATTTACTTTGCAAAAAGTACTATCTACTTTGAAATATCTCAACTAAAAAACGCGAAAACTTCTTTAGAAAAAGGATTAAAATTTGAGCCAGAAAACTACAAAGCTATTTTTCAATTAGGAAATATTTTTTTAATAGAAAAAAATTTTTCAAAAGCTATCGAGTTATATGATAAATCTTTACAAATTAAATCAAATTTCTGGCAGGCAATCAACAATAAAGGGTTAGCGTATTTCGAAAAAAACAATATAAATCAATCAATTAAATTTTTTAAAAAGGCAATCTCAATTCAAGAAAACGCAGAACCCTTGCTAGGGCTTGCTTCATGTTTAAGAATAAAAGATATTACATTATCTATTGAACTCGCAAAAAAAGCTCTAGCAAAAGATCCCAATTACGTTAACTACCAATATAGAAAAAAACAGTTATGGGGAGAAAAATTACAGGCCTCTACAAAAATCCTTTTACAAAATGATCAACTTCAAAAAGACGTAATAATTGCAATATCAAAAATAAATGCGTCTTCTTGATTTTCAATACTGGTAAAAATTTTTTTTCATATTAGTCTTAATTTAATTATAAATAAATATTCAATTTTTCATTAATGGATAAGAACAACTTCACTTCTATCTCTCTCCAAGAAGAAATGCAACGTTCTTATCTGGAATATGCAATGAGTGTAATTGTTGGTCGTGCTCTCCCAGACGCAAGAGATGGACTTAAACCTGTCCAAAGAAGAATACTATTTGCAATGTACGAATTAGGTTTAACACCAGATCGACCATTTAGAAAATGTGCAAGAGTTGTTGGAGATGTACTTGGTAAATACCATCCTCATGGAGATCAAGCAGTATATGATGCATTAGTAAGACTAGTGCAAAATTTTTCAACTAAATATCCTACTTTGGATGGCCATGGAAATTTTGGATCAGTAGACAATGATCCACCGGCAGCCATGAGATATACAGAAACCAGATTAGCGCCAATTGCCTATAAAGGATTCCTTGAAGAAATTGGATCAGAAACAGTAAGTTTCTCAAACAACTTTGATGGCTCGCAAAAAGAACCAGATGTTCTTCCAGCTCAACTTCCATTTTTATTATTAAACGGATCATCAGGTATTGCTGTTGGAATGGCAACAAACATTCCACCTCATAACTTGGGTGAAATAGTAGATGGTTTAATCGCTTTAATAGAGAATAATGATATAAGCGATAAAAAACTTAATTCCATTATTAAAGGTCCTGACTTTCCTACAGGCGGAGAACTAATTTATAATCATGCAATAGAAGAACTTTACGAAACTGGAAAAGGATCAATAACAATCAGAGGGGTTATTAATAAAGAAGAACTAAATTTAGGCAAAGGTAAACATAAAAGAAATGTATTAATAATTTCAGAACTTCCTTATCAGATAAGTAAAGCAGGCTGGATTGAAAAACTAGCAGAAATAGTTAATGCAGGCAAAATTAATGGGATATCCGATATTAGAGATGAGAGCGATAGAGATGGGATGAGAATTCTAATAGAATTAAAAAAAGATGCTAATGCTGAAATTGTAATTTCCAATTTATATAAAAAAACAACTCTCCAAACAAACTTTGGTGCAATATTTTTAGCTTTAGTTAAAGGCAAGCCTTGTCAACTAAACTTAAAACAATATTTAAACTATTTTCTTGAATTTAGAGAAGAAACAATAAGAAAAAGAACCAAATATTTTCTAAAAAGCACTCTCGAAAAACTTGAAATCTTGGAGGGCTTATCAAAAGCGACAAAAGATATAAAAAAAGTTATTCAGATCATTGAAGACTCAAAAAATTCCTTAGAAGCTAAATTAAACATAATAGATAGTTTTTTCTTGACTGAGAAACAAGCAAATTCAGTTTTAGATATGCCTCTAAAAAAATTAACTGCTCTTGAAAAAAATCAAATTTATGAAGAAATAAAAAAATTACAAGAAAAAAAGAATTATTTTCAAAAGTTATTAAATGAAAGAAAATTGTTATTTAAATTACTAATAGAAGAATTATTAATTTTAAAGAAAAAATACAACATCAAAAGAAAAACAAAATTACTTAAACATATAGATCAGTCTCAAGAAATAGAAACAATTAATAATCGAATTCTTGAAGACCATATCAATAAAAAAACAAAATTATGTATTGATAATAGACTTTACTTGAAAAAAATGTTTATAAACAACTATAAGAAATCATTTGATAATATACAAAGGATTATAGATAATAAAAATATTCAAAAATTCATATGTAATATTGATAAAAATTTAAAAATAATTGGCATCACTTTTACAGGAAAAGTTTTTCACATTGATTGGGAATCTAATATTAATAATGACTATAAATTAGACAATAAAAATCTTGGTAACATAGATCCTAATGAAATAATAAATTTTCATGCAATAAAAAAAGATAATAAAAATTATTTATGTATTTTGAATTCAGATGGGAGATTTAAAAAAGTTTTATTTGATGAAGATATGTTTAAGAGCAATAGATCTTTTGCTATCACAAAGTTAAAAAATAATATTAAAACAGTTGATTCCTTTATTTCTAATGAAGAAAAAGATTTAATAATATTAACCTCAATTGGAAGGATATTTAAATTTAATTTATCTAATAAATTTTTAACACCAACTACTAAACAATCTCAAGGATTAATACTCGCTAAACTTTTGCCATCTGAAAAAATTGTTTCTTGTTACCCATTTGAAAATGGAGAAAAAATTTATTTAATTTCTAAGTTAGGAAAAATCTTTTGTATTAATAGCAATGAAATTTACTGGGCAAATGAGTTTAAGTTGGGATACTTGAATGAAAAAAACCAACTTAAAAACGATTCTTTCTTCAAAATATTACCAAGTAACAATTACATTGATATTGAAACTAATAAAAATAAATCCGCCAGGTTAAATTGTAGAGAATTAGATTTCAAATCAAATAAAACAAATTTTTTAATTGACTTTTTAAATTTAGAACAAAATGAATACCTTGAAAATTGTTTTAGACTTGAAAATTATCTCAACTAAGATTTATATTCATTTTCAACCCATTGTAGATACTCATCATTTACTGTTTCCGTTACATAAGAACCAGTAAAACAACTCATTTCCAAATCCTTAATAGAAGATTCACTTATTATTGACTTGCGTAAATTATCAACACTTTGGTAAACGAGGTTATCAATTTCAAGTTGAGCAGCAATTTCACTAATTGTTCTATTATGAGCTATTAATTCGTCTCTGTTCGGCATATTTATTCCATAAACGTGAGGAAAACGAACAGGAGGAGCTGCTGATGTAAAAAAAACTTTATTAGCGCCTGCATCCTTAGCCATTTGAACAATTTCTTTTGAAGTAGTACCTCTAACTATCGAATCATCAACAATTAGTACATTTTTATTTTTAAACTCTGCACTCATAGCATTTAATTTTTGTCTTACAGATTTCTTACGTTTTTGCTGACCAGGCATTATAAATGTTCTACCAACATATCTATTTTTGAAAAAACCTTCCCTATATTCTATTCCTAATTGTCTTGCAACTTGCATGGCTGCAGGGCGAGAAGAATCAGGAATAGGCATTACGACATCAACATCTCCAGCATTAATTGTTTCTTTAATTGTATCTGCCAAATAATCTCCCATTTTCAAACGAGCTTTATATACAGAAATCCCATTCATAATTGAATCTGGCCTTGCTAAATAAACATATTCAAATGCACAAGGGAATAACTTTGGATTTTCAGAACATTGCTTAGAAAAAAGCTCACCATTGAGATTTATAAAAATAGCTTCTCCAGGATCTACATCTCTCACAACTTGATAATCGTTATTCTCAAGCACTAATGACTCACTTGCAACCATCCATTCTTCTTTGTTGGTTCTTAGTGAAAGTCTTCTTCCTATAACTAAAGGCCTAATACCAAAAGGATCTCTAAATGCTAATAAACCATGTCCTGAAATTAATGCTATTGAAGCATATGATCCTTGAATTCTCTTATGTAAAGATTTAACCGCATTGAAAATAACATCAGGCTCTAATTCTTGATTTTGAATTTGTTCTTGTAATTCTGTTGCAAATACATTTAAAAGCATTTCAGTATCACTTGAAGAATTAGTATGACGTTTATCGATATTAAATAATTGCTTTTCTAAATCTCTTGTATTCGTCAAATTACCATTATGTATCAAAACGATTCCATAAGGAGCATTAACGTAAAAAGGCTGTGCTTCCTCTACGCTTTCCGCTGAACCTTTTGTCGCATATCTAACATGACCTAATCCAATTTTACCAATTAAATTCCTCATATCTCTAGTTCTATAAGCAGTGTTAACCTGACCTTTAGCCTTATGTAGATGGAAAATTGTATTTTCCATTGTTGCTATACCTGTTGAGTCTTGACCTCTATGCTGAAGAAGCAAAAGACTATCGTAAATTTGTTGATTTACATCATCTGAAGAAACAATTCCAACTATTCCGCACATAACTTAATTTTTTAAAAAATCTGGATTATTGAAAAAAGTTTTCATTATTTAAAGTTATCTGAAATACTATTATTAAATTTTTCGGTTAAATCATCAACATTAATATTGCAGATATTTTTTTCTTGAATTTTTATCTTGAGACTTTCATTAGATACATATCCTATTTTTTTGACATATATGCTTGATTTATATTGAAAAGATTCTAAATATGAAAGCCAATCTTTTTCTTTGATTTTATTAATTGAAAAAATTATTCTAGAACCTCCTTCTGCAAATAGTATATTATCTTCTCTAAAATAATCTTCTTTCAATTCTATCGTTGCACCTTTTGATGAGAGAATACAACACTCTGCTAAAGCAATAGCTAAACCGCCATCACTAATATCATGAGCCGACACTACAAGATTTTTTTCAATAGCTTTTCTTAAAAAACTCTGACATAACTTTTCATCGAACAGATCTATTTTTGGTGGTCTTCCCGTAATTTCTCCATGAATATATTCCAAATAAGAACTTGCAGCAATTGTTATTTCTGATTTATTAGAGCCAATCAACCAAATTTGATCATTAAAATTTTTCCATCCACTACTAATAGCTTTATCAACATTTTGTATCTTACCAACCATTCCAATCACTGGCGTAGGATTAATAGGAGTAATTTCATTATTATTATTTTTCGATTCATTATATAAAGAAACATTTCCTCCTGTTACAGGCGTTTCTAAAGCTTTACATGCTTCAGAGATCCCATTACAGGAAGATGAAAGTTGCCAATATCCTATCTCAGTCTCAGGAGAAGAAAAATTTAAATTATTCGTTATTGCTACTGGCTCAGCCCCAACGCAACTAACATTCCTTGCAGATTCTGCGACAGCAGCAATGGTTCCTCTATAAGGGTCAAGAGAAACCCATCTACTATTACAATCAACTGATGCCGCAACACCTGAGAATATCTTATTTTTATTTTTTTCATTTTGTTCTCTTAATCTTATTACAGCTGCATCAGATTCTCCTGGTTTAAAAACTGTATTTGCTTGTACCTGAAAGTCATATTGTTTAAAAATCCATTTTTTTGATGCTATAGATGGATTAGAGAGAAGTTTATTAATAATCTGAGAATATGAAAAAATCTTATTTTCCTTCTTTGAAAATATTTTTTGATCGTAAATTTCTGGTAAATTATCTTCTCTCCATTCCCATTTTTCTAACAAATAATTCGGTGGATTTTTAATAACATTACGAAGATTCACAGGAGTATCATCAGATAAAGCGGAAGTAGGTATTTGGGCAACAATTTTACTTTTATGCGAGATTATGACCTCATTTGTCGAGATTACTTTACCAATAACATTCGCATATAAACCCCATTTTTTAAATTTTTCAATAAGGAAATCAATTTTTTCCTCCTTAATGACAAACAACATTCTCTCTTGCGATTCAGATAATAAATATTGATATGAAGACATATTATCTTCTCTTGCAGGAACTAAATCTAAATCAATAAATATCCCTAAATTTCCATTTGCAGCCATTTCTGCACTACTACAAGTTAAACCAGCTGCGCCCATATCTTGAGCAGCAATTACATCTCCTGTTTTAAAAGCATCTAGACAGGCTTCAATAAGACTTTTCTCAATAAATGGATCGCCTACTTGAACTGCAGGTCTATCATCTAATGATGATGTAGTTAATTCTGAACTAGCAAAACTAGCACCACCAACTCCGTCTCTGCCTGTTGTATTTCCAACATATAGTACTGGTGAACCAACACTTTTAGCTCCAGAACAAACAATATCTTTAGTTTCCAAAAGTCCTAAAGCCATAACATTAACTAAAGGATTTCCAGAATAACTATCATCAAATTCAATTTCACCTCCAACAGTAGGTACCCCTACACAATTACCATAATGTGAAATACCTGAAACAACTCCACGTAGAAGATCAATATTAGACGATTTATCAAGATTACCAAAACGCAATGAATTCAATACTGCTATTGGCCTTGCTCCCATTGTGAAAATATCTCTTAATATTCCTCCTACACCAGTTGCAGCTCCTTGGAAGGGTTCTATTGCAGAAGGATGGTTATGACTTTCTATTTTAAAAACAAGTTTTTGATTATTTCCAACATCAATAACACCAGCATTTTCCCCAGGCCCTACCAAAACACTCTTTCCTTTAGTAGGAAATTTGGATAACAAAGGTTTTGAATTTCTATAACAACAATGTTCAGACCACATAACACCAAACATTCCTAATTCAGTCCTGTTTGGTTTTCTACTTAATCTTTTACAAATTTCTTCATAATCATCAATTGTCAAATTTTCAACTTTAAGTGCTTCTTTAAGATCATATAGATCATTATCTTCTGGATTTATCATTCTTTATATCCAAGGGTCATCTTCACTTTTATCTCCTAAAGATCTTGATGTTCTCTCATTATTATAAAAACTTTTTTGTTTAAAATCCAAGTTTTCATTTATATCTTCATCTTCTTCCAGCCAATCCTCTATTCTATTGGAAGCTATATTTTTAATATCATCAAACTTATCAATAATTTTTTTTCCTTTTTGCAAAAATTCATTCTTTATACTCGATTTTATTAAGAACAAATCATCTAAAGAGTGGTTTTCACAAAATACTAGACCTGGTTGTTGATCGACAATATTTTCAAGATTTAATTTCCATCTACTAGAACCTGGAATCTTAGGATTCGTTCGTGAAACTAAGTAATATTTAATTTGACCTGTTTTAATTTCAAATAAAAAATCAGCTATTACTCCTATTTTCGAACCATTTGTATTTATTAAATTAGCTTCAATTAAAGTTGGAAACCTATTTAAAGTTGCCAGGTCCGATATAGCTGGTTCTCCTTTTACATAAATCTCATTATCTACTATTTGAGAAATTTGATTTAATCTCCAAACATTTCGTTTTAAATCAAAATTGGAAGGGCGAGAAGACCATCCTAGTATTCTATGAACGGGAGGATGCATCCAAACATTTTCACCATTTCCATAATGGAGGGCAATATTACCCTTTACATTGTAATTTAATAGTTCAGTTAATAAAATTTCTTTAGGTAGTTTCAAATCAAGAACGAACCTGAACAGGCATGACTAGATAAGTAAAAGAGTTAAGATTATCTTCTGGAACTAAGACAGCTGGAGTGGTTGGGAGATTACACTTCAAAATTACATTTTCAGAAGTAATAATTTTTAGACCCTCTAAGAGATATCTAACATTAAAAGCAATATCAAGATTTTCTCCACAGCAAGATACAGGTAATGATTCCTTCGCACTACCTATCTCTTGTGCATCTGCACTTATTGATGCTAAATCTGAATTATCTAAGTTAAATTTCACTACGCTACTTTGCTGATCAGCCAAGACCGCAATTCTTTCGAGTGCATCTATTAACTTTTTTGTATTAAAAGTAAAAGTCTTTGAAAAAGTATCTGGTATTAATTGTGAATAATTAGGATAAGTGCCTTCCAATGTTCGTGTTGTAATTATTTGATTAGATGAAATAAAAACTACTTGACCTTTATCATAAAAAAGCTTTATTGAATTTTCTGAACTTCTTAAAGTTACTAGTTTTTCAATTTCTCTTAAGGATCTAGTTGGAATAGTAACTGAAAAATCATTTTCATTTAAAGATAAATTGTCTTTCTTTTCAGTATTTTCTCCGTTACTAATTAAAGCAACTGCCAATCTATGACCATCTGTAGAAGCAGATTCTAAATAGTTTTGTTTAAAGGTAAGATTAACGCCTGTGAGCAATTGCTTCGAATCATCGTTGCTGGCAGCAAAAATAGTAGATTTTAGAGAAGTTAAAAAAGAATTAGGTTCAATATTCAAAGAAGTACCACTTTCAACAAATGGCAGGTTTGGGTAATCATCTGAAGGTATACCTTTGAGATTGAAAGAACCTCTATCACTTTTGATTAAAATATTATCTAAATTCTCATCCACTTTTAAAGAAACAGGTGTTTCGTTAGGTAATTTATTTACTATTTCAGATAATAGTTTCGCAGGTATAGTAATGGCTCCACTATTTTTAACAGTTCCATCAAAAGAGGTTTGAATCCCTAAATTAAGATCGAAACCTGTCAGACTAATTTTATTAGTTCCTTGATCAGCTGTTAAAAGTATATTTGCAAGAATTGGATGAGTGGGTCTTGATGCAACTGCTTTGCTTACTAGTTGTATGGCATTATTTAACTCATTTTGATTACAAATAATTTCCATCGCAATTTGGAATTTTTTACAATTTCAATATACTTTTTTAATAAGCTAAATTCAATAAATCTTTTTATTCTTTTTTCTAACATAAAATTAATAATTAAAAAAATATTTATAGTAGTAGTAGTTATTGTGGAAACTGTGGAATATTTAATTTTAATACCTTTTTTATTAGGTTTAAGAGAAATTTAGATAGTGGAAAAAATTTTTTTTATGTTAAATAATTTCTTCTTCAACTAAAAAATTAAAAAATTTTCCACAATTAAAACTAATTGTTATTTGTTTTTCAACAAAAATATTATTTTTTTAAATGATTTCAACAGACACTAATATTTTTGGATTTTAATATCCAAGAATTTTGGTTATATTTTTTAACGAAGGCTCAACATTTTTTCTAAAAATAGCTTCATTATTTTTAATAGCACAATCAGGATCTTTCAATCCATTTCCAGTTAAAACACAAACAATAGTGGATTCCTTTTGGATCCTATTCTTATTTTTTAACAGTCCAGCGACAGATGCTGCACTTGCAGGTTCACAAAAAACTCCTTCTTTGGCAAGAATTTTATAAGCATTGATAATTTCTTCATCAGTGACTGACTGAAAATCTCCTTTACTCTCTTTTTTTACTTTTTTTGCTTTTTCTCTATTTACAGGGTTCCCAATTCTTATTGCAGTAGCAATTGTTTCTGGATCTTTGACTATAATGTTTTGCACTAACGGAGCAGATCCTTCAGCTTGAAAACCCATCATGACTGGTAACTTAAAATTTCTTTTTATCTTTGAATATTCTTTAAATCCTAACCAATAAGCTGTTATGTTTCCTGCATTTCCCATGGGTATACAAAGCCAGTCAGGAGTAATACCTAAGTCATCAATAATCTCAAAAGCTGCAGTCTTCTGTCCTTGTATTCGATATGGATTGACAGAATTAACAAGTTCTATTGGTTGCTCTGAAGATAAATCTCTTACAATCTCTAAAGCTTTATCAAAGTTTCCATTAATAGATATTATCTCTGCTCCATACATTAAGGCTTGAGCAAGTTTACCTTGAGCAACAAATCCATCTGGAATTAATACATAAGGTTTTAATCCTCCTCTAGAAGCATATGCAGCTGCAGCTGCAGAAGTGTTTCCGGTGCTTGCGCAAATTACCGCTTCTCGCCCCTCTTCTTTTGCTTTGCTAATTGCCATAGTCATACCACGATCTTTAAAAGATCCTGTAGGATTCAGGCCATCATATTTTAAAAAAACTCTTGTTCCATTTCCAACTAATTTACTCAAAGTTTCACTAAGAATTAGCGGAGTATTTCCTTCATTTAAGGAGATAATAGGGGTTTTTTTTGTAACTGGAAGATATTGTTTGTAAGCTTCAATTAGACCAGGCCATCTTTTTTTTCTGTAATTAATACCAATTTTATTTTTGATTTTATTTAATAACGTCATAGATGTTTAATTCGTTTTAATTTTTTCTAGAGGAGAAGTTGTAAAAAACTCTAATAATTCTGAAATTGATTCTACTTTATTCATAACTTTGCTTAAAGCGTTCACATCTAAAATAACAGTTTTAGTTGGATATGCTTCAAAAAATTTTATCAGATTTATTTTTCCATTTCCTAAGTGTATACCTTTAATTAAACTTGCTCTAAGTGCTAACATACCTGTTCTTTCATCATCAGCTCTTGAAGGATGGATAATAGAAGAAAGTCTTGTTAAAAAAACTTTTCCTATTTCAGAGTAGACTAATTTGCTAGCTATCGTTATGGGGATCTCAAAATCTTTATTTAATACTAATCTTATTTCTTTTTCGGGAGACCCAGTAGCATTTAATATTCTTTTTAATTGTCTAGTTGAATCACCATTTTCGGCAAACAATTTTAAAGAATCGACTTTAATTGTTCTAGAAAATATACTGTATATAATTTTAATATCTTCTGCAGCATTTGCTTTTGAAACATTAAAAATTAATTGAGAACTTATTAAAACAAAAAATATTTTAGTTATTAAAAATTTACTAAACTTCATTTTAAATATTTGCACCAGCTGCAATTTTTACAAGTCTTACCATCCCTTTTTCGGTAACTTTTTTTGCAATTTTTATACCCATTTCTTTTGTATAGGGCTCGTTTATTAGTCTAGGAACCTGTTTTAGAAAAATATCAATAGAATAACCTGGCACCTTCTGCAAAATTTCTAAAAAGTTTCTTAAAGGCTCTACATACATTATTAGATCGCTTAAGTTTTTATTTTCACTAGTCATTTTTAATTTAATTGAATTTGGAAGATAGTTATTTAAATTTTTCAAAAGTTTAAGACCAAGTAAATCTATTTGATTTGTTACGCCATCAATAATTTCATTTCTAAGAAAACCGCCTTTTGGAGAAAATAGAAGATTTATTACTTCATCTAAAAGTTTTTCTAAATCAAGATTCGTCTGCTTTGCGGCGTTAGAAAGAAGATCTTCTAAACGATCCCACTTGAATTTTTTATCATCAAAAAGCATTTCTTTCAAACTTTCTCTTAATTGCGGATCGGGATCCTCCATTAATCTTCTAGCGAAATATGGATAAGCTGCACCTAATATTTTAAAATTCGGATCTACGCTCAAAGCAATACCTTCTAATGTCAATAATGACCTAATTATAAGTGCATAGTAAGGAGGTAGTTTGAATGGGAATTTGTACATAACACCTGACATGTCGTCTGTAACGCTCTTGAAATCCATTTTTGAAACTCCTTGTTCCACAGCATTAATGAAAACATCTTGAAATGCGGGGACTATTGGTTCAAGATTAACTTCTTCAGACAAAAATCCTAATTTTACAAAATCTTGAGATAATTTATCGAAGTTTTTATTTACCAAATGTACTACCGCTTGTATTAAGCCTGATCTAGAGTCTCTAGAAACTTCGCTCATCATTCCAAAATCTAAATAACATAATCTTCCATCTTTCAAGGCTAACAAGTTACCTGGATGCGGGTCTGCATGAAAAAAACCATGTTCTAAAAGTTGTTCCAAACTGCACTGCACTCCTATATCAATCATCTTGTCAGGGTCGATCCCTAACTTTTTTACATCTTCTAAATTAGTTAGCTTTGTACCCTCAATCCATTCCATTGTTAAAACTCTTCTTGATGTTATATCTTTATAAATTTTTGGCACAGCAATCATTTGATTATGTTTATGCATATTTCTAAACTTTTCTGCATTTTCAGCCTCGTTTAAGTAATCCATCTCTTCGAAAACTCTTTTGCCTAATTCATCAATCAATGCCACGAGATCGCTTCTTATCAATCCAACATTGTTTTTTAGCCAATAGGCAATATTTCTTACTATGTAAAGATCTAAAGTAATTTGTTCTCTTAAACCAGGTCTTTGGACTTTAACTGCAACAATTTCTTTATTTTTTAGTTTGGCTTTATGCACCTGTCCTAGGGAAGCCGCAGAAATTGGTTTCTTATCAATTTCTATAAAAATTTCATCTATTTTGGATCCTAAATCTCCTTCTATTAATTCCATAGCTTTTTCCCCGTCAAATCCTGGTAGTTGATCTTGCAACTCAGATAATTCTTCAAGAAGAATCTTTGGAATGATATCAGGCCTAGTTGATAAAGCTTGTCCTGCCTTAACAAATGCTGGTCCAAGTTCAACTAATAAATTTGTTAATTCTTTTGCTCTGTATCTCGCTTTCTTTGCATCTTTCAATCTCCCAGTTAGTTTATCCCAGCCAACAGAAAATATGTAAGCGAAAATAGGTATTAGTGTTTGCCAAAGTCTTTTTAAAAGTCTCTTCGGGTTTTTTTTGTAAATTTTAGATATTGTATCTGGATCATAATTCAATAATCCAGACACCTCAATAAAATCAGTAAAATCTTCTTTCATAACTTTATATATTTAATACCTTTATTTTTTTGTAAAAGAAGTTAATTTTTTTATATAGAAGATTTATCATGCTAATACAATTAAAAATAGAAAATATTGCCTTAATTGAAATTATAGAAATTAATTTCGAAAAAGGTTTGAATATCATTACTGGTGATTCTGGTTCAGGAAAATCTCTGATCTTAGATTCCTTAAATGTTTTATTTGGTGGAACTAATATACCTTTAAAGCACTTAATACGTCCAGGAAAAAATCATTGCGCTATTGAAGCAAAATTTACTTCTTCTTTGCAAATTAATAACTGGTTAAGTAGTAATGGTTTTCAAAGCATTTCATCAGTACTAAATATCAAAAGAATATCCTCTAGAAAAAATAATAAAGTTTTATCCAAATATAGTCTTAATAATTTATCAATTAATAAAAAATTATTAGAAGAACTTGGACGATTATTAATAGATTTTGCAGGACAATCAGACACATTTATATTTGATTCACAAGATAAGAGAAGATTAATTATTGATGATTTATGTTCACAAGAATTAAGAGACACTAGTGCAAAGATTAAAAATATATGGGAGGAAAGTCAGGTTTTAAAAGGATTAATGAATAAAAAGATGGAATCTTTAAGGAAGCAAGAAGAAAATAATTTGGTAATTAAACAAATGTTGAAGAGTTTAGAGGAAGCTGATTTGAATTCTAGTAAGGAAATCTTAGAGCTAGAGTTACTAGAAAAAAAACTTATAAATAATCTTGAAATAAGTAATTCAATTCAATCAACTTTAGGTAACTTAAACAATTTCAATCATGATGAACCATCAGTTGCGTTGTTGATAAATCAATCAATAAAAAATTTAAATAGAACAGCAGAGTTTGATTTGAAAATTGAAAACTTTAGGGAAAAGTTATTACATATCCAAACTTATGTTGAAGAACTAATTTTAGGTCTAAATTTATATATTCAAGATATAGACAATCATGAATCCAATCTTTCAGACATACAAAAAAGATTATTTTTCTTAAAAAATTTGGAAAGAACTTTTTCGTTAGATTTACCTCAATTAATTGAAAAGCGAAATGAATTAAGGACATATTTTCTAAGAACTGATCAAGATAATGAGATCAGTAATTTAGAAAATCAAATTAAACAATTACAGACTAATTTAAATTCTTTATTTTCTACTCAATCTATTGAGAGAAAAAAAATCGCAAAAGAATTACAAGATTCAGTAATTTCTACTTTAAGAAATCTGGGATTACAAAATGCAAATTTTGTAGTTCAATTTTCCGAATGCAAACCATCTGGCGATGGAATTGATAATATAAATTTTTTGTTTTCTGCTAATCCTGACCAGAAGCTTGCCCCATTATCAAATGTTATTTCTGGTGGTGAAATGTCGAGATTCTTATTAGCTATAAAATCTAGTATTTCTAAAAAACCTAATACTTTCTTTTTAGATGAAATTGATAATGGTTTAAGTGGTAAATCTTTATTTTCTTTGGTCGAGTTAATAAAAGAAATTTCTAAAAAGCAACAGGTTTTATGTATTACACATCAGCCCTTTTTAGCTGCTGGTGGCTTAGCTCATTTCAAAGTTAGTAAAAAAGTTATAAATGGTATAACCTATACCTCAATATCAAAACTAATTACAAAAAAACAGAGAAAGCACGAACTAATGGAACTAATTGGTGGAGGTTCTCTCGAAGTAAATGATTATGCTTCTAGACTTCTTGACCAAGCTGCATAAAATAGAAAAAATTCCACTATAATAACCTTTTTAAATCAAATTAAGATTTAAACATGGTCAATAAATTTAATAGTTTTGAAGAAGATAGCTCAATTAATATAAGAGGTGCTCGTCAGCACAATTTAAAAAATATTGACCTCTCTTTACCCAGGAACAAATTTATAGTTTTTACAGGTGTGAGTGGAAGTGGTAAAAGTTCTTTAGCTTTTGATACAATTTTCGCTGAAGGTCAAAGAAGATATGTCGAGAGTCTTTCGGCATATGCGAGGCAATTTTTGGGTCAAGTAGATAAACCTGATGTCGACAATATTGAGGGTTTATCACCTGCTATTTCAATCGATCAAAAATCTACAAGTCATAATCCTCGATCAACAGTTGGCACTGTAACAGAGATACAAGATTATTTAAGATTGTTATTTGGTCGTGCTGGTGAGCCACATTGTCATCACTGTGGGATTCCTATTGCTCCTCAAACAATTGATGAAATGGTTGATCAAATTCTTTTATTACCTGAAGGAACTAGATACCAATTGTTGGCTCCTGTTGTAAGAGGCAAGAAAGGAACTCATACAAAATTAATAAGTGGACTAGCGGCTGAGGGCTTCGCTAGAGTAAGAATCAACGGCGAGGTAAGAGAACTTGCTGATAGTATTGAATTAGATAAAAATCAAATTCATAATATTGAGGTAGTAGTTGATAGACTAATTGCTAGAGAGGGGATACAAGAAAGATTAAATGATTCTCTTCAAACTTGTCTTAAAAGAGGCGATGGTTTAGCAATTGTAGAAGTTGTGCCGAAAAAAGGGGAAAATTTACCTCTTAACCTAGAAAGAGAGAAACTTTACTCAGAAAATTATGCATGTCCAGTTCATGGTTCTATTGTTGAGGAACTTTCTCCTAGATTATTTTCCTTTAACAGTCCATATGGGGCATGTCCAGATTGTCATGGGATAGGTTATTTAAAAAAATTTACTGCTGATAGAGTTATTCCCGATAAAACATTACCTGTTTATGCAGCAATAGCGCCTTGGAGTGAAAAAGATAATACTTATTATTTCTCTTTACTTTATTCTGTGGGACAGGCTTATGGTTTTGAATTAAAAACACCTTGGAAAGATTTAAGTGATTTGCAAAAAAAAGTTCTACTTTTAGGATCAGATAAACCAATATTGATTCAAGCTGATAGTCGTTTTAAGACTTCTAGTGGTTTTGAAAGACCTTTTGAGGGAATATTACCAATTTTAGAAAGACAGTTGAAAGAAGCCAATGGAGAATCAGTTAAACAAAAATTAGAAAAATATCTAGAATTAGTGCCTTGTAAGACATGTTCTGGAAAAAGATTAAGACCTGAGGCCTTGGCCGTTAAACTTGGTCCATATAATATTACTGACTTAACTTCTATAAGCGTTTCTGAAACCCTCACTCACATAGAGCGCATCATGGGTTTAGGTAAGACAAATAAAGAAAATATATCTTTATCAGAAAAACAAAAGCAAATAGGTGAATTGGTTTTAAAAGAGATTCGTTTGCGTTTGAAGTTTTTAATTAATGTAGGTTTAGATTATTTGACTTTAGATAGACCAGCTATGACTTTGTCTGGTGGTGAAGCTCAGCGTATTAGACTGGCTACACAAATAGGTGCAGGTCTTACTGGAGTTTTATATGTACTAGATGAACCAAGTATTGGTTTGCATCAGAGAGATAATGACAGATTATTAGAAACATTAAAAAGCTTAAGAGACTTGGGAAATACTTTGGTTGTCGTTGAACATGATGAAGATACTATGAAGTCCGCAGATTATCTAGTAGATATTGGTCCAGGGGCAGGTGTTTATGGTGGGGAAATAATTGCAAAAGGATCTTATCAAGACGTCATAAATTCAGAAAGGTCATTAACTGGAGCATACCTCAGTGGTAGGAAGTCAATTCCTACTCCAAAAGAACGTAGATCATCTGTAAAGAAAAGTTTAATTTTAAATAATTGCTCTAAAAATAATTTAAAAAATATTTCTGTGGAATTTCCTTTAGGAAGGTTAGTTTCTGTAACTGGTGTAAGTGGAAGTGGAAAGAGCACTTTGATAAATGAATTACTTCATCCGGCATTGTGCCATTCTCTAGGATTAAAAGTTCCCTTTCCTCAAGGTGTAAAAGAGTTAAAGGGTATAAAGGCAATTGATAAAGTTATCGTTATTGATCAATCTCCAATAGGAAGAACTCCAAGATCTAATCCTGCTACATATACTGGTGCTTTTGACCCCATAAGGCAGATATTTACTGCCACAGTAGAAGCAAAAGCAAGAGGTTATCAGGCTGGTCAATTTAGCTTTAATGTTAAAGGAGGAAGATGCGAAGCTTGTAAAGGGCAGGGAGTCAATGTTATTGAAATGAATTTTCTACCTGATGTTTATGTTCAATGTGAAGTATGTAAAGGAGCTCGTTTTAATAGAGAAACTCTTCAAGTTAAATATAAAGGTTTTAATATATCTGATGTTCTAGAGATGACTGTTGAACAAGCTGCAGAAACTTTTTCTGCTATACCTCAAGCTGCTGATAGATTATCTACATTGGTTGATGTTGGCTTAGGATACGTCAAATTAGGACAGCCAGCTCCTACATTATCTGGTGGAGAAGCTCAAAGAGTTAAGTTAGCCACAGAATTGTCAAAAAGGGCTACTGGAAAAACTTTATATTTGATTGATGAACCAACTACAGGGTTAAGTTTTTATGATGTTCATAAATTAATGGATGTGATACAACGTTTGGTAGATAAAGGTAATTCAGTTATTGTTATTGAACATAATTTAGATGTTATTAGATGTTCAGATTGGATAATCGATTTAGGACCTGACGGAGGGGATAAAGGAGGAGAAATAATTGCAGAAGGTATTCCTGAGGATGTAGCTAAAAATCCTACAAGTCATACAGCAAAATATCTTAAAAAGGTTCTGAAATAAGAAAATCCTTGTTGTATTTCTTTTTATATTAAATATTTCAGCAAAACTAAATTCTTTTTTAAAGTGGCATAAAACCCCTCTGTAACTGCTTTTTTGAAAACTTTTATATAAAAAAAATTTCAAATCATAATGCTTTCTTAATATTTTCTAAGAAAATTCAGCTTATTTGTATTAAAGGCCGTTTATCGGAGGATTTGCTGAATGAGGTTGAAATTTTTACATTTACATTTACATGGTCTTATACGTTCTAAAAATCTTGAGTTAGGCAGAGATGCAGATACAGGAGGGCAAACACAATACGTTTTTGAGTTAATTAAAAGTTTGGCTAATACTGTAGAAGTTGATCAAGTTGATTTAGTTACTCGTTTAATAAAAGACCCTAAAGTAGAAGATGAATATTCTCAAGAAGAAGAATTTGTAGAACCTGGAGTTAGAATTTTAAGATTCAAATTTGGACCTAATAAATATTTAAGAAAGGAATTGCTTTGGCCTTATTTAGATCATTTAACTGAAAAGCTGATTTCTTACTATAAAAAAAACAAAAAGCCTAATTTCATTCATGCACATTATGCAGATGCTGGTTATGTAGGAGTTAAACTAAGTAAATCCCTAAACGTTCCTCTTATTTTTACTGGTCATTCTCTAGGAAGAGAGAAAAAAAGGAAATTGCTTGATACTGGTTTAAAAAATAATCAAATAGAAAAACTTTATTCTATAAGTAAAAGAATTGAGGCAGAAGAAAAAGCATTGAAATCTGCAGATATCGTCGTTACAAGCACTAAACAGGAGTCAGTGTATCAATATTCCCAATATTCTTCTTTTTCACCTCATAAAGCTAAAGTTATTCCGCCTGGTGTTGATCATAATAAATTTCACCATATTCACTCCACAAGCGAGACAGCCGAAATTGATAACATGATGAAACCTTTTCTAACGGATTCTTCCAAACCTCCATTTTTGACTATTTCTAGAGCTGTACGAAGAAAAAATATTCCATCTCTGATTGAAGCTTATGGAAGATCTGAAAAATTAAAAAGAAAAACTAATTTAATTTTGATTTTGGGTTGTAGAGAGAGTACTTCAAAACTTGATCCTCAACAAAAAGATGTTTTCAATAATATTTTTGAAACAATTGATAAATATAATTTGTATGGAAAGGTAGCTTATCCAAAAAAACATCTTCCAAGTCAGATTCCTTCTTTATATAGGTGGGCTGCTAGCAGAGGTGGCGTATTTGTAAATCCAGCTTTAACAGAGCCTTTTGGTTTAACTCTTCTTGAAGCTTCTTCATGTGGATTACCAATAATATCAACTAATGATGGTGGACCTAAAGAAATTCGTTCAAAATGTGAAAATGGACTTCTAGTGGATGTTACTGATATTGATGAGTTGAAAAATATTCTTGAAAAAGGTATATCAAATAATAATCAGTGGAAAATATGGAGCAGAAATGGAATTGAGGGTGTTAACAGACACTTTAGTTGGAACACTCATGTACGTAATTATTTATCAGTACTTACTGAAGAATTTTCAAGTTCAAGTAGCTATTCTTCATCTGACATTAAACAAAGTTGTTTAAAAGGGACTTCCTCACTTATAAAACCCCATTGATCAAAAACCTCAGGATCAGGGTGAAGAATTAGTTGATTATTTTGAGTTTTCTTTAGTTTAAAGCCCTTCTTAGATAGTTTTTTCATTAAGTTAGCTGTTTCTTCAAATCTTGATGCCATTGCTTCAAGACTTGCACAGTCACTTGTTAACCCATTATCTTTCCATGTAAAAAAATTCATAACAAATTTTTCAAAGATTGATTTTTAAAACTATACCTAAAATTACAAGTAAAATGTTGATTTTCCAAAAATTTTCAACTATTTTTTGTTCCTTCATTCCTTTAAGTTCAAAGTGGTGGTGTAGTGGAGCCATTAAAAATATGCGTTTACCTCTATGAAATAATTTTTTTGTAATTTTAAAAAACCCTACTTGAATCATTACTGATAACGATTCAATAATAAATATTCCTGAAAAAATAGATAAGGTAAAAATGCTATTGGTTAATAACGCTATAGAACCCAGAATTGCTCCTATACTTAGAGATCCGGTGTCACCCATAAATATTTTTGCAGGATAACTATTGTACTTGAGAAAACCTAGGCATATGCCTGACATCGAAAAACATAAAATGCTAAAAACAAAAAGCTCTTGCTGTTCTTTCAGTAATATTTCTGTTCCTAATCCATAAAAGACAATCCCACTGCATCCAGTTGCTAATCCATCTAGTCCATCAGTCAAATTTACTGAATTACTCATGCCGACAAGTACTAAAAAAGAAACTGGCAATATGAAAATATTCATATTTATTTCCCAGGAGTCAGAAATTGTTATTAATGGACTGATTAAATTTTTTTCGTAGGCTAACGATATAAAAATTATTGAGATGACACTTTGAAAGATTAATTTCTGTTTTGTTTTTAAACCTGTGTTCTCTTTTTTTTTAATGCTTAAATAATCATCTAAAAATCCTATAATAAAGAAACCAAAAATAGTAAGTAATAAAAGAATTAATTTTATAGAACCTAAATTGATAGTTATTATTAAAAGCAAAATTAAAAAAGGGATTATCATAAAAATTCCACCCATTGTTGGAGTATCACTTTTTTTAAAGTGATTAGCTGGGCCTTCATTTCTAATATTTTGAAGTAAATTAAATTTTTTGATAATCTTTAGACCCTTTTTCGTTGTAAAAATAGAAATAAAGAAGAATAATATGTAAACTCCTATAAAAATAAAATTATTAAAAAAATAGGAGGTTACTATTAAAGCAAAAGTATTTAATATAAATAAAGATTTAAAGTTAAACTTTTTAATCTTCCCAATCATCTTCTAATGAAGGATCTTCTTCAGTTTTATAATCTTCCTTTTCCCCCATTAACGCTGAAAGTTCTTCTTCTTCTATAGTACTGATCTCTTGGGAATCTCCATCTTTTTCTGCAACGAGTCTGCCTGTATTTTCAAGCCAAGATAGTAGGTCAGGCTCCTCTCTTAATGGCAACACAGGAGCTGGATCATCTCTGTGGTAGCAAGTTAAAGCTGGGTTAACTTCAGAAATATCGTCTAATCTAAGTTTTAGTTTGTTTGAATCCATTATAGATAATGTTCTATATATAAGATAATACATAATGATGCACACTAAAAACTTTGTTTGATAAAGGAAATTTTAAATACTTTTTTATCTGGCTAATTTCATTGTTGCTGTCTGGATTATTAAAACTTATTGGATATTTGAATCCCAATGTTTTAATAATTAATAACTTTCTTCTCTTATTATTAGTTTTTGGTCCAGCTCTTTTAGTTACAATAGTATTAGTCTTTAATAAGTTTTCAAAGTCTTAATTACGTCAAAAAATTTAAATTTATGGAGCAAATTTAGATGCAGCAGGTAAAAAAAGTTGTACTAGCTTATTCTGGTGGCGTAGATACGAGCGTTTGTATTCCATATTTAAAGAATGAATATGGAATTTCAGAAGTAGTTACTTTTGTCGCAGATCTTGGTCAAGGCGAGGATTTAGAACTTATTAGGCAAAAAGCTCTAAATTCTGGTGCATCTCAATCAATTGTTGGCAATTTAGTTAAAAGTTTTGTTGAGAGATACGCTTTTCCAGCCATTAGAGCAAACGCATTATATTTAGATAAATATCCTTTATCTACAGCTCTTGCTAGGCCTTTAATTGCAGAAAATCTTGTAAATATTGCTCGAGAGTTTAGTGCTGATGCAGTGGCTCATGGATGCACTGGTAAAGGGAATGATCAAGTTCGATTTGATTTAGCAATAAATGCTTTAGGTCCTGATTTAAAAATAATTACTCCTGCAAGGGAATGGAATATGAGTAGGGAAGAGGCAATAGTGTACGGAGAAAAGTTTGGTATTCCTGCACCAGTATCAAAAAAATCACCATATTCAATAGATGTTAATTTACTTGGTCGGAGTATTGAAGCAGGCATATTAGAAGACCCAATGAAAGAAGCACCTGAAGATATTTTTGCAATGACATCATCTATTGAGAATTCACCTGATTCTCCTCAAGAAGTAGAAATTATTTTTAAAAATGGGTTTCCTGTTGGAATTAATGATGAATCTCTAACCCCTGTAGAGATTATTAAAAAAGCTAATGTTCTGGCAGGTGAGCATGGCTTTGGGAGAATTGATATGATTGAAGACCGAGTAGTAGGAATTAAAAGTAGAGAGATTTACGAAACACCAGGCCTCTTGCTTTTAATAAAAGCTCACAAAGAATTAGAAAGCATTACATTGAATCCAGAAGTTGTCGACTTTAAAGGAATAGTTGAAAAAAAATGGGGTCAACTTGTCTATCAAGGTTTTTGGTTTGGACCTCTTAAAGATAGTTTAGATTCATTTATTTCGTCGACTCAAACTGCAGTTAATGGAAGAGTAAAGATTAGACTTCATAAGGGGAACGCAATAGTAATCGGTAGAATGTCTGAAAATAATTCGCTTTACAGAGAAGATTTGGCAACTTATAGCAAAGACGATGTTTTTAATCATTCTTTAGCGGAGGGTTTTATTTATATGTGGGGTATGTCTAATAAAATATGGGCTGAATTAAATTCAAAAACAAAAGATTAACATTTAAGATTCTGCATTTTCTTTAGTTTCATTATCATCTTTTCCCGAAGTTGAAGTATCTGCGCTTACTACTGGTTTTTCTTCCTTAGATTCAACTTTAGATTCTGGATTTTCTTTATCATCTACTTTAGTTGAATTCTTCGTAGAAGGTCTCGGAGTTGGCAAGGGCCCTTCTTGTTTAACGGTCATGTATCTAATAACATCTTCACTTAGTCTCATTGCTTTTTCGATTTTGAAAATATGTTGTCCATCTCCTTGATGACTTAGTTGGACGTAAATACCTTCTCTATGTTTTGCTATTTGATAGGCTAATCTTCTTTTACCCCTCATTTGACTATCGAGGATGGTACCGCCAAATTCTTCTAAAAGCTTATTATATTTATCAATGTGGTTAGTTACTTCATCTTCCGCAATATCTGGGCGGAGGATATACATAGTTTCGTAATAGGATTGTTGATCGTTCATAGTTTCAGACAAGGTCTTTGGCTCATATAGTTGATGTTATGAGCGTCTGTTCATCTTTAACGATACATCATGATGTGCAGTTCTTTGAAAATTAGCATTGTTTTAAAGATGATTTTTGAGTGCATCATTCATAATATGAAAAGGTACTTCTAAACCATTTGTCCAAAATGATAATGATTTCATTCCCTGAGCAACAAGCATTTGCAAACCATCGATAGTCATGCATCCTTTATTAGCGCTGAATTTTAATAGATGAGTCGGAGCAGGGTTATATATTAAATCATAAACAATAGTTTTTGAGTTAAGAGATCTCCAAAAATAATCTCCATATGGCAATAAATTCATTTCATTTTTGGCTGTTTTCATTCCTACTGGTGTCGTATTTACAACTAAATCTGCTTCTTCAATTAAATTTTGAGCTTGATTATCGTTACTTAAGAAACTCTCAAGTTCAATTTGATTTTCAAAGTTTTTTATGAATTCATCTAGAGATGATTTGTTACGTCCTATTACTGAAATTTTTGAAAAATTTAAATTTATTAAACCTTGAATAACAGATTTTGCTGAACCCCCGGAGCCAAGAACTATTGATTTTTTTTTTGCTAAGTTCAAATTTTTTAATGGATAAATAAATCCTTCTAAATCAGTATTAGTTGCGCTCCATTCATTTTCAGAATTTAATTTCAGGGTATTAATGGCTTTCAGTTTGCTTGCAATAGGCGAAATTTCACTACATAGATTAAATACTTTTTCTTTATGGGGAATTGTAATATTTAAACCTTTGCAATTAATTTTTTTCAAAGAATGCAGAACCAATTCTAGATCTTCATCTTTGCAAGGTATAGCAATATAAATTAAATCTAGGCCTAAATATTGGAATGCAGCATTTTGCATAATCGGTGACAAGGAATGGCTTACTGGATTGCCGATTAATGCTATAAAAGATGTCTTACTTGAAATCATGTGTAGTATTTTTCTTTAAAATAATGATCTGTTCGGGAACCACACCCCATTTTTGAGTAACAATAATGACGTCAATGACCGATTATGGAGAATAACAAATACAAATAGTATACCCATGGGTAAGGTTGTAGGAATCGATTTAGGAACAACTAATAGTTGTGTTGCTGTAATGGAAGGTGGTAAACCTACTGTAATAGCAAATGCTGAGGGTTTCAGAACTACTCCATCAGTTGTTGCATATACAAAAAATCAAGATCAGCTTGTTGGACAAATAGCTAAAAGACAGGCTGTAATGAACCCTGAAAATACTTTTTATTCAGCAAAACGATTTGTTGGAAGAAGAGTTGATGAAGTTAATGAAGAATCTAAAGAAGTTAGTTATTCTGTTGAAAAATCTGGTTCTAGTGTAAAGTTAAAATGCCCTATTTTGGATAAGCAGTTTTCTCCTGAAGAGGTGAGTTCTCAAGTTTTAAGAAAGTTAGCAGATGATGCAGGTAAATACCTTGGTGAAAAAGTTACACAAGCTGTAATTACAGTTCCAGCTTATTTTAATGATTCACAAAGACAGGCTACTAAAGATGCCGGAAAGATTGCAGGTTTAGAAGTCCTCAGAATTGTTAATGAGCCAACCGCTGCGGCCCTAGCATATGGTTTGGATAAAGAGAATGAAAAAATTCTTGTTTTTGATTTAGGGGGAGGAACATTTGATGTCTCAGTTATTGAAGCAGGTGACGGAGTAACAGAAGTTCTATCTACGTCAGGAGATACACATTTAGGTGGTGATGATTTTGATAGATGCATTGTAGATCACTTAGCTAATACTTTTAAATCAAATGAGGGAATTGATCTCAGACAAGATAAGCAAGCTTTGCAAAGATTGACTGAAGCTGCAGAAAAAGCAAAGATAGAGCTTTCAAATGCTACGCAAAGTGAGATAAATTTACCTTTTATTACAGCTACGCCTGAAGGACCAAAACACTTAGATTTGAACCTTACTAGAGTAAAGTTCGAGGAACTAGCAGCTTCTTTAATTGATAGGTGTAAGACCCCAGTTGAGAGAGCTATAAGCGATGCAAAAATTTCTACTAGTGAAATTGATGAAGTTGTTATGGTCGGAGGCTCATCTAGAATACCTGCCGTTCTAGATTTAGTTAAAAAAATAATTGGTAAAGATCCAAACCAAACCGTTAATCCCGATGAGGTAGTAGCTGTTGGAGCTGCAATTCAGGGAGGAGTTTTAGCAGGAGAGGTTAAAGATATATTGTTGCTTGATGTTACTCCACTTTCTCTAGGTGTAGAGACTCTAGGCGGAGTAATGACAAAAATGATAAATCGAAATACTACCGTACCTACAAAGAAATCTGAAACATATTCAACTGCTGTAGACGGTCAAACAAATGTTGAAATACACGTTTTACAGGGTGAAAGAGAAATGGCCTCTGATAACAAAAGCTTAGGAACCTTTAGATTGGATGGAATACCCTCAGCACCAAGGGGAGTTCCGCAAATTGAAGTTACATTTGATATCGATGCAAATGGAATTCTTAGTGTTACTGCTAAAGATAAAGGAAGTGGTAAAGAGCAAAGTATTTCTATCACTGGTGCTTCTACTTTATCTGATAATGAAGTAGAAAAAATGGTAAAAGATGCAGAATCAAATGCATCTGCAGATAAGGAAAAAAGAGAAAAAATTGATTTAAAAAATCAAGCTGAAACACTTGTCTACCAGACAGAAAAGCAACTTGGTGAGTTAGGAGACAAAATTGATGCTGCAGCAAAGTCTAAAGTTGAAGAAAAAAGTAATGCTTTAAAAGAAGCAACTTCAAAAGAAGATTATGAATCAATGAAAAAACTTCTTGAAGAACTCCAGCAAGAACTTTATGCAGTTGGCTCATCTGTTTATCAGCAACCAGGCAATCAGCCACCATCACCTGGCGCAGCTGGTGGTCCTGATCAGAGTGATTCAAATGAAAAAGGTGGAGATGATGTAATTGATGCAGACTTCACTGAAACAAAAGATTAGTAAAGGTAATTTTTAATTTCATTAGCAACCCATTTAGAACAAGCGGGAGCCAGTAAAATCCCATTTTTATAAAAACCTGTACAGATAATTAGTCCATCTTCAAGATTTTTCATTATTGGTGAAGGCTCACCATCTGGTCTTGACCTAATTCCGTACCACTTTTTACAAATTTTTCCTTTCTCCAGCCAAGTTGGTTTTTTATCTAGAAAATTTGTGAGTTTTTCGAATGTATTTTTTTCTGGCTTAGTACTATGTTCGTCAGTTGATCCAATAATTAGCTTATTTTTTGATTTTGGAATTATATTTTTACCATTTATATTGAATTGTTTTGGCAGCGAAAACAAATCAACTTCTTCATCATTAATCTCAATTTCCATAGCTTGGCCTAAAACAGGCTTTAATTTGATGTTGTGAGATCTGCTATCTATTAAATCAATCGCTTTTAGTGAATTACACAAAATAACCATGTCAGATTTGATATTTTCATTATTTCTTGTTGTAGAAATCCATTGATTGTCTGATTTTCTTATTTTTATTATTTCTTCTTGTAAATAATTTACTTTTTTATGTTTTAGATATTTATCTAATGTTTGTAGTAACGATAAAGCATTTATTTTTCCATCTTTGAAGGAGATCATTCCTTTTATATTGTTTGTTTGGAAGGTTTTATTTATATTCTTGATTAATATTGAGTCTCTTTCTAAAATTAGTAACGTTGGATCATTATTTTCATAAACAAATTTCTCTAATTTTTTAAACTTTTCTTCATTAGTAGTTAGTTGGATTAATGGTTTTTCGATATTTAATTCATAATTAAATTTTTGTAGGAACGTAATCCATTGTGGCCATAATTCAATGCTTTGTTTCCTGAGATCCCAGCTTCTACCCCTTCTTTTTTGATACATATTACCCATTAGCAAGCCTAAAGCTGCATTGCTACTATTTTGGAGTTGAGTTGGATCTATTATCGTTACTTGGAAACCTAATTCTGATAATTCTAAGGCGTTAAATTTTCCAATAATCCCTGAGCCAATAATAACTATGTTTGCTTTTTGAAAATTTTCTTTTAAGCTTTTCATTGATATATTAGATATACTTGCTTATTTGACTTAATATTTAAAGATTTTTGGAACATCCTTCAATTATATTCAAAATTGTTTGTCCTGATCGTCCTGGCCTTGTAAGTTTACTTACAAGTTGGATTTCAAATTACGGTGGCAATATAAAACATTCTGATCATCATACTGATCAAGATGCAGGTTTGTTTCTTAGTCGAATTGAATGGAATAGTAACAATGAATCTTTTAATAGAGATGAAATTTATAAAGAATTTGAAAAAATTGCAGATGAAGTAAATGGACAATTTAAAGTAAATTATTCTGATGAAATCCCAAATGTTGCTATTTTCGTGAGTAAACAAAATCATTGTTTGATTGATTTACTTTGGCGAGTAAGAAATGGAGAACTCAAAATGAAAGTTCCTTTAATAATTTCAAATCATTCTCATCTTGAAAATATTGCAAATGACTTTAATGCAAAATTTGTCCATATTGATACCTTTAAAACTGATAAAACTTTTGTTGAAGATCAATTTTTAAATTTACTAAAAGAATATGACATTGATCTAGTTGTATTAGCCAAATATATGCAAATTTTGAGTGACTCTTTTTTAAAAAAATTTTCTTCAATAATAAATATTCATCATTCTTTCTTACCTGCATTTAAGGGCGGGCAACCATATCATAGAGCGTGGAAGAGAGGTGTTAAATTAATCGGTGCTACTGCTCACTATGTTACTGAAGATCTTGATGAAGGCCCGATAATAGAGCAATGTACAGTTAATGTAAGTCATAGGGATGAAGTTGATGATTTGATTAGAAAAGGACGAGATATTGAAAGAATAGCTTTAGCAAGAGCAGTAAGATTACATCTAAATCATCAAGTATTTGTCTATAACAGCAAAACTGCTGTTTTTGATTGAAGATAGTTTCTTAGTCTTCTAATTCTATTTGTATTTGTCTTTCATAAATTGATTCTTCATTAAAAGCTCTTGCTACCAAGAAACTGGCAATGCAGCTGATTAACACAGGTTTCATTATTAATAAATTTTTTGTTAAAGCAAAAGCTAAAAACATTGCTGTTATTGGCGTTCGTGAACATCCTGCTACGAAAGCTCCCATTCCCGCAAAAATGTATGTACTTGGTGCATGTCCTGTAGCAATTTCTACCCAGCTTCCCATTATTAGTCCGATTGATCCTCCTAAAGTAAGCATTGGATAGAATAATCCTCCAGGAGCTCCGGATGCTGCAGCTAAACCTGTCGTGATAAATAGTACTAAAACTGCTATTAAAGCAATTCCAATACTTGTATTTTGTTCAGCTATTATTTTCTGTAATTCATCTAAATTATGAAATGTACTGGGTAAAAAAGAGTAGATACTTCCTAAAATAAGTCCACAGATACTCATTTTTAAAACAAATTTATTTTTATACCACTTTTTCCCAAAATTTTGCATTAACAAAACATATCTGCTGTACAATTCTGCAAATATTCCAATAATTATTCCTAGTAAAACTAAGTAAATAAAATCTACAGGTAAGAAAAAAACTGATGGGTCGTATTCTTTTTGAATCAAAAATCCGAGGTTAAAATCAAAGCCTCCTGCTTTAGGATCTAAACCCAAGGCTTGAATAATATCAGCAGATGAATCTGCAATAAAAGTTGTAATTACTACTAATAATAAAATTACTGGTCTAGCAGAGTTTAATAACTCCTCTATTGCATAAATAAACCCTCCTAATGGAGCGCTAAATACTGCAGCTATTCCAGCACCACCACCTGCTGCTACTATTACTCTTCTGAAAGCTGTAGGAGCTTTGAGCCACTTGGCCATTTGCCAAGCTACGGATCCTCCCATTTGAACTGATGGACCTTCTGGACCCAAAGGGAATCCACTACCAATCGCAATAATTCCTGATATCAGCTTTACTAATCCTACTTTCAAATTCATTGGAACTTTTTTATGTCTTAAGAAACCCATGATTTGACTCACTCCTGAACCTTTTGCGGCAGGCGCTATATTTTTGATCAAATATCCTGCAATAGCTCCTCCTAGAGCTCCAAAAATAGGTAAGACCGCAATAGATGGGAATTGGTCTAATAATGCTAATCTCCAATTATTAATAAAATAGATTCCAGTTTTAAAAGATATGCTTGTAATTGAAGCTCCTAGACCTGTTAATAAGAGAGAAAATGCAACGACTAAAGATCTTTGTTTTAATAATTTTTTGATGCTACGAGAAGAATTATTACTTGTTTTTTGAATATTATCTTTTATAAAGTTTGGCATGGTCCATGATTACTTTGTCAAGCTGAAATCGTGTATTTCATCAAATTGAAGATAGCGATAAAGTTCATCTGAATATGGATTAATTTTATTTTTAGTAATATCCTGATATTCTTCTATTTCAGGTATTTTTCCAAGCAGTGCACAAACTGCTGCCAATTCTGCACTGCCTAAGAATACTTGCGCATTCTTGCCAAGTCTATTGTCAAAATTTCTTGTACTGGTGGAAAATACAACAGAACCTTCATCAACTCTAGCTTGATTTCCCATACATAATGAACAGCCTGGCAACTCTAATCTTGCACCACAATCTTCAAATATTTTATAGTAGCCTTCAGCTTTTAGAGTTTCTTCATCCATCTTTGTTGGTGGACAAATCCATAATTTAGCTTTTAAATTTTGTACTCCTTCAAGAACTTTTGCAGCTGCCCTGTAATGACCAATATTTGTCATGCAAGAGCCTATAAAAACCTCGTCAATATTTGTATTTGCAACATCAGTGATTTCTTTTACATTATCTGGATCATTAGGGCAAGCAACTATAGGTTGTGTTACTTTTGCTAAATCAATTTCAATGATTTCTTCATACTGAGCGTTTGAATCTGGTTGAATTAATGATGGTTTTTTTAACCAATTTTTCATATCATTTATTCTTCTAGAAATCGATTTTGAATCTTCATAATTGCTCTCGATCATTTTTTCTAGCAGGCAAATATTGCTTTTTAAATATTCTTGAACAGTTTCTTGGGATAAAAGTATTGTGCTACCAGCGCATGATCGTTCTGCAGTGGCATCAGTAAGTTCAAAAGCTTGTTCAAGTTTTAGGTTTGGTAATCCCTCAATTTCCATAATTTTTCCGTTGAATATATTTTTTTTATTTTCTTTCTCAACAGTTAATAGTCCTTTATTAATTGCGAAGAGAGGGATTGCATTAACTAAATCTCTGAGAGTAATTCCTGGTAATAATTCTCCTTTAAACTTAACCAGCACAGATTCCGGCATATTTAATGGCATTGATCCTATTGCAGCGGCAAATGCAACAATGCCTGAGCCTCCAGGAAATGAAATGCCAAGAGGAAATCTTGTATGACTATCTCCACCTGTGCCAACAGTATCAGGGAGAAGCATTCTGTTAAGCCAACTATGAATGATGCCGTCTCCAGGCTTAAGAGCTACTCCACCTCTTTGAGATATAAAATCAGGTAATTCTTTATGGGTAAGTAGATCTACTGGTTTAGGATATGCAGCAGTATGACAAAAACTTTGCATCACTAAATCTGCAGTAAATCCTAAACAAGCTAGTTCTTTTAATTCATCTCTAGTCATTGGCCCAGTAGTATCTTGACTACCAACTGTGGTCATAATTGGCTCACAGGTCATTCCTGGCCTAACTCCATCTAAACCGCAAGCTTTGCCTACTATTTTTTGAGCTTGAGTAAATCCGGCACTACTTTCGGTTGGGTTTTGTGGTCTAGTAAATATTTCACTTGGTTGATAATCTAATTTGTTTCTAATTTTGTCCGTAAGAGATCTTCCAATCATAAGATTAATTCTTCCGCCAGCTTGAATTTCATCAGTAAGAGTTGATGGATACAACTCGAATTTGCTGATTAATTTTTCAGTATTTGAATCTTTTTCAATTTTTTTAATAATGCCTTTATAGGGATATATTTTAATAACATCTCCTGTTTTCATTTGAGAAACGTCAGCTTCTATAGGTAAAGCTCCTGAATCTTGTGCAGTATTGAAGAAAATTGGAGCTATTTTGCTGCCAATTATTATTCCACCTGTTTTTTTGTTGGGAACAAAAGCAATATCTTCTCCTATATGCCAAATGAGTGAATTAATAGCAGATTTTCTAGAACTCCCTGTTCCAACAACATCTCCAACATAAGCTATTGGTAAATTTTGTTTTTTAAAATTATCAAGAATCTTTAGTCCATCAGGTTTTTTAAATTCCAACATAGCTAATGCATGCATTGGAATATCCGGGCGTGTTGTTGCATGTACAGCTGGAGATAAGTCGTCTGTGTTTGTCTCACCGTCTACTTTAAATACTAAACAAGTAATCTCTTTTTCTAGAACTTTTTTATTTATGAACCATTCTGCATTTGCCCAACTATTTACAACTTCTTTTGCATAAATATTATTTTGAGATAATTCATAAATTTCATTAGCCGAGTCGTAAACAAGAATAATGTTTTTTAAAACTTCTGCCGCTTTTTTTGCGAGTAAACTATTTTCTCCTTTAAGTATTTCAACCAAAGAATTTACATTGTATCCGCCTATCATTGTTCCAAGTATTTCGATTGCTTTTTCGGGATTAATTGATTTGCAATATTTTTCGGAATTAACAATAGCCGTAAGCCAGCTTGCTTTTACGTAAGCAGCCTCATCAACTCCTGGGGGTACTCTATTTATTAATAAATCAAGTAAATAAGATGAATCGTAAGTACTATCTTGTTCTAATAATTTTGTAATACAATTTGTTTGTTCAGCATTTAAAGGCAAAGGAGGTATACCTTTGGCAGCTCTTTCAGCTACATGATCTGCATAATCTTTTAGCAATGTTTCCAAATTCTTCATTAGTAAGGTTTAATGCCTAATCTATTGTTATTTTTAATATTGAAAAGGAGAGTATTCATAAATGCTTTTTTAAATATTCAAACTTCTTAATTAATCAATGACGACATCATCAAATAATTCAGCTTTAGAAAAGACATCAGATTTACATGTTCTTGAAACACGTCCATTAATACCTCCAAGCAGATTACATAATGATATACCCTTAGATCACGACTCTGCCAATACAGTATCTAAAACAAGAAGATCGATACAAAATATTTTGCATCATAATGATCAGAAGCTTTTAGTCATTGTGGGTCCATGTTCAATTCATGATCTTGAAGCGGCAAAGGAATATTCAAAATATATTCAAAAATTACGAGAAATGTATAAAGATAAATTAGAAATAATTATGAGAGTATATTTTGAAAAACCAAGAACAACTATTGGTTGGAAGGGATTGATAAATGATCCTCATCTAGATGATTCTTATGATATTAATACTGGTTTAAGAAGGGCAAGAAGTTTGCTTTCATATCTAGCAACTCGTGGAATACCTTCTGCTACTGAATTATTGGATCCAATTGTCCCACAATATATTGCTGATTTAATAAGTTGGACAGCTATAGGTGCGCGGACTACTGAAAGCCAAACACATAGGGAAATGGCATCAGGATTATCAATGCCTATAGGCTTTAAAAATGGGACAGATGGTTCTTTCAATACCGCAATTAATGCAATGCAGTCGGCTTCAAAATCACATCATTTTTTAGGTGTAAATTCTAATGGAATGGCTTCTATTGTTAATACTACGGGAAATCCAGATGGACATATAGTTTTAAGAGGCGGCTCAAAAGGTCCAAATTTTGAAAGTCATCATGTTCAAAGAATTTCATCTGAATTAAGGCAATGTAATCTTCCTCATAAAGTAATGATTGATTGTAGTCATGGAAATTCCAATAAAGACTTTCGAAAACAGTCTGAAGTGCTGAAAAACATAGCTTCTCAAATAAGTAACGGCGAAAAAAATATTTTAGGAGTTATGCTTGAAAGTCATTTGAAGGAGGGAAATCAAAAACTTTTAAAAAAAGAGGATCTTGAGTTTGGCAGAAGCATTACAGATGCATGTATAGATATAGAGACAACAATGGGATTACTTGCTATTTTATACAATTCACTTAGCTAGATATAAAAAAATTAAAAAATAATGCTGAAGAAATTGGAACAATGAAGTTATCTATTCCTAAAACACTAAATTGTTCGAGCAATGTCGCAAAAAAAGCTAATGTAAGATAATTTAAATTTAAACTATTTTGTTGGGCGTATCCTATTGAGCAAACTACTATCAAACTCGTTGAAAACATTGTCATAGTGCCAAATAAAGATTTTTTTTGTTTAAAAAAAATCCAACTTTTTGAATTAAGGCCTTTTCCTATTAACCCAGCTAATCCATCACCAAAAGTCATTATGAAAAATCCAGTAATTAATGCATATGGATCTTTATCCCAGAAAAGATAAATCAAAATAAATAAACTTAGACAATAAAATAATGTTCCATAACTCTTTCTCTCAACGTCTTCTATTGTTGGAAATAATTTATATTTGTAATTGATGAAAACAATTAATGAAACGATTCCTGTAAAAATCAGAGCAGAGTTTTGATTAATTTTTAAAAATTGAGCAATTGGTAGTAAAGGTCCTATTCCTATATGTATTATTTTTCTTACGATTTCTTTGCTATCTTCATTATATTTTTTAAAAACTATTGATATTAGAAAAATTGCAAGTAAATATAATAAAATTACAGTAAATTTTATCAATTTGGTTAAGCTGCTTTTTGATGAGTTGTCATTACTCTAAGTTTTAATATTGCTTTGGCTTCTAGTTGCCTTACCCTTTCTCGTGAAACATTAATTTGTCTTCCTATTTCTGCGAGTGTTAATGGTTCTTCACCATCTAATCCAAATCTGAGCTTCATTATCTTTTGTTCTCTTTCATTTAATTGAGAAAGCCAAGTTCCTAAATGTTCTTTTTGAATAGTTCTATCCATACCTTCCATAGGCTCTTCACAGTTTGGATCAGGTATGAGCTCACCAAGAGTACTTCTATCTTCTTCGCCTCTTGCATGAGCATCTAGGGAGGCGCAAGGAGCACTTTGCGAAATTAAATCTTCTAAATCTTTTTGATCAATTCCCATTTCATTTGCCATTTCCAATCTGGTAGGTTGTCTACCAAATTTATGTGATAATTCTCTAGAAACTCTTCTCATTTTGGATAGTTTTTCACTTATGTGAATAGGCAAACGGATTGTTCTTGCACTGTTATCAATAGCCCTTGTCATTCCTTGCCTAATCCACCAGTAAGCATAAGTTGAGAATTTATATCCCATAGCAGGATCAAATTTATCTACAGCTCTTTCAAGGCCAATAGCGCCTTCTTGGACAAGGTCTAATAATTCAAGCCCTTGGTTTTGGTATTTTTTTGCAACTGAGACAACAAGCCTTAGATTAGCTGCCATCATTCTATCTCTAGCTCTTTTGCCAATTTTAATTTGATAAAGATTTTGTTGCGTTCTATCAGTTTCAGGAATTTGCAGCAACTTCTTCATGTTCTGAACATGATGAGCTAACTCTATTTCCTCAGCTGGAGTCAAAAGAGGTACTCTGCCAATGCTACTTAAGTAGTAGCCAATTGAATCTGAAGCGAGTCTGCCAGATTTTTTTTGGCTTTGTTTTGCAGTAAGACTGGATTTCGATTTACGAGACTTGCCCGCAGTGTTTGGTAATCTTGGCTCATCAAAATTATTATCTGAAGAGCTTTTCGCAGATTCCAGAGGGATCCCCATCACCCTGGCCTCCTAAATAATGGATTTTTTAAAAAGCTAGCACTGAAATCGGAATAAAAACTACTTTTACGTTGAAATTTTAAAGACAAAAATTTTTTTTTAAATGCTTTTTTCTTGAAATCCCTTGATATTAATGGATTTTTTAAAAATTAAAAAAAATTTAAAATTTTAAGTATTTTTTTAAAATGTTGTAAAAATCAATATTTATTTAATTTTTTATTAGGTCAATTTGCGAACGATTATCCGATGAATCTAATTCATATTTCGAATAAGAACCATCCTCTTTCATTATCCAAGAAAAGTAATCATCTTTAATGTAGGTTTGTAAAAGTGAGTATATTTTACATTTCAATTCATAATCCTCTATTGGAGTAACAGCTTCTATTCTTCTATCAAGATTTCTTCTCATCCAATCAGCACTCCCAATAAAAACCTCATTATTACCGTTGTTATAAAACCAAAAAATTCTTGAGTGTTCAAGAAAGTGGCCAATAATGCTTATGACTTTAATATTTTCACTTAAATTTTTTCTTTGTGGATATAAGCAACAAATACCTCTTATGATGAGGTTAATTTTTACACCTGAGTCTGAAGCTAAATAAAGAAGTTTAATTATTTCTGGATCTACTAAAGAATTCATTTTTGCAATTATTTCCGCTTTTTTGCCTTCCTTTGCATTTTTAATTTCTCTTTTTATCAGAAATATAAATTTTTCTCTCATAGATGCTGGAGAAACTAATAACTTTTGATAACTTTTTTGTTTAGAAAAACCTGATAAGTAATTAAATAACTCAAGTAAATCTGATGCAATATCAGGATCAGTTGAAAGTAATCCTAAATCTGTATAAAACATTGAAGTATTAGAGTTATAATTTCCAGTTCCAATATGGAAATAATTCCTTAATCGTCCTTTTTCTTTTCTTACTATTAATGCTATTTTTGTATGTGTTTTAAATCCTATGATTCCATATACAACATGAATTCCAGCTTGTTCAAGTTGTTTTGCCCATTGAATATTATTGTCTTCATCAAATCTTGCTTTTAGTTCAACAAGAGTCATTACTTCTTTTCCGTTCTCTGCAGCTCTCATTAAAGCTGCAATGATCGGCGAATCCTTGGAAACTCGATATAAAGTAATCTTTATAGCCATGACAAGCGGATCATCAGCTGCTTTGTTTATAAATTCTTCAACTGAAGTTTTAAATAAGTCGTATGGATGATGCAGCAGGATATTTTGTTTTCTAAGTATATTAAAAATAGAATTGAAGTTTTTGTTTGCAGGTAAATCTAAATTTTTTAATTTTGGGTGAGTTTTCCCGATTAGTAGATTTTCTTTTAAATCATCTCTATTAATTTTTGTAAGTTGATTTAAATCATCAAGGCCTAAAAAACTTTTGCAAAAGTAAATATATTCTTTTTGTATTGAGATACTTTCAATGAGCAATTTCAGAATATTTTCTGGCATATCTGATTCAACTTCTAATCTCACTACGTCTCCACCTAATCTTCTCTTTTGTAAACTTTGTTCAACTGCCAAAAGAAGATCATCTGCTTCAAGTTCTTTTAATTCTAAATCTGCATCTCTTGTCACTCTAAAAAAAGAGTAATTTATACATTCCATTCCCTTAAATAAAGTATTTATATTATTTCCGATTAAATCTTCAACACTGATAAAAAAATATGTACTTTCATTGCCATGTTGAATAATTTCATTGGGAATTTGTATAAATCTATTTATATTTTTTGTTGGTATTTTTACTCTGACAAACTGATTTTTAGAATCTTCCCCATCCCGTATTAAAGCTGCCAAATTTAGACTTAAATTACTTATAAAAGGAAATGGATGTGCTGGATCAACAACTAATGGAGTTAATAAAGGGAAAATAGATGAAGTGAAGTAGTTATTGCACCAATTTCTTTGATTTTCACTTAGGTCTTTGTATTTTTTTAAAAATACACCTTTTTCTCTTAATTCATTAATTAATTCATTATTAATATAGTTTTCTTGCAGAGTCGTTAAATTTTTAACTTCTTTATTGATTTTCGTTAATTGCTCTTTAGGGGTAAGTCCATCAATACTTTTTTTTGTAACACCTGCTTCAACTTGAGCTTTTAATGAAGCTACTCTTACCATAAAAAATTCGTCTAGATTATTACTAAAAATTGAACAAAATTTTACTTTGTCTAGGATTTTGTATTCCTCTTCCATACCAGTTAGGAGTACTCTTTTATTGAATTCAATCCAACTTAATTCTCTATTGATAAAAAAATCAGCCTGGCTTTTCATTAAGATAATTTTGATTTTTGATTGTTAAAAGAATTATTATTTTTACCCTCTGCAATAAGGTATATCATGAAAAGTAAGATAACGGAACCAGCTATAAAAGGTGATTTAGGACCAAAACTATCATAAACCCTTCCGGCCATTGCAATTCCTAAAACGCCTCCAAGACTCTGTAGACCCTGAAGGTTACTTAAAATTGAGCCTTGTTTATCGATGTCTAATTTCTTTGATATTAGTGCTCTTAAAGTGGGGGTAATTAACCCTGCCCCAACGGCTAAAAATGAAACAGCTGAATAAATATTAATTGTTGCATTTTCTTTTGGAGTAGTTATTAAAAGAGCACATGCCACAAGAATAAAGCCTGATCCGATAAGTGTTAATCGCATTTCGCCAAATTGCTTTACCAGAGGCCCAATTAATCCTCCCTGAACGATAATTGCAATGATTCCTACTACAACAAGAGTTCCACTTGATGCTTTGGTCGTCCAGTTTAAAGATTCTTGAAGGAAAAATATAAGGATGTTGGTCAATCCAGTAAAAGCAATAAAGTAAATAAAAAAAGCTAATGATAATTTTTTAATCTTTTCTTCTTTGAAAACTGTAAATAGAGCTTTTAAAGGGTTTTTTAAAATTGTTTTTGATTTATTTAAGTCACTATTAGGCTTGGTTTCTGGTAAGTAAAAAAATACAAGGAGAAAATTTATTATTGGAATGATTGAGGCTATCAAAACTGGAATAATGAAATTATTATTTGTATTTCTTGCAAAAATTACAACAAAAATATTACCTAAGAAAAAACTTAAACCAAAAGCTACACCAATAAGACCAAATGTTTTTGCTCTTTTTTCAGGGCTTGAAATATCTGCAAGAATTGTTGTTGCAGTAGCGGCAGTCCCCCCACTTAAACCGTCAATTAGTCTCGCTAAAAATAATAAAAATAACGGGATAGAAGCTATTGAATTTGACCAATTAAAAAGAACTGTAAAAGATAATATTGATATTCCTATTACTGAACCAGTAATACAAAAAAGGGTGACAGGTCTTCTTCCATATCTATCACTCATAAGCCCAATAAAAGGAGAAGCTGTAAATTGAGCTAGTTGATAAGTGCATGATAATAAACCATATGTACTTGCTTTAGAATCAAAAAGTAAAACAAAAGAGGGTAATATGGGTAACAGTATACTTTCACTTAAACGATCATTTAGAAGAGTGATAAACGCACTAAGGAGAGTAAATTTTTTATTTGGTTTTAATAAACTTTCTTTCACAATATTTACCTTCATTGCGATTAACTTTTACTACCATACTTGTTAATGGAGATTATTGTGCCCGGCATTGTTTATTTAGTTGGAGCAGGTCCTGGTGATCCTGAGCTTTTAACTCTTAAAGCTTTACGCCTAATAAAAAATTGTGATGCATTAGTTCATGATGCTTTAATCCCTGATGAAATAACAAAAGAGGCAGGAAAAAATACAGAAATTTTTCATGTAGGCAAAAGAGCTGGGAAGTGTTCTGTACCTCAGGCTGAAACTAATGCTCTTATTTTGAAATTGGCAAAAGAAGGCAAAAATGTTGTAAGGCTTAAAGGGGGAGATCCATTTGTCTTTTCTAGGGGTGGTGAAGAAGTATCGTTTTTAGAAAAAAATGGAGTCCTAGTTGAAATAGTGCCTGGAATTACTTCTGGTATAGCTGCTCCTACATATTTTGGTATTCCACTTACTCATAGAGATGCTGCGAGTTCTGTAACTTTCGTAACTGGGCATGAGCATGTTGATAAAGATAAAAAGAGTGTCAATTGGAGAGATTTAGCTAAATCTTCAGATAGTTTAGTTATTTTCATGGGTATAAAAAATATTGAATTTATTGTAGAGGAATTAATTTTAGGCGGCTTATGTAAGGATACAAAATGCGCTGTAATCCAAGAAGCTACTTTGAAAAATCAAAAATGTTTTATAGATAAATTAGATAATCTCCCAGATAAAATTAAAGATAAAGAATTTTTAGCCCCATCAATTATCATTATTGGAAAAATTGTTGAATTTAAGGTTAATAATAATATAACTAAAGTATCTGATGTCTATTTATCAGATATCAATAAAGTTCAACTATATAATAAATCCCAAAAGTAAATTGGATCAAATTGAGGTTTTAGCTTTAAATCATTAACTTGATTAATTTGTCTGCAAGATAAGCTATTAATTGCAACTATTATGTCATCATTTTGAAATTCTGGAGAAATTAATTCTTCTTTTACAATTTTTAATTTTAAAGCTTTAGAAACCATAATTCCCTCTAAACAGCCGCTCTCTTTTCTGGGCGTTATCCATTGATTATTTCTTTTGATAAGAAGATTAAATGTACTTCCACAACAAAGTTCACCTGACGTATTCAATAGGATAGAATCATCAAAAGATTTTTTATTAGCCTCTGTTAAGACTTGTATTGCCTGATTATATGAAAATGTTTTGCATCTACTTATAAGACTGAATTCGTTTACTTTTTCCGTTTGACTAATAAAAACGCTTATCGGATTAAAATTTGGTTTTATTCTATAAAACTCAAGCCATAAATTATCTAAATCTTTTGTTTCTAAAGTGCTATCAATTGTTAGTGTTCGACCTTTATTAGTTCCTCGACTATAGTTAATTCTTACTGAAGCAAATTGATCATTCTTAAGCGATAACTTTCTAATCCCATCATTAATAAGTTGTCTCAAAGTAAATTTATTTATTTTGAGATTAATATTTAAAATTTTGCTACTTTTTTCTAACCTTTTCAGATGTTCGTCAAAAAGAACAGGTTTGTTTTTCTTTATCAAAATGGTTTCAAATATACCATCTGCAAATTTCAATCCTCTATTATTAGCAGTAATAAATATTCTATCGATATCTAACCATTGATCCTTGTGCCAGCCTAGTGTTTCTATCATTTTAGTGAATCAATTAATGGTAAAAGTTTCCACTTTAGTTCATTAGTTTCCTCTTCAGGATTAGAGTCAATAACTATTCCGCAACCTGCATATATATTGATTTTTTTATCTTTAATTAAAAATGATCTTATTAGTATATTGCTGTCAAACTCTCCATTCCAGTCAAGCTTCAAAAATGAGCCACAGTATGGTCCGCGCTCACATTCTTCTAATTCAAAAAGTCTCTGGCATGATCTTAATTTAGGTGCTCCAGTTATAGAACCCCCAGGCCAACAAGCTTTTAGTAAATCAATCCAGTTTTTGTCTTTTTTTAATTTGCCTCTGATTACTGAAGTTAGATGATGAACTTTTAAAAAACTTTCAAGTTTTAATATTTCTGGGACAATAATGCTTCCTGTTTCGCAAACTTTACTTAAATCATTTCTTATAAGGTCGACAATCATAATATTTTCGGCTCTATCTTTCTCATTCGTTATTAAATCAATAGCATTAAGTGCATCTTGATTTAAATCCTTATCTCTGGATCTAGTTCCTTTGATAGGTCTTGATTCTACAAAATTTTTATTATCTAACTTTATAAATCTTTCTGGCGATGTGGATAATACCGCCTCTTTATAATTATTGTCATAATTTACAATTATTCCTCCAAAGGGAGCTCTTAATTTTTTTCTTATTTTTAAATAAATATCTAGAGGACTATAGCTTTTGGAAGATTCAATTTCGCATTTAGTTGTTAGGTTTGCTTGAAATATATCCCCTAAGGAAATTAATTTTTTCAATTTTAGAATATTTTTCTGAAATTTTTCAGCCATTTCCTCTAAATTAATCTTTGAAAAATCAAAATTCAAATTTGTTTTAATAATATTTTTTTCTTCAATATTTTTAATATTGTTGATTATGTTCTTATAATTCATTAGTTCAGATGAGTTTGTGCCTTCGATAATTATTTCTTTTTTTATCAGGTTACATTTAATAATTGGATCATATGATCCAATCCATAAAGTTGCCATATTAGATTTTCGCCATGGGTTTTTGGGTTCTATGAAAACTCCGGCTTCATAACTTAACCATCCGATCCAAAATCCTTTTTCAATATTTCTTAAATTGTTAAATGGATTATTAGTTTTGTTTAAGTTATTAATATCTCTTGATTGGATTATTTTTTTAGGTTTAATTCCTATTATTGACCATTCCCCATTTTCTTTGCCATCACTGTCTAGCCAAGCTAATCCTTTATCTCCGAATTTTTTTGTGAGATTATGCGTAATAAGTGCTGGATCTATCCATTTTTCTAGAATTATTTTTTTTATTTTCATTTTTTATTATTTTTATTAAGCCATTTTTCATAAGCGGCATTTCTAATTCTGCAGCTATCACACTTACCGCATGGTTTTGAATTGCCCGAGTAACAACTCCATGTTTTATCTAAAGGGACATGATTATCAAAAGCTAATTTAATAATTTCCTCTTTATTTAAATCTAATAGTGGTGCCCAAAGTTTTATTGGATTATTTTCTCTTCCTCTTTTATTGGCTAAATCTGCTAACTCTTGAAATTTTTGAATGTAGTCAGGTCTGCAATCTGGATAACCAGAATAATCTAGTGCATTAACTCCTAATCCTATAAAATCAGCATTTATTGCTTCGGCATAACTTAGTGCAACGGAAATAAATATAGTATTTCTCCCAGGAACATAAGTATTAGGAATTTTATTAGTTTGTACTCCCTCTATTGGAATATTTTTTTGTGTATCAGTTAATGATGAGCCTCCCCATAAAGATAAGTCAAGCTTAATGATTTTAAATTCTTCGATATCAAAGTGTTTTGCAATTATTGATGCAGAATTTAATTCTTTTTTATGACGTTGACCGTAGTCAAATGAAAGGCCAAAAATTTTAGCTTCGGATTTTTTGGCAATACCAGTAACTGTAGAAGAATCTAAACCTCCAGATAATAAAACTACTATCGATTTATTTTTAAGAGTCATATAATTTCAATTAATTTTTAAGTATTTGTGAGTTTGAAGGCTCAATTTCCAATCGGGGTTATTTTTTACGAAATCGATAGCAAGAGAAAACCCATTCGCATTGTTCCATGCTGGCTGTAAATAAAAAATTTTATCTTCTTTTTTTAAGCAATTTTCGCTTTTAGAGAGTTGATACTGTTTAAAAGTTTCTTTTTTTATTTGAATAGCAAATTCAATATCTTCTATTTCATTTATGATTATTTTGATTTCATTACAGTTTTTTAAAAAATAATTTTTTGGGGGTGAGTGTCTTTTAGGAGATAAAGTAATCCAGTCATAGCTTCCTGATATCGAATTAACTCCACTTGTCTCAATATGAATCTTCATTGGCTTTTGTTCTTCTTCCATCGTCATTTTTTTTATGGCTTTGCAAAAATTATCCAAGTTATGTTGTAAAGGTTCTCCACCTGTAATAACGCAAAAAGATGCTCCTTTTTTTCTGGCAATTTTTATACGATCTATTATTTTTTCAATTGATATATAAGGGTGTTTTTTCTCGTCCCATGAATTTTTGGTATCGCACCACGAACATCCAACTTTACATCCGGCTAATCTTACAAAAAAAGCACTTTTTCCAGCGTGATAACCTTCACCTTGTAATGAATGAAATTGTTCGACTAAGGGTAAAAAATTTGTCATTTTCATTCAAAAAAATAAAGAATATTAATTTGATTGAGTTAATTTATCTTGAGAGGCTTTTATTAATCCTTTAAATAAAGGATGAGGTTTGCCAGGTCGTGATAAAAACTCAGGATGATATTGACAGGCTAAGAAGTATGGATGATTTTCTAACTCAATTAACTCTACTAATCTGCCATCTGGAGATGTGCCACTAATTTTGTATCCAGAATTTATAAAACTTTGTTTGTAGTAATTATTAAATTCGTATCTATGTCGATGTCTCTCATAAATAACGTCCTCATCATATAAGTTTTTTCCAGTTGTATTTTTTGTCAATCTACATGGATAAACCCCAAGTCTCATTGTCCCACCTAAATCAACTACATCTTCCTGTTCTGGTAATAAATGTATCACTGGATTGGGAGTATTTGGGTCTAGTTCTGAGCTAGATGCATCTGGAAGATTAGCTACATTCCTGGCCCATTCTATAACTGCACATTGCATACCAAGGCAAAGACCTAAAAAGGGAATTTTATTTTCTCTTGCAAATTTTATAGCCGAAATTTTTCCATTGACTCCTCTATTGCCAAATCCCCCGGGTACGACAATTGCATCAACTTCATTTAAGTAAGTTTCTGCTGAATTTTTTTCTATCATTTCAGCACTTACCCAATGTAAATCTAATAAAGCCTTTTGTTCAATGCATGCATGTCTTAAAGCTTCAACAACGGATAAATATGCATCTCCAAGTTCAATATATTTGCCTACAAGGGCAACTTTTATTGGATCTCCAGGATTTCTAAGGTTGTGTATTAGTTGCTCCCAATTTTTCAAATCACATTTTTTATCTTCAAGGTCTAAATACTTCAGGGTTTCTTTGCATAAACCTTCTTTTTTTAAAGAAAGAGGTACAGAATAAATACTGTCTGCGTCTAATGCTTCAATCACAGAGTTGATATTGACACCGCAAAAACCACTAAGCTTTTTTTTAAGAGCCTCATTGATAGATTGATCACTTCGGCATACAAGTAAATCTGGCTGAATTCCAATTGATCTTAATTCTTTCACTGAATGTTGTGTTGGTTTAGTTTTTATTTCGCCAGAGGTTTTGATGTAAGGAAGTAATGTTACATGTATGTATGCAACATCGTTCCTATTGACATCATTTTTGAATTCTCTTATTGCCTCTAAAAAAGGTAGAGATTCAATATCACCAACTGTTCCACCAATTTCAGTAATAATAATATCTGCATTGCTGTTAGCGGCTACTCTATGAATCCTTTCTCTAATTTCTCCCGTTATGTGAGGTATTACTTGCACAGTTCCACCGTTATAATTACCTCTTCTTTCTTTATTAATAACTGCTTGATAAATAGATCCCGTTGTTACACTATTCAATCTAGTCATTGCAGTATCAGTAAATCTTTCGTAGTGACCTAAATCTAGATCGGTTTCTGCCCCATCTTCGGTTACAAATACTTCTCCATGTTGAAAAGGGCTCATTGTGCCTGGATCAACATTTAGATATGGATCTAGTTTTAGTATTGAAACACTATATCCTCTAGACTTTAATAATCTACCTAAGCTTGCAGCTACAATCCCTTTACCAATGCTAGAAACTACTCCTCCTGTGACAAAAACAAATTTTGACATTAAATATTCTTAATTAAGCACTGCCTCCTTATACTTTATTTAAACAAAAAACTTTTAGAACATCCATATATATTCTTATTCATCAATTGTTATTTCAATATCTAATTCTTTTAATTGTGATTCTGAGACATTTGAAGGCGCATTTGTGAGCAGACATTTTGCTTGTTGATTTTTTGGAAACGCTATTGTTTCTCTGATTGAATCTGCACCTATGATCAGCATGGCAATACGATCTAATCCAAACGCTATTCCACCATGAGGAGGAGCACCCATTTCTAAGGCTTCTATTAAAAATCCAAATTTTTCATTAATCTCTTTATCAGTAAGTCCTACCGTTTTCAAAACTTCTCTTTGCAAGTTTGCTTCATGAATACGTAAAGAGCCACCTCCTAATTCCAAGCCATTAAGAACTAAGTCATAAGCATTTGCTATTGAGTCCTCTATTTCTTTTTGTAAGTTTTCAGGATCTTTAGTTTTTATATTTTTTGGAGAACAAAAAGGATGATGTAAAGCTTCATATCTATTCTCCTCTTCATTTCTCTCAAACATGGGGAAATCAGTTACCCATAAGAAATTCCATTTACTTTTATCTATGAGATTTAAGTCTTTTGCGAGGTATTGTCTCACTCTATCTAATGACTGGTTGACAATTTGTTTATCTCCAGCACCCAAGAGGATTAAGTCTCCATCTTGCGCTTCGGTGATTCTTAAAATATCAGCTATGTGCTCTTTATTTAGATTATTTTTAATTGCCCCAATAGTCTCAAGCTCATCTCCTTTGACCCTTATAAAGGCCAAACCACCAGCTCCTGCATCTTGAGCTACTTGGAAGATATCACCTCCGGGTTTGATTCTTACGTTGCTAATACTTAAATTTCCTCCTTTGACTGTTATGGATTTTATAGAACCTCCAGACTCAATTGCCTTGGTGAAAATATTAAAGCCAATATTACCTAATACTTCTCCTAAATCTTTTAATAACATTTGATATCTAGTGTCTGGTCTATCAGTGCCGTAATTATCCATTGCTGTTTGCCATGACATTCTTGGAAAAGCATTATCAAAATCAATATTTAATACTTCTTTCCATATTTTTTTTATAAGACTTTCATTAAAAGAGATTATTTCTTCTTCACTAATAAAGCTCATTTCAATATCTAATTGAGTAAACTCTGGCTGCCTATCTGCCCTTAAGTCTTCATCACGGAAACATTTTGCGATTTGATAATACTTATCTAGACCTCCCACCATTAAAAGTTGTTTAAATAGTTGTGGGGATTGAGGCAGAGCAAAAAATTCTCCATTCGAAAGACGAGCAGGAACAAGAAAATCGCGAGCGCCTTCTGGAGTTGATTTTGTAAGTAATGGAGTCTCTACTTCTGTAAATCCAAAATTATCAAGAAATTCTCTAGCAACTTTAATAATTTTATGTCTTGTTTTTAAATTTTCTAGTAATTTACCTCTTCTTAAATCAAGGTATCTATATTTTAATCTGAGTTCCTCTTTTGTATTTTCATAATCATGTATAGATACTGGAAAAGGTAGGTTTTTTTTAATTTGGTTGAGAATTTGCAAATCTTTAACTTTAAGCTCTAACTCTCCAGTACTTAAATTTTTATTTATTGAATCTTTTGGCCTTTCGTTAATAATTCCGCTAACCATTATTACTGTTTCATTTCTTAGAGTTTCTGCTTGTTTAAATAGATCTGCACCATCATCGGGGTTAATTGTTATTTGTAGAAATCCACTATGGTCTCTTAAATCAATAAAAATTACACCACCATGATCTCTTCTTCTATCTACCCATCCGCATAAATTAACTAATTTACCAATATCTGTATTATTGAGTTCTTTGCAAATTTTGTTTCTCATCTAAGTATGATTTATTTATCAATAACTTATAATAATTCTTTAAGGGTAAATTTAGTTAATAATTTTTTTTATAAAACGCTCTCTTTGTTATTACCCCGTTAAATTTTTTGCCTCTTATTGATATTTGAACTTCATTATTTATTAAGGCATGCGAAGTATTGATGTATGCAAAAGCTATAGCTTGTTGTTTAGTTGGGGACCAACTGCCGCTTGTGATAGTCCCAATATTTTCTTCACCTTTAAGAACTGCGCAACCTTTTCTTCCTATTGCTTTACCTTCTATAGAGAGACCAACTAACTTTTTTTGAATACCTAATCTTGACTGCTCTTCAAGAAATCTTCTTCCAAAGAATTCATGATTATTTTCTAGATGTACTAACCAGCCTAAACCTGCTTCATATGGAGAAGTTTCTTCATTTATGTCTTGACCATAAAGATGCATGCCTGCTTCAAGTCTAAGAGTATCTCTAGCTCCTAAACCACAAGGTGCAACTTTTTTGGAAATTGAGAAATCCCATAAATTAATTGCTGCTTTTTTAGATAAAAGTATTTCTAGACCATTTTCCCCCGTGTAGCCTGTCTTTGAAAAGAAAATTTTTTCTTCAGGCGAAATATGTTCAAAAATTTTATGTTCGCATCCAAAGTTAGGAATATGTGAGATCGAAGATTCAATCCATTCTTCAAATAAATTGAATGAGTTTTTTCCCTGTAGTGCTAAAAGTACTTTGTCTTTTTTAAAGTTTGTTATCGAAATTTCAGACATATTTAAATTATTTTTTATCCACTGAAAATCTTCTTCATATCTACTTGCATTAACTATTAACAATAATTCTGATATGTCATTTTCTTGTATACCAAGATCATAAATTATTAAGTCATCTATAATTCCTCCTTTATCATTGAGCATTACTGTATAAAGTCCTTGTCCTTCAGAAAAGGAGTATAAATTAGTAGGAAAAAGTTTTTGAATATAATCCTTTGGATTGATTCCCTTGATAGAAATCACACCCATGTGAGAAATATCAAATAATCCTGCTGAAGATCTAACTGATTCATGCTCTTTAATTAATCCTGAAAATGATATGGGCATTTCCCAACCTGCAAAATCCACTAATTTTGCATTGGATTCAACATATTTTGAATAAAGAGGACTTTTTAGCAAATCCATGAAATATTTAGTTTGTATTTAGTATTTTTACACTGTAGTTTAGAAATTTTTTATTGCATATTTTCTAATGACAAAATTAAGCTTCTAAGTACTTTGGCTGCAACTACGCTACTTACTCCGCTTTTATCAATTTCTGGAGATAATTCCACAATATCTGAAGCCACAATTCTAAAGTCTTTTAAAGTTTTCAGTATTTCTTCAAAATCATTCCAAAAAAATCCTCCCGGTTCTGGAGTGCCTGTTCCTGCTAGTAAACTGGGATCAAACCAATCTAAATCTATTGTTAAATAGATTGGAGACTTCGTGTATGGTAGAAGAGCTTGTTTTAACTCATGGGCATTTCCGCGTGGACAAAAGTTAACTAATTGCTTGTTGTTATGCATAATTTCAAATTCTTCTTTAGTCCCACTTCTAATTCCTACTTGCAAAATTTTTTTTTCAGGTAGCACTTCTAAGCATCTTGTCATAGTACAAGCATGACTATGTTCATTCCCTATATATGATTCTCTTAAATCTGCATGAGCATCAAGTTGAACCAAGATCAAATCTGGATATTTTTTTACTAATGCTTCAATAGCACCTCTTGTAATAGAGTGTTCGCCTCCAAGAATAATAGGGCTAAGGCGTTTACTAATTAAATAATTTGTTGCTGATTTTACCAATTCAATAACGGACTTTGAGTCATTTTTATCAATTAGTATTGATCCAAAATCAACATACATAATATCCTCTAAGTCTTTTTTTATTTTTGGGCAATATGTTTCTAAACAAGTACTAACTTGTCTAATTGCTTCTGGACCAAATCTTGCTCCTGGTTTAAACGAACATGTCCCGTCATAATTAACTCCAAATATACCAATTGAGCAATTGTCAGGACTTCTTTTTGCTCCCATATAAATTGCATTTTCGTTATCAAATAAATTTTTTGTCATCTTATTAATCTAGTTCTTTTACAATTTTATTTGGCATCATTTTGAATGCTGCATTTTGAAACTTTAAATTCCAAATTTCACATCCTTTTTCTATTTTTACGACTTCATCATAATTTTGCTTTGATGAATTTAGATCTTCTGAAGAAGCAAATGTCCAACTCCAAATCCCGCTTGGATATATAGGTACAAAGGAATACATAGTTTCAGAAACTTTAAATATATTTTTTAGGGTTTTCAAAATATTTATGTGAATATTTCTAAAGGATTCAGGAGATTCGCTTTGCGTTGCTAATACCCCCCTTGGTGAAAGTATTCTTTTACATTCTTTATAAAAAGAATCTGAAAATAATAAATTTGAAAATTCTGAGGGATCTGAACAATCTATCAATATAACGTCGTAAAAATTATCTCTTGTTTTTTTTACCCATTTAACGCCATCATCAACATGTATTTCTAATCTTTTGTCATTCCATGCTTCGCCTCCAATTTCTTTTAGAAATTTTTTAGATATTTTGATTACCTCCTCATCAATTTCTACAAGATCAATTTTTGATATTTGAGAATATTTAACGCATTCTCTTGCAGTACCACCGTCACCACCGCCAATAATTAGTACATTAGATTTTTTATCAATGCTACTTAATGCAGGATGCACAAGACACTCATGATAATATTTCTCGTCTTTTAATGATGTCATCCAGCAACCATCTAACATTAAAGCTTTACCATAATATTCATTTTCAATAACAATAATTTCTTGATATTTTGAGGTTTTTTTAATTAGAATTTTTCCATTTAGGCCGAATCTTGAGCCTTTATGATATTCATCTATCCATGTTGTAATATTTGTCATTTGCTTTTAGGAATTTTTCCCGCCAGTTTTTGTTTGGCTATTTGCCAAAGCCGCTGAAAGTCTTTAGGAGTTTGTTTTTTCATATTATCTCCTACATGCTCTTCGACGATTGAAAATCTGTCTAAAAATTTTATATTAGTTTTTTGAAGCGCTGATTCAGGATTAATCTTTAAAAAGTTTGACAGATTAAGAAGGGTAAAGTAAATATCCCCAAATTCATTTTTTATCTCTGAATTATTTTTACTTTTAATTGCTTCCTTTAATTCATTAATCTCTTCTTCTAACTTTTTAAAAATCTCATCAGTACTTTCCCACTTGAAACCATGTTCTTTAACAATATTTGTGATTTTATCTGTTCCAACCGTTGGCGGTAAATTTTTAATTTTCAAATTTAAATTTCTACTAATTGAAGATTTCATATGAGGTGCTTCTTTTTCTAAATTTTTTATATTTACCCAAATTTGTTGTGATTTTTTTAATGATACTTTTTCTTTTTTGTTAAAAATATATGGATGTCTATGAATAATTTTCTTGTTTAGATTTTTTATAACATCATTTAGTGTAAATTCTTTTTCTTCGTAACCGATTTCAGCATGAAGCATTACTTGTAATAAAAGATCTCCTAACTCCTCACATATGTTATCTGCATTTTTTTCATATATCGCATCTATAAATTCATTACTTTCTTCATACAAAAATGGGATCAACGATACATGAGACTGTATTTTCTGCCATGGGCAGCCCCAAGTTTTATCTTTTAATGCTTTGATATTAGATATTAAGATTTTAAAACTATTTATAGTCTCTAAATCGGAATTGTTTTCCAATTTATATCTATTGTTTGAGGACATAGGATATATTTTATTAATTAAATTTTGCCTCAATCATGAAATATTTAAATACTTAGTATAAATTTTTCAACTTCATCTATTAGAATGTTCTATTATAAGGGCGATTAGCTCAGCGGTAGAGCGCCTGCCTTACAAGCAGGATGTCCCTGGTTCGAACCCTGGATCGCCCATTTATTATTTTTCTAATGACTGAGATCGTCAATCTTTCAATCAGTCAAAGTGCTGCTTCAGAACTATCTAGGCAAGCTTCTTTTGGAGGTTCTCCAGGAGAAATGTCGATTGATTTGGTAGAGGATAAAGATTGTTCTGAAGGATGGATGCATATTAAATTAAGGCCAGGTACATGTAATGGATCCCCTATTTCAAGAACTGAAGGAGTAACTTTATATGCAGATGTTAAAAAGTTTAATTTACTGAAAGATTTAAAATTAGATTATTACGGTGATTTGAGTGGTGGTGGATTTCTTATTTCAACACCAAAAAATGCAAAACGTTGTTCTTGTGGTTCTGGTTTCAAACTTTTGTAGAATGGATGTGTCTTTTTTGCAAACTAATATTATTTTCAATAATTAGCTGCTCTCAAGATAAAATAAATAAAAAGTTTATTGAAATAAAATTTGCACATGACAGAGATGAATGATCAATTATCTTTAGAGAATTATTCACCTTTTGAAGTAGAGAAAAAGTGGCAAGAAAAATGGGAAAGTTTAAAGGCGTTTAGTCCTAACCCTGAGGATGATGGAGAGCCTTTTTGTGTTGTTATTCCGCCACCAAATGTAACTGGATCTTTGCACATGGGGCATGCATTTAATACGGCTTTGATAGATGTTGTAGTACGTTTTCAAAGACTTTTAGGTAAGAATGTTTTGTGTTTACCTGGAACTGATCATGCTTCAATAGCTGTTCAAACTATTCTCGAGAAACAATTAAAAAGTGAAGGCAAAACAAGCGAGGATATTGGAAGAGATGAATTTCTTAAAAGAGCATGGAACTGGAAAGAACAAAGTGGTGGAAGAATAGTTTCTCAATTAAAAAGGATAGGATATTCAGTTGACTGGACTAGAGAAAGATTTACTCTTGATCAAAAATTAAATGAAGCAGTTATTGAGGCTTTTAATATTCTCTATAAAAAGAATTTAATTTATAGAGGCGAATATTTGGTTAATTGGTGCCCTGAATCTCAATCTGCCGTAAGTGATCTTGAAGTTGAAATGCAAGAAGTAAATGGTCATTTATGGCATTTTAAATATCCTATACTTTCTGAAAGAGGTGAACAGTTAGATAAGTACTTAGAAGTTGCAACAACGAGACCTGAAACTCTTTTGGGTGATACTGCTGTGGCAGTAAATCCTGATGATGATAGATATAAAGAATTTATTGGTGTCAAAGTAAAAGTTCCTTTCGTTGATAGAGAAATACCTATTATCGCTGATTCACATGTTGATAAAGATTTTGGTACGGGTTGTGTGAAGGTTACTCCAGCCCATGATCCAAATGATTTTGCAATAGGAAAAAGGCATAATTTAAAACAGATTAATGTAATGAACAAAGATGGAACTTTAAATATTAATGCAGGTATTTTTCAAAATTTAGATAGATATGAGGCTAGAAAGAAAATTATCAAAGAATTGGATAACTTAGGCCTTTTGACAAAGATAGAGGATTATAAACATACTGTTCCTTTTTCTGATAGAGGTAAGGTGCCAATTGAACCTTTATTGTCAACACAATGGTTTTTGAAAATGGATGATATATCACAAGGATGTCTTAATGAAATTGATTCTAAAAAACCATCGTTTATTCCTCCACGCTGGGAGAAAGTTTATAAGGATTGGTTAGAGAATATTAATGATTGGTGTATCAGTCGGCAATTGTGGTGGGGGCACCAAATACCAGCCTGGTATGTTTTAGATGAATCTCAAGACTCAATAGAACAAAATACTCCATATATCGTTGCAAGAAATGAAGAGGATGCCTTAATCGAAGCCAATAAAAAATTTGGATTAAATATTAAATTGGTTCGTGATAAAGATGTTTTGGATACATGGTTTTCAAGTGGTTTATGGCCTTTCTCAACCCTTGGTTGGCCAAATACAAATAATCCGGATTTTAAAAAATGGTATCCAAATAGTGTTCTTGTTACTGGTTTCGATATTATTTTCTTTTGGGTGGCAAGAATGACAATGATGGGGAATACTTTTACAAATAATATTCCTTTTAAGGATGTTTATATTCATGGTCTAGTTCGAGATGAAAACAATAAAAAAATGAGTAAAAGTTCAGGTAATGGTATTGATCCAATATTATTAATTGATAAATATGGTTCTGATGCTCTACGATTTGCTTTAATTCGAGAAGTGGCAGGCGCTGGACAAGATATCCGGCTTGATTTTGATAGGAAAAAAGATACGTCTTCAACTGTTGAAGCATCAAGAAATTTTGCGAATAAATTATGGAATGCAACTAAATTTGTTTTAATTAATAAAACTTCTAATAATTATTCGCTTAATGAGAGTGACGAAACTTCTTTAGAGTTATGTGATAAGTGGATTTTATCTAAATTGAATCAGGTAAATATAAAAGTCGCTGAGTTGTTGAAAGAATATAAATTGGGAGAATCTGCGAAACTTCTATATGAATTTACGTGGAATGATTTTTGTGACTGGTATGTAGAATTTGCTAAACAAAGGTTTAATAATAAAGAGACTAAAAATAGACAAATATCTGAAAAAGTTTTAATAAAAGTGCTCAATGATATTTTGGTAATGATTCATCCTTTTATGCCGCACATTACCGAGGAACTTTGGCATGTGCTGCAACTAAAACCAGATAATTCATTATTATCTCTTCAAAAATGGCCAATTTACGAAAATAAATTTGTTGATAATAAGCTTGATAATTCCTTTCAGCAACTCTTTGAAATTATTAGGCTGATTAGAAATTTGAGAGCTGAATTAGGTCTTAAGCCATCAGAAAAAGGTCCCGTATATTTAATTTCAGATAATGATGAATTGATTGATTTTTTAAAAACTTTAGTTGATGATATTCAAACCTTAACTAAATCTTCTGAAGTATTTATTTTTAAAACTAATGCTGTTGATAAAAAAGAGTTTGCTAAATCTTTTTCCGGGATAATTAGTGATTTAGAGGTTTACTTGCCTTTCCAGGATTTTGTAAATATAGATGCATTAAAGGAAAGGTTAACCAAGGATTTAAAAAAGGTGAATATTGAATTAGAAAATTTAAATAAGAGATTATCTAATAAAAATTTCGTTGATAAGGCTCCAAAAGATATTGTTGATGAATGCAGATTTAAATTAAATGAGGGTTCGGGACAAAAGGAAAGAATTACTAAAAAACTCGAACTTTTGAATTGAGAATGAATATATTTTTTGAAAATATTTATAATTTGTCTTTTTTTTTTAATACTGGTTTTGGGATTCTTTCGTTTGTTTGTATTTATATTTTAATTGTTTTATTAATACTTCCAGCCTCTTGGTTATCTTTATTATCAGGTTTTTTATATGGCTCATATTTAGGATCAATTATCGTGTTCATTTCAGCTTCCATAGGAGCATCAGTTGCTTTTTTTGTATCAAAAAGTTTTTTTGCAAAAAAGCTAAAAAATCTTATTAGCCGTTATCCAAAATTAAGTGTCATGGAAAAAGTAGTAGAAAAAGGCGGACTTAAATTAATTTTTTTAGCGAGATTATCGCCGATATTTCCCTTCAGTATTCTTAATTATTTTTATGGTTTGAATAATGTTAAATTTAGAGATTTCGCTCTTGGTCTTCTTGGAATAATCCCAGGAACTTTTCTTTATTGCTCAATAGGTAGTTTGGCAAAAAGTATTCAGGAGTTAAAAAATGTGCAATCACCAAATAATTTATATATTACTTGCGTTGGAATTATTTCAACTTTTTTAATTGTATATTTCTCAGCTAAATACTCCAGAGAATATTTTGAAAAATCTTAAGAATTTACTCTTTAATATTCCAATCTCTAATTGATGCAATTAAGATAAACCACAAAAGCCTTAATTTACCTAGTAAAGTTTTGTTGGCTTCTAATTCGATATATTTTGCCTGTCCACAAGTTGTTTTTATGAAGCTGAAAACTGTTTTCTTCGTCATAAGTCTCTCAAAAAGTCCTGATAATTATTCTTATATTTTATAGCCATAATTTTTATTTTTTTTATTTTAAAACCACATTTTTCTTTGACTACTTTGTTGAATATTATTTTTAAAATTTAAACTTTTTCTCCATCTTTAAATCCTCTAAAGCATTTAAATCTAGGAAACCTAAGACTAAAAGCCACTGCATCCTTTGACTTAGTTTTTGCATCAGCTCTGATTTCTACAAGTTGACCAACGAGATGATTACGTTTAGACCAATATTCTTCACGTTGGATATCACTAAATCCGCTTCCGCAACTAAGACTGTATTCGTATCCATCATCTTCTCCTTCTACCAGGATTGCTCCCAGTCTCCCTTTGTTGCGACCTGTGCCTTCCTCAACCGATACAACTTTTAAAGTGACTTCAATGAAAGGTTTTGCTTTTAACCAACTGTGTGTTCTTTTGCATTCATAGAAAGCATCAGGATCTTTAATCATTACGCCTTCATACCCACCTTCAACAGCAGATTTATTCAGCTCTACAAATCTTTTTTGTCCTTCAATAGTGTCGAGATCAACATTTTCCCATTCAAGAGTTTGTATATGTTTTAAAAGCATAGAATGTTTTGCTACCCATTCTTTTACTAAAAAACTTCTTTTTGTTTGACTAGTGTTCCATCTCCCTTTTTGAAAGTTTTCAAGGGGACATAAGTCAAATAGGTGTAGAACTGCGTCTTTGGTTTGTTTGCCATCTTTTCTATGTACCTGTTTCATTAAATCTTGAAAGTTAGCGCTCATCACTTCACCATCGAGTACTAAGTCATAAGGTGCTGGGTCTTCTTTTAAGGCGTTTTCTATTTCTGAGATAATATGACCAAAATTATGGAATTGTTTCCCATTGCGAGAAAACATTTCTACTTTATTTTGTCTAATAATAGTTAAGACGCGTACACCATCTAATTTGATTTCAATTTGCTTTTTTCCTATCATTTTTTTTTCATGATTTGCACTGTCATGAGCTAAAGGACAAGAAAAAATAGGAATAGCATATTTGGGAAATTTCTTTGCTATCTTGTTGATTGTTTTTTCGGATACACCACATCTAAGATCTTTAATTAAAACTCGTCTATAAAATCCATTCCACTCTTCTTTTGTTGCAGATTCCATAGCCGTAAGAATTGCATCGCGAGCAGCGTGACCAGTAAGTTCTCTTTGAATAAGCTTATTGGCTAATTTTCTAAAATCTTCCCATAAAAATTTTTGACTTTTTTCAGTCTCTTTCTCAGGGACAATTTTTACACCAAAAGTTACCAATGGATCAAGTGCCATACGTATACCTTCAAAAAAATCATCTAGACCTTCTTCCATTGCTTCTGAGATGATTTTTTCTTTGTCTAATCTGCTTGGGTGAAATTCTAATTGATGTATTATTTCTTCTTTAAACAATTCTTTTTGCCTCACAAGAAATTATTAATTCACTTTAGCTATTCTGTCTATTTTCCAATCATTGTCAGTTTTTGCAAAAGTAAAATCTAATGGGAGCTCATCTTGTTTGTCTTCTGATTTTAAATTCAAAGTTATTATGATTTGATCTTCTTGGACTCTAGGTCTTCCTGATTTTAAATTTCTGTATTTATTAAGGTTTAAACTAGCTAAAAATTTTAGAAAGTCTTGTCGTTTTACATGAGTTTTATAAGTTTTTGTAGTCAAACCATAAGCTGCATCGATTCTGCCAGCAGCTATTTGATCGAAAAATTTTCTTACTAATGGATTAATTCCTCTAGCGCTTATAACTAATTTGACTGCATTAAAAGTCCAAAAAGAAACTAGTACAGCTCCGCCAACTAATAATGCTTTAATTCCGATATCTTTAACTAGTGTTGCGTCCATGTTAATTTGAGTTTTTTATTACTTTAAGAAAAGAAATCGTTTTTGATGGCTTTTTTTGTCAAAATAATACTAATTTTAATCCATAATGCCTGTAATTCCTCTTTTACCTTTATTTCATAGATTTAATAGCCAATATTTTGAAAATTCTTTAACGGTTAATAATCACCCTTTAGTAAAAGTTAGATGGAGTGATAATAGATTAAAAACTACTGCTGGTTTTTATAAAAGAAAACGTATTAATGGTTTTATAGATTCTGAAATTATCTTATCGAAACCTATCTTGAGTAAATTATCCACTAGTGAAATAAACAGTACTTTATGTCATGAAATGATTCATGCATGGGTAGATAGGATATTAAAGAAAAATGAGATACATGGTCCAAATTTCTTAGAAAAGATGCATGAAATTAATTCAAAAGAGAAGAATTTTCAAATTGCTGTAAGGCACTCATTTCCTATAGAAAGGAGAGAATTAAAATATATAGGAACTTGTCAACATTGTGGTGAGAAATTTTCTTATAGAAAAAGAATAAAGAATATAGCCTGTAAAAAATGTTGTGTAAATTTCTTTAATGGATCATGGCATAAAAAGTGTTTGATTTTGTTTGATTAAAAATAATTAGATGTGTTTTTGTTTCTATCTTTGGAATTATTTATTTTTTTAATGTAATTTATATTTTAAAAAGAAGAATAATTTATGGATTCAAGGAGAATTAGAAATCTTAGAAATAGTTTTGATAGAAATATTTTTGATAAACAAGTTGATAAAGTTTTTGAAACTGGAAGACAATTCGTTGATGGAGTATCTGGTGCTAGGCCAGGTAAAAGAAGGAACTCAGATTTTCAAGGAATAACAAGTAAGAGTGTTAAAAAAGTAGGAAAATGGGTATCTGAAAAAGTGGATTTATTTTTTGATGAAGAAAATGATGACTGGAATGATGAGAATTTTTACGATGATCAAAGCGATATCAAGACATTTTCCAGAGCATCAAATTCTTATGAATCTACTACACAGCATTCGAAAAGACCTTTAGAAGCAATATCTTTAAGGCAACCAAAAAATTTACAGACAACTGAGCAAAAAAAATTACCTTATGTGAAAGATAGTAAGGACGAAGATTGGCCAGATGAGATGGATTTCAAAGTTGAAAGATGGCAAAGAGCTTCAGAAAATGTGAATAATACTTCTAGAGATCAATCAATCCCACAAGTTCAATCAAAATCAAGAAATATTCCCCGATCAAGAAGAAGAAGAGTATAGTTTGGTAAATTCTTTAATTCCTGAATAACCCAGCAAAGTTTCTAAATTTGGATTGAAAACCTCCCTTATAATCGTTAAGGGTTTTTTTTCTCGAAAAAATCTGTAGTTTCTTGACCAGAATGGACCTTTAAAGCAAAATTGATCTTCTAACCATTTTGCATTGACAAGTGAAATACGATCAACCTCTCTAAATAATTCTGATCTGTCTTGTGTCAAATTCTTCCAAATTGGCTCTTCTTTGGCTTTTAAATTTTCACTCACTTGATCTGCATTCCACCAACTTTCTGCCCATGCTAGGTTTTTATTATTGCTTTTGATCCATACTTGTCTTCTAATTAACGGGCCATTTAACTGCTTCAATTCTGTAGGACCTTCTTGAGTGAATAGAGGATCTAATTGCATTGAAATTAATTTAATTTTTGTCTCTTGATTTGTTAAAAGCTGCAGATGTCTAGTTGGACTTCCATCCCCAAGCAGCATTAATTTCCATGGACCAGATATTTTTGGTAGTGAATTCTTCACTAAAAAATTAGAGGCTTTTTCTTCCCATAAAATTTTTGGAGAGTTAAAAAGTTTATTATTCAGTGCTCTGATGGAGTGCTTTTAAGATGATAACTTTTTTTCAGCAAAAATATTTGTCTTATCTTTTTTTATCTCTCTTATTTTTAGCCAAACAAGTAAAGCAGTTAAATCAGCTTTGCTAACCCCAGGAATTTTTGAAGCATCACCAAAATTTTTTGGCTTTATTTTATTCAAATTTTCTCTAGCTTCTAAAGATAATGTATCTATCTTTTCATAATTAATTTCTTGAGGCAGAGATTTACAGCTTTGACGATTTATTTGTTCAATGTTGTTTTGTTGTCTTTTTAGATAACCCTCGTATTTAATATCTATTTCAACACCTTCTTGTATTGAAGAAGCTATATTTTTTTCAGTTAAATTATATTTAATTAAATCTGAATAATGAAAGTTTGGTCTTTTTAAGAGTTCTTTTAAAGTTGTTGAGCCTTTGATTCTTGATCCTGTGGCTAATTCTAGTTTTTTTGATATTTCATCCGTGTTTTTTAAACGCGTGTTTTTTAATCTTAATTTCTCTTCTTCAAGGAGTTTCATTTTTTCTTGATAGACCGACCATCTTTTCTCATCAATTAGCCCTATTTCATAACCTAACGGGGTTAATCGCCTATCTGCATTATCTCCTCTCAAGGTCAACCTGTATTCACTCCTACTAGTAAGAACTCTGTATGGTTCTTTGAGATCTTTGGTAATTAAATCATTGATCATTGTTCCTATATAGCTGCTTTCTCTAGTGAAGATTATTGGATCTTTTTTGTTTAGTTTTCTTGTCGCATTGACTCCGGCCACTAATCCTTGTGCTGCTGCTTCTTCATAACCAGTAGTTCCATTAATTTGTCCAGCGCTAAATAAATATTCAATTTCTTTCGTTTCGAGTGATGTTTGAAGTTGTGTTGCAGGTATATAGTCATACTCGACAGCATAAGCTGGTCGCAACATTTTACATTCATTTAATCCAGGTAAGGTTCTTAGAAGTTCTAATTGAATATTTTCAGGTAAACCTGTAGAGAATCCTTGAACATATATTTCAGGGGTATTAATTCCTTCTGGTTCTAAGAAAATTTGATGCGATTCTTTATCAGCAAATTTAACGATTTTATCTTCAATTGATGGACAATATCTTGGCCCCTTACTATCAATAAAACCGCCGTAAATGGGAGTTAAATGTAAATTGTCTCGAATTAGTTGATGTGTTTTGGCAGTTGTTCTTGTGATGTGACAACTAACTTGGGGCATATTATTTTTGATATCTGGATCAAAAGAAAAATATTTATCCGCTGCAGTACTTGGTTGAATATCTAATTCATCAAAAATGATACTTCTTTTATCAACTCTTGCTGGAGTTCCTGTTTTTAAACGTTCTGTTTTGATACCAATTTCGTGTAAATTTTGAGTAAGACCTTTTGCTGCTTGTTCGCCCGATCTACCAGCTGACATTGATTTATTTCCTATCCATATTCTTCCTTCCAAGAACGTACCAGCTGTGATGATAACTGATCTTGCTGAAAAATAACTACCAAAGAAAGTTCTTACACCCTTTATTCTTTTTTTTACGATTTTTTTTGAGTTCAATCCAATTTCTTCAGTTTTTCCGATATCTAGTTCAGTAATCATTGCTTCTTTTAATGATAAATTATCTGTATTTTGTAGTATTTCAATCATCTTTTTTGAGTATTCTCTTTTATCTGTCTGAGCTCTTAATGCCCATACAGCTGGACCTCTACTTGCATTTAATATTCTTTTTTGTATAGCTGTCTCATCAGCTAATTTACCAATAATTCCACCTAATGCATCAACTTCATGTACCAACTGACTTTTTGCTGGGCCGCCAACAGCAGGGTTGCAAGGTTGCCAGGCAATCCTATCTAAATTGATTGTAAATAAGGCTGTAGAAAATCCTAATTTTGCTGTTGTTATAGCGGCTTCGCATCCTGCATGTCCTCCACCAATAACGATGACATCAAAAGATTCATTTGTTGATTGATGATCTTGCATTTTAGGATTGATTTAATTAGCTAAATTCCTAAATCTCGTAAATTGAGGTTCAAATAATAATTTAACAGTTCCTACGGGTCCATTTCTATGTTTAGTGACAATGATTTCTGTAATTCCCCTATCTTCAGTCTCTGGATTATAGTATTCGTCTCTATAAATCATTAATACTAAATCTGCGTCTTGTTCAATAGATCCTGATTCTCTTAAATCGCTTAACATTGGTCTTTTATTTGTTCTAGATTCTACCCCTCTACTAAGCTGAGATAAAGCAACTACTGGTACTTTTAATTCTCTGGCCATGCTTTTAAGACCTCTTGTTATTCGTGAAAGTTCTTGCACTCTATTATCAGGGGTTGATCCTTCCATCAACTGTAGGTAATCAATCACAATTAATCCAAGTTCTTTTTTTTGTTCAGCTATTAATCTTCTGCACAGAGATCTCATCTCTAAAACACTTAAGTTAGGCTTGTCATCTATAAATATTGGTAATTGACCTAATGAATTGATACCTTCTCCGAGTAATGGCCATTCATCTTGCTGTAATCTACCTGTTCTTAACCTGCCACTCTCGATTCCAACTTCCATAGAGAGCAATCTATATGTCAATTGTTCTTTACTCATTTCAAGACTAAATACACACACAGGTAAATCTTGCGATTGTGCAACATTTTTTGCCAGATTAAGAACTATTGAAGTTTTCCCCATTGAAGGTCTTCCAGCAACAATTATTAAATCACTTCTTTGAAAACCTTGAGTCATCGCATCAAGGTCGTAGAAATTTACTGGAATACCAGCTACTGAAGTACCTAATGATCTTGACTCTATTTCATTGAAAGTACTTGTAAGGATTTCAGCTGCTTGAGTCAGGCCTTTTGAAGGTTTTTCTTGGCTGATTTCAAATATTTTTTGCTCCGCTTTATCTAGAACTTCATTAGTATCTTGAGTTTGATCAAAACCTAGTTGAACCACTTCATTCCCAGATCTGATAAGTTGCCTTCTCATGAATTTGTCGTTAATTAAATTAGCAACTTGTTCTATGGAAGCTGTAGAGGAAACATTTTCAACTAGTTCTACCAGTTTGCTGTTTCCTCCAATTTTTTCTAGTGATCCATTATCTGCTAACCAAGCACTCATTGACGTTAAATCAGTTGGTTTACCCTGGGTATGCAACATTAATGCTGTTTTATAAATCTCTTGATGGGCATTTATATAAAAAGCTTCAGGTTTAATTAAGTCTGCAATTCTTCCGATCGCGTCTGGATCAAGAAGTATGCCCCCAAGAACAGCTTCCTCTGCTTGAACGTTTTGAGGAGGTACTAATCCAGAGTTTTCACTATTAAAATCCTTTTTAAAATTTTTATTTTGCCCATTATTTGGAAAAGGTACTGAAACCATATCTTTAATTGCTTAGATATATACTCTGGCTACTTTTCAAAATAATGCAACAAATTGATTAACTTGTTACTTCAATATTTACTTCTGCATTTACTTCTGGATGTAATTTTATTTTTGCAGTAAAAGAACCTAAATTATGAATATCAGGAACAGTAATGTTTCTTCTATCAATTTCTTTTTTAGTTGCTGCTTCTATCGCTTCGGCAACATCCCCATTGGTAACCGTTCCAAAAAGGACACCATCTTCCCCAACCTGTTTTTTGATAGCGAACCTACCTATTGTAGATAATGCAGTTTGGAAATCTAAAGCTTCTTGTTTTAATTTATCAGCAGCGATTTTTTCTTTTTCTTTCTTCCTCTCAATTTGTTTAAGGACTGCTGGTGTAACATTCATTGCCTTGCCATAAGGTAATAGAAAATTTCTTGCGTATCCTGGTGCTACTTCAACTAGATCTCCTTCTTGACCTAGAGATGCGATTGATTCAGTTAATGCGACTTGTACTCTTTTAGCCATGAAAATATTGAACAATATAATTAATAATAAGACCTAGAGGGTAACTTTACTTTTTTTGCAAGACCAAATTTTGCAAGAATCTTAATATGTTCCCATGTTATATCTATCTGACCCCTAAATAATCCTTGTTTTGCCGAATTAGGGAATGCATGATGATTATTATGCCAACCTTCTCCAAATGTTAATGCAGCAACCCACGCATTATTTTTAGATGAATCACCACTTTCAAATGGTGCTTTACCCCAACAATGCGTCGCGGAGTTTACTAGCCAAGTTACGTGATAAACAACTACAAGCCTCAATGGAATTCCCCAAAGGACTAAAGCCCATCCTCCAACTCCTAATTTTTGACCTATTGCGAACAAAGAAAGTCCAATAGGAATTTGTAAGAATAAAAAATATTTATTTAGAAATCTATAATATGGATCCTTGATTAAATCTGCACTTAGTTTTGGAACAGCTTTTAGTGCTTCAACGTCTTTAAACATCCAACCCATATGACTCCACCAAAACCCTTTTTTACTATTGTGATGGTCTACTTCAGTATCTGAAAAAGAGTGGTGATGCCTATGTAAACCTACCCAATCTATTGGTCCATGCTGGCAACTTATAGCTCCACAGGTAGCAAAAAATCTTTCTAACCACCTTGGAACAATGAACGATCTGTGAGATAACAATCTGTGATATCCAAGAGTGACTCCTAAACAAGCAGTTACCCAGTAAAGAAATAATAATGAAGTGACTGCAGGAAGACTCCAAAATTTTGGTTGTATAGCTAAAAGAGAAAGGATATGAATTGCAATCATGAAAACTATTGTTCCCCAAGTTTTATGTAATCTTGGAGGATATCTTTTTGAATGGCTGGAAGGTTCCAGTAATTTTTCTGAGAGTTCTATAACTTTTTCAGCTGGGACAGGTTTTTTTAATTTTGCTGTTTCTTGGAAAATTACTGAGTTCATGATATTGAAATACTATTTTCAAAATTACCGATATGTAATATTATCATACTATATTATTGATAAGTTTAATTATCTGTGAGTCTCGGATATCGCGATAAATTATCTAGAGGTCGAAGGGCTATGGCTCATTTGATACACCTCTGGCATGAGAGAAATGGATGGTCTCACAGAGTTTTGCCATTACTTTCTGAAGTTCTTGATTTAGGTAAAGTTCATAATTCGCAAATTTCTAATCTCAGGAATGGGAAATTATCTTCACCAGGTCCTGAAGTTTTTCTTGCTTTAGCCCAAGTTAATATGATTCTTGATCAAGGTATAGAAAAAATCAGGGATCGTTTTGAAAGTGATTACCCAGAGTTATGGAAATCTTTGGAAGAGTCTGCATTACCCCTAAAAAATGATTCTGGTAATCCATTATCGGCCGGGGAGTTATTCGAGATATTTTCAGGATTAAAATCTCTACCTTCATCTTTTGACTGGTACATAGAAGATGAAGAAGCTTCTGCTTTAAGTGATGCTCTTTCAGTGCATTTTTGTCAGAATAAGGCTTGGAGATCATGTAAAATTCAGGTAATGGAAGCCTATGCTGTCAATAAATCTGCCCGTAGAGAACGTTTTGCTGAGGTAATTGCAGGAATTAGAGATTATACGGCAGAAGAATTAGACGGAGAACTACTTGATTTATATGAGGCTTCAAAAAAACTTACTTATTTTCAGGGTAGGGGACCTAATGCTTTCCTAGCAGAATTAAGAAATTTAGCTTCTGAAAAATAACATGAATTTTCATAATAAATGACTCTTGACAATAACCTAAAACTGGCTGAAAACGCTATTCTTTCTGTCGAAGAGAGTTTAAGTAAAGTTTTCCAAGAAAGGTCCAATCAGGTTTTCAGGAAATTAGAAAATATTTTGACAATTTTTAAGGAAGAAAAAGTTTCTACTAGTCATTTCAACCAATCTTCTGGTAGTGGTCATGATGATATATCCAGGGAAAAAATTGATGCGGTTTTTGCAAGATTGTTTCTTGCTGAAAAGGCAGCTGTGAGGATGCAATTTGTAAGTGGAACCCATGCAATAAGTTCTGTCTTATTCGGAATTCTTAGGCCTGGAGATGTAATGTTATCTCTTACAGGACAACCATACGATACGTTAGAAGAAGTGATAGGAATAAGGGGAGGAGGTAAAGGCTCACTTAAAGATTTTGAGATTGAGTATAAGCAAATAAATATCTGTGAAAATTTTGATTCTTTTGAAGAAAAAATTTTTCATTCTTTTCAAGAAAATTCATACAAATTAGTATTTATCCAAAAAAGTTGTGGATACAGTTGGAGAAAATCTCTTACGAATCATCAGATAGAGAAAATTTGTAGTCTGATTCACTCTCTTGATCCTAATTGTATATGTTTTGTTGATAACTGTTATGGGGAGCTTGTTGAAGATAGTGAACCAATTTCTAAAGGGGCAAATATAATTGCTGGATCATTGATTAAAAATTTGGGAGGGACAATCGTTCCTACTGGTGGGTATGTTGCAGGAGATGCAGAGTTGGTTGAGATGGCATGTTCTAGATTAACCTCACCAGGTATTGGCTCATCTGCAGGAATAAATTTTGGACTAGGAAGATTAATTTTGCAGGGTTTGTTTTTAGCACCACAAATTGTTAGCGAATCACTTAAAGGTGCTGATTTGGTTGCAGCAGTTTTTAAAAATTTGGGATTTAAGGTTTTGCCAGAGCCAGCAACTTATAGATCTGATCTTATTCAGTCGGTAAGGTTGAATAATCCAGATTTGGTACAAAAAGTTTGTCAATCTTTTCAAAATTCTTCACCAGTAGATTCTTTTCTTAATGTTGTTCCTTCATCAATGGATGGATATGATTCAAAATTATTAATGGCAGGAGGTACCTTTATTGAAGGTAGTACAAGTGAATTTTCCGCCGATGCTCCTCTAAGAGATCCTTATAATATTTTTGTTCAAGGTGGTTCCCACATAGCTCACATCAAAATTGCACTAATTCAATTATTATCTGAACTATTAGAGGAAAAATTAATTTCAAAGGATTCTCTACTTTCTTTATCAACTTAATCATGTCTTACCAGTTTCCAGACAACTTAAACTATGCTGATACTCATGAGTATGTCTTGGAAGAAAATGGATTGTTAAAAATAGGAGTTAGTGAATTTGCTATAGATCAATTAGGTGATATCGTTTTTGTTGAGTTAGCTGATCAAGGGAAGACTTTAGAGAAAGGTGAGACTTTTGGAACAATAGAATCTGTTAAGGCCGTTGAGGAAGTCTACTTGCCTTTTTCAGGGGAAATAGTATCAGTAAATGAAAGTGTTATTGATAACCCTGAGCTTTTACAGAATGATCCGATTGGAGAAGGTTGGTTAGTTATTCTGAAACCAGAATCAGAAGTGTCAATCGCTGATTTGATGACTTCTGAGGAATATCAATCAAAGGTTGTACCAAAATAAGACAAACCTTTTAAAAAGAGCTATTTTAAAGAAAAATATTTTAATATGACATCCAAATTTGGGTCTGATTTTTTTATAGATAGGCATCTGGGGTTAGGAGATAATGATGAGAAAAGTATGCTTAATAAGCTTGGTTTTAGTAATATTGATCAATTTATAAACCAAGTTATTCCTAAAGATATTCAACTTAAAGATAAATCTTCAGCAATATTGCCCCAAGGTTGCTCAGAAATAGAGGCTTTAAATGAATTAGAAGAGATTGCGAAGAAAAATACTAAAATGAGATCACTAATAGGCCTTGGTTATTATGACAATCACATGCCTAAAGTAATCCAAAGACATGTTCTCGAAAATCCGAGGTGGTACACGTCTTATACTCCATATCAAGCAGAAATTGCACAAGGAAGATTAGAAGCTCTATTTAATTTTCAGACTATTGTTTGTGAACTAACAGGATTTCCTGTCGCTAATGCATCTTTATTAGATGAAGGCACTGCTGCTGCAGAAGCAATGGCAATGAGTTTTGCTGCAAGAAAAAATAAATCTTCAAAAGTGTACTTAGTGGAATCAAATGTTTTTGATCATACTTTTAATGTTCTACAAACCAGAGCAAAACCTTTGGGAATATCTTTGAGACGCTTTACTCAAAGCAATCTTCCTAATCATGATGATGTTTTTGGAATTTTGTTGCAATTACCCGGTAAAAATGGGCAATTATTTGATCCCACATTCTTAATATCCCAAGCACATAGATCAGAAATTATTGTAACTGCAGCTATTGATCCACTGGCTCAAGTTTTAATTAAACCAATTTCTGAATTTGGTGTTGATGTAGCAGTGGGTAGTATGCAAAGATTTGGCATTCCAATGGGTTTTGGTGGCCCCCATGCAGCATATTTTGCCTGTAGCGAAAAATATAAAAGGCTGATACCTGGAAGAATTGTTGGGCAAACTCTCTCTAAAAATGGTGAAAAGTCACTAAGACTAGCACTGCAAACAAGAGAGCAACATATTAGAAGGGAAAAGGCCACTAGTAATATTTGTACTGCTCAATCGTTGTTAGCCATAATTTCTTCTTTTTATGCTATATATCATGGACCCTCTGGTTTAATGCAAATTGCTAAGAGATTAGTGGGGTTGAGACTAAATTTAGAATCATGTTTAGCTGATTTAGGTTTTGATATTCCTAATGGTACTAGATTTGATAGTGTTGATGTTTATTCTGAGTACTCCCAGAGGATCCATCATGAAGCTTTAAAAAATGGGTATAACTTAAGAATTTTGCCTTTGGGATCAACTATTGAAAATTCAACTGGATTTGGGATCTCTTTAGATGAGCTCAGTAATGAAAAAGAAATCAAAGATATTTTGACTTTCATAGCAAACCTTATAGAAAAAAAGGAAGATTTAGAGCATATAAAATTTGATAAAAGTTTTCAGCTTGAAAGTATAGCTTTGAGATCCAGTGAATGGATGCAGCAAGATATATTCACAAATTACCAAAGTGAAACCGAATTAATGAGATATATATTCCGGCTTGCTGAAAAAGATTTTTCTCTAGTCGATGGAATGATGCCATTAGGAAGCTGTACTATGAAGTTGAATTCTGCAGCAGAGCTCAATCCAGTCTCTTGGGCTAATTTATCTTCTATTCATCCTTTTTCTCCACCAGATCAAACTAAGGGCTATTCAAAAATAATATCTGACCTAGAAAAATGGATAAGCGATATAGTTGGTTTAAAGTCAGTTTCTTTTCAACCAAATGCAGGTTCTCAGGGAGAGTTTGCAGGATTATTAGCAATAAATTCTTATTTTGAATCAAAAGGTGAATTTTCAAGAAAAAAATGTTTAATTCCTAAAAGTGCTCATGGAACAAATCCTGCTAGTGCAGTCATGGCAGGATTTGATGTTTTAACGGTTGAATGTGATGACGAAGGAAATATTGATTTTCAAGATTTATCGTTTAAGGTCAAGAAATTTGATAATCAAATAGGAGCCCTCATGTTGACGTACCCTTCTACTCATGGAGTTTTTGAATTGCAAATCAGAAAGATATGCGACTTAATTCACTCTGTTGGTGGATTTGTTTATTTAGACGGAGCAAATTTGAACGCTCAGGTTGGATTATGCAAACCCGGTCACTATGGTGTTGATGTTTGTCATTTGAATTTACATAAAACATTCTGCATTCCACATGGAGGAGGTGGCCCTGGAGTAGGGCCAGTTGCTGCATCAGAAACTTTAAGTCCATTTCTCCCTACTCATTCTTTAAAGGATAATAATTTATCTAATAGTTTCAATTATGTATCTTCTGCCAAGCATGGGAGTGCAAGTATTCTCCCAATAAGTTGGATGTATATAAAAATGGCTGGTCTTAGTGGTTTGAGGAAAGCAACTGCGCATGCAATTTTATCTGCAAATTATATTGCTCATTCTTTAAAGCATAAATTCAAGATTCTTTATAAAGGGAAAAATAATTTTGTCGCACATGAATGTATTTTAGATTTTAGAGATTTAAAATCCAAAACTGGTTTGAGTGTTAATGATTTAGCTAAACGATTAATAGATTATAGTTTTCACGCCCCAACTATAAGTTGGCCTGTTCAAGAGACAATAATGATAGAGCCTACTGAAAGTGAAAGTTTGGCTGAATTGAATAGATTTTGTGAGGCTATGCTTTTGATTGGGGAAGAAATCAGCGAAATAGAAAATAATATTGAATTAAATAATAATAATGTAATAAGTAATGCTCCCCATACGCTGAAAGAGTTAATTGCTGAAAATTGGAATTATCCTTATTCAAAAGAAAAAGCCTCTTTTCCTTATAAAACTCCAACAACTATTAAGTTTTGGTCTTCAGTTTCTAGAATTAATAATGCTTATGGCGATCGCAATTTAATTTGTTCTTGCAATGTAAATCAAGGAGAGACTCTAGAAGAAAAAAAATGTGCTTAAAGGACTAGCGTCCTTGTGTTTACTTGGTTATTATCAATGTGAATAAAAATTTAATATTTTCTTATAGAATTTATTTAAATTTTTTTATTAAAATATTCGAGCATCAAATTTTTTGGGGTATTTGAAGCTATGACCAAAGATTTTAAATCTGGTAATGTTACTCACCTGCCAGTTAAAAATGTAAATTTACCAAGTTTTGTCCATAATTCTTCAGGAGATAACTCAAACATTTGTTCCATTGAGGGAACTAATGTTATAAGAGTACCTTTTGGTAAAAAATTCTCAAAGAAAAAAAGGCCTGAAAAGAGTCAAAATATTGCTACTCTAATACTTCCTTTAACCTCGTGTAGTAATCCTACGCCTCCACACGTAGCATAACTAGATTATGTTTTATCTATTTCTTTGAGAGTATCTGAATAATATTTTTGTAGTTGTAAAGTTGCTTGATTCCAATCCCATTTTTCCGCTTCGTTTCGTGCCTCTTTCCTCATAATTTCCCTTTTATTTTCATTCTCTAGAATTTTTTTTGTTGCTTCAATCAAACTTTGTTTTCCATTATCTTTTTCATCAGGATCATATAAGCAACCATTTATCCCATCGCTTATTATGTCTGGAATTCCTCCCTTATTGGCTCCGATAACTGGACATCCAGCTGCCATTGCCTCTAGTAAAACTAACCCAAGTGTTTCTGTACTAGAGGGAAACAAAAATATATCTCCAGAGGCATAGGCGCTTGCGAGTTCATCGCCGGATAAATATCCTATGAAATTTGTTTTCGTATTTTCGAAGATTTTTTCAAGCTGGTTTCTATATGGTCCGTCACCTACAAGTGCTAGGCAAGCATTAGGAATACTTTCTAAGACTGGTTTAATTCTCTCAATTTGTTTTTCTGCTGATAATCTTCCTACATAAATCAATAGGTAATTAGCGTCGTTATATTCCCCAAATAATTTTTTTCTCATTTTCTCACTTCTCAAATCTGGTCTGAAACTGTAAGTATCAACTCCTCTTTGCCATAGGGCAGTCCTTAGAATACCTTTATCTTTTAACTCATTTACCATGGCGGTGGAAGTACATAAATTTAACAAGGCTTGATTATGTGCTGCTTTAAGTAATTCCCACAAAAGTGGCTCTAACATACCCATACCGTAATGTTCCAGATATTTCGGAAGGTGAGTATGGTAGCTGGCAATTAAAGGAATGTTATTAGTTTTCGCTAACCATATGCCCCCTAAGCCAAGTACAGCTGGATTAACAACATGTATCAAATCTGGGTTAAATTTTTCTAACTTATCTGAGACTGCAGGACCTGGTAAACCGAGCTTTAACTCTGGGTATAAGGGCAATGGCATTGCAGCAACGCCAACTACAGTTGCTCCCATATATGATTCTGGACACCCCTCTGGACAAAAAATTATAACTTCATCACCATTTTTTATTAAAAATTCAATCGTTTTAGTCAGTCTTGTGACTATGCCATCAACTTTAGGTAAAAAAGTTTCAGTAAACAATGCAATTTTCACTTTTTTAAGGTAGATATTTCAGAAATTTTAATTAGTCTTTATAGCCTCAGCTTGTTTTTTAGTCCAAGATGAAACACAAGGTATGCGCTTAAGATCGCATCTGTTGGAGTATTTTTTAGCAACTTCAACAACTTCTTCTAATAAGCCATTATCAAGAGTCGTTGGGTTTAAACCTAATTCTATAAAGCATTTATTATCAACAATTAGATCATTTTCTACTGCTTCATTCCTTGGATTTGGTAAATAATTGATATTAGCTCCCGTTAAAGAAGCAACTTTTTTAGCTAGTTCTCCAACTTGATGACTCTCAGTCATTTGATTAAAGATTTTGACTCTCTCTCCAGGTTTTGGAGGATTTTCAAGAGCAAGTTGTACACATTTTACAGAGTCTTTTATATGTATAAATGCTCTTGTTTGCCCTCCTGTCCCGTGAACACTTAATGGATACCCAATTGCAGCTTGCATAAGGAATCTGTTTAGAACAGTTCCATAGTCCCCGTCATAGTCAAATCGGTTTGTCAATCTCGGATCTTTTAAAGTTGCTTCTGTATTTGTTCCCCAAACAATGCCTTGATGAAGATCAGTAATCCTTACAAGATCATTTTTGTTGTAGTAAAGAAATAATAATTGATCTAAAGTTTTAGTCATATGGTAAACACTACCTGGACTTGCAGGGTGTAATATTTCTTCTTCAAAGCGGCTTCCATCTGGTTGTGGAACTTCAACTTTTAGATAACCTTCTGGAATTGTTGCACCTCTATGTGATCCATATCCGTAAACTCCCATTGTTCCTAAATGAACAACATGAATATCTAAATTACTCTCTACTATTGCAGCAAGAAGGTTGTGGGTGCCATTAACATTATTATCTACTGTATATCTTTTAGTAAAACTCGATTTCATTGAGTAAGGCGCTGCTCTTTGTTCTGCAAAATGGATCACGGAATCTGGTTTTTCATCAATGAGCAAATTGAGTAATTTTTGATATTGTTTAGATATATCCATATTAATAAATCTCATAGGCTTACCCCCAATCTCTTCCCATGCAGAAAGTCGTTCGGTTATAGAAGCAATTGGAGTTAAAGACTCTACCTCTAGATCAATATCAATTTTTCTACGACTTAAATTGTCGACAATAATTACATCATGATTTTGTTCTGCTAAATTCACCGCACAAGGCCAACCGCAAAAACCATCTCCACCTAAAACAATAACTTTCACTCAGAACTCCAGAATTAATAGATTCGTAATATATTTATTAAATTACTACAGTGTGCTTCCAATTTGCGAAAAAACATTGTAAATAGTTTCAAATCTTCTTTCTTAAATCAGATAAATCAAATCAAATAATAAATTTTCACTGAATTTTAAAACTTTGCTTAATTAAAATAACTATAAAGATATATTTTTTTCCGGTGAACTTGCTACCGCAAAGTCTTGTTTTTTAATTCTTCCTGCAAGAAAAGCTTGCCTGCCAGCTTTAACTCCATAATTTATCGCTTGAGCCATTAGAGGAGGATTTTCAGCTTGTGCTATTGCACTATTGATTAAGACACCATCAGCTCCAAGTTCCATAGCTTGAGAAGCTTCACTTGGAACCCCAATTCCTGCGTCAATTATTACTGGTACTTTTGCATTCTCAATAATTATACCTATATTTGATGAATTTAATAAACCTTGCCCAGAGCCAATTGGTGATCCTAAAGGCATTACAGTTGAACAACCTATTTCTTCTAGTCTTTTTGCAAGAATAGGATCTGCATTGATATAAGGAAGTACAGCAAAACCTTTTTTTATTAAAATTTCGGCTGCTTTAAGGGTTTCTATTGGATCTGGTAGCAAGTACTTTTTGTCAGGAATAACTTCTAACTTCACAAAATTATTTTCCTCTTGACCAGACAATTTTGCAAGTTCTCTGCCCAAAATTGCTATTCTGACTGCCTCATCGGAATTAACGCAACCAGCTGTGTTAGGAAGCATCCAGTATTTTTTCCAGTTTATCTTCTCGAGTAAATTTTCTCCGGTTTGATCATTTTGAATTCTTCTAACAGCGACGGTTATAATTTCAGTTTCAGAATTTGACAAACTTTCTACCATATCTTGAGTAGATTTGTATTTACCTGTACCCACCATTAATCTACTGGAAAATTGTTTTCCTCCAATTAGTAAAGATGAATAATTTTTCATATTTAGAATCCCTTATCTTTGATACCTTTATAAGGTTTGTAATTAATTCTTTTTTCTAACTCTTTACTTTTTTTTATTGCCGTTTTGTTTTTTGGATCTATCACTAAAACCTTCTGATATGTTGCATATGCTAAGTCATACTCAAGTAAACGCTGTTGTGCTGATGCGAGGTTATTTAGGGCTATAGGATATTCTGGAAGTGATTTGATTGCAGATTTATAGTATTTAATTGCTATTTTAAATTCATTTTGAGCAGCATAAGAAAATCCTAAAGCGTTATTTATTATCGCTTTAGCTTCATCAGGTTCATTTTCATAATGTTCAATTGCTTTTAAAAAAGTTTTAATTGCTTCAGGATATAATCTTTTTTTTATCTGAATAGACCCAAATTCATATAATTCTGTAGCTTTAGTGAGAGAATCTAAACCTATTTGCTCGAACTTTACTAAATTTAATTCTTCACTTCTTGTTTTTAGAAATTGCCTGAATACAAAAATGGAAATTATTATTAGTACAACAAAAAGAATTATTAAATAGGATTGAAAGGAAGAAATTTCCATTATTTATAATTACTTTTTAAATTATATTCTTTTTTTTTAATTACTAACTGAAGAAACAATTTTTTCAAAACACTTAGGGTCGTTCAATGCTAATTGAGCAAGCATTTTTCTGTTAATAATAATTTCTGAGTTTTTCATCCCATTTATTAACTTGCTGTAGTTTGTTCCATTTATTCTGGCAGATGCGTTAATTCTAGAAATCCAAAGTCTCCTAAAATCTCTTTTTCTTCTTCTTCTGTCTCTGTAAGCATTACAAAGAGCTTTCATCACTCTTTGATTTGCGGTTCTGAAAAGATTTTTGTTACCACCTCTGAAACCTTTTGCAAGATTTAAGATTTTGTTTCTTCTTTTTCTGGCTATGTTGCCTCTTTTTACGCGTGCCATGAATATCTAATAAAAATTGGTTAAAGATTTATGCGTATGGAATCATTAATCTTACATTATCAGCATCTCTTTCATCAACTACAGCTTTTGTTGATAGATGTCTTTTTAATTTTGAACTTTTATGATCAAGTAAATGATTATGGAAAGCTCTTCTTCTCATAAATTTACCCGTCGCAGTAGCTTTAAATCTTTTGGCAGCTGATTTACGAGTTTTTAGTTTAGACATTTAAGTCAAATATGTTTAATTAGGATAATCTAAACCTTAATACGCATTGGTGCAAATTAAAGTTTTTAATTGATAAGGAAATTTCTAACTTATGAAACTTAAATTTGCACTTTTAAACCTATTTTTAGCTTGTATTTCTCTTTGTATAACTAATATTAAATTTACTTCTAATTTAAAAGCAGAAGAATTACTAAAGGTTGAACTCAATAGAGAAATTAAAAAAGGAAAATTTTTAATTGGTTTAAAGCAATATTTAGGCGGGGAAAATGATAGTTTTTCAAAAAAAAGGAATATAACCTTTATAACGGATAAAGGTTTTTTAAATCTGATATCGTCTAACGGCATTAAACATAAATCAAAACAGATTAATATTTCCTGGGTGGATATACCCATCAAAAATCCAAAAAAAATTGAAAGAGTTGTTTTTGGTCCTTTTGCTAGCTATGAATCAGCAAAAAAACAGGCAAAAAAACTTCAAGATAAAGGATATGAGACGACTATTGCTTACCCTAAAAATTGGGAAGTATGGATTCCACTTGAAGATGATCTACCAGAGTTTGAATTAAAAAATAAGATTTTCAGAAAAATAAAAAACTTTCAAATTACTCCTGTTCTTAGAAGTGAACATAATGTTATTAAACTCGAAGGACCTGTATATATTTATGCTGAAGAAGAAATAAAAATAAATGGTGTCAATTTTGGCAAAAATTTTTATTTTTTAAAAGATTCTTATGGAACTTGGACATTAGTTCAAAAAATTGAGTTTGACGATTATTTGGCAGGTGTTTTGCCATACGAAATTGGACCGAATTCTCCTTTGGAAGCACTCAAGGCTCAAGCAGTTATAGCAAGAACTTGGGGAATTTTTAATTCTGATAGATTTAATATGGATAAATATCATTTATGTATAAGTACTCAGTGTCAAGTTTATAAACCTTCTAAAATTAAAAATAAAAAAGTACAAAAAGCAATAGAAGCAACTTCAAATTTAATTCTCACGTATAGAAATCAACCAGTAAATGCTTTTTACCATGGTTCTAATGGTGGCGTATCTGCTAGTGCAGGAGAGTCTTGGCAAATCCAAGATTATTCTTATTTCGAATCAATCATTGATGGTTCTAAATCAATCAATAAAAATTTTAAACTTCCAATTACAAATGAATCTGATTTAAATAATTTTTTAGATTTTGACATAGAACAGTTTTATGGGAGTAATCATTCTCTTTTTCGATGGAATAAGAAAATTTCTAGTCTTGAAATTAAAGAAAAGTTAATTAAAAACAAACTTATAAATATTAATGAAGATGTTTTGGATTTAAATTCTATTGAACGTGGGTCTAGTGGCAGAGTGACAAAATTGGAAATACAAACGGACAAAGGTAATAAATCTATTGTTCTTATTAAAGATGATATTCGACGGGTATTAAATTTTTTACCTAGTAATTTGTTTACTATTAATAAATTAAATGATGATTTATGGCATTTGAGAGGAGGAGGCTTCGGTCATGGTGTAGGTTTATCTCAGTCAGGAGCAATTGAAATGGCTAAATTAGGATTCTCTTATGAACAAATATTGAATCATTACTATCGAGATGTAAAACTGAAAAAATTTGAGATATTGTCTCAATGAAAGTTAAGTAATTAAAAATTTACTTTTATGAGCAAGGGTTTTTATAAAAATCGAAGACCGAAGTCGTTTATATTTCTTAGTGTTTGTTTTTTAGTAGCTTTTATTCCTCATGCTTACAACATCGAAAATTTCTTTAATATTATATTGATTCTTTCTTTTGTGATTGTTTTTTACGGTTTAATAATTATTTCTAGTAATTTCAAAAGGAACAACGTTTTAAATACTGTAAACAGCAGAATTAGCAATAAAGAGTTACCTGTGCTTGATATTTTAGTCGCGGCTAGAGATGAGGAGAATGTTATAGCAAGATTAGTTGAAAGATTATTTAGTTTAGATTATCCAACAAATAAATTAAATATTTATATAATCGATGATGGCAGTTCTGATAAGACGCCTTTAATTTTAGATCGATTATCTAGACAATATGACAAGTTAAAAGTCGTAAGTCGTTCTCCAAATGCAGGAGGAGGAAAGTCAGGAGCTTTGAATTATGCCTTGAAGTTTACTCATGGGGAATGGTTATTAGTTTTGGATGCTGATGCTGAATTAAAAAAAGATTCTTTGATAAGGTTATTTAGTTTTGTAGAAGAGGGTAATTGGTCTGCAGTTCAACTAAGAAAATCAGTAACAAATGTAAGTAAGAATTTTTTAACTTCCTGTCAGTCAATGGAAATGGCTATGGACGCAATCTTTCAATGTGGAAGATTATCAGTTGCTGGAGTTTCTGAATTAAGGGGAAATGGTCAATTAATTAAGAAAGAAACATTATTGGCATGTGGTTCATTTAATGAAGATACAGTTACAGATGATCTTGATTTGAGTTTAAGATTATTACTATCAAAATCTAGAATTGGAATCTTATGGGATCCTCCAGTCATGGAGGAAGCAGTTGAGAATTTAAATGCTTTGTTAGCGCAAAGACAAAGATGGGCAGAGGGGGGTTTGCAAAGATTCTTTGATTATGGAGATCAATTGTTTACTAAAAAAATTGATTATTTCCAGAAATTTGATTTAACTTACTTTTTTATATTGCAATATGCTCTACCAATCATTTCTATTTTTGATTTAGTTTTCAGTATTGCCTTATTAGATTCACCAATTTACTGGCCGATTTCATTAACAGCTTTTACGTTATCTGGAATTGCTTTTTGGTACGGGTCTTCTTGTAAAAGCGAAGTACCTGTATTGCAAAAAAGCAACTTTTTGATGGTATTTTTATCGCTTTTTTATTTATCACATTGGTTTTTAGTAATTCCTTGGGTAACACTAAAGATGTCTATTTTTCCCAAAAAGATACTCTGGCGAAAAACTCTTCATACTGGAGTTTAATTTATTCATCAAGATCTATAATTTCTCCATTAAAAAAATTTGCTAAGTTTTTTGAACTATCATCATAAGTTTCCTCATTAGATATTTTTGTTGAAGAATTACTTTTTGGTTCTATTTTTTTTATTGGTTGAAAATTATTTGTTTCATTTTGGTTTATTTTTGGAGTGATTGTTGGGTTACTTTTATTTAATTGCTTGGTTGAAAAATTTAGTATTATTCGATCTCCAAATATCTTTTTTACAGTATTTTCAATTATAACTTTTCTGCTTTTTATCATATTTTCCCAGTTCGGAGATAATGCAATTGTGATTTTTTCCGAATCAAAACTTTCAAGTTCAGCTTGTTGTGAAAGTAACATTCTTGTCGATGGTAACTCTACTTTAGAAAGAATTAATTCCCATTTATCTTTTAAATCATTTGATCCAGGATTATTTTGATTATTGTCAGAAATATTTTCTATACTTTCTTTTCCAAGAACTTCAAATTTTTCTAATTTTTCATCTTTTTTTTCTATTAATTCCTCGCGACTTATCTCTTTTTTGATACTTGGTTTTTCAATTTCATTAGAAATATTTGCTTTATTAAAAAATGCAATGTTTTTTCTACTCTCATGATTCTCCTCAGACGTATTATTTTTAATTTCTTGCTTATTTGCAAAACTTTTTATATCTTGACTACCTAGAAGGCCAGTTAAGTGTATTTCAAGCCAAAGCCTTGGATTATCGCTTGATTTGATTTGATATTCAATATTTCTCAGATTATTATGCCAATTAATTATTGTTGATTTATTTATTTTGTTTGAGATTTGATCTAATTCATCTCGAAATTCATCAGACGTATAATAAAGATCTGAATATTTATTATTTGTAGTGTGTAATAGTAGATCTCTTGTTATATTTAATAATCCGGTGATTATTTGAAGAGGTTCGTTTCCGGCATCATATAATTTGTTGCAGGTGATAATTAATGACTCTGGATTATTCTCAACCAATGATTTAATCAGATTTGTTAATTCACTTTCTGATACTTCTCCTAGAAGGTTTTGGATATTATTAATTGTTATCCCTTCTGGTAAAAGATTCAACTGTTCAAGGAGGCTTTGTGCATCTCTCATTCCTCCATTAGATCTTTTTGCAATCATTTTTAAGGCTTGAACTTCGTACTCAATGGATTCTTTTTCGGCGATTTCTGATAAATGTTGAAAAATATCACTGGGGCTTATTCTTCTAAAATCAAACTTTTGGCATCTACTTTGTATTGTATTTAATACTCGCTCAGGATTCGTTGTCGCAAGGATAAATACTACTCTTGAGGGCGGTTCTTCAATAGTTTTTAGTAAAGCATTTGAAGCTGCAGTTGAAAGCATATGACATTCATCAATTACATATACTTTCCATCTCGCTTGTGTAGGAGCAAATCTCGCTCTTTCTATAATTTCTCTTATATTTTCTACTCCTGTGTTTGATGCTGCATCAATCTCGATAATATCCAGAGCGCTCCCATCTGTAATTTGTCTACATAAGTCACATTTATCACAAGGAGTTATCGTAGGTTGGTCGAATGCCTGGCAATTTAGAGATTTTGCAAATATTCTTGCACTTGATGTTTTTCCAGTGCCTCTTGGGCCATTAAAAAGATATGCAGAAGCAATTTTTTTTGTTAATAGTGCTTGTTTGAGTGTAATGGATATAAATTTTTGCCCAACCAGTTCGTCTAAGTTGTTTGGTCTATATTTTTGATGAAAAGGCTTATGTATATTTTGCATTTATTTTTCATTAATTAGAAAAATTCGGGATTCAATTAAAAAAATTAAACTCTAATTTTATGCAGACTCTTTAATAATTCTTTTTGATCCTGAAGGTAGTTTAACAATTTTAGACGAGAACAAATTATCTACCATTTTTTTCGTAATTGTGAATTCTTTTATATTTTCTTCAGAAGGCAAAGTGTACATTATGTCTAGCATTAGCTCTTCAATTATTGATCTTAATGCTCTTGCACCTGTTTTTCTTTTATATGCTTCATTTGCTATCGCTTCAACAGAATCAGGCTCAAATGATAATTCAACATTATCCATACTGAGCAACGTTTTGAATTGCTTTACTAATGCATCTCTTGGTTGAGTCAAAATAGATTCTAAAGTTTCTTTAGTAAGACGATCTAGTACAGCACAAACCGGAATTCTTCCAATAAATTCTGGAATTAGGCCATATTTCACTAAGTCATCTAATTCTAAATTTTTTAGGGAATCTCTTGGATCTACTATTTTTTTTGTATCAACTTTGTTTTGATCTGAATTGGTGGTAAATCCTATAGAGTGTTTACCCATACGCTTTTGAACGATATCCTCTAAACCTATAAAAGCCCCCCCGCAAATAAATAATATTTGACTTGTATCAATTTGGATGCAGTCATGATAAGGATGTTTTCTTCCGCCTTGTGGTGGCACATTAGCAATTGTTCCTTCAAGCATTTTTAATAATGCTTGCTGAACTCCTTCACCAGAGACATCTCTAGTAATTGAAGGATTCTCGCTTTTTCTTGCAATTTTATCTATTTCATCAATATAAATAATTCCTTTTTGAGCTAGTTCTACATTCATTTCTGATTTCTGTAGAAGTCTTAAAAGTATGTTTTCAACATCCTCCCCAACATATCCAGCTTCTGTCAAAGTCGTAGCATCAGCTACTGCAAAAGGAACATCCAGAAACTCTGCTAAAGTTTGTGCCAATAATGTTTTTCCACTTCCAGTAGGGCCTATGAGTAAAATATTTGATTTTTGTAATTTAGTTGCTTGTGAATCTGTTACATTGTTTTTTTTACTATCTTCTTTAACTTTCCAAGCTAATCGCTTGTAGTGATTGTATACGGCTACTGATAATATTTTTTTTGCAGATTCCTGTCCAACAACTTGATTATCTAGAAAACTTTTAATTTCTAATGGCTTAGGTATTGAGGTTAATTCTAAAGGAACAGATTTTTTTGGATTATCAGTTGGTAATTTCTTTTTTACTTGCGCAGAGTTGTTTGTGATCACTTGATTATCAAGTAGTTCTTCATCGAGAATTTCATTACAAAGATCTATGCACTCATCACAGATATAAACCCCAGGACCAGCTATAAGCTTTCTTACTTGGTCTTGTGATTTCCCGCAAAATGAACATTTAAGATGGGCGTCGAATTTAGCCATCGATTACAATTTTTAAAGTGAAAGGTGTTAAATATTCCCTATTCCCTAGGATTGCTTATAAATATCGATTCGTCATCATATTCTTAAAAAATAAGTATCCCTTGTCACTTTTTGATAACTTTATCAATTAATCCATATTCAATTGCTTCCGAGGGAGATAAAAAGTAATCTCTTTCTGTATCTTCATTAATTTTTTCTAAAGGTTGACCAGTATGTTCTGCTAAAAGCGAATTTAATGTTTTCTTGAGAAAAAGTATTTCTTTAGCTTGTATCTCAATCTCTACTGCTTGACCTTGAGCACCTCCCAGAGGTTGATGAATCATAATCCGAGAATTAGGTAAAGCCAATCTTTTCCCCTTTGCTCCTCCAGAAAGTAGAAATGCCCCCATACTTGCCGCTACTCCAAAGCATATTGTTACTACATCAGGGGATATTTGTTGCATAGTATCGTATATGGCCATTCCTGCAGTTACTGAGCCACCAGGAGAATTAATATATATTTGTATGTCTTTTTCGGGATCTTCCGCTTCAAGAAATAATAATTGTGCAACAAGTGAGTCAGATACTTGATCATTAATTCCAGTACCTAAAAAAATTATTCTCTCCCTCAATAGTCTTGAATATATATCAAAAGCTCTTTCTCCTCTTCCTGATTGTTCAATAACTGTAGGAACTGCAGCAATAGTTTTGTTATTACTTTCATAAGAACTTATGGAGCTTTGGATTAAATGTTTTTTTTCTGAGTTCACAATTTAGTTTTCGTCTTATAAATAATTTAAGGGGTTTTTGTTTAATTAGTAGGAAATTTCATAAATTATTTTTTTTCTTTTTTATTTTGAGTGTTTGTAATTTTTGTAGTTTTTGGCGTTTTTGTCGCGGTTTTTTTGGCTTTTGTTGTTTTGGAGGTTTTGGTAGCTTTAGAAGTTTTTGTAGTTTTTTCTTTTACTTCAGAATTATCTTCAAGCCAAATTATTAATTTTTCTTTGAGTAAATCGTTACTTACTACTTCTGTTAATTTTTTAATATCTATTTGTTTTGACGATTGAGAGATTGCATTTTCATAATCTTTCATTTTTAAATCAATTTCATCTTTCTCAACTTTTATGTTTTCTGTTTCAGCTAATGCTTTTAAAGCTAAATTTCTTTGAACATTTTTTTCAGCCTGAGGCCTTGTGGACTCTGCTAATGACTTTACTAACTCCGGAGTGAAAGTAGATTTAACATCAAGACCTTGTTGAGCAAATCTTTGAGCGGTTTGTTCAATATTATTTCTGACTTCTATATCAATCATAGATTTTGGAATTTCAGCAACCAATTCGTTTGTTAAGGCATTTAGTAAAGCTTCAATTTTGATATCTTTTTGAGTTTTTTCAAAATTCTCTTTAAGTTGCTTTTCAATGTCTTTCTTTAACTCTTTTAATGATTCTTTGTTGCCAGACTGTTTTGCAAAATCGTCATTAAGTTCAGGTAATTCCTTTTCCTTAAGATCCTTAAGATTTACTTCAAAAATTGCCTCTTTGCCTCTTGAATCTTCATGAGAATAATCTTCAGGAAATTTAAGGTTAAGTGTTTTGGTTTCACCAATTTTCATCTTTACGATTCCCTCAACGAAACCGGGAATCATCTTGTTCTTTTCTAACTCAAGGTCCATTGATTCACTTGTTCCACCATCTATTTCTTTATCAGAATCTTTATATTTTCCTTTAAAACTAACTACAGCAATATCTCCTAATTTTGCTGCTCTATTGGTAACTGGAACAATATTTGCAAACTGACTTCTAGATTTTTCTAGCGCTTCATCTATTGACTTAGGATCAAACTTTGTTTTTGAGATTTCAACACTTAATCCTTTGGATTTTTTTAGTTTTAATTCAGGGGCAACATCAGTTTGAAGAGTGACCTTAAGTGGTTTTTCAGGACTAAACTTTGCAAGCAAAGATTCAAATCCATCTACCAATTCTGGTTCACTTAGTGGCTCTATAGATTTTATTTTTAATGCTTCTTGCCATGATTTATCAATAATTTTTTCTAGAGCAGAAGCATGTAATTGTGTGATTCCAATTCTTTGGATTAAGACTTGTTTAGGAATTTTACCAAGTCTAAATCCCGGAATTTTAGCCGAACGACTAATAGAACTGATTGTCTCATTAATACATGTTTTGCATGTCTCAGATGGTATTTCTAATTCAAATGAGATTCTACTTTGAGGCAGAGGAGTTGTTTTGACTATTAATGCTTCTTTAGCCATTTTTTTATTTATTACTAAAAGCCGAATCTTAATTATTTCACATTATGTGATTTCCTTGAAAGTTATTTTTTTGATAAAGTAAAAAAAATAGTCAATCTATTTATAAAAATCATTTTAAAGTGTGAGACAATCTCCGTTTTTGCCTAATAGGCCATTAAAAGTTGCTGTTTTAGGATCTTCAGGTGCTGTTGGATCTGAATTACTCAAAATTCTAGAGCAACGTGATTTCCCAATATCAGAATTGGTCTTGCTTTCATCAGAGCGTTCAGAAGGAAAAAAAATTATTTGGAAAGATGAAGAATTAGTTACAAAAAAAACAACTAAGGAAGCATTTCTGAATCTTGATTTAGTTTTAGCTTCAGCTGGTGGAAGTATTTCAAAAAAATGGTTGTCTACCATTATGGAACAGAATGCTTTATTGATAGATAATTCAAGTGCTTTCAGATTAGATAAGAATGTACCTCTTGTAGTTCCTGAAGTTAATGCTAGTGAAGTACTAAATCATAATGGGGTAATAGCTAATCCAAACTGCACTACAATTTTGTTGACATTAGTTTTAGCTCCATTAAATAAAATTTCGACTATTCAAAGAGTTGTTGTCTCAACATATCAATCTGTAAGTGGTGCAGGTCAATTAGCGATGGAGGAACTAAAACTTTTAACTGAAAAATATCTTCAGGGTAATGCTCAAAAAAGTGAAGTTTTGCCATATTCACTGGCTTTTAATTTGTTTTTACATAATTCACCCATGCTCGCAAATAATTACTGCGAAGAAGAGATGAAAATGGTTAATGAGACCAGGAAAATATTAAATATTGTTGATTTAAAGATTTCTGCTACATGTGTTCGAGTTCCAGTACTTAGAGCACATTCTGAATCGATCAATATTGAATTTGCTGGAGTAGTTGAGCCTAAAGATGCTCTTAAAGAATTAAAAAAATCTCCTGGAATTGAAATTATTGAGGATTACAAAAATAATAGATTTCCTATGCCAAATGACGTTATGGGAAGGGATAATGTTGCTGTTGGCAGGCTAAGAACTGATATAAGTCAGCCTAATGGATTAGAATTATGGTTATGTGGAGATCAAATAAGAAAAGGCGCAGCTCTTAATGCTGTTCAAATAGCTGAGTTATTAATTCCAAAAAAATGATTCCAGACAAAACTGAGAGTAATAAACCACTATTTGGAAAAATATTAACTGCAATGGTTACTCCATTTACTGAAAATGGAGATGTAGATTATGAGCTAGCCATAAAGCTCTCAAATTATCTTTTTGAGAACGGTTCTGATGGAATAGTGTTATGTGGTACTACTGGAGAATCTCCGACCCTTTCATGGATTGAACAGCATGATTTATTTATTGCGGTAAAAGGATCTTTAGACTCAAGCTGTAAAGTAATAGTTGGCACTGGTAGTAACTGTACAAGCGAGGCTGTGGAAGCTACAAAAAAAGCCTACAACTCAGGTGCCGATGGTGCTTTGGTTGTTGTTCCCTATTACAATAAGCCACCCCAAGAAGGTCTTTATAAACATTTCAGTTCTATTGCTAATTCTGCAAAGGATTTACCTCTAATGCTCTACAACATTCCAGGAAGGACAGGATGCAATTTATTACCTGATACTGTAAAGAAACTTATGGATTTCTCAAATATTCTCAGTATTAAAGCTGCAAGCGGTAGAATAGAAGAAGTAACAGAATTAAGAGCTATTTGTGGCTCCGAACTCTCTGTATATAGTGGCGACGATTCATTGTTGCTTCCAATGTTATCTGTAGGTGCTGTAGGAGTAGTAAGTGTTGCAAGTCATTTGGTTGGGTTGCAATTGAAAGAAATGATTCATTCCTTTCAAACTGGAGAGGTTTCCAATGCGCTTTCTATTCATGAAAAACTTCAGCCTCTTTTCAAAGCACTCTTTATGACTACTAACCCAATCCCAATTAAGGCTGCTTTGGAGCTATCTGGATGGAATGTAGGTAATCCTAGAAGTCCTTTGTCACCATTAAGCAATGACATGAGAAAGCAACTATCTTTCATCCTGAAATCCTTACAATAGGGATTATATTTAACTTGATAATTAAATTTAAATAAACCTTATTTGATTACAAGCAGGCCTTCATAAATTTCAAAATTATGCAATCAAGTACAAATTCAACTGTAAATAGATCGACTTACGATTCATCTAGATCCAAGGGTAATACGCCAGCTCTACGCGTAATACCTCTTGGAGGACTACATGAAATAGGGAAAAACACTTGTGTTTTTGAATATGGTGATGAATTGATGCTTGTTGATGCAGGCCTAGCTTTCCCATCTGATGGTATGCATGGCGTAAACGTTGTTATGCCAGATACAACTTTTTTAAAAGAAAATCAAAGAAGAATAAAAGGAATGATTGTCACTCACGGTCATGAAGATCATATTGGTGGTATTTCTCATCATCTAAAGCATTTTAATATTCCGATTATTTATGGCCCAAGACTAGCAATGTCAATGCTTAGAGGAAAAATGGAGGAAGCTGGGGTATCTGACAGAACAACTATACAGACAGTAAATCCGAGAGATGTTGTAAAAGTTGGACAACATTTTTCTGTTGAATTTATTCGAAATACCCATTCTATTTGTGATAGTTTTTCTTTAGCCGTTACAACACCTGTTGGCACAATTATTTTCACGGGAGATTTTAAGTTTGATCATATGCCAGTAGATGGAGAGCAATTCGATATTGAAAGGATGGTGCATTACGGAGAGAAGGGCGTTTTATGTATGTTTAGTGATTCGACTAATGCCGAAGTGCCAGGTTTTTGCCCTTCTGAGAAGACTATTTATCCTTCTTTAGAAAAACATATTGCGGAGGCAAAAGAACGAGTTATCCTTACCACTTTTGCTAGTTCTGTGCATAGAGTGACAATGATCTTAGAGTTGGCTATGAAACATGGAAGAAAGGTCGGTTTATTAGGTAGATCGATGATCAACGTTATTGCAAAGGCGCGAGATATTGGTTACATGAAATGTCCAGATGATTTGTTTGTTCCTATCAAGCAAATTAGAGATTTACCTGACAGAGAAACTTTATTATTGATGACTGGAAGTCAAGGAGAACCTTTAGCTGCTTTAAGTAGAATTTCTCGTGGGGAGCATCAACATGTACGTCTTAAGACAACTGATACTGTTATATTCTCTGCTAGCCCTATCCCAGGAAACACTATAGGTGTAGTCAATACGATAGATAGATTAATGAAATTGGGAGCGAAGGTTGTTTATGGAAAGGGTGAGAATATTCATGTTTCTGGTCATGGTTTCCAAGAAGATCAAAAATTAATGTTGGCGTTAGCCAAACCTAAGTTTTTTGTTCCGGTTCATGGTGAACATAGAATGCTTGTTTGTCATAGTAAAAGTGCGCAGATAATGGGAGTCCCAAAAGATAATATTTTAATTATTGAAAATGGAGACGTTGTTGAATTGACTTCTGATTCTATTAAAAAAGGAGATCCTGTAAAAGCTGGAGTAGAGTTGCTTGATAATTCTCGCAATGGAATTGTTGACGCTCGAGTATTAAAGGAAAGGCAGCAATTAGCTGGTGATGGTGTTGTAACTGTTTTAGCACCTATAAGTACTGATGGAAAAATGGTTGCTCCTCCAAGAGTTAATTTAAGAGGAGTAGTCACTACTGCAGAACCAAGAAAAATGTCTATGTGGACAGAACGAGAAATAAGCTGGGTTTTAGAAAATAGATGGAAACAATTATCTAGGCAGACTGGACCTAATAATTTTGAAGTAGATTGGATTGGTGTTCAAAGAGAAATTGAAAATGGTTTATCTAGAAGAATGAGAAGAGAATTACAAGTTGAACCACTTATTTTATGTTTAGTTCAACCTGCACCAAGCGGAACCCGTGCATATATTCCAAAGATTACAGAAGAGCACAATCATCCCAATAGGAATAGAAATAATAATAATTTCCTAAAGAAATCAAATAATAATCATCCGAATAGTTCAAATAATCCGCAAAATAATCAAAAAAGTCCCAAAGATTCACAGAATCCATCAGTTGATTCTGCAACTGAGGATTCATTTGAGGGCAGAACAAGAAGAAGAAGATCAGCTGTCACATCTTAATTTTTTCAAAATTTATATAGTTTTTATTCCAAACAATTCTCAAAAACTCTTGTAAGCTAACTTGCCCTTTGTTTTTTTCATAAATTGAAGTTGCTAACCTTACCAGATTTTTAGAACTATATTGTTTTTTAGATATTTCCCTTAAAAATATATTTAAGATTGTGCACCTTGCTTCAATACACATCTTATTTAAAAGATTTCTATTAATACCTTTTGCGTCTTTACAGTATAAATATGCTAGTTCACTAAGATCATCACGTTCATTATTGTAGTTGCTCATTTTTTGGGAAAAATTATTTATCCTTTTAGAACAACCTGGATAGATAACCTCCAATGTTGGAATAATTTTTTTTCTTACTAAATTTCTATTTAATTTAAGATCTGAATTTGTTGGATCTTCCCATATTGGAATATTCATTGTATTACAAAATTGTTTTGTATCTTCTCTACTAAAAATTAATATTGGCCTTATTAAAAAAATTTGATTTTCTAGTAACCTTTTGCTTTTAATATTACTGAGACCAGCAAAATTGCTCCCTCTAGATAAATTTAGGATAAATGTTTCAGCATTATCACTACTAGTGTGACCAGTTAACAAATAAATATTTTTTTTTTGCTGGTTCTTGTTTAATAAAAATTTGGCTCTTTCACATAATTTTTTATATCTCCATTCTCTCGCTTTTTCTTCTGAAATAATATTTTCTTTATTTGCTTCATCAAAATAGAATTGAATATTTTTACTTTCGCAATAACTTTTTAATTCAAGAGCATATAGTGAGGATTTTTCATGCCACTTATGATCACCATGCCAAACACTAATAGCCCAACTATAAATTTTTTTTAGATCATTAATTAAGGTCAACAAGGCCATTGAGTCTTGTCCCCCGGAAACACTTATTAAAATCATTGATTCTTTGGGAATTAATGCGTTTTTGCTAAGAAGTTCCTTATGAAGCAGATGATGCCATGATGACCAATTTTTTTGGTTTAAATTTTTATCAGACATTTTGTGTTGCTCAGATAATATTTTTTAAAAAATGCACTGTTTTACTAAAACAATGTCACAATCGGGTAATAAATTCATTAAGTAAATGAGTCTGATTAATCTTTTGCCACAAAAAACTAAAGAAGAGTTGAGGAGTAAATCTTTACTCAAAGTTATTTCAGGATTGAATAATTTTGATATTCAATCTGTGAAAACAATTGTTAAAGCTGCTTCATTAGGAGGCGCAGATCTTGTTGATATTGCTTGTAATCCTGAACTCGTTGATTTAGCGATTAAGAATTCTTCATTGCCAGTGTGTGTGAGTTCAGTAGTACCAAGATCATTTCTAGATTCTGTAAAAGCAGGGGCCTCATTAATTGAGATAGGAAATTACGATACTTTTTATGAAAAAGGCATTAAATTTTCAGATAAAAAAGTTTTAAAGATCACAAAAGAGACGAGGGATTTATTGCCTAATGTTCCTTTATCAGTAACTGTTCCTCATACTATACCTATTGATAAACAAGTTGATCTTGCTGTAAAGCTAGTGGAAGAAGGTGTTGATATTATTCAAACAGAAGGTGGCACCAGTTCTACTCCTTACTCTTCAGGAATTCAAGGCTTTTTTGAAAAATCAGTTCCCACTCTTGCAGCTACTTATGCTATTTATCAAGAATTTAAGAAACAATCACTAAATATACCAATCATGAGCGCCTCTGGATTAAGCCAAGTAACTTGTCCATTAGCAATATCCTCTGGAGCCTCAGCAGTTGGCGTTGGATCTGTAGTTAATAAATTAGATGATTTAATATCAATGATTGCGGTTGTTAGAGGCTTAAAAGAATCTTTGAAAAATTCAATAATCGGAGAAAAAATTTCTTAGTATAGCAATATCATTTAGCTATTAGTTTGATGAACAACTATAAGCTTCAAGCTCCTTACGAACCAAATGGAGATCAACCAGAAGCTATTAAAAAATTAGTTAAAGGCGTTAATAATGGTAAAGAGTTTCAGACTCTTTTAGGAGCTACTGGAACTGGTAAAACATTTACTATTGCGAATGTAATTCAACAAACAGGAAGACCAGCTCTGGTATTAGCTCATAACAAAACTTTAGCTGCACAATTATGTAATGAATTAAGGGAGTTTTTTCCAAAAAATGCCGTTGAGTACTTTATTTCTTACTATGATTATTATCAACCAGAAGCTTATGTCCCAGTAAGTGATACCTACATAGCGAAAACTGCTTCAATTAATGAAGAAATAGATATGCTTAGGCATTCTGCAACACGCTCATTATTTGAGAGAAAAGATGTAATTGTTGTTGCCTCAATAAGTTGTATTTATGGTCTTGGTATACCGAGTGAGTACTTAAAAGCTGCAGTTAAATTTGAAGTTGGAAAATCTATTAATCTACGTTCATCTTTAAGATCTCTCGTTGAAAATCAATATACTAGAAATGACATTGAAATTACTAGAGGTAGATTCAGAATTAAAGGTGATGTTTTAGAAATCGGTCCAGCTTACGAAGATAGATTAATAAGAATCGAATTATTTGGTGATGAGGTTGAGGCTATAAGATATATTGACCCTACTACCGGAGAAATACTTGAAAGTTTGGAACAAGTTAGCGTATACCCAGCGAAGCATTTTGTCACTCCGAAAGAAAGACTTGAGAGTGCAATAAGTGCAATTAGAAGTGAATTAAAAACTCAACTTGATAAGTTTACATACGAAGGAAAATTATTAGAGGCTCAACGTCTAGAACAACGTACAAAATATGATTTAGAAATGCTCAAAGAGGTTGGTTATTGTAATGGAGTTGAGAATTATGCTCGTCATTTATCAGGCAGGGAGGAAGGTTCACCGCCAGAATGCTTAATAGATTATTTTCCCAAAGATTGGTTGTTGGTAGTTGATGAGAGTCATGTGACATGTCCTCAACTTCATGCGATGTACAACGGTGATCAATCTAGAAAAAAGGTTTTAATAGATCATGGTTTTAGATTGCCAAGTGCTGCTGATAATAGACCTTTAAAATGTGAAGAGTTTTGGGAAAAATCAAAACAGACATTATTTATAAGTGCAACTCCTGGTCAATGGGAATTAGATCAATGTGATGGTGAATTTATTGAGCAAGTTATAAGACCAACTGGGGTATTAGATCCTGTAATTGATGTAAGGCCAAGTGAGGGACAAATAGAGGATCTCTTATCTGAAATAAGAATTAGAGCTGAAAAAAATCAAAGAGTGCTAGTGACAACACTTACTAAAAGAATGGCTGAAGATCTTACTGATTTTTTATCTGAAAATAAAGTAAGAGTTAGATATCTGCATTCAGAAATTCATTCGATTGAAAGAATTGAAATTATTCAAGACCTCAGAATGGGCGAATATGATGTTTTGGTAGGAGTTAATTTATTGAGGGAGGGACTAGATCTTCCTGAAGTATCTTTAGTCGCCATTTTAGATGCTGATAAAGAAGGTTTTCTGAGGGCAGAAAGGTCATTGATTCAAACAATAGGAAGAGCTGCAAGACATGTTGAAGGTGTTGCCTTGCTTTATGCAGATAACTTCACGGATTCAATGAAAAGAGCAATATCTGAAACTGAGAGAAGAAGAACTATTCAAAAAAAATATAACCAAGTCAATGGTATTACTCCAAAACCTGCAGGTAAAAAAATAGAAAATTCAATATTATCTTTTCTAGAACTTTCCAGAAAATTAGATGCCGGTGGTTTATCAAAAGATTTAATAAATATAGTTAATAACAAAACTGAAGTAATTTTAAATTCCAGCGATAATCAATGTTTGCTTGAAGAATTGCCTGACTTAATAGAAAAGTTAGAAATTAAAATGAAAGATGCTGCAAAAGAGTTAAATTTTGAAGAAGCAGCAAATTTGAGGGATAGAATCAAAAAATTAAGACAAAAATTGGCAAGAAATAACTAAAAAGAACTTATTTATCTAATTCGAAATGATTGTGAATCGCATTAACTGCTTTGTCACAATCTTTCTCTAAGACAATACATGAAGTCCTAATTTCACTAGTGGCAATCATTTCAATATTGATATTTTGGTCAGCCAGTGCTCTAAATATTTTTCCAGCTGTTCCAACCTTAAATGCCATTCCTGCTCCTACAGTACTTACTTTAGCTATCGCAGGGCCATCTTCAATGTATGAGCCGGGTAACTTCTTTGTTAAGGCCTCAAAAACTAAGTTAGCTTTTTCTCTATCTTGCTTATTCATCGTAAGACTAATATCCTTAGTTTTTAAAGAGGAAATTCTTTCAGATTGCACGATCGTATCGAAAAGTAAATTATTTTCAGCTAGTGCTAAACATATCGATGCTGCTACACCTGGACGATCGGGCAATTTTCGAAAACTTATTTGAACTTGGTTTTTATCTAATGCAATTCCTCTTACTTCAGGTTGATCTTGTTTTACCTTGATTGGATTAACAAATATTTGTGTGTCAGATAACTTAAATTTCTCAGCAACAAATCTAATTACTTTTGGAATATTATTAATTTCAATTACGCAGCTAACTTTAATTTCACTAGTAGCTATTAACCTCACATTTATATTCGCTTGAGATAAAGTATCAAATAAATCAGCTGAAACACTTGGTCTACCCATAATGCCTGCTCCTTGAATACTTAATTTAGTCATTTTTGTTTTTAGATTGTATTCTCCTCCTAATTGACTAGTTATAAGTTCACATTGTTCTGTAGTTTTTTTAACCTCTGATTCACTAACGGTAAATGTTATATCGTTATTATTTCCATCATTTGTTGCTTGTATGATTAAATCTACATTAATACTTGCTTCTGATAGTTTTTCAAATATTTGTGCAGCAATCCCAGGCCTATCAGGAATATTTGAGAGACTGAATACTGCTTGATTTTCTAATACTTCAAGACTATTGACTGTTTTTGTTAATTCTAAGCTTCCTCTTTTGAGCGGGAGAGGTTGGATTTGACTTTCTAGTAGAGTTCCACTTGAGTCACTTTGGCTTGATTTGACGCACAATTTAATTCCATAATTTCTAGCAATTTCTACTGCTCTTGGATGCAGAACTGAAGCACCTACGCTTGCGAGTTCAAGCATTTCCTCACAGCTAATTTCATCTAAGAGTTTTGCATTAGGAACAATTCTTGGATCAGTAGTAAGAACCCCTGGAACGTCTGTATAAATTTCGCAAGTCTCAGCTCCTAAAGCTGTTGATAAAGCTACTGCAGATGTATCTGAACCCCCTCTACCTAAAGTTGTAATTTCCATTGATCCAGTGTGGCTTAATGTTGTTCCTTGAAATCCAGCGACTACTACTACAAAACCTTGATTTATATAATTTTGGATTCTTTCTCTTTTAATATCTAGAATTCTTGCTTTCCCATGTATTGATTCAGTAATAATTCCTACCTGGCTCCCTGTCATTGAAATTGCAGGTATTCCGTATTCGTTTAATGCCATTGAGAGAAGAGCTATGGTTACTTGCTCTCCGGTTGAGAGCAGCATATCCAATTCTCTTCGATTAGGATTTTTACTAATTGATTCCGCTAAACAATTTAAATCATCTGTAGTTTTCCCCATTGCAGAGACAACTACGACAATTTCATTTCCTGCTTCTTTACTTTGACAAATACTACGTGCAATATTTTGTATTTTTTTTATATCACCGACAGATGTGCCGCCAAATTTTTTTACTAATAAAGCCATATTTAAATCATAATGTAAATTCGTAAACTTAAAATTTGGTTAACTTAAATTAATTAAATTCTCGGTAAAAACATTTACAGGATTATTACCTTGTTTTAGTAATAATTCAATGTCTAATAAGTTACTCAGTAGATTAATTAAATATTCTTGCGATATATTTTTTACTTTTTTTCGAATAAAGAAAATTCTTTTTGGATTAGAAATGCCTGCAAGATTACAAATCTTTTCTGAATTATCGTTTCCTGAATTAACTACTAACTTTATAATGGTGTGAATTCTTATTTGACTAATTAAACCTGCATTTAATCTTAAAGCAGGCTCTCCTTTCTGTAGGGAATAATTTATTTCAATAAGGCTTTCATTAATATTTTTTTGCAAAAGAAGATCAATGATTTTGAAAACGTTGGATTGATGATCACTAAATATTTTTTTTACATCATTACTTTTTAATAGAAGCAGTGAATTCGAATCACTTGATACTGCAGAAAGGTATGTTTTTGCTTTGGCTAGTTCATTTATTAGTTTAAAGCCATCATTACCAACTGAATCAATTATTAATTCAGCTGCATTTTTATCAATTTTGATATTCATTTCATTTGCTGCATCTTCTAAAAATCTTTTTTGTCCTTCATAGTCCCAGATTTCTGGTAAAGAAAATGACTTTTCTTTAGCTAAATTATTTTTGATAAGTTTTTGTAAAAATTTAGTACTCTTTAGTCTTGAGTCTGGTTTTTTTGTATTTTGTAAAATGAAATAAGTATTATGAGGTATGTTGTCATGAATTTTTTCAAATTTAGTTCTTAGATCCTCATTTTTGGCAGTAAAAATTGGATTATTTTTCAATGTAACTATTCTGTATCCGTTTCCAAAAGGAGGTGTAAGAACCTCATCTAAAGCTTTATTTACTTGCTCATCATCATCTCCATTTAAATTTGTTACGTTTATTTCTTTCCATTCTTTGGATACTTCCTTATCAATTAATTTTTGGATAAATGTATTTTGAGCATTTAAATCATTACCCCATAATATTTGTATTGGCATAATAGCTCAATAAAAACCATATATTAACTATGATTACTTCTAACACAAATTAAATTTAATGGTAATAGATCATCCAATTTTTTTGGAAAGCATCAGATTTATAAGATCTCATTTATTAGCAAATGATCTAGATTATTTAGAAAAAAAAGTGTTAGAGAGATTAGTCCATACTTCAGGAGATTTTTCAGTTCAAAATCTTTTACATTTCAGTGAAGGTGCTTGCGAAAAAGGGCTTCAGGCACTTAAAAGTGGTGCTCCGATTTTAACTGATACTGATATGGCAGCTGCAGCAATAAAATCCATGGCAGAAAATACCACTCGGAATAAAGTATTCACCGCTAGTATGTGGTTTGGAAAAAATAATCATACAAACTTAACTAAAACTGCATATGGCTTAAGTGAAGGTTGGAAGGAGTTATCCCCTATGAATTCTGGAAGCAAATCACCTATTGTAGTTATCGGCAGTTCGCCTACAGCGTTAACTTACTTAATTGATATTTTAGAGAATGCAAAAGATTTACCCAGTTTAATTATCGGAATGCCTGTTGGATTTATTGGAGTAGAGAAAAGCAAAAATAAATTAATTTCTAGCGATCTTCCTAGAATTGTTTTGAATTCAACTAGAGGAGGTGCTGCCATGGCAGCTGCTGCGGTTAACGCCTTATTGAGGGAAACTATTTAAAAAGTATTTATTTTATAAAAATGTCAAAAATCTACTTAATATCATAATTTAAGTTGTTATTTTCTTCTAAAGAATTTAAAACTGATTTTGCTTTTTCTATAACTTCTTTTGGAACTCCTGCTAATTTAGCTGCCTCTATGCCATAGCTTTTGTTTGAGCCCCCTTTAACAATCCTGTGGCTAAAGATTAGCTGATCGTTATTTTGTTCTACTAAAACTTGAAAATTTTGTATATTCGTATTTGAATTTTTTAAATAATTAAGCTCATGATAGTGGGTAGCAAAAATAGTATTACATTGAATTTTTTTTGCAAGATATTCACTTACTGACCAAGCTATTGAAAGTCCATCAAAAGTAGATGTCCCTCTACCTATCTCATCAAGTAAAACTAGTGAGTTAGAAGTTGCCTGATTTAGAATTGATGCAGTTTCAGACATTTCTACCATAAATGTTGATTGTCCAGATGATTGATCATCAACCGCTCCAATTCTTGTGAAAATCCTATCTGCAATTTTGATTTCAGCATTATTAGCAGGAACAAAGCTCCCAATTTGTGTGAGAATTTGTATTAAACCAATTTGTCTTATAAAGCAACTTTTTCCGCTTGCATTAGGACCGGTTAATATAATTAATTTTTGACTATCCTTGAAGGAGATATCGTTTGCTACAAACTTTTTATCACTCAACAATTGCTCAACAATTGGATTTCTTCCTGCGATAATTTTTGTACTATTTTTTGTCATTGAATCATTTATTGGTATTAATGAAGGTTTTATAAAATTGTTTTCTACTGAAGTAATTGATAAACCAAGAAGTGCATCAAGAGATGCTATGGATTTTGCGATTGATCTTATTTGTTTTGTTTTTTCAGCAACTAAATTTCTTAATTCGCAGAAAATTTCATATTCTTTTGATGAAGCTCTACTTTTTATTTGGAAAATCTTATTTTCTTTATTTTTAATTTCTGAAGTGATATACCTTTCTTCATTAGTAAGTGTTTGCCTTTTGATCCAATGTTGTGGAGCTAAATTAACTTTTGACTTACTTATAGAAATGTAATAACCAAAATTTTTATGAAATTGAATTTTTAGGTTTGAAATTTTGCTAATTTTCCTTTCTTTTAATTCCTCTTTATTTAGCCACTCAGAATAATCATCCATTAAATTGCGTAAACCATCTAATATATTGTCAACACCATCGTGGATCATTCCTCCTTCACTAATATTTAAAGGAGGATTTTCTATTAGTTTAAAACTTATAGTATCGGCTAATTCTAAGAGTCTTTCATCAATATTTTTTAATTGATCAGTCCAATCTGGGAGATCATATTTAAATAATTCAATTATGGATTTTAGTCTAGGCAATTTTTTTAAACCTTCAGCTATTGCAATTAAGTCTCTGGGACTTGCATGTCCTGCACATGCTCTACCTGCAAGTCTTTCTAAATCCCCCATTGCTCTAAGTAAATTTTGGGTATCTGTACGTAATTGTTTAGATTCAATAAAGTTTGTAATTATATTTTGTCTTTTATAAATTTCATTAACGTTTAATAGTGGTGAATCTATCCACCTTCTTAAACACCTTGCACCCATGCAAGTATAAGTTCTATCAATACTCCATAGTAGCGAACCTACATAATTGTTTTCTCGTTGTGTATTTTTGATTTCTAAGTTTTTTTGAGTTTGATAATCAATAATTAATTTGTTGTGACCATATTGGATTTGTGGGAAGTCTAAAGAGATTTTTAAAGACGAATCTTTATCTAAATTTGAAGGATTAATTTTTTCTAAATAATTTAATAACCCTCCAAGTGATCTAGTTGCATTGTTTAAATTTTTAAGTCCTATTCCCTCTAGGTTTGCAATTTGGAAATAATTTTTTATTAGATAATTTGCTTCATTAATTCCAAAATTAGTCTTTTGAGAAACAGTATATGTAATTTGACTATTTCCTTTAATCAATAAATTTCTTACTGCATTGCTTCCTACAATGATTTCTGAAGAATCTAATTTAATAATTTCATCAAATAGTTTTGACAGAGATTGGCCTTCTAAAGTTATTAATTCTCCTGTGCTTACATCAGCTTTTGATATACCCCATTCATAAGATTCATCTGAGTTTTCTTCAGATAAGTAAATAGCAGTAATCCAATTATTTTTCTTTGCTATCAACATCCCCTCTTCAATTACGGTTCCAGGAGTAATTATTCTTGTTATTCCTCTTTTAATTGGAGTCCCATAATTTCCAGAACTTTTTTCTAATTGATCGCATATAACCACAGAATAATTTTTTTTAATTAAATCAGCACAGTATCTCTCCATTGCATGATGGGGAACCCCTGCCATAGGGATCTTACCAATCTCTTTGCCAGCATCTTTACTGGTAAGCGTTATTTCTAAAAGGTTAGATATTAATACAGCGTCCTCAAAAAAACATTCAAAAAAATCTCCTAATCTATAAAGTAATAACCTATCTTTATTTTCTTCTTTTAGAGTTACATAATGCTTCATTACAGGAGTTAATTTAAGTTTTGAAACTGTTTTATAGCTATAAGATTCTTCATTGATGCAAACATTTTTGTTATTTGAAATTAAATCAGTTTTGAATTGATTTATTAAATTAGTTGAATTTTTTCTTTGTCTGGGTCTTTTTTGCGATTCTTTTTTTAAATCTTCTAAAGATAAATCCTCTGGTATTTTTGTTATTTCTTTTTGCTCATTATTATCATTACCAATCGCAAATAAATTCTTTTGAATTATTGTATCTTCTTGCATACTTTTTTAATTCCTAAATAGATATTAGGTAGAAAATTTTTTTTTGCATTTAAAGTGGCTAAAGTATGTAAATTTTCTCTAAAAATTATCATTTTCATGAGATTATAGTATTTATAATATTTGAAACCTAAGACTGAATTATGCAGGCTGTTAACTTTTTCTTCGTAAATGCTCTATTATTTGCTTCTTTAATCGCTGTAGTTGGAGTACCCGTTTTATATGTAACTCAACCTTCTACTGAGGAAGGACAGCGAGAAAGTAGGAGAAAAATTTATTCTATTGCGGCTGTTTGGGTTGTTTTAGTTTTTGTTACAGGGATAGTTTCTTCATTAGTTTGAACTTAATACCTTTTCGTGAGAGTCTATTAATATATCTAACTAAAATTTAATGGCTATTTTTGAGGGTTCTTTTACTAATGCCTCTACTTTAAAAGTTGGGATTGTAATAGCAAGATTTAATGATTTAATTACAAATAAAATTCTATCTGGATGTCTTGATTGTTTAAAAAGACATGGTTTAGATACTTCTGAATTAAGTAATCAAGTAGATATAGCTTGGGTTCCTGGTTCATTTGAATTACCAATCGCAGCTAAAACCCTCATGAAAAAAAAGAGTTATGACGTTGTAATTGCTCTTGGGGCTGTGATCCGTGGTGAAACTTCCCACTATGATGTAGTTATATCTGAGGCGAGCAAAGGTATTTCGCAAGTTTCAAATGAAAATAATGTTCCAATTATTTTTGGAGTTTTAACTACTGATACTATGCAGCAGGCTTTAGAAAGAGCAGGGATTAAAAATAATCTTGGTTGGAATTATGCTTTACAAGCAATTGAGATGGGATCCTTAATTAAAAATTTAAATTAATTGAAAAAATTTAATTATTTTTATCATTGATCCCTTCTTTGAGATAAAATAAGACTTATGCGGATGTAGCTCAGTGGTAGAGCATCTCCTTGCCAAGGAGAATGTCGAGAGTTCGAATCTCTTCATCCGCTTTTAATGTTTATATCTTTTAAAATATTTTCAATAAAAATTTCGTAATGACAAGAGTTATTTCTATTGAGGATTTAAAGGGATTATTTACTAAACCTTATGGCACAGATGCTCCAACAAAACAAAAATGGGCTGAATTTTATAATGAGAATGTTATTTTTACAGACCCAACTCAGGAAACAGAGGGCTTAGATTCTTATGTTAAAGCTCAAGAAAAGCTAGTTAAAAGATGTGATGATGTTTTTTTAGAAACTCATGCAATTTCCATAACTGGGGATTGTGGATTTGTTGAATGGACAATGGGTTTAAAAATTATGGGTAAAGAATTTATTTATCCTGGAACTACTCGTTTATTATTTGGTGAAAATGGATTAATAAAGGAGCACAGAGATTATTTTGATTTTTGTGGCCCAACTTTTGGACCAGTGCCTATTTTAGGACCTTTTATAAGATGGCTTTATAGTAAATTTGTATCTTGATTTTGTTTTTATTAGAAACAGAGTGCTTTATATTTCACGAATTAATAAATTTTGAGAATTAACTTCTATAAAATCAAATTGAGAATAAAACAATTTTTTATTTGTTGTCATTAAATATAATTTTTTTGTATTTTTAATTTTTTTTGAAGATAAAAGATTTTTTACAATTAATGTGCCAAAACCTTTGCCTTGGTGATTTTGATCTATGACAATATCCCAAAGCACTCCCCGATAAATCCCATCGGTTAAAGCTCTACCAAAACCAACTATTTCCTTACCAACCCAGAGACTTATTACGACATCACTGTTAGCGAGACATTTTTTTAGATCATTAATTGTTCTATTTTTTGCCCAGAAAGCATTGGTATCTAGTAATTTTTGTAGCTTAATTAATCCGTTTGTTGGTTTAAGATTAGGGCCTAATCCAAAAACCCTTAATCCTAAAGCTCCTTTAGAATGTTTGATTAGAGATATTTCTTTCATTTATTAAAAAGATTTTTGAAAAGTGATGTCAGCTAGGCTATTTTTATGACTTTAATCTAAATACCTTAATCGATCGTTTCTATTAAATAAAGAGATAATAGCTTTCTTCATTTTGTTGTAACGCACTAATTTATAATGTTTGTAATAAGATGAATTTTTTAAGGGCTTTGACTTATGCTAAAACTTTTGTTGGGAGATCCGAATACACGAAAGTTAAAGCGCTATCAACCAATAGTGGAAGAGATAAATTTCTTAGAAGACGAAATTTCGCAATTGACTGATGATGAGCTTAGAAAAGAAACTCAAAATCTTAAATCAAATATTTCAGCAGAATTAGATTTTAAAAAACAAAAAGAACTCCTGGAAGAATTTCTTCCTAAAGCCTTTGCAATCGTAAGAGAAGCAAGTAAACGTGTTCTTGATATGAGACACTTCGATGTTCAGTTAATAGGCGGAATGGTTTTGAATGAGTGTCAAATTGCTGAAATGAAGACTGGAGAGGGAAAAACTCTTGTAGCAACATTACCTTGTTATTTAAATGCTCTTACGGGGAAAGGTGTTCATGTTGTTACGGTAAATGATTATTTGGCTAGAAGGGATGCAGAGTGGATGGGACAAGTTCATCGCTTTTTAGGTTTATCTGTTGGTTTGATTCAGCAAGATATGAATCCAGTTGAGAGAAAGAAAAATTATGATTGTGATATAACTTATGCCACAAATTCAGAATTAGGATTTGATTATTTAAGAGATAATATGGCTACCGATATTAGTGAGGTAGTTCAAAGAAAATTTAATTACTGCGTAATTGATGAGGTTGATTCAATATTAATTGACGAAGCAAGAACGCCTCTGATCATTTCTGGCCAAGTTGAAAGACCACAAGAAAAATATCAAAAAGCTGCAGAATTATCTCTGGCATTAGTCAAAGCAAAAGAATTAAGTAAAGATGGTATTGATCCAGAAGGCGATTATGAAGTTGATGAAAAACAGAGAAGTTGTATCTTAACTGATCAGGGTTTCGCAAAATGTGAAGAGTATTTGGGAGTTAATGATTTATACAATCCTCAAGATCCTTGGGCGCATTACATAACTAATGCTTTAAAAGCTAAAGAATTATTTATAAAAGATGTGAATTATATTATTAAGAACGATGAGGCTGTCATAGTTGATGAATTTACTGGTAGGGTAATGCCAGGAAGACGTTGGAGTGATGGACAACATCAGGCAATAGAAGCGAAAGAGAGTCTTAAAATTCAGCCTGAGACTCAAACATTAGCATCAATAACTTATCAGAATTTTTTTCTTTTATATCCTGGTTTAGCAGGAATGACAGGAACTGCAAAAACTGAGGAGGTTGAATTTGAAAAAACTTATAAATTAGAATCAACAGTTATACCGACAAATCAAATAAGAAAGAGACAAGATTGGTCTGATCAAGTATTTAAGACAGAGATCGGTAAATGGAAAGCCGTTGCTAAAGAAACTGCACAAATTCATAGAGGGGGTAGACCTGTTTTAGTTGGTACAACAAGTGTTGAAAAAAGTGAATTATTAAGTTCACTTTTATCTGAAGAAAAAATTCCACATAATTTGTTAAATGCTAAGCCAGAGAACGTTGAACGTGAAGCAGAAATTGTTGCTCAGGCAGGAAGAGCGGGTGCTGTTACTATTGCAACTAATATGGCTGGAAGGGGAACAGATATTATTCTTGGCGGTAATAGTGACTATATGGCAAGGCTTAAATTAAAAGAAATTTTAATTCCTTTGTTAGTTAAGCCTGATAATGAGCATAAACCACCAATACCTAAACAAAGAAATTCAAAATCTAAGGGTGGTTTTTCTATAAAAGCTGGTTCAACTTTGAAAAAAAATATTTCAAATTCTTCAACAAGTCTTTTTCCTTGCAAATTAGATGAAGCAATCGAAAAGAAACTCTCTCTTTTATCTGATGAACTTGTTAAAAATTGGGGAGATAGACAACTTTCTGTCTTGGAGCTTGATGACAGGATAGCTACAGCTGCAGAAAAAGCACCAACTGAAGATAACTTGATAAAGCTTTTGAGAGAATCTTTGTCTGATGTAAAAAAAGAATATGAAAAAGTTTTGATTCATGAAGAAGAAAAAGTGAGAGAGGCTGGAGGTTTACATGTCATTGGTACTGAGAGACATGAATCAAGAAGAGTAGATAATCAACTTAGAGGAAGAGCAGGAAGACAAGGTGATCTTGGAAGTACAAGATTCTTTTTATCTTTAGATGATAATTTATTAAGGATTTTTGGAGGTGATAGAGTAGCAAATCTAATGAATGCTTTTAGGGTTGATGAAGACATGCCTATTGAGTCAGGAATGCTTACTAGGTCTCTAGAAAGTGCTCAAAAGAAAGTTGAAACATACTATTACGATATTAGAAAACAAGTTTTTGAATACGACGAGGTAATGAACAATCAAAGAAAAGCAGTTTATGGCGAAAGACTAAGAGTATTGAAAGGAATAGATTTAAAGAAACAAGTAATTGGATATGGAGAAAGAACCATGAGTGAAATTGTAGATGCTTATATTAACCCTGATCTTCCTCCTGAAGAATGGAATATTGATCAATTAATTTCTAAAGTCAAAGAATTTGTCTATTTATTAGATGATCTTAAATCTGATGATATTAATTTACTTTCAATAGAAGAATTAAAAAACTATCTTCAAGAGCAATTGCGAATAGCTTATGATTTAAAGGAATCACAAATAGAAAAGATTCGGCAAGGACTAATGAGAGAAGCTGAAAGGTTTTTTATTTTGCAGCAAATTGATAATTTATGGCGTGAACATCTTCAATCCATGGACTCCTTAAGAGAATCAGTTGGATTGAGAGGTTATGGACAGAAAGACCCTCTCATCGAATATAAAAATGAAGGATACGATATGTTTCTCGAGATGATGACAAATATGAGAAGAAATGTTATCTACTCAATGTTTATGTTTCAACCTAAAACTGGTATGGATAATAAAAATTAAATGAAGATTTAATCGTCACCAAGAAATTCTATAATTTCTTTGTCTTTAAGATTTTGTGCATTACCAAGTTTTGAAATATCAATAGATTCTGAGTTGGCTAGACACTGTAAAGTTTTTTGTAATTTGAGAATTTGATTTTCAAGAGAATCTATTCTATCCATTAAATTTTTGATCACATTAGCTTCCGCATCTGGTAATGCAGAATGCGCAAGTGGATTCACTTTGACCCCACTTTGATGAACAACTCTGCCTGGAATCCCTACCACGGTGCTGTTCCCTTCTACATTACGAACAACTACTGAACCTGCACCAATACGGGTATTAGATCCTACTGTTATGGATCCTAAAACTTTTGCACCTGCCCCAACAACAACATTCTCTCTCAAGGTTGGGTGTCTTTTCCCGTGACTTTTACCAGTCCCCCCTAATGTCACTCCCTGATAAAGTAGACAATTATTTCCAATCTCAGCTGTTTCTCCAATGACAACTCCCATACCATGATCTATAAAAACTCTTTTACCAATTTTGGCCCCAGGATGAATTTCAATTCCTGTCATTAGCCTATTGAGATGGCTTAAAAAACGAGGAATTAAAGGAATTTTTAATTTCCATAATTTATGAGTAAATCTATGAATAACTATTGATTGAAAGCCTGGATAGCATAGAAAAATTTCTAAAATTCCTCTAGCAGCTGGATCTCTTTCTTTGATAATTTCTATATCTGATTTAAAAGTTCTTAGTATCATTGTTTAATTGCAACCCCAATTTCTTTTTTTAATTGATTTATTGTTTCTACACTCAAATAATTTTTGGCGCATATTATTTGAGGTAACCTTATAAGTTGAGAACGATTTTTTAATAATGTGTTTTCTACAACTGATAAACTAGGTCCATCACACACTATGTGGTTGGAAGCTTTTAAAAGCGATAATAATCTGCTGCTGTTATCTGAGATCGCTGTCATAAGCATTAATTCACTACCTCGCATGCTGTGTATGATAACTTCTGCTGCTCGCAATAAACCAGGGCTAATGCTGACAATACCTACACAACTCCCAGCACTTAATTCTTTGAGTATTTTTAATTCTTTTTGAAAGTCGCTCAAATCAACTGCGACAGCACGAACTCCATATTGCTTAGCAACTTTTTCTAAAGGTTGTAAAAAATATCTGCTTGTAACAATAGTTCCATTATTTGAACTACTTAAAACTTTTTCTAATTCTTCCATAGGAATAACTTCTACGGGCACATTAATTTTTGGAGAAAGGTCTTCTGCTATTAACATAGAGGCGCCTATATCTTCTCTAGGAGTACTGACTATAATTTTTGATCCACATTTAATGCGCCAATCAATTTCATTAGTTAATATTTCCCTTATTTCTTGTAAGGTACAGCCAAGATTTATGAAGTTGTCAATAGCCTTTTTTGCTTCTTGATCTGGGGGTTTACTAATTTTGCCTTTTGAGTAGATTGATTTTTTTAAGTCTCTTTTTGTAAGATTATCTCTAACATAAATACCTGATCCAGCTATTGCTTCAACAACTCCATCAATTTCAAGTTGTCTATAAACTTTACTTATAGTATTCCTATGGAGCCCAGTTTGCATTGCAAGTTGTCTAGTGCTTGGAAGTCTATGACCTGGAGGATAATGTCTAGCTGCTATAGCAAAGCAAATTTGATTATATAGTTGCGTTGATGCTGGGATATCACTTTCTTGTTGAATATGAAATCTCACTTTAAAAAAATCCTTACTAATTCATTTTTATCAATAGTGACACTTTAACATTTGTCATAGTTTTTCGATAATAATTATTTACTCTGAATCTTTTTTAATTAGGGGAGTTTTCCTGGGGCTTAAAAACATAATCATGTTTCTACCCTCTCTTTTTGGCTTTTGTTGCACTTCTGATTGCTCTTCTAAATCATTAGCCATTTTTAAAAGAAGTGTTTCAGCTAAATTTGAGTGTTGAATTTCTCTGCCTCTAAAAATTACAGTGCATTTTACTTTGTCTCCCGATTTTAAAAATTTAGTAGCTTGACCAATTCGAACGTCATAATCATGCTTATCAATTTTGTACCTCATTTTAACTTCTTTAACTTCTGTTTGATGAGATTTTTTTCTTGCTTCTTTTGCTTTTTTTTCTTGTTCAAATTTATATTTTCCATAGTCCATTATTCTACAAACAGGAGGATTTGCTTTTTCACTAACTAAAACCAAATCAAGTTCTCTTTGTGATGCTATTTCTAATGCTTTCAATCTATCTATTACACCTAATTGTTTTCCGTCTGAATCAACAACTCTCAATTGAGGGTATTTTATCCTTTCATTAATATTTGGGAGCTCTCTAACTGGAGCGCGGCGGTCAAATCGTGGGCGTGGTGGCATTCAGTTTAGTTAATTAATTGATTGGATGATGAACAAATCTATTATTTATAAAGTTAGCCTAAAAAAGACTCTATTTTAATTATTGCATCTTTTAGCAGGTTTTTGTTATTAAGCCAAATAGGATTATTTTTATTACGAAACCATGTTTTTTGTCTTTTGGCAAATTGGATTGTTTTTATGGCAGTTTGCTCAATCGCCTCATCAATCGTTAAATGGTTATTTAAGAAATCCCTAGATTCACGGTAACCAATAGTTGCTAATGCTGGTAAATCTTTCCCATATTGAGAAATAAGGTCTCTAGTTTCTTCAACGATTCCCTCTAAAAACATATTTTTTGTTCTTTGTAAAATTCTCTCTTTTAAATTATCTCTATGTAATCCAAGCTCTAATATTTTCCATTCAGGCGGTTTTTGAATTTTTTGTTTGGATAAAGGTTTACCTGTTACGTAAAAGACTTCTAGAGCTCTTATTGTTCTAATGTGATCAGCATAATTAATTTTTTTTGTTGATATTGGATCACAATTCTTCAACATCGCCCAACATTCTTTCTGGCCCAGATCTTCTAATTGTCTTCTCAAATTATTTTGCGGAGGGACATTAGGGACAAAAAAACCTTTTGTGATTGAGTTCATGTATAAACCACTTCCTCCAACAAGAAAAGGTAAATTATTTTGTCTAATTTCTTTTGTTATTGATTTTTTGGCAATTTCTTGAAATTGTTTCACATTTATTGGATTAATAGGCTCTGCAATATCTATCAAATAATGCTTTATTCTGTTTTGTTGATTCTTAGATGGTTTGGCTGTTCCAATATCCATAAACTTATAAGTTTGTCTTGAATCGATATTATGTATGCTCGTTTTAAAATATTCTGCAATTTCAATTGCTAATTCTGTTTTGCCACTAGCTGTTGGTCCAATTAGAACTATTACATGAGGTAGATGAAAAGTCATATAAATTTCTGAAGAAAAATCTATTCGTTATATAATTAAAGTGATTAAATTTTTCATAGACTTCGAGCCTTTCTCTTATTGCAGTGGTAAGTTTAATGAAAGAACTTTTAAAAACTAAATTTTAAAAAGTTTAATGTTTTTTTTTATATTAAATGAGTGAGGACAAAAGATCTAATATAATCTCAAATGATTATGGTGCGGAGCAAATTCAGGTCTTAGAAGGTCTTGAACCAGTTCGTAAACGCCCCGGGATGTATATAGGTTCTACAGGTCCTAGGGGTTTGCATCATCTGGTATATGAAGTCGTTGATAATTCAGTTGATGAAGCACTCGCAGGACATTGTGATCATATAGAAATAGTTCTTCGAGCAGATGGCTCAGCTTTAATTTCTGATAATGGAAGAGGTATTCCAACTGATATTCATCCAAGGACTGGGAAAAGTGCCTTAGAAACTGTTTTAACTGTTCTGCATGCGGGGGGTAAATTCGGAAGCGGTGGCTATAAAGTTTCAGGCGGTTTGCACGGAGTAGGAATATCTGTAGTTAATGCTTTAAGCGAATGGGTAAATGTTACTGTTTTTAGAGATGGCTGTGAGTTTAAACAAAGATTTGAAAAAGGCTTATCTAAAGGTGAATTGCAAACCCAAAAGCAGTCTTTAAAGCCTTTGAAAACAGGAACAACTATTTGCTTTAAACCTGATAAAACGATTTTTGCTGGAGGAATTGAATTTGAATATAATGTACTCTCGTCTAGATTAAGAGAATTAGCTTATCTTAATGGTGGTGTAAAAATTGTTTTTAGAGATGAGAGGAATGAACTCTCAGATGGATCTTTCAAGGAAGAAATATATTTATATCAAGGAGGTATTAAAGAATATGTTCAATACATGAATTCAGAAAAGGAGTCTATTCATCCTGAAATAATTTATGTTGACTCTGAGAAAGAAAATGTCTACGTTGAGGCAGCTTTACAATGGTGTTCAGATGTATATTCAGATAATATTTTAGGCTTTGCAAATAACATTAGGACTATTGATGGAGGTACTCATATTGAAGGATTAAAAACAGTTTTGACAAGAACATTCAATAATCTTGCAAAGAAGAGGGGCAAAAGAAAAGATATTGAAAAAAATTTGGCTGGCGAAAATATTAGAGAGGGCTTAACTGTAGTTTTATCTGTTAAAGTTCCAGATCCAGAATTTGAAGGGCAAACAAAAACAAAATTAGGGAATACTGAAGTTAGAGGAATTGTAGATTCTCTTATTGGGGAGGCTCTTACAAAATACATGGAATTCAACCCTGGAATATTAGATTTAATTCTTGAAAAAGCAATTCAATCATTTAATGCAGCAGAAGCTGCTAGAAGGGCTAGGGAATTAGTCAGAAGAAAAAGTGTTTTAGAAAGTTCAACTTTGCCTGGAAAATTAGCAGATTGTAGTTCTAGAGATCCCTCAGAATCAGAAATTTATATTGTTGAGGGGGATTCTGCTGGAGGTTCTGCTAAACAAGGAAGAGATAGAAATTTTCAAGCTATTTTGCCTCTCAGGGGAAAAATTCTCAATATAGAAAAAACTGATGACACTAAAATATATAAAAATACTGAAATTCAGTCATTAATTACAGCTCTAGGGTTGGGCATAAAAGGAGAGGAGTTCGACTCCAGCTCCCTGAGATATCATAGAGTTGTCATAATGACAGATGCTGATGTTGACGGTGCCCATATAAGGACTTTATTGCTGACATTTTTCTATAGATATCAAAGAGAACTCGTTGAAAAAGGTTATATATATATTGCTTGCCCCCCTCTTTATAAAGTAGAAAGAGGTAAGAATCACAAATATTGTTATAACGAGAATCAACTAAAGGATACAATCTCAGATTTTGGAGAAAAAGCAAATTATAATATCCAAAGATTTAAGGGATTAGGTGAGATGATGCCAAAACAATTGTGGGACACTACCATGAATCCTCAAACTAGAATGATGAAAAGGGTTGAAATAGAAGACGCACTTGAAGCTGACAGAATATTTAACATACTAATGGGAGATAAAGTTGCCCCAAGAAGAGAATTTATTGAAACCCATAGTAGCAACTTAGATATGGCTACTTTAGATATATGATAAAAAATCTTCTAAAGAATTTTTGTTTAATTACTTTTGCATTAATTGGTCCAATCACCTTACCCGCTGGTGGGATTCAAAAAAGCTTAAATGAAAACAAGTTTCCTAATAATTCAAAAGAGATTACATTGAATTCCAATATTTCTCTCTATTCTTTTCCTGAAATTCATGCTAAAGAATTATTAGTTCTTGATGTAGGTGAAAATTTATCAGTTTTACGTAAATGGAAAGTTAGAGAAGGGGAAATTTGGCTAAGGGTTGAATTAGCTTCTAACAAATTATTAGATAACCCTAGCAAGGTTACAAAAGGTTGGATAAAAATGTAAATTTTGGATTTTCGTTCAATAGCTTTCATTTTATGTGGCAGTACATTTGGATTAATACTAAGACTTTTCATACAAAATAATTTAAAAATAAATTTAGGTTTTGATATTCAAAATACTTCAATAGTTAATTTTATAGCATCATTTTTTTTAGGGATTTTAGTGGCATTAAATTTTATTCACAACGACTTATTATTTTTATTTTACATTGGTTTTTTAGGATGTTTTAGTACATTTTCTTCCTTCATTTATCAACTATTTATCCTATTTAAGAAGAAGAAATTTCTAAGATTAGTTTTGCATTACATTGAAGTAATAGTTATTTCTTTCATTCTCTTTTATTTAGGTTACTTTCTTATTTCGGTTTTTATAAAGTGAAAATCAAAAGTTTTATTTATATTCTCTTAGCTTGTTACATAGGTACTTTATTAAGAATATTTATTGATAGCAATTTAATTATTTCAATAATCGGATCTTTTTTCGTTGGTATTATTGTAAGTAAAAAGTTAAGTTTCTCAAGCGAAAAAATTTTATTAAGCGGTTTTTTTTCTTGCTTCACATCGTATAGCGGATTTATATATTTTTTATACAAAATTGTTAATCAAGGAGATTGGATAAAATTTATAATTTTTTTTAATTTAATCCTTATCGTAAATTTATTCGCTATGTATTTAGGGTTCTGGATAAGTAGAAAAATTACTTAGATTTCATATAATGGTGTTGTTACTTTGACAAGGAATTATATTTATGGATGAAAATAATCTTGAAACGATTACAACCCTATCTTCAGATTTAAATACTCGAGAAAATATTACTATTCAACTTGAAGAATTGTTAGTTGCAGGAAATTATGACGAGGCAAAATTACTTCTAGAGCCTTCTCAACCTGTTGATATTGCAGATGCTATTGGAAGCCTTCCACTAATATTGCAGGCATTAGCATTTCGATTGTTAAAGAAAAATGAGGCAATTGAGGTTTATGAATATTTAGATCCAGTAGTTCAACAAACTTTATTAGACAGACTTCGTTCAGGCGAAGTTCTAGAAATTGTTGAAAAGATGTCTCCTGATGATAGGGTTCAACTTTTTGATGAATTACCTGCAAAAGTTGTAAGGAAATTTTTATCTGCACTTAGTCCTGGTGAAAGAAAAGTAACAGCTGAATTACTTGGATATGAGCCTGAGACTGCTGGAAGATTAATGACTACTGAATTCATAGATCTTAAAGAAATGCAAACAGCAGCAGAGGCACTTTCTTTGGTCAGAAAAAGAGCTCCATTTACAGAAACAATATACAGTTTGTATGTAACGGATAAAGAAAGGCACTTAACAGGTATCCTCTCTTTGAGAGACTTAGTAACTGCAGATCCTTCTAAGCCGATTGGAGATGTAATGACAAAAGATGTAGTTAATATAACTACTAATACAAATCAAGAAGAAGTCGCAAGAGCAATTCAAAGATATGATTTTTTGGCGCTCCCAGTAGTGGATAAAGAAAAAAGACTTGTCGGGATTGTAACTGTCGATGATTTGATTGATGTTATCGAGCAAGAAGCAACAAGAGATATTTATGCAGCGGGGGCAGTTCAACCCGGAGATGAGGATGACTATTTTCAAAGTAGTTTGTTTACGATAGCTCGAAGAAGAATTTTGTGGTTGTTAATTTTGGTTTTAGCAAATGGTTTGACGACAAAAGTAATTGCGATGAATGATCAAATATTAAAAGAAATAGTATTATTGGCTGCATTTATTCCGCTTCTCATAGGTACTGGTGGAAACGTTGGAGCTCAAAGTTCAACTGTTGTTATTAGAGGTTTAAGCACCCAGAAGTTGAAGTCTCTTGGTGCAATTAAGGCAGTTGCTAAAGAGGCAATAACAGGTGCTCTTTTAGGTATTTTGATGATGCTGGTAGTATTCCCCTTTGCTTGGTGGCAAGGAGAAGGTCCTTTAATAGCATCTGCTGTAGGGATAAGTTTAATATCAATAACAACTTTAGCTGCTACGACAGGAGCTATTCTTCCTTTGTTGTTTGACAGAATGAGATTGGATCCAGCCTTAATGTCTTCTCCTTTTATAACTACTGTTACTGATATTGCAGGTGTTTTTATTTATCTAAGTACTGCAAAATGGTTATTAAGCTCTTCATTCCTTTAAATCAACTAGGTATTTATTCTCATTTTTGTAAATTTGTGGATTTTTTTGTTTAACTTTACATTTCTTAATGGTATTGTTTACAAAACATCATTAAGTTTTCATGTCCTCTGAAACATTAAGTGAGAATAAATTAACTACAATCGCAAGCTTAAAAGCTAGTAACGATGTCGACCTTGTTAGATCTTATTTGAGAGATATTGGTAGAGTTCCTCTACTTTCTCATGAGCAAGAAATTACTTTAGGTAGGCAGGTTCAGGAATATATGCAAGTCGAAAGAGCAGAATTAGAAATTATTGAATTAACAGGAGATAAACCCAGCGTTGACGAATTATCAGAAAAATTAAATCTATCCTCTTCCATAATCAAGAAAAGATTAAGAGCTGGACAAAGAGCTAAAGAAAGAATGGTGGCCGCAAATTTGAGGTTAGTTGTAAGTGTTGCAAAAAAATATACTAAGAGAAATATGGAACTATTAGATTTAATTCAGGAGGGAACAATTGGGCTTGTAAGGGGAGTTGAGAAATTTGATCCAGCCAGAGGTTATAAGTTTTCTACATATGCATATTGGTGGATTAGGCAGGGTATTACTAGAGCAATTGCTGAAAAAAGTAGAGCAATAAGGCTACCAATTCACATTACTGAGATGTTGAATAAATTGAAAAAAGGTCAAAGAGAGCTGAGTCAAGAGATGTCTAGAACCCCAACAGTAAGTGAACTTGCAAAATACGTAGAGCTGCCAGAAGAAGATGTTAAAGATTTGATGTGTAAAGCTGGACAACCAGTTAGTCTTGAAACCAAGGTTGGTGATGGTGAAGACACAGTTTTATTAGATCTACTAGCAGGTGGTGAGGATTTGCCAGACGAACAAATAGAGATGGATTGTATGAGAGGCGATCTTCACTCCCTACTACATCAATTGCCTGATCTTCAATGTAGAGTTTTAAGAATGAGATACGGTATGGATGGAGACGAGCCAATGTCTCTTACAGGAATCGGGAGGGTATTAGGAATTAGTAGAGATCGAGTAAGAAATCTAGAACGAGATGGATTGAGAGGCTTAAGAAGACTTAGTGATAATGTAGAAGCTTATTTTGTTTCCTGAAGAAATTCATGTATTAAATTATTTGTTTTTTCAGGTTCTTCATCATGTGGGCAATGTCCGGCGCCCTCAATAATATCTAATCTTTTAATATTTTTAAACTTCTTCTTCCATTCTTTTGCTTCACCTAATGATTCCCAGGGATCTTTTTCTCCCCATATTAGTTGGATTGGTATGTCAACCTTATCAAAAAGATCTGTAGCAAGATAGTCATCAAATAAGTTAATAAATCCACGGAATGCTTCTTTAGAATTTTGCCTTTGAGAGGGTTGATAAAGTATTTTAATCAATTCTTCATCTACATTTTTTCCTGAAGGGTAAGCTTGTTCAAGTATTTTTTTTATAACTTTTGGATTAGCAGCTCTTGTAAAAAGTGTATTACTTATTACTCTTTGCCTGACTATTGTTTTAAGAACGGGTCTTAGTAGATTCATTATGATATTACTTTTTTTTAAACGTTTATCATCCATAGTTCTTTGTGCACAATCAATCAAAATAACGCCCTTGCAATTATCTTTAAGGTTTTCGGCTGCTTTCAATGCAATAACACCACCAATTGAATTTCCTACCAAGTAAACAGGAGATTTTATTACTTCTGCACAAAATGTTGATATTTGATTACCCCATAAGTCAAATGAATATTTAATTGAGTTTTCTTTTTCAGGTTCATAATTTAATAAAGCATTAGGCTGACTGCTTTTTCCAAATCCTAATAAGTCAATTGCGTAGCAGTTAGAAAAATTACCAAGAAAATCTTGATTATGTCTCCAGTGGTTTTTTGATGCCCCAAATCCATGAATTAATAAAACTTTAATATTTTTTTTAGACGTAGATTGTTTTGATAAAGACCAAGAAATTTCCCAATTTTTCCACTTCCAAGTTTCAGATTTTTTTAAAGACACTTTGAATTTGATTTTAATTAAACTTTAATTAAAAAAAAAATTATTCGTTTTTTAATAAATTATTCTTAGTTAAGAAAAACGTTCATTTTATGAAAAAGAGAAAGGTCATATGTGTTGGAGAGGCTTTAGTAGACAGAATTAGAAATGAGTCAAATCAAGGATTTACAGATTTTTTGGGTGGTGCACCGGCTAATGTTGCTTGTGCTCTAAGAAAATTAAAAATAGATTCAACATTTATAGGAAGTTTGGGTGGTGATGATTGTGGAAAAAAATTTATTACGCAATTTAATAAATTGGACGTTAACTTAGATTTCTTGCAATTAGATAATAATTCATCTACTCGCGTGGTTAATGTAGATAGAGATCAATTTGGAGATCGTTTTTTTTCAGGATTTGAGGAGAGTTCTCATTCATGCTTTGCAGACGAAGTTCTTAGAAAGAAATTAATCGAAAAAAAAATTTTAAAGTTGGAGAAATCTTTTCTAGAAACAAAATATTTGATTACAGGAACGATTTTATTATCATGTCCAATTTCAGCAGAAGCTATTGTTTTTCTTCTTGAACAGGCTAAAAAATTTGAAGTCAAAATAGTTATTGATTTGAATTGGAGAGAGGTCTTTTGGGATCATTCAAGTTTTTCTTCAGAAATTACTAAAGCCGCGAGAGTTAATTTAATCAAGAAATTTTTAAATAATGCAAATATTTTAAAACTTGCTAAGGAAGAAGCAAATTTGTTTTTTGATGATGATAATCCATTTCTAATTTCTCAAAAATTGTCTAATAGACCAGATGTAATAATAACTGATGGAAAAAATCCCGTTTCATGGTACATCAATGAATTGCAGGGAATTACCGAAACTCCCACTTCTCAAAAAATTGTTGATACAACTGGCGCAGGGGATGCTTTTCTCGCAGGCTTAATTTCAAAATTTATTTCTTCTGGCTATCCTTTAAATAAACAGAAGATAGAAGATTACATTAAGTTCGCCGGTGTTTGTGGATTTTTAACTTGTCTTGGTGAAGGAGCCATAGAGCAACAACCAGACTATGAGAAAGTTAATAAATTTTTGGGATCTCTTATTTCGTAGTGCCTTCCAAAATTTTTTGCGTAACTAATTTCTATTTTCCAGAAATTATCAACTACTGATTCTATTAATTCTGGCCATTCAATAACTAAAATAGCTTGTCTCTGTATTGCCTCTTCTTCTTCTGAAAAAAAAACTTCTTTTGCTGAAGAAACATTTTCTAACCTGTACAAATCAAGGTGAATGAGTGGAATTTTTCCGGAGTTATAGTGATGCGATAAAGCAAATGAAGGGCTTGTAATGTCATCAGAGATTGATAAGCCTTTGGCAATCCCTTGAACAAATGAAGTTTTCCCAGCCCCAATTGGACCCTGTAATAAAACAATTGATTGAGGATTTAATTTGTGTGAGAGTTTTTTCCCTAAATTTAAAGTCTCTTTTAAATTCTCAACAAACACAAAATTACACAAAAATCATATATAGTTTAATAGAAAAAGTATTTATTAGATATGGTTATCGCAGATTCAATTAAGACCTCTACACCTAATTACGTTATCGCTGATATCTCTTTATCAGATTTTGGTCGTAAAGAAATTAAAATTGCAGAAACGGAAATGCCTGGATTAATGGCACTTAGAGATAAATATCAATCTGAAAAGCCACTAAAAGGAGCAAAAATAGCTGGAAGTCTTCATATGACTATTCAAACAGCGGTCTTAATTGAAACTCTTGTTGATCTTGGTGCTGAAGTAAAATGGGCTTCATGTAATATTTTTTCAACTCAAGATCATGCTGCTGCAGCTATTGCAGATCAAGGAATTTCTGTATACGCAAAAAAAGGTGAGACGCTTGATGAATATTGGCAATACACTCACAATATCCTTGATTGGGGTTCAGACTCTCCAAATATGATTCTTGATGATGGGGGAGATGCAACTGGCTTATTGATACTCGGTAGTAAAGCAGAAAAAGATTTATCTGTTTTAGATAATCCTGGTAATGAAGAAGAAATTGCTTTATTCAATTCTATTAAGTCTAAGTTGGAAAATGACAGTGATTTCTATTCTAGAATTAAGAGTAATATCATCGGTGTCACTGAAGAAACTACAACGGGAGTTGCAAGACTTTATCAGCTGCAAAAGCAAAATGCTTTACCTTTCCCTGCTATCAACGTTAATGATTCAGTAACTAAGAGTAAATTTGATAATTTATATGGTTGTCGTGAATCTCTAGTTGACAGTATTAAGCGTGCTACTGACGTGATGATTGCTGGGAAGGTTGCTTTAGTTATGGGTTTTGGAGATGTAGGTAAAGGTTCAGCTCAGTCTCTAAGAGGACTTGGTGCAATTGTAAAAGTTGCTGAAGTCGATCCAATTTGTGCACTTCAAGCGGCTATGGAAGGTTTTAGCGTTGTTACATTAGACGATGTTGTGGAAGACATAGATATATTTGTTACAGCAACTGGGAACTATCAGGTGATAACAAACGAAAATCTTGTCAAGATGAAAGATGAGGCCATAGTCTGCAATATCGGCCATTTCGATAATGAAATTGATGTGGCTTCTTTGAAAGATTATCCATGGGAAAATATTAAGCCGCAAGTTGATCACATAACTTTACCGAGTGGCAATAAAATAATTCTTTTAGCTGAGGGTAGATTAGTTAACTTGGGTTGTGCTACTGGACATCCAAGTTTTGTTATGAGTAATTCTTTTACTAATCAAGTACTAGCTCAAATTGAACTTTTCAATAAGTCAGAAAAATATGCTAAGGAGGTTTATGTTTTACCAAAACACTTAGATGAAATGGTAGCTAGATTACATCTAGATAAAATTGGCGCAAAACTAACAAAATTGACTAAGGAACAAGCTGATTATATTAATGTTTCTGTTGAAGGTCCTTATAAACCAGATCTTTATAGATACTAAGTTTGAGTTTAATTTTTGTAAATTTTCTTACTTCAATCCCTGACTATATTAGTTTGGCTGTTGAAAAGAATTCAACAATTGCATACCTCACTATTTGTTTGGCTATGTTTTTAGAAAACATAATACCTCCAATCCCTTCGGAAATAATAATGCCATTGGGAGGGTTTTTTGTTTATCAACAAAAATTGAATTTTTATATTTTAGTTTTTTGGGGATTAATTGGAACTATTTTAGGATCATTGCCTTGGTATTATTTAGGTAGATTGGTAAATGAAAAAAGACTTTCAAATTTTCTAGATAAAAAAGGAAAATATTTAGGAATTTCGTCCAATGATTTAATTAAAAGTAAAAGGTGGTTTGATAAATACGGGGTTTCTTTAGTTTTTTGGGGCCGATTAGTACCAGGTATAAGAACTTTAATTTCTATTCCCGCAGGCATAGAACTTATGCCATTAAGAAAATTTTTGATTTGGACTACGTTTGGGAGCTTGATATGGGTAGCACTTCTTACTTATGCAGGGTATTTATTTGGTGAAAATTATCCAATTATTGAAACTTATTTAGATCAAGTTAAATATTTTGTTAAACCTATTTTAATTTTAATATTCTTATATTTTTTAATAAAGTTTTTTATTAGATTTTTTAAAAAAAATAAAGCTTAGAAGGGGATATCGTTAGAGTTACTATTGTTAGAATATTGGTTATTTTCAGATTCTTTTCTTGAGCTCAGTAAATTTAATCTATCCACTCTAACAACTGGTTTGTATCTATCTTCTCCAGAATTTTTATCTTTCCAACTATCAATTTTAAAGCTTCCTGTAATTCCAATTAAAGAACCTTTTTTTACGTAATCTGCTGCTATTTGTGCTTGTTTACCCCATATCTCTAAATTAAACCAGTCTGGCTCTTCATCTCTGCTTCTTCTATTAACTGCAAGAGTGAAATTAGCTACAATGCTGCCAGATTCAAAATATTTGACATCTGGTTCTCTACCAGCTCTGCCAACTAAGTTAATAGTGTTAATTTCCATAATTTTTTTTTTTATAATACTCACATTTTCAGTTTTTGCTCAAAGTTTTGCGTGCTATTCATAACTAAAATAGAGATTTGTGAGAGCTTAACAAAAAATAGATATATTATTTATAAAAAAGAATTCTTATCGTGATTTTTAACAGATTTAAATTTTCTAGAGACATTGGCATTGATTTAGGAACGGCCAATACTCTCATACATGTTTCAGGTAAGGGAGTTGTTTTGCAAGAGCCGTCTGTAGTGGCAATGGATTTAGAAGAAGGAGTTCCTTTGGCAGTTGGTAAGGAGGCAAAATTAATGCTTGGAAGAACCCCCGGTAATATAAGAGCTGTAAGACCACTAAGAGATGGGGTTATCGCAGATTTTGATGCGGCAGAGCAAATGATAAAAACATTTATTCAAAAATGTAACGAAGGTAAGGGCTTATTAGCTCCAAGAATAGTTATTGGTATTCCAAGCGGAGTTACAAGTGTTGAGCGCAGAGCAGTCAGAGAAGCTGGGTTAGCTGGAGCAAGAGAAGTCCACTTAATCGACGAACCTGTGGCAGCTGCAATAGGAGCTTCACTACCAGTAACTGAGCCAATTGGGACTATGATTGTCGATATTGGTGGTGGTACCACCGAGGTTGCAGTATTAAGTCTGGGTGGCACTGTATTAAGTGAATCAGTTCGAATCGCTGGCGATGAAATCAATGAATCAATTGCTCTATATCTTAAAAAAGTTCACAACTTAGTAGTTGGAGAAAGAACTTCAGAAGATATTAAGATCAAAATAGGATCTGCATTTCCAGACGATGACTTTGATAAAACTTCCTTGGAGGTTAGAGGTTTGCATCTGTTATCAGGTTTGCCAAGGTCAGTTACTTTGACATCTGGAGAAATTCGAGAAGCCATGGCTGATCCATTAAGTAAAATAGTTGAAGCTGTTAAAAGAACTTTAGAGAGAACACCCCCTGAACTCGCTGCAGATATTGTTGATAGAGGTATTATGCTTGCAGGGGGCGGGGCTTTAGTTAGAGGCATTAATGATTTGGTGAGCGATGAAACAGGGATATTTACTCACATAGCAGAGAACCCACTTCTCTGTGTAGTTAATGGTTGTGGAGAGGTCTTGGATGACTTTAAAAAACTAAAAAGAGTTGTTGATACACCTGACTTTATAAGGAACGCGATAAGAGATTAAAACCATGTTTGATATCCGACGAATTTCTAATAGTCGTTGGTGGCACAAAAAGAAAAATTGGACATTGTTAGTAATTTTTTTATTTTTGATGTTTATACGAATATCAAAAGGTTCACTTTATAAGGATTTTTATTATTTTATTTCAAAACCATTTTGGCCTGGTCCATATCAAAAAGAAATTATTCTTGAGAGCTTAGATCAAGAATCTCTAATACAATTAAATCTACTAAAAAAAGATAATTTAAGATTGCGGAAAATTTTATTTCTTCAAGAATCATCTAATAGCGATAATATTTCAGCGGCTGTTATTTCAAGAAAAACGGGTGGTTGGTGGAGACAAATAATATTAAACAAAGGTTCAAAAGATGGAGTTGAAATTGGAAGTGCTGTTATTGGCCCAGGTGGATTATTAGGAAGAATAAACAGTACTTCTTTTTTTACTTCGTCGGTTACCTTATTGACCTCTCCAGAAAGTAAAGTAGGGGTATGGCTGGATAGAATACAGATTAGTGGATTACTAATCGGTTCAGGAGATAATTACCCCAGCTTAATACTTTATTCAAAAGATGCTGATTTAAAGATCGGAGATCTTGTTTCATCTTCCCCTGCTAGTACTTTATTACCTCCAAATATCCCTATTGGTATTGTCCAATCTTTAGACGAGTCATTGAGATCTAGAAAAACGGCAAAAATATTTCTTTTGGCAAAACCTCAGGTAATAGATTGGGTGCAGATTTTAAAAGTGAAAAGTTAATGAATAAATTTTTCCATAAAAAATTATCAATAATTTTATTAATTTTTATCCCAATTGTTTTTTTATGGCATCCAAATTGGCTTGGATTTTTAGATATCCAGCCGTATTGGCCTTTATTTTGGTTATTGCCATGGTCAATGATAAATGGATCAATTAATGGACTAATTTTTGGGTTGTTTTTAGGACTAATTTTAGATTCTTTAACGTTGGATAGTAATTTTTCACAAATACCAGGTTTAGTTTTATGTGGAGTTTGGTTTGGAAGAATTAAAATACATAGTAATTTAATAGTAGGTCATTTTAGGTACGGTTTAATTTGTTCTATTGGAAGTTTTATATGTGGAACTTTATATTTTTTGCAGATTTTGTTTAAACATTTTTCAAGTAGTGCTTTTTTACTATTTTTTCCTAGTATGCAAAATATTCTAGCTGAAGTATTTCTGACAGGTTTTTTTGCTCCTTTAATTTGTTCACAACTTTTGAGAATATTTAAATCTTCTGAGGCTTTAAAAACAATAATAAATTTTGGAAAGAAGTAAAAGGTTTAAAAAATATATTTATTTTTTAACTATTAAAACTTTTTATAATCTTTTGAATATCCCTTAGAGGGTTCATAATGTTATATTTTTAATTGTTAGAATATAACTTCAATGCAATAGTTCTTTGCTTTGAAATATCGGGAAATCTTTTTTAACTATGTCAAAAGCAAGAATTTTAGTTGTTGATGATGAGCCAGCAGTTCTTAAGGTGTTAGTTACAAGACTTCAACTAGCAGGATATCAAGTTTTTTCTGCAACTAATGGTGAAGAAGCTCTTGAATCTTTTCACAGAGATTCTCCAGACTTGATAGTTCTTGATGTTATGCTCCCGAAAATGGATGGATTTGCAGTATGCCGCAGAATTAGGGCCGAGTCCGTAGTACCAATAATATTCCTAACTGCTTTAGAAGCGATTTCAGAAAGAGTCGCAGGATTGGACTTAGGAGCAGATGATTACTTATCAAAACCATTTAGCCCGAAAGAGTTAGAGGCTAGGATTGCTACTATTTTGAGAAGAATGGGCCCCACTGTATCTGTTACCGAAACGAAAGAGGTTCCATCTGGTAAAGGAGTGATGAAATTTGGAAGTTTAGTTGTTGATACTAATAGAAGACAAGTTTCTAGAGCCGGGGAAAGAATAAGCCTTACTTATACTGAATTTAGTCTTCTGGAGTTATTGTTTGACGAGCCAGGTAAAGTCGTTCCTAGAGCTGAAATTTTAGAACAGTTATGGGGTTATCCGCCTAGGAGAGCAGCAGATTTAAGAGTTGTGGATGTATATGTAGCGAGATTAAGAGGTAAATTAGAACCGGATCCAAGAAATCCAGAGTTAATATTAACTGTTAGAGGGATTGGTTATGCATCACAAAGAGTCGGAGAAACAGCAACATCTTTGGCAAGTTGATACTTAGTCTGATACTTTTATTAAATAAAACAAACATTTAGAGTAAATTTTGTCGGAAATCAGAGAAGCTCGCTTACAAAAAGCTAATTCACTAGTTAATAAAGGATTTGCTTCTTACGCAGAAAGTTTTAAAATTTCTCATACTACAAAATTCCTTATTCAAAAATTTGATTATTTAGAAAATGGTCAAGAGGAAAACTTTAGTGTTTCTCTTGCGGGTAGAGTAATGGCAAAAAGGGTAATGGGAAAAATTGCCTTTTTTACAATAAGAGACCAAGAAGGCCAGATTCAGCTTTATTTAGATAAAAAGATTCTTAATGTTAATTTAGAAAACCAAAAATTACTTTCTTTTGAAGATATTAAGGAGATAGTAGATATTGGAGACTGGATAGGTATCTATGGAACTATCAAAAAAACTAATAAAGGTGAGCTTTCAATTAAAGTAGAAAAATGGGAAATGTTATCTAAATCATTACAGCCTCTTCCAGATAAATGGCATGGATTGACCGATATTGAGAAAAGATATAGACAGAGATATTTAGATTTAATAGTTAACCCTCATTCGAAAAATGTATTTAAAACAAGAGCAAAATCTATAAGTTTTATTAGACAATGGTTAGATAAAAGAAATTTTCTAGAGATAGAAACTCCAATTCTTCAATCTGAAGCTGGAGGTGCTGAAGCAAGACCATTTATTACTCATCACAATGCATTAGATATTCCCCTTTATCTGAGAATAGCTACGGAATTACATTTAAAACGAATGGTTGTGGGAGGATTTGAGAAAGTTTATGAATTGGGAAGAATCTTCCGTAATGAAGGGACAAGTACAAGGCATAATCCAGAATTTACCTCAGTTGAAATTTATCAAGCTTTTTCTAATTATGTCGATATGATGGATTTAACAGAGGAATTGATCAAAGCAATCGTAGCTGATGCATGCGGTTCTTTGGTCATAAATTATCAAAATAAGGAACTTGATTTTGCTAAACCTTGGTTAAGAGTATCCATGAAAGATGTAGTCAAGCAATATACAGGAATTGATTTTGATTCTTTCAGTGGAGACTTGCAAGCAGCAAAACAAGCAGTTAAAAGTATAAATATTGAATTTTCTTCTAAAGTTAATACTATGGGAAGACTTTTAAATGAGGTCTTCGAGCAAAAAGTAGAGTCAGAGCTAATACAACCCACTTTTGTTATCGATTATCCTGTTGAAATTTCTCCTTTAGCTAGGCCTCATCTTGATAATAAAGATATGGTTCAGAGGTTCGAATTATTCATTTTTGGACGAGAGTTAGCAAATGCTTTTAGTGAATTGATAGATCCAGTAGATCAAAGAGAGAGAATGCAATTACAGCAATCCCTTAGAGATGAAGGAGATCTAGAAGCTCATTGTATTGATGATGATTTTTTAAATGCTTTAGAGATCGGGATGCCTCCTACCGGGGGATTAGGCATAGGTATTGATAGACTAATTATGCTAATTACTGATAGTCCCTCAATTAGAGATGTAATCCCCTTTCCATTGTTAAAACCAGAAATAACTCCTAATAAAAATTAAAAATTTACCTTGAATGAAGTAAAATAATTAGATTAACCCAATACGAAAATTTTAAATGAGTGGTGAACGTGTTGGTTTCCGTTTTAAACATGCGGATGCAGTAGTAAAAAGAAATCCTCAAGGCCGGTCAAGGAGAGGATGGGTTATTGAACCGGTAGAGCAAACTACGAGCAGGGGCACAAAAATGCCTGCCTATAAAATTCGCTGGAGAGATAGTGAGAGACCAGAGACTGTCTTGCAGCATATGTTAATTGCAGATCCCGATCCTTCCCCTCCCCCAAGTTCAGTTATTTTAGATTCATAGTCTCAACAAAGATTTAAAGTTTTTTATCGTTTTAGAGCAGAGTTTATTTCTTTTTTTAAGTCTTTTTGTTTTTCTGATTGTCTTTTGTCATGTATTTTTTTGCCTTTACCAACTCCAATAGTGAGCTTTATCCATGACCCTTTTAAATAGAGAGATAAAGGAACGATCGTCATTCCTTTTTTTTCAGTATTCGATCTAAGTTTTATTATTTCTTTTTTATGTAAAAGCAACTTTCTATTTCTTAATGGATCATGATTAAAAAAAGATCCCACATTTTTGTGTGGTGAAATGTGAACATTTAATAATAAAATCTCTCCATCTCTGAATGAACAGTACCCATCTCTCAAATTTGCTTTTCCGTTTCTAATAGACTTTACTTCAGTTCCTAAAAGTTCAATTCCAGCTTCGATTGTTTCAGATATTGTATATTGAAATTTTGCATATCTATTTTCAGCAAGACGTTTAAAATTATTTTCTTTTTTAGTATTTTTTTGAACTTTATTTGAATTTTTTGCCATTTTAGTTGTAAAAAATCTTTCTACTCAGAACAATTGCAATTAACCTTTCATTATGGCAATAATTTCTTCCAATATAGACGATAACGACTTTTCTCTTAGTAAAAAAGAAATTAGGCTAGTTGATTCAAAAATCATTCCTGAAGAAAAAAGAAATAATAATTTTAACTTAGCTAGGCCTACTTCTTTTAAAGATTTTATTGGGCAAGAACAACTCAAGTCTTCATTAAGAATCGCTATAGATGCTTCAATTTATAGAAAAGAACCTTTGGAACATACTCTTTTATATGGACAGCCAGGTTTAGGTAAGACGACCTTAGCTTTTTTGATAGCTCATGAAATGAATACAAGATGTAGGGTAGCTTCGGCACCCGCACTTGAAAGACCAAGGGATATTGTTGGACTTCTGCTTGGATTGAAGGAAGGTGAAGTTTTATTTATTGATGAAATTCATCGCTTGAATAGGTTAACTGAAGAGTTGTTATATTCTGCAATGGAAGATTTTAGACTAGATTTAACTATAGGAGCTAATAGAGGAGCACGGTGCAGAACAATTAATCTTCCCAGGTTTACTCTGATTGGTGCGACAACTAAATTAGCCGCAATTAGTGCTCCCCTAAGAGATAGATTTGGTATATCTCAGAAAATTGAATTTTATACATCTGATGAATTAAAACAAATTATTATTAATTTCTCTAAATTAATAAACCTTAATTTAGATGATGAAGCATCTTACAATTTAGCAAAGATATCCAGAGGGACTCCAAGAATCGCTTTGCGATTGTTAAAACGCGTTAGAGATTATGCTCAAGTTGTTAAAAAAACTAAAGTTATTTCTTTTAATTTAATCAAAAAGGCTTTATATTCCAACCAAATAGATGAAAAGGGATTAGATTCGTTTGATAGAAAATATTTATCTTTTCTAAATCAGAACAATAATATTCCTACTGGCCTTGATTCAATTGCAGCTGGACTGGGAGAAGATTCTTCAATGTTAGAATTTGTAGTTGAGCCATATTTAATCAAAATTGGCTTTCTCATTAGAACTCCTCGAGGAAGATTGCTTACTGGTTTAGGGAAAAAGTACATTGAATCAACAAATGAAAACTTTTAAAAATTTTAAGATTTGTTTTTTATTCATTTTTGTTTTTGTCAATATTTTTTATGTAGCACCATGCTTTTCATTATCTTTGAGGGAAGATTTATTCAAACATGCATTAGATTTAAGTTCAGTTGGAAAATTCAATCTCGCTTTAGAAGAATGGAATCACTATCTTGATTCTTATCCTGATGACGCTGCAGGTTTGAGTAATAGAGGTAATGTAAGACTTGTCATTGGAGATGCACAGGGATCAATAGATGACCAAAATAAGGCAATAAGTTTAAACCCAAATGAAATAGACCCTTACATAAATAGAGGTATAGCCGAGGAGGCATTGGGACTATGGTCTGAAGCGAAAAAAGATTATATGTTTGTTATTTCTCAAGATAGCAAAAATTTTTCTGCATTATATAATTTGGCTAATGTTGAAGGCTCTACATCACATTGGGAAAAAGCAAGAGATTTATTTTCAAAAGCTGCTTTATATAATCCAGGATTTGCCATGGCAAGATCAAGTATGGCTTTGGCAGATCTCCAGTTGGGAAATATTGATAAATCCGAAAAAGAATTAAAAAAACTAATTAGACGTTATCCGACCTTTGTCGATGCTCGGGCAGCTTTGACAGCTTTGAATTGGTCCAAAGGTGAATACGGTATAGCAGAAAGTAATTGGATATCAGTAACTGAATTAGATCCTAGGTATAGTGATGAGGAATGGTTAAAAAAAATTAGAAGATGGCCTCCTAAACCAGTTAAAGATTTAATGAACTTTGTCGATTTAAAATAAGTAATGCAGAGGGAACAGTTTTTAGAAAAAATTGATTCGTTTAATGATGAATTAATTAATATAAGAAGACATATTCATGCACATCCGGAGTTAAGTGGGCTTGAAAATCAAACAGCGATTTTGATAAGTGGTTTTTTAAAAAATATTGGTTGGAGTGTGAAAGAATCTATAGGCAGGACAGGAGTTGTAGCAGATTTTGGCCCCTTAGATAAAGGCATTATAGGTTTAAGGGTAGATATGGATGCTTTACCCATATTTGAGGAAACTAAATTAAGTTTTTCTTCAAAAGTAGATGGTGTGATGCATGCTTGTGGTCATGATTTGCATATATCGATTGGATTGGGTGTAGCAAAAATTGTTAAAGATTTAAAACTTAATTTTGGGACTAGGATTATTTTCCAGCCGGCTGAAGAAATTGCGAGCGGAGCTAGATGGATGATTAAAGATGGAGCAACTAATGGTTTAACCCATATTTTTGGTGTTCATGTGTATCCTGATTTATCTGTAGGTACTATTGGGATTAAAGAGGGAAGTTTAACTGCAGCCGCTGGAGAAATCAAAGTAGAAATCAAAGGCAAATCAGGGCATGGTGCTAGACCTCATGAAGGCGTTGATGCCATTTGGGTGGCCTCTAAAGTTATCTCGGGAATTCAAGAATTAATAACACGTAAGTTAGATCCTTTGGATCCTGTAGTAATCACTTTTGGTAAAATAAATGGTGGTAACGCATTCAATGTTCTTGCAGAAAAGGTTAATTTAGTTGGCACTGTTAGATGCACTAATCTTAAATTATTTAAGAATATCGGAAATTGGCTTAATGAAAATATTTCTTCTTTAGCTAATAGTTGCGGAGCTGATGCTAATGTGATTTTTCGAGAAATTACTCCACCAGTTAATAATAATTTCGAAATTAATAGGGTTTTAAGAGATTCGGGAATAAGCGTTGTTGGTCAACAAAATGTAATTGAATTGCAAAAACCATCATTAGGTGCTGAAGATTTCGCTGAATTCTTGAATGAGATTCCTGGGGCGATGTTTAGGCTTGGTGTCTCTAATTCAAATGGATGCTCTCCGCTACATAGCTCCAAATTTGATCCAGATGAAGGAGCTATTGCTATTGGAATTAAAGTGATTACAGAATCCATTGTAAGATTAAATTATGAATTAATTAATACCGTTGATAAATGAAAATTGATAAATTGTTTATTTTGTCTTTAGTAGCTCCTTTGATGGTGTTTGTATCAGCTATTGGCCTGATATCAAGAGACAATTCTAGGAAGATTTTTTATTTGCCTATTGGCTTAGTGGGGATTTCAATTATTTTGGAGAAAGATATAAAAAGAAGATTGGATAGGAAAAATATCTTAAATAAGTTAAAGACTTTTCAAAAAGTTAAATAAAAAAAATTATTTTTACGCAACATCTGATGACTATTTTTTAGAAAAGAGCTATTAATAATATTAATACTAGGGGTGCTAAGAAATTTAACTTAGCTGAGATCATACCCTTTGAACCTGAATTACTAATTCTGATCCAGGGAAGTGGAAACTTGATCAAACTTTAGTTATAACACTTTTAAAAATTTATAAATTATGAGAAGTTCTTGGATTAAGCCTCGTCTTGGAAAAGACAATGTAACTCAGATGAACTTTGCTAGGAACGGGCATATTACTGAGGAAATGGATTTTGTTGCTAAAAAAGAAAATCTACCTTCTTCTTTAATAATGGAAGAGGTGGCAAGAGGAAGATTAATAATTCCAGCTAATATTAATCACTTGAATCTTGAGCCTATGTCTATAGGTATTGCTTCTAGGTGTAAAGTTAATGCGAATATTGGTGCTTCTCCTAATGCGAGTGATATTAATGAAGAAGTAGAGAAGCTAAAGTTAGCAGTTAAATATGGGGCTGATACAGTTATGGATCTTTCTACAGGAGGAGTAAACTTAGATGAAGTTCGGCAAGCAATTATTAACGAATCTCCTGTTCCAATAGGAACAGTTCCTGTTTATCAAGCTTTAGAAAGTGTACATGGCTCAATAGATAGACTTACTGAGGATGATTTTCTTCATATTATTGAAAAACATTGCCAGCAGGGCGTGGATTATCAAACTATTCATGCTGGATTATTAATAGAGCATTTGCCAAAAGTTAAAGGAAGAATTACTGGAATTGTAAGTAGAGGTGGGGGTATTTTAGCGCAATGGATGTTACATCATTTTAAGCAAAACCCACTTTATACAAGGTTTGATGATATCTGTGAGATTTTCAAAAAATATGATTGTACCTTTTCTTTAGGTGATTCACTTAGACCTGGATGTTTGCATGATGCTTCTGATGATGCTCAGTTAGCTGAATTGAAGACCTTGGGGGAGCTGACTAGAAGAGCATGGAAACATAATGTTCAAGTAATGGTTGAGGGTCCTGGTCATGTGCCTATGGACCAAATTGAGTTTAATGTGAGAAAACAAATGGAAGAATGTTCAGAAGCTCCTTTTTATGTACTTGGTCCATTAGTAACAGATATTTCCCCTGGTTATGACCATATATCAAGCGCTATTGGAGCGGCTATGGCTGGTTGGTATGGAACTTCTATGTTATGTTACGTAACTCCAAAAGAACATTTAGGCCTCCCAAATGCAGAAGATGTGCGAGAAGGGTTAATTGCTTATAAAATTGCTGCTCATGCTGCTGATATAGCTAGACATAGAGCTGGAGCTCGTGACAGAGATGATGAACTGAGTCATGCAAGGTATAACTTTGATTGGAACAAGCAATTTGAACTTTCACTAGATCCAGAAAGAGCAAAGCAGTATCATGATGAAACATTACCTGAAGAAATTTATAAGAAGGCTGAATTTTGTTCAATGTGTGGACCTAAGCATTGTCCAATGAATTCTAAAATCTCTGATGAATCCCTAGACCAATTAAAAGATAAACTTGAGGGATGTAATACTTCTGCTTAATTATAAATTAATGCTTATAAAATTTCCTTTGTCTTATTTACTACGTTTTCAACTGTAAATCCAAAATTATTCATACATTCACCACCTGGTGCTGATGCCCCAAATCTGTCCATAGTGATACAAATCCCATCAAAACCTGTGTATTTATGCCAACCAAATGAGTGGGCAGCTTCTACAACGACCCTCTTTGTAACACTTCGAGGTAAAACACTTTCTTTGTAAGATTCTTCTTGTTCTTCAAATAGTTCTAGACAGGGCATGGAAACAACTCTAGTTTGTTTACCTAGATTTGAAATTTCCTTGCTTGCTTCTATGCAAAGATTTAGTTCACTTCCAGTGCCAATAAATATTACATCTGGTGTTCCTTTGCAATCAGAAACTATATATCCACCTAATGCAACTTTTTCAATTGATGTATTTTCTTGATTTGGCATACCTTGTCTGCTTAAACAGAGGGCAGAAGGTCTTTTTCGATTTTGAATAGCAAGCTTATAAGCCCCACTCGTCTCATTCCCATCTCCTGGCCTAAAAACTAGCATGTTGGGCATTGCACGAAGAGAAGGAATTGTCTCAATCGGTTGATGTGTTGGACCATCTTCACCTACACCAATTGAATCGTGGGTTAGTACATAGATGACTCCTAATTCGCTGAGTGCTGAAAGCCTCATTGAACCTCTCATATAATCTGCGAAAACAAGGAAGGTTCCACCATAAGGTATGAGACCACTATTGTGATAGGCAATACCATTAAGTACTGCTGCCATAGCATGTTCTCGTACACCAAAATGTAAATATCTTTTTTCAGGACTATAAGATTGGAAAGATCCAGTTTCACCCTTTATGTCAGTATAGTTTGAGTGTGTTAAGTCTGCTGATCCACCAATTAGTTCAGGTAGATTAGGACCTAAGGCACCTAAACATATTTGTGAATGCTTTCTGGTAGCTAAACCTTTATCATCAGGAGAATAGGAGGGGAGATCTGAGTCCCAATTATCAGGTAGTTGGCCATTTAACATTCTCTTTAACTCAGCTCCTTCGGAGGGATACTTTTTCTGATATTCTTCAAATTTAGAATCCCATTGTCTCTCTAAATTTTCACCTTTGTTTACTGATTTTCTAAAGTGTTTATAAACCTCATCTGGTATTTCAAATGGAGGATATTCCCAATTTAAGAACTTTCTTGTTAGTGAGGCTTCTTCTTCTCCTACGGCTGCCCCATGAATGCCAGCAGTATCTGATTTATTAGGCGAACCATAACCTATGGTTGTAGAAATTTTTATTATTGATGGTTTGTCAGTAATTAATTTTGCTTTTTCGATAGCTTCAGTTATTCCTTTTACATCATGATTTCCATCTTCTACATGTTGGACATGCCATCCATAAGCCTCGTATCTTTTTAAAACATCTTCAGTGAAAGAAACATCAGTGCGACCATCAATTGTGATTTGATTATCGTCGTAGAGTGCAATTAATTTTCCAAGTTTGAGATGACCTGCTAATGAGCAAGCCTCTGATGCAATACCCTCTTGATTACAGCCGTCACCCATTATTACGTAAGTAAAATGATCAACGATATTGCAATCAGGCTTATTGAATTTAGCCGCTAAATGAGTTTCAGCTATTGCTAAACCAACTGCATTAGAAATTCCCGCTCCAAGAGGCCCAGCTGTAACTTCAACTCCTTCAGTTTCGAATGTTTCTGGATGGCCAGGGGTTTTTGATCCCCATTGCCTAAATTCTTTAATATCTTCTATGGAGACTGATTTGTACCCTGTCAGATGTAGTAAAGAATATAACAACATACAGCCATGCCCAGCTGATAATACAAAACGATCTCTGTTAAACCATTTTGGATTATTGGGGTTGTGATTTAAGATGTTTTGCCATAATGCATAACCCATTGGCGCACATCCCATTGGCAACCCAGGATGTCCACTATTAGATTTATTTACTGCATCTACAGCAAGCATCCTTATACTATTTACACAAAGTGATTCTAATGAAACAGATGCAGCGACCATTGTTTTTAAATAAGATAAATTGGATATACAGAGTTGGTTGTCATCAATTCATTTTGCTGAAAGCAAGGCAAACGTTGTGACCACCAAAGCCGAAGGAATTAGAAAGAGCTACTCCTATTTGAGCTTCTCTAGCGTTATTTGGTACATAATCAAGATCACAATCAGGATCTGGATTAACGTAGTTAATTGTAGGAGGGATAAAATTATGTGTCAAAGAAAGTATACAAGCTACTGCTTCTATACCTCCTGAACCTCCTAGAAGATGACCAGTCATCGACTTAGTAGAGCTTACAGGAATAAGGTAAGATCTGTCTTTAAATATAGATTTAATTGCAGAAGTTTCATTTTTATCATTAGCTGATGTACTAGTTCCATGAGCATTAATGTAATCAACTTTTTCGAGGCTTAGAGAACCATCCTCAATTGCTAATTGAATGGCTTTTGCGCCTCCAACCCCGCCTGGAGAAGGAGCAGTGATGTGATGAGCATCACATGTTGTTCCATATCCAATAATTTCTGCATAGATTCTTGCATCTCTTTTTTGAGCATTTTCTAGGGTTTCTAAAACAAGGATTCCAGATCCCTCTCCAATGACAAATCCATCTCTTTCAGCATCAAAAGGTCTACTAGCTGTTTGAGGACTTTCATTTCTGAAAGAAAGAGCTTTAGCACTCGCAAAACCAGCCACTCCAAGAGGTGTAATACTAGCTTCAGCTCCTCCACAAATCATCGCATCCGCCTTTCCAAGTTGCAGTAATCTAAAAGAATCACCAATTGCATTTGAACCAGCAGCGCAAGCAGTGGAAACTGAGGAACTTGGTCCTTTTGCTCCTAAAGCAATGGCAGCTAGCCCAGTTGCCATATTTGGAATCATCATCGGAACCGTAAATGGACTTACTCTTTTTGGTCCTTTATGACTCAGTATTTGAGCCTGACTTTCCATAGTAAGTAATCCTCCAACTCCAGAGCCAATAATTACTCCAATTCTTGATGCATTGGATTCATTAATTTCAAGTCCAGAATCTATAAAGGCTTGTTTTGCTGCAATAACTCCAAATTGTGAGAAACGATCCCACCTTTTGGATTCTTTAGGTTCAATAAAATTTTCAGATTGAAGATTTTTAACTTCTGCTGCAAATTTGCAAGGATGTTGTTCAGGATCAAAAAGAGTAATCTGTGATACCCCGTTTAATCCTTTTTGAAGGCTGAGTAAATATTCATCAATGTTGTTTCCAATTGGAGTTACTGCTCCGATACCAGTAATAACTACTCGATGGAAATTTGGCATTCTAGTTTAACCTTTTTTTTCTTCGATGAATTTAACAGCATCGCCGACTGTTGCGATACCTTCCGCTGCTTCATCAGGGATTTCAATATCAAATGCTTCCTCTAGAGCCATCACCAATTCAACGGTATCTAGAGAATCAGCACCCAAATCATTTTGGAAATTTGAATCTGATTTTACTTCTCCTGCCTCAACGCTTAATTGCTCTGAAACAATAGAACAGACTTTTTCAAGGATTTCTTGTGACATAGTTTATGGAAATTACTAATTATCTATAAGATTTTATGCCCTAGAGTTAACAAGAGTGAAGCATATCTTAATTTTTTTAATTTCTTTGTAAGACAATAGTATTATAAAACGAGGTTCAAAAGACAATTTTTACATGTCACACGCAGTTAAAATTTATGACACATGCATTGGATGCACCCAATGTGTAAGGGCTTGCCCACTGGATGTTTTAGAGATGGTTCCATGGGACGGCTGCAAAGCTGGCCAAATTGCTTCATCTCCTAGGACTGAAGATTGTGTAGGTTGTAAAAGATGTGAAACAGCGTGTCCAACAGATTTCTTGAGTATACGTGTCTATCTTGGAGATGAAACTTCTAGGAGTATGGGCTTAGCTTACTAGTTATATAGTGCAGTTTTAAGAGAGTCCATGTTTTAATAAATACACATTTTTTTTCAATATAATTGAAAAAAAACTGACGTATGTGTGGAATAGTAGCTGTTACGGGTTATAAAAAAGCTCTACCATTATTGATGAATGGTTTAGAAAAACTCGAATATAGAGGTTATGATTCTGCGGGAATTGCAATAATAAATTCTGAGACTAAAACCATTACTTGTAACAAAGCAGAGGGAAAACTTCAGAATTTAATAAATCAACTTAATAATAAGAATATAACTGGGGCTGTTGGTATTGGACATACTCGTTGGGCAACCCATGGAAAACCTGAAGTTAAAAATGCTCATCCTCATATTGATAGTTCAGGAACCATCGCAGTTGTTCAAAATGGTATTATTGAGAATTTTCAAGAGTTAAAAAATAAATTAGAGGCAGAAGGTATTATTTTTAATTCTGATACTGATACTGAAGTTATTCCCCATTTAATACAAAGAGAGTTAAAAACATTAAGTCAACTTAATCTTGAGAATAATGGTTCAACATTATTAGTTGCAGTAAGAAATGTAATATCTGATTTAGAAGGGTCTTATGCGTTGGCAGTTTTATGGGCTGGTGCTCCAACCTCTTTGGTTGTCGCGAGAAGACAAGCACCTTTGATTATTGGTTTAGGTGAAGGAGAATTTATATGTGCTAGTGATACTCCAGCTATTGCAAACTTTACAAATATTATTCTTCCTATGGAGGATGAGGAAATAGCATTACTAACTCCGTTGGGAATTGAAATATATGACTCAAATAACGAGAGACAATATCGAAATCCAGTCTCTTTAAAAGTCTCTGAGCAAATAATGGATAAAATGAATTTCAAACACTATATGTTAAAAGAGATATATGATCAGCCTCTTACAGCAAAGAATTGGTTAGAAAATTATTTAGTTAAAAACATAGAAAATGGTAGATATCAAGTCAACTATTCCTTTGATACAAAGTTTTTTGAATCAATCGAAAGAATTGAAATTATTGCTTGTGGTACTAGTAAACATGCTGCAATGGTGGGTAGCTTTTTATTAGAACAATTCTCAGGAATCCCTACAAATGTCTTTTACGCAAGTGAATTTCGTTATTCACCGCCACCACTTTTACCAAATACATTAACTATTGGAGTCACTCAATCTGGAGAAACTGCTGACACAATCGCTGCTATTGATATGGAAATTAAAAGACGGTCAATAATTGAAGATAAAAAATATAAGCCTAATCTTATTGCAATAACAAATAGAAAAGAGAGCTCTATAGGCAGGCAAGTTGCAAATATAATTGATATTTGTGCAGGAATTGAAGTTGGAGTTGCTGCAACCAAAACTTTTTTTGCTCAACTACTTTCTTTTTATGGATTAGCTATAAAATTTGCCCAAATCAAAGGTAGCCAAAGTCCAGAAGAAATAGCCAAATTAATAACTGCCCTTACAAAACTGCCACCATTACTAGAAGATCTTTTGGAGAAACATAATAAATCCTCAGAAAAGTTAGCACATGATTTTTTTAATATAAAAGATGTAATCTTTTTGGGAAGAGGTATAAATTATCCTATAGCCCTTGAAGGAGCTTTAAAACTTAAAGAAATTAGTTACATACACGCTGCGGGATATCCAGCAGGTGAAATGAAACATGGGCCAATCGCTTTGTTAGATAAAAAAGTTCCAGTAATTTCAATTGCTTCTCCCGGTGAAGTGTTCGACAAAGTTATCAGTAATGCTCAAGAAGCAAAAGCTAGAGACTCATATTTGATCGGTATTGCTCCTGAATGTAATGGAACCGAAATTTTTGATTATTTAATGAAAATTCCTGTTTCTAATGAATGGATTACACCTTTACTTAACATAATACCGTTGCAATTATTGAGTTACCACATCGCAGCTCACAGGGGGCTTGATGTTGATCAACCAAGAAATTTGGCTAAAAGTGTAACTGTTGAATAATTAATCTCCTTTAGTTTTTGAAATTTACAGCTCTAGCAGTCCTTTTGGAGGATTAATGACGAGAAAATTATTTTTTAAATCAACAAGCGGGACAATTTCTTTTACAAAGGGTATTAAAACCTTTTTTTTATTTTTGATAAGTTCGATAACAAGTAAATTATTTTTCTCATTTTCTAAATTAATAACTTTCCCAATTACTTTTAATTCTTTTTTCTCTAATGTTTTTACATGCAAATTTATTAGTTCCAGTAAATGAAATTCTTCTTCGTTTAATTTAGGAAGCTTATTTGTTTTTACAAGAATTTTATATTTTTTAATTTCCTCAGCATGATTTCTATTATTTATCCCTTTAAATTTAATGATGTAGGTTTCTTTTCCAGGCTGTTTATAACCAGCAGTAAGTTCCATTTTTATAGGGGATTCATCTTCTTTTTGCAACCATCTTGTGCCTGGTTTTATAAATCTTTCTTCAAAATCACTTAGAGACCGAACCTTCACTTGTCCATTAATTCCATGACATGATGTTATTAATCCAACAACTAACCATTTATTTTTATTTATCATAGATTGTAGTAAGTTCAGTTTTTTATGGAATTATCGAGTAAACCAATACTCCCAGGTTCTTTAGTTGTTGTAAAAGATACTAACTCCATATACAGAGGATATAAAGGATTTGTACAGAGGGTTACAAAAAATAGAGCAGCTGTTCTTTTTGAAGGGGGTAATTGGGATAAACTCATCACTTTCCAACTAAAAAGTCTAGAAATAGTTTAAAAATTAGAACCTTTCTGATGTCATGAACTTTTCTATTAAATTTCTTGCTGCATTTTTTTCTGCTTCTTTATGGGATTTGCCAAATGCAGAAGACTCTTTTAATCCTCCGATCAAAATATCGCAATAAAATCTTTTTGGATCCCCATTTTTTTTTGATTTTTCAATTATTTTATATATTGGTAAATTTAAGCCTTTACTTTGACACCATTCTTGCAATATTGATTTAGCTTTGTATTTATAAGGCGCTTTTAATAATACTTCTGAGTCTTTTGTCCAAGTATCATCTAGCCATAGATTAACTTCTTGAATCGAATTAAAACTTTTGTAAAGAGCACCTATTAAAGCTTCTGTAGCTTCACCAATAATGGTGTTTCTTGAATTTTCATCGCCAAGAGCTTTGGGCCCTTTTATGATTACTTTCTCAATACCAATTTTACATCCTAATTTAGTTAACCATTCATCACTAACAATTTGTGCTCTTAGCTCTGATCGTTCACCTACACTCATTTGAGGATATGTTTTTTCAATAAATGTCGATGCAGCTAGTCTGAGAACTGCATCTCCAAAAAATTCCAATTTCTCATAATTTATTATTTTGTCATTTGAGGAATGAGTTAATGCTTGGTTAAAATATTGAATTACTGCAATGTTTTTTGTTTTAAGAATTTCAGAAAATCTTTTTGATTTGATTTTTAGAGAATATAAAAAAGAAATTATTTCGTTAATTCTTGTTTGGTTAATTTTATTCATAATTATTTAAATAATCACAAAAATTAAAAAGCAGGTCATAAGCCGGGTTCTGTTCATCTTAAATAAGATGGGCAATCATCTATCTAGGACTGGAATTACTTCACAGTCTCAAGCGGCGCTTCAAAGTAGATTGTTTAATGGTCATAAATCTACTAAGCCTTGCTCCCAGCCGGGGTTTACCTAGCCAACACTTCTCAATGTTGCTGGTGCGCTCTTACCGCACCCTTGCACCCTTGCCGTACAAAAAGTATTAGGCGGTATGTTTCTGTGGCACTATCCTCACGGTTACCCGCACTGGGAGTTACCCAGCAAGCCTGACCATATGGGAGCCCGGACTTTCCTCAAAAAAGTTTTATTTTGAAAACAAAATAAAACTTTTTTGCGATTGCCTCTCCTGCTTTCATTTAGCATAGTGCTTATTACTCCAAAAATCATCTATTGGGGCTGTAGCTCAGCAGGATAGAGCAACGGTTTCCTAAACCGTAGGTCGTGGGTTCGACTCCCGCCAGTCCCGTATAAGTAATAAACTATATGTAGTATGTGTGCAAACTTGCTACTCTCTAGCTAGCGTATAGTTAGTAATAAATCTTTTATGGCTAAGTTACATGATATGCGTTTAAAACTTTTAATCCAACAAGAACAGGAACGTATTTCTAAATCCCAACCTAATGATTTAGATCTTTCGATAGTTCAAGCAAGATGCTTATGCTGGCTTGCTTTATTGGCAGAAGCACATGAAGACCAAGCTAATGATGCTGAAAAAAGAGGTGATGCAGAACAAGCGATGGGATGGTTTGCTGATTCTATGCGATTAAGAGATGTTATTAACTTAGTTACTAGTATTGAGATTCCTTTGCCTGATAGTCCAGATTCTCTCGATGAAAATGACGAATTATTGGATGGTCCTACAATTATGCCCAAATAGTGAGATGATATAGATAGAGTTATTTTTTCTTTTGACTGAAGAACCGTGTCAATGCTCTGATTGTCAGAGATTTTATAAAGAGCATGATCGTCTTATTAGAGAATTTCCTACTTTTAAGGAGCAACAAGAATTAAATTGGGCATCAATTCAAGCTTTCAGAACGCTTTGTAGCAAGGTTACTAATGATTTGCAGAGACAATTATCTGAAAGAGAATCTAATAAAGAGACAGCTCCAAAAGAAACACATATTTCCGACACAGAAATTACTGAAGCTTTAGATGAAATTGAAAGTGTAAATGCTTACTTATTTTCGATTGAAGCATTAATGGAAAGAATTTTTGATACAAAAATTTCAAATGGTATTGAAGTGAAATTTAGAGAAATTGCAAATGAATTAGCACCAGATCCATTAAATATAGATAGATTAATTTTAAATAGACTATTTCATCAAACTCCAGATTTCCCTGATAAGAAAAATATTAATTAGTTAATTCTTCAACATCGCACGTAATTTCTACAGGCATTGGAGAAACTTTCCAAATTGATTTGCAGTACTCTCTTATAGATCTATCTGAAGAAAAATATCCTGATCTCGCAGTATTTAGTAATGCCATTTTATTCCAAGATTTCTTATTGTTCCAGCATTCACTTACTTCGTCTTGTTTATTCAAATATTCTTCGAAGTCTGCCATTACAAAAAATGGGTCATGTCCAGTCAGGCTATTTAAAAGCGGTTTAAATAATTCTTTATCCCCATTACTAAAATGTCCAATTTCAATTAACCGTATTACTTCTTTTAGTTCTGGACATTGATCAATAAAAGTTTTGGGCGAATAATTATTATCTTTTAAATCCATAATTTCACTTTCTGTTTTTCCGAACAAGAAGAAATTCTCTTTTTTCACAAGATCTCTTAATTCCACATTTGCTCCATCTAAGGTTCCAATTGTTAAGGCTCCATTCATGGCAAACTTCATGTTTCCTGTCCCAGATGCTTCTTTTCCAGCAGTTGAGATTTGTTCTGAAAGATCCGTTGCAGGGTATACTATTTCACCAAGTTTAACGTTATAGTCTGGTAGAAAAACAACTCTTAATAAGCCATCCATATCTGGATCAGAATTAACTACATCTGCAATACCATTAATGAATCTAATCATCAATTTTGCCATAAAGTAACCTGGTGCAGCTTTACCACCGAATATTATTGTTCTTGGGACTTCAAATTTGTTTGTACCATTTTTGATTCTTAAATATTGAGCGATAATTTGAAGAGCGTTTAAATGTTGCCTTTTATATTGATGTATTCTTTTGACTTGAACATCAAATAAACTTGATGGGTCTACAAGTATTCCAGTTTTTGCATGGATAAAACTAGCTAATTTTCTTTTGCCATTTAGTTTAGTTTCTTCAAATTTTGCTAAAAAATTGTTGTCATCTTTTTTTTCTTCTAACTTTTTAAGAAGTTCCATATTTGTTATCCAATTAGGACCAACTTCTTTTTCGAGAAGGTTAGATAATGATGGATTAGATAGAGCGACCCATCTCCTTGGAGTAACTCCATTAGTTACATTTGTAAATTTTTCAGGCCATAATTCTGCAAATTCAGGCAGAAGTTGTCTTTTTATTAGATCTGAGTGAAGAGCTGCAACACCATTTATATGATGGGCTCCAATTGTAGCCAAGTGGGCCATCCGAACTGATTTAGAGCCTTCTTCATCAATTATTGAAAGTTTTTGAAGGATCTTGTCATCACCAGGATAACGTAGTCTTAATTGTTGTAGAAATCTCCAATTAATTTCATAAATAATTTCTAGATGACGAGGAAGAAGATCGTTAAATAAACCTAGATCCCATTTTTCTAAAGCTTCTGGTAGCAATGTGTGGTTCGTATAAGCAACTGAAGAGGTTGTTATGTTCCAAGCTTTATCCCAACCTATTTGATATTGGTCAATAAGAAGTCGCATTAATTCAGCAACTGCAATGGCAGGGTGGGTATCATTTAATTGGACTGTCCAATGCTTAGAGAATTCCGTTATTGGTATTGATCTTTTTTCAAGGCTTCTCAACATATCTTGAAGAGAACAACTTACAAAAAAGTGTTGTTGTTTTAGTCTTAATCTTCTGCCTTCGTCAGTTCCATCATTTGGGTATAGAACTTTTGAAAGTGTTTCAGATGCAACTTTTTCTTCAACTGCACCATAATAATCACCAATATTGAAAGCATAAAAGTCAAAACTTTCTGTTGCATCAGCTCTCCATAATCTTAATCTGTCACATGTATTTACTCTGTATCCTAAAACTGGAACATCGTGAGGAACTCCAATAGCATGTTCAGAAGGAATCCATCTTGATCTGTAGTTACCTTTATCATCTCTGTAACTTTCAGTTCTGCCTCCAAAACCAACGAAACAAGATTCGTCTGGTTGTGGAAGTTCCCATGGCCATCCACCTTTTAACCACTTGTCAGTTACTTCAACTTGCCAACCATCTCTAATTAACTGATTGAATATTCCAAATTCATATCTAATACCATAACCAACTGCCGGAACTTGTAGAGATGCTAATGATTCCATATAACAAGCTGCAAGCCTGCCAAGTCCACCATTTCCTAATCCAGGCTCCTCTTCAACTTCAAGAATTGTTGACAATGATTCAATGCCAAATCTTTTTAAAGCATCTTCTGCCTCTTGAGTTATTCCAAGATTAAGAAGATTATTACTTAATTGAGGGCCAATTAAAAATTCTGCTGATAGGTATGCTACTGTTTTTTGTGGTTTTTTTCTTATGACTTCTTGGCTGGCTAAATATCTTGTCATCAGCCTATCTTTAACTGCATAACTTAAAGCCATGTACAAGTCGTGATGACTTGCAGAAGTAGCCAACTTTCCAAGGGTATAAAATAAATGTGCTGTCATTCCTTGAAAAACAGCATCAGAATCCATGCCAGCTTTCTCAGGATCTAAGTAGCAGCCTGGAGTAGGCAAGCGTAGATCGAAGGGTTCGTTGGAATTCATTAGATTAGCCATATAACAGACAATAGCCATTTTTTTGAAAATTTCTTTGTTGTAACTTCAGATCCACACTTGTTGAGTATTTTTGCTTTTTTCTTACATATTTCTTAAAGTGGGCCCTCAATAAACTATCTTCCAATTAGGTAGTTTATTTTTTCTCTCATTTCATATGTATTGTTTACTTGCTGAATTAAGTGCACATGATTTAGAAGTTGCTGAAACGCTGATAGGAGTTATAAGGTTTCTATTGATATTTTTAGCTGCAAGAGCATTAGCAGAAGTATTAGTAAGACTAAGTTTACCAACGATAGTGGGCGAGCTTCTTGCAGGGGTTGTAATAGGGGCATCAGGATTCCATTTGTTGATACCTCCCTCGGCTGGAACCGAATTAAATGAAGGACTTGTAAATGTTATTAGCTCGTTGGCTTCAATCCCCCCAGAAGCAGTACCTGATGTTTATTTCGAAAGTTTTCCATCACTCCAAGCAGTAGCAACTCTTGGCTTATATGCTCTTTTATTTTTAACAGGATTAGAAAGTGAGTTAGAGGAATTAGTAGCTGTAGGAGCTCAGGCTTTTACAGTTGCTATGGCTGGTGTAATTTTACCCTTTGCCTTTGGAACGCTTGGATTAATGTTTATTTTCCAGGTAGATCTAATTCCAGCAGTTTTTGCTGGAGCATCTATGACAGCGACAAGTATAGGAATTACTGCTAGTGTTTTTGGTGAGTTGGGATATTTAAAAACTAGAGAAGGACAGATTGTTATTGGTGCAGCAGTGCTAGACGATATTTTGGGAATTGTAATTCTTGCTGTTGTTGTGGCTCTTGCTGCAGGAGGTACATTAGAAATTGCTCCTATTGTTAAATTAGTTGCTGCAGCTGTAGTATTTGTTATTGCTGCTATCGCATTAAGCAGAACAGCAGCCCCAGGGTTTGATTGGTTATTAGATAGATTAAAGGCTCCTGGAGCCGTAGTGGTAGCTTCCTTTGTGATACTTGTGCTCTGTTGTTTTGTCGCAACAGCCATTGGATTGGAAGCAGCTTTAGGTGCTTTTGCAGCTGGACTAATTCTTAGTAGTTCTAAAAATAATCACGCAATTCAACAATCCGTTTTACCTTTAGTATCCTTATTCGCAACTATATTCTTCGTATTAGTAGGAGCTGGAATGGATTTATCAGTTATCAATCCATTTGATCCAACAAGTAGGTCAGCTCTTGTAGTTGCAGGATTTTTATTAGTTGTAGCAATCATTGGAAAAATTGCCGCCGGATGGGTATTTTCGAGTGATAAACCTACAAATAGGTTAGTTGTAGGTTTGGGCATGATGCCTAGAGGAGAGGTTGGTTTAATTTTCCTTGGGCTGGGAACAAGCGCTAAGTTGTTAACTCCTTCTCTTGAAGCAGCTATTTTATTAATGGTTATAGGAACTACATTTCTTGCACCTGTACTCTTGAGAATTGTTCTAAAAGATAAGCCACCAAATGATGGCAATAAAATTTCAGATGATGTTGCAGCTGATCCTGTAGGTCTTCTTTAGGAAATAATTTTATTAGTATTGATTAATATAGTATTTTCATAAATGGAAAAAACAGCTCTGATAGATAGTGATGTAAATTTTGACTGGAATTTTTTAAATTATCCAATACATACTGTTTCTGCTAAGCCAGAGAAAACAGTAAAAGAATACGCAATTTTATTAATTCATGGTTTTGGTGCTTCTACGGATCATTGGAGATTTAATATTCCTGTTTTGAGTACTAAATACGAAGTTCATGCAATAGATTTACTTGGTTTTGGAAAAAGTCCTAAGCCTCAAGACGTCGAATACTCAGGATCTTTATGGAAAGATCAGGTTGTCGCTTATGTAAAAGAGAAAATAAAAAAACCTACAATTATTGTTGGGAATTCATTAGGTGGTTATGCAGCATTAGCAGCTGGTGCAGAATTAAATGAGCTAAACGCTGGAGTGATCTTACTTAATGCTGCTGGATATTTTAGTGAAGAAAAAACTATCAAAAAGAATATGTTGCAAACTTCCATTGAAACAGTTGCCGGCATATTTTTGAAAAATATTGTTCTTCAACGTTTGATTTTTGAGAATATGAGAAATCCAAAAAATATTAAAAAAACTTTGAATCAAGTTTATGTTGATAAAAAAAATGTTGATGATTTTTTAGTTGAGTCAATAAGGAAGCCTTCTCTAGATTTCGGAGCTTTTAATGTTTTTAGAAGTGTATTTAACCCATCAGGTCCTCAGGGATTGCCATTAGATAAGCTATTCGCAAAACTAAATGCACCATTATTACTTCTTTGGGGAGGCAAAGATCCATGGATGAACACTCCAAAAAAAAGAAATCTATATAAAAAATTTACACCAAATAATACAAAAGAAATTATTCTTGATGCAGGACATTGTCCTCATGATGAGATACCTGAATTAGTTAATCAGCATATTTTGGATTGGGTTGATTCTCTTTAAGTAATAATCGTGAAACTTGAATCATCTAATAAGGACAAAGGAATTTTTGTCTTTCAATTAGATAAAAATAACTACTTCAAATTTTGTCCTGAAAGAGGAGGCGTAATAACAAATTGGGTTTCGGATGGTAATGAAATTCTTTATTTCGATGAAAAAAGATTTATGGAAAAGAAAAAAAGTATTAGGGGAGGCATTCCAATCTTGTTTCCAATATGCGGAAATCTAAATACTTCTAGTTCAGTATTTGGAAATGATTATTTGCAATTACCACAACATGGTTTCGCTAGGGATTTGCAATGGCAATACTCCTTCAATAAAAATGAAAAACTTTTATGCTTATTCTTCAATTCATCTAAAAAAACCAAAAAATATTATCCTTTCGATTTCGAACTAAAAATAGAAGTTACCTTAAAAATTAACTCTTTAGAATTTGAAATTACAATCCATAACAAAACAGACCTTGCTATGCCTATAAATTTTGGCTTGCATCCTTATTTTAATATTTCAGATTTCAAAAATATAGAGTTTGTTGATAATCCACTTAATTGTCAGGATCAAGAAAGAAATACTATAAGTAATACTTTGGATGAATTAAACAAAATTAATTTAGGAGTTGATTTACTTATGTATACTTCCGGTAGAAGCTCTTTTCGAGATAAAATTTTTAAAAGAGAGGTAACTTTAAATCATCCATATCCTTTTGATTTAGGGGTTATTTGGAGTGATCCTCCAAGAAGAATGATATGTCTCGAACCTTGGACTAGTCCACGAAATTCTTTTGTTGATGGATTTAGAAACATTATGATTCCTTCAAATGATAGTAAAAGGTTAAATGCCTCAATACAAATAAAATCTCTTAAGTAATTTTGCAATACTTATGAAATTTGTCGTTATAGATGATGATCCCACAGGCTCTCAAACTGTGCACGATTGCTTATTACTGCTTAAGTGGGACTGCTCAACTTTAGTCAAAGGTTTTGAATCTAAATCTAATTTATTTTTTATTTTGGCTAACACAAGGTCACTATCGGAAAGTGATGCGAAATTAACAATAGAGGAAATTTGCAAAAATCTTAAGACTGTAATTACTTCTCAAGCCTATGAAGAAGAAATTATTTTTATTAGTAGAGGAGATTCTACTCTTCGAGGACATAACTATTTAGAGCCAATTGCTCTAAATAGTTGTTTAGGTCCTTTTGATGCTACTTTTCACATTCCAGCTTTCATAGAGGGTAAAAGATTAACAATTAATGGATCTCATTTTGTTGATAAAACTCCTATTAGTCAAACTATTTTTGCAACAGATAAAATTTTTGGATTTGAGACAAGTAATGTCAAGAATCTTTTATTTCAGCAGAGTAAATCGCAAATAAATTTTGAAGATATTCAAAATCTTTTATTGTCAGATATCGAAATGCTAAATGATGAAGAAAATAATATTGTTTTTAAAAAACTAAAGAACTTGAAGAATAATAAACATGTAGTTGTAGATGTAGAAAATTATTCTCAACTAAAAAAATTTTCTTTAGTAATTAAAAAATTAATTAAACAAAAAAAATTCCTTTTTCGAACTGCAGCAAGTTTTATAAGTTCAATTTCTGAGAAAAAAAGTGTCTCTCAGAGTGAAATATTTTTCTCTAATTTAAGAATAAGAAATAAAGAAAAGAGTTTTCTTCCTGGACTGATAATTGTTGGATCTTATGTAGAACTTTCAACAATTCAATTGAATAATTTATTAGAAATAAGTAATTGCAATCCAGTTGAATTAGATGTTTTTGAATTCTTTAAAATAACTTCATCAGATAATAATCAGAAGCGATGGAATTTGTTTAAAAATAAATTTTTAAAAGAAATTAGATTCTCTTTTGAGAAAGGAAAAACTCCTGTTTTTTTTACTTCAAGAAAATTTATGTCTTTAGATTCTTCTGAACTATTTAATTTTTATAATTTACTTGCTAGTTTTATTGCTGAATTAGTCGCAGATTTGAAGTATGAAATAGGATATTTGATTTCAAAAGGTGGAATAACAACAAATTTGATTCTTAGTAAAGGACTTAATGCAGATTATGTTTATCTTGAAGGACAGATTTTAACTGGCATTTCAGTGGTGACTTACGACCTAAAAAATGGCGAAAAACTTCCTATTGTTACTCATCCTGGAAATATTGGCACTAAAGATTCACTGGTTAATATTTGGAAAGTTTTTGAAAATAAAAATAATTTTTAAAATTAGAAATTTGAGATAATTTCTTCAGCAAAACTGCTGCAAGATAAGGGTTCTACTTTTGGTTCCATTAAACGTGCTAGATCATAGGTGACTTTTTTTTGCTCTATTGCCTTACTTAAACCATTAGTAATTAAGTTAGCTGCCTCATCCCAACCAAAATATTCAAGCATCATTACACCACTAAGAATTACTGAGCCTGGATTAATCTTATTTAAACCTGCGTGTTTTGGCGCAGTACCGTGCGTAGCTTCGAAAATTGCTGCATTATCTCCAATATTTGCACCAGGAGCCATACCTAGACCACCAACAATTGCTGCAGCTGCATCAGAAACATAGTCTCCATTGAGATTTAAGGTTGCAAGAATTGAATATTCTTGAGGTCTAGTTTGAATTTGTTGAAATATACTATCAGCTATCCGATCATCAACAAGAATAAGTTCTCTCCATTTTTCATCTCCGTGAGAATGTGATATTGATGCAATAACTTCTTTAATTTCTTCGCAAATGAATGCTTTTTTGTTATTTGTAAGCTTGTCAAAACCTGGTTCAATTTTTCGAGCATTATTTTCAATTGTAATTTCTGGATTTTTCTGAATATTATCTAAAATCCAGCTTTCTCTTTCTGTAATGCAATCTTCTCTAAATTCATTTACTGCTAATTCATATCCCCAATCTCTAAATGCACCCTCTGTATATTTCATAATATTCCCTTTATGTACAAGAGTCACATGCCTTTTATCTCCTGATAATCTTTTGGCATGTTCAATAGCTTTTCTAATATGCCTTTGGCTACCAGATTTACTCACCGGTTTTATTCCAATACCTGACCCTTCTGGTATGAATCTATTTTTTAAATTTTTACTTTTTGGTATGACAATGTTATTTAAGTGATTAATTAATTCAAGACAATTATTATCCTCCGCTTCCCATTCAATTCCCATGTAGATATCTTCAGTATTTTCTCTGTAAACAATAACGTCTAAATTTTGGGGATTTTTGTGAGGGCTTGGAGTTCCTGAATAATATTTGCATGGTCTAACACAGCTATATAAATCAAATATTTGCCTTAATGCAACATTAAGAGATCTAATACCTCCACCGATAGGAGTCGTTAAAGGACCTTTGATGGCTACACCAAAGTGTTTGATGGCTTCAATAGTATCTTGAGGGAGGTAGTTATAAGTTCCATAAAGTTCACAAGCTTCATCGCCTGCATAGACTTTAAACCAATTAATTTTTCTTTCATCTCCATAGCTTTTTTTAATAGCTGAATCAAGAACGATTTGAGTTGCAGGCCAAATATCAACTCCAGTTCCATCACCCCTAATAAATGGGACAATTGGATTATTAGGAACATTAGGTTTGCCTTGGTTAAAAGTTATTATCTCGCCTTCATTAGGTAAAGTTAATTTTTCAAATTTTGGCATAGCATTGAATTAATAAAAGATAACTCATTGAAGTTCCTCGTATTGTAATTTGCGATGAGTTATTTTCTTTAAAACCTAGAAATTTATTATTCAAATGTGAATAGAGAATAGTTTATTGATCAGCATTTCAACATCTTTATTAAAAGAAAAAGTAGTTAATAAGCAAGTTAAAGCAAATTATGTCATTTTCAAAAAAATACTCAGCTACTTATGAATGCGAGTTCAAATGTAAGTAATGTTGAAATAGCTAATAAAATTGCTTCCACTGCAGCTTTGTTTCGGAAATATTTTCCAGATGCAAGCGTAAACTTTAGTCCCTGGGATAATTTAAATAATGAATCCATGCAAGATACTATTGATTTTGCTTTTCATTTCCCTGGTTGGAGTCCTCTTATTGAATGTAGAGCAATACTCTTACAATTAAGAATTGAAAATGATAATAATGGCAGAGTTCCGAAATTGTTGGGAATAATAATGCGAGGTATGATTGTTCCTTCCGAGAGATGGAGAGTGGCTACCATCGGTGATTGGGAAATGACTGGTACTCATTTACCGCAAAAGGAACAAAAAGATAACCTTTTTTTGGTTTGTAAAGAACTTTATAAGTTATTCTCTACAACATCTGCTGGTAACAAAAATTAGCTGTTTTATGTATTTTCCTAGTAGATTAAATACACTTACAAAAATAATTCAAAATATATGGCAGTTGCTCTTGCAGGACAATTAAGAGAAGGGACAAAAAAATCCCATACTATGGCTGAAAATACTGGCTTTGTGGCTTGTTTTTTAAAAGGAGTTGTTGAAAAAAAATCTTATAGAAAATTAATTAGTGATTTATATTTTGTTTATGAAGCTATGGAAGAAGAAATTGAAAGACTGGTAAATGAAGAACATCCCGTAATAAAACCTATAGGTTTTAAATCGTTATACAGGAAAGAAACTCTTGTAAATGATCTTAAATTTTATTTTGGTGAAAACTGGAAGAATGAAATTAATATTTCTCACTCAGCAAAAGAATATGTTGAAAGAATACGAGAGGTCGCAAAAAATTCACCAGAGCTATTAGTTGGTCACCACTATACTCGCTATATAGGAGATTTATCTGGAGGGCAAATCTTGAAAAGGATCGCTAAAAAAGCATTAAATTTGCAGGGAAATGATGGTTTAAATTTTTATGAGTTTGAATTAATTGCTGATGAAAAGAAATTCAAGGAAGAATATTCCCTTACTTTGAATCAACTTCCAATAAATCAAAAGACTGCTGATCAAATTATTGATGAAGCTAATCAAGCTTTTACTTACAATATGAAAATGTTTAAGGAGCTTGAAGGTAACTTGATTGCTGTTTTAGGCAAGATTGTATTCAATTACATTACAAAAAAAGTCAGGAAAGGAAGTACCGAGACCTAATATTTATGTTTGATTCATTAGTTGATTTCCTGAAAACCAATATTGATGAATTAAATGGTCATGAAGTACAAATATCTAGCGAATTTAAAGAACATCATAATGATGACTCAAAATATATTATTAAGAATTGGCTTTTTTCATCTCCCCAATATAGAAAGTGGCGAATAACAAGATTAGATGGTGGCAAAAAACTGCAAGTGTTTAATACGGTTGCATATCCTAATTTTGATAGTGAAATGCCTATTTTAGGAGCTGATATTTTATGGTTTGGAACTTCTCAAAAGTTATTAGCAATACTTGATTATCAACCTTTAATTCAAGAAGGCAAATATCTCGAAAAATATTGTTCAAGTTTAGGTATTATTAAAAAAAAATATTCTGCATTTGATAATAATAAAATGAAAAATATATATGATTCAAAAAAGTATTTTTCGCCATGGGTAATTATATGTAGAGGAAATAAATTAAATCTTGATAGAGATTTAAATAATATATTCCATTCATTTGTAAATAATTATTTGAACGTTCACAAATCGAATACTGTTAATCAATTCTTAAATGCAGAAGAAATAAAGATTAATCAAATTAAATATGATAAGTATAGTTTTGAAAAAGATCCTGCAGATAAATTGTTTAAATCTTTTTTTGGAGAAAAATGGACAAAAAAATTTGTCAATAAATTCCTTTTTACATTAAATAATGAGATTATTTATTGAATGTTAATACAAGATACTATTTTTTACAGGCCAGATTGGAGATGGCATAATTTTTTAAAATATTTAACAAATAATTTAAGTAAATATAACTGTTTAGAAAAAATAATACCCTCCGAATATTCTTATAAAGATTCAACTTATGGTTCAAAAAAATCAAAAAAAAATGTGAATCTCTCTACTTGGGGTGTAACGCATAAAAAAAGAATTCAATTCGCAAGAGCAGTGTGTATAAATAGTCCAAACTATTCTGTTTTAAATTTTTTAATTATTCCCAATACTATTTATAACGTCCCATTTTTTGGAGTAGATTTTGTTTCTCTACCTAATAGTTATTTATTAGTGTTAGATTTTCAGCCCTCATTAAAAATACAAACTCAATATAATAATCAGCTATTAGAAAAACTTATCAAACTCAAAAATAATTGTCATTCATCACTCCCATTAGCTGAAGAAATGTCTGCGGATGTAGCTAGATTTTTTTCTCCAGGAGCAATATGGTCAAAATTACCTAAAGAAGAAAGAAGTGATTTTTTAATTGCTAATCAGCTTTATACGTCATTTAAGGAATATCTTGATTTGTATTTGGAAATTCTTTTCGAAAGCAAAGAAGTGAATATTGAACTGCAAAAAGAATTAATAAACGGTCAAAATAATTATTTGAATTATAGAAGAGATAACGATCCAGCCAGGCCAATGCTGTCGAGTTTGTTTGGTAAAGAATTTACTGAATCTTTAATTAAAGAAGTTTTATTTACTACTTAAAAGTCTTATAATTTATTGAAATTTGAAATCATATGAAAAAAATTTCTGTTCTTTTTGTATGTTTGGGAAATATTTGTAGGTCTCCTGCAGCAGAAGCTATTTTTATAAGTCTAATTGAAAAGAAGGGATTAAAAGATGGCTTTATTGTAGATTCTGCTGGAACTGGGAGTTGGCATATTGGAAAAAAAGCTGACTCTAGGATGAGAATTGCGGCAGAAAGAAGAGATATAAATATCTTAAGCAGGGCTCGTCAAATTACCAAAAAAGATTTTGACAAATTTAACTACATTCTTGCGATGGACGATTCAAATTTTAGAAATATTCAAGATCTTAAAAATAGAACAGCTTCAGCTAGTTTTGCATCAATTAAAAAAATACAAGATTTTAGATCAGTTTTTAATGAGCAAGAAGTTCCTGACCCATATTTTGGAGGTGATGAGGGCTTCGATTATGTCCTTGATATTTTAGAAGACTCTGTATACGGTTTTTTGGAAAGTATTTCTTGAATTTATTTGATCTCAGTCTCTTTAGGAATCTTGTCATTATAAAAATCAATAATTTTATCCGCCACCTCATTAATTGTGTATTCATCCGTAATAATTTCTATTGCGTCATTCGCTTTTATTAGAGGTGAAATTTCCCTATTGGAATCTTCAAAATCTCTTTTCTTTATAAGTTCTTTTAAAGCATTCAGGTCTATTTCTTGTAAGTCTTTACTATTTTTATCAGATTTTCTTCTTTTTGCTCTTTCATCAATGCTAGCAGTTAAAAATATTTTAAGTTCTGCATGAGGAAAAACAGTAGTTCCTATATCTCTTCCCTCAGCTACAAGTCCGCCTGATTCTCCAATTTTTCTTTGTTCTTCTACTAAGAATTTTCTTACTTCTTTTATTGAGGAAATTTTAGAAACTATGGAGCTTATCTTTTGCGACCTAATTTCTTCAGTAACACAGTAGTTATTAACATAAACATCCTGATGTGAATTTGTATTTGACTTGAAAACAATAGATATATTTTTTAAAAAAGTCTGTAATTTTTTTTCTTTTTTATAATCAATATTTTCTTTAAGTATAAGCCAACTCAATGCCCTATACATTGCTCCAGTATCTAAATATAGAAGTTTAAGTTTCTTCGCTATTAACTTTGTTACAGTACTTTTACCTGACCCTGCAGGACCATCAATTGCAATAATCGGCCTTTTTTTCATTAGGAAAACGTGATCAATTAATCTTGTCTCTCCACATCTTATCGCACCAGCCAGTAACGAAATATTATCCTCAAGTCTCGCTTTTTGGAGGGTATAGGGGTGTAAGTGTTCTAAATATTCGATTGAAATTTTTTTTGCTGATAACTTTTTAATTATTTCGTTTAAATTGATATTTTTTTCTTGTTGAAAATTTTTTTTTGCTTCTAATAACTCACTTGAAAAAAACCTAATCAATTTCCTTTCGTCTTTTGATAAATGTACATTACGTGAACTTAAAGGAATTCCATCAAAATCTCTTTGTGTAGGAATAGATTTAATAGCAATATTTAATTGCTCTTTTAGAACAAGATTTTTTAAAATTAAAAGTTGTTGCCAATCTTTTTCTCCTAGGTAAAGATTTTTAGGCTTGATGAGATTAAGTAATCTATAAACTACTGTACAAACGCCATCAAAATGTCCAATTCGATTTAATCCACATAATGCAGAAGACAATTCTATTGGAGCTTTTAGGAATTTAATATTTTTATTATTTGGTGGATATATATCTTCATTACTTGGGATGAAGATGGCATCTGCGCCATTTGAAAAGGAGATTTTTATATCATTATCAATTGTTTTAGGGTAATTCTCTAAATCTAACTTGTTATCAAATTGAAGTGGATTAATAAAAATACTTACTAAATTAATATTAGAATTGTCATTTTTTGCTGTTGATATTAGTTTTATATGTCCATTATGAAGATTACCCATTGTTGGAATGAAGTTAATTTCACTATTAATATTTCTCCTCCAATTTTCTATTTCTTCAGTGTTCCTTATGATTACTTTCTTCACGTTGTTTTTAAAAAATAAATCTATTTGATAAATAATTACTGGACAAAAGCAATCTTCAGAGGAATATCTATATAGTGAAAGTCTATCATTTTTATTTCATGGATTACAAAACATCAGGTGTTGATATAGAAGCTGGGCGAGAATTTGTTTCCGAAATTAAACAGGCAGTTGAAGGAACTCATACATCTAATGTCATTGAAGGTATTGGCGGGTTTGGAGGTTTATTTAGAATTCCTATCGATAGTTTTAAAAAACCAGTGCTTGTTTCAGGTACTGATGGTGTTGGAACAAAATTAGAATTAGCCCAAATCAAAAACTTTCATTTTGAAGTTGGTATTGATTTGGTTGCTATGTGTATGAATGATATTATTACTAGCGGTGCAAAACCTTTATTTTTTCTTGATTATATTGCTACTGGCAAGCTTGATAAGGAACAATTATTGCAAGTTGTTCGAGGCATATCATATGGCTGCGGAGAAAATGACTGTTCATTACTAGGTGGCGAAACTGCTGAAATGCCAGGATTTTATTCAAAAAATAAGTATGATTTGGCAGGATTTTGTGTGGGAATAGTTGATGAGGACAAGCTTATAAATGGTAAAAAAGTATCAGAAAATGATTTAATAATTGCTTTTAAAAGTAATGGAGTGCATAGCAACGGCTTCAGTTTAGTAAGAAAAATAATTCAAAACAATTTTCAAATTGATAAAGAATTTGAAAAAATTTATCAATTAAATTTTTATGATGAGTTATTGAAACCTACAAAAATCTATAATAATGTTATTCACCAAATACTATCTGAAAATATAGAAATTAAAGCAATGTCTCATATTACAGGTGGTGGCATTCCAGAGAATTTACCCAGATGTATACCTTCTGATTTTGTACCTTATATAGATACAAATTCTTGGGAAATACCAATTTTATTTAAATTTTTGAGAGAAAAAGGAACGATTCCTGAAAAAGATTATTGGAATACTTTCAATCTTGGAGTAGGATTTTGCTTAATTGTTGATAAACAATTTAAAGATGCAATTTTAAATATATGTAAAAATCATGATATTGATAGTTGGGAGATTGGAAAGATAGTTCGAAAAAAAGATTCAACAGTTAGTAAATTTTTGCCTGAAATTTTAACTTGAATTTTTGCCCACTCAATTTCAATGAGTTTTAAAAATTCTTTTTTGTACACAAAAGAAAAAGTTAGGTGTAATATAATAAAACTATTACCGAATAATATCGGAAGTTTAAGTATTAAGATCTAACCTTTAATTCAATGCCTTTTGCAAATAATCAAAGAATTACACGTAGACGTAGTTCAGCAGGTCCTACTCCTCCAAAAAGGCCATCAGGTAATAATTCTGAATTAAGTGGTAGACAGGCTCAAGGCCCAAGACCAACTTTTTTGACGCTTAGAGATCATGGGAAGGTTTTTGTTGCTGATTTACCTAATTTGTCTGATGGTCAATTAGCTCATATAAGTAAAGAAGCTAATGAAGTATTAAATAGTTTGGAAAAAAGGCTTATTGATCTTGAAAATGAGCCTAATATTAGCAATCCTGAAAACGACACACTCATAAAGGCTTCTACTAAAAGAGATGTCACACTAAGGTTTATTAAATCCATAGAAGAAGAACAAGAACATAGGAAGAATAATCCTGCCTTGAGAGATGCTGCTTCTGAGTCTTTACCCAGAACTTTTCTTGAGGTTGCTAGACATAGATTGCCAGGTGCAACTTTTGATTCATTACTTCGAGAGGCTCTTGAAGCTTGTGCAGTTGATGAGAGTGCTAAAGAAAATGAAATTATTGATGAGCCCAAAGAAACTGTAAAAATAATGGATCTACCCTCTCCTAACACAAATGCATCACTTGTTGTTAGTATCGATCCAAGTGATAATTCAAAGGATGGCTCTAATTGATTCAAAAAAAGAGTTAATAAATTTAAAGGTTCAAAATAATTCAGATATTAATCTTACTTCTAAGGAAGATTTAATTTTATGTAATCATTGCAAAAGGACTGCATCAAATGGTGTTAGATGTTTAGGAATGTGTGTAGCCGATAATGATTACTAAAATAATTAAACTTATATTGAAAATAATCTGATGCAAATAATTACGTGATTAAAATAATCTCACACATACTATTCCTTTATTTCTAAGGTAGGAAATAAAATTGATTTGAAAATAACTTTCATAAAAAACTCATTAGAATAAATTAATCTTAAGTCAATTAATAATTTTACTTTGAATAAGTTTTTTCAATTTAATTATTTTTTTGAATTAGGACAGATATTTCATGACTGTACTGCTTATCAGATATCAATAGAATATTTGGATAAAGCAATTGAATTAAGTACTTATTTGCCGATAAATGAAAAACGTCTTGTGAATATATATGAATTAAGAGGTAATTCAAAGATTAGGGTGGGTAATTATTGGGACTCAATAAGTGATTTTTCTAAAGCGATTAAAATTAACCCTAATGATTCTTTTTTATATTTTTGGAGAGGTTTTGCTTATGAATCTCTTGAGGAATATCCTAAAGCCGTGAATGATCTTAAAATTGCTCAGCATTTAGATCCAGACTTTGGATTAACAAAAAGTCTTTTGGATTATTTGGAGGAAAAAGATTTTTAAATAACATTTCAATTAAATTAATCTTTAGGTGAAGTTCATTTAATTGCTTCCTAGTCGGCAAGTTAAAAGTAAATATTTCATGAAAAATATCGATTTGAAAAATAAAATATTTTTTAATCTAATTTAAAAGATGCTAAACAAATATTCTTTTTATTTTTTTCTAAGCATTTAGTTAATTTTGCTTTACGCACTTTCTCTACTTCCTCATCAATGCATACTCTTAAATAATTTTTTGCACTTTGAGGAAAACCTATTTTATTATATTTAACCCAATTTGATTTTTTTCCTGTACACTTTTTTGCTATTTGATTGTATGTCAAGGGTTTATCTTTAACTCCAAGGGCATAAGCGTTAGTAGGTATTGCAAAAACAAAAAATAATGGAATTAATAACTTTCGCATTTCGTAATATCAAATTATTCTAAATTATACATTTACAAATGTTCTTTAGACCGATTTGATTTCTAAAAATTTGATATATCATTTAAGTAACGAAAAATTTTCGTATTTAATGAGTTAAATATTTCCCTAATAGTCTGCAAGTGAGATAATGAAATAATTACAAATATTCTGGAATCAAAATTTGGTTAAATTGCCGACTAGAAATTCCACTAATTTTTCCTTAAAAAAATGTATAGTAGACATACAAAATTGAAGGTTTTAGAGGGTTTTATAAGGAATTTAGTATCAAAATTAAAGAAGGCGGCACCCAGATTCGAACTGGGGATAAAGGATTTGCAATCCTCTGCCTTACCACTTGGCCATGCCGCCGAAAAAGATTCCAATGAATCTTTTTATGATCTTAACAGTAAGAAGTCTCATTCTCTATTATTTATATGTAATGGTCATGGAGAAGATGTAATCGCATCAGAAATAATAAAAAGATTACTAAAAAAAATAAAAAATAAAAATATTGAAGTTTTGCCTTTAGTAGGAAATGGAGATGTATTTAATTCCATAAAATCAAAGAATTTTCGTAAAATAGGATATTTAAAAGATCTGCCTAGTGGAGGTTTTAGTAATCAAAGTCTGAAGGGATTTGTGCTTGATTTGTTTGCAGGATTTTTAATCGATAATTTAAGAAATTATCTACTTGTAAAACAGAAGTTAAAACATAACTGCAAAATTATCGCCGTAGGCGATTTCTTGCCATTACTTTTCGCTTGGAGTTCAGAATGCGAATTTAGTTTCATTGGAACTCCCAAAAGTGATCATACTTGGAGTAATGGGCCAGGTTGGGATTTAAGCGATTTTTATCATAAGTTGAAAGGTTCTGAATGGGACCCATGGGAAATATTTTTAATGAAATCTCCAAGATGTAAAAATTTAATTATGAGAGATACAATTACAGCTAATAATTTGAATAGAAAAAATATTGATGCAAAATACTTTGGTAATCCTATGATGGATTTTGTTAATGCAAAAAACGAGAAGATATCAAATATTATTTCTTTTAAGAGGATTATTTTATTAGTTGGAAGTAGATACCCTGAAGCTCTTAAAAATCTTGATAATTTTCTTGATTGTTTGCAGGATTTTGATTTATCGAAGGATTTGGTAATACTTTTGCCTTTAAGCATTAACGCGCATGTGATTCAAATTCACAGTTATTTAAATAAATATGGTTTTATAAAACAGAGTAAAGTTAAATTTCTAATTGATGAAGATTCAGTATGGAAAAAGAAAGATCAATATGTAGTGATTGGAAAAGGTAAATTCAATTCATGGGCCAGTATGGCAGAAGTTGGCTTGTCTAATGCAGGAACTGCTACAGAGCAAATTACTGGCCTTGGAATTCCATCTCTTTCTTTACCTGGAAGTGGTCCACAATTTACAAAATCATTTGCAAAAAGGCAATCAAGATTATTGGGAGGCAGCGTTTTAGTTTGCAAGAACAAAAAAATTCTTTTAAAACGTTTAAGTTTACTTTTGAAAAGAAAAGTTGATAGGCTAGAACAAGCAAAAATTGGAAAAAAAAGAATGGGAGAATCCGGAGCAAGTAAGAAAATCGTAGATGCCATTAACCTTCATTTGTTATCTTAGTAAATGGCAATAGCATATTAATTTTTAATTCTTTTATGTATCCAATAAATGATCGGCAATATCTAAAAATTTGTGCAGAAATTGCAAAACTTATGAGTATAAGCTTATCTTCTGCTAAGAAGAAAGTAGAAATTCAAATTGCAAAAGAAGGTTCGAAAACTATTCAAGAGAAAATACAAGTTGCTCAAAATGTCTTAAAAATTTGTGTAAAAAATGATGGAGATAAATTAAGTTCTTCAAGAATACTAGATAAGCTTATGGAAACTCTTGATGGTGAAGATAATTTTTTAACTGAAGATTGATTCTTAATGTTCAAATATATTTGAGAATTTTAGTATATCTAAATCAGCATGTACAGATACTGTTTCAAAACATTTTTGAGCTAATTCATATCTATTTTCTCTTTCCAAGATAACTTTTAATTTATGCATCGCTTCAATTAAATATCTAACATCATTTGCTGCATAATCTAATTGATCTTTTGTTAAATCTTCGTTGCTACCCCAATCACTACTTTGAGAGCTTTTATCCATTTCTATGCCTAGTAATTCATTTATTAAATCTTTTAAACCGTGTTTATTTGTATATGTTCTTGCCAACTTACTGGCAATCTTTGTACAAAAAATATTTTTTGTATTAATTTCAAGATTGCATTTTAGAGCTGCTACATCAAATCTTGCGTAGTGAAATATTTTTGTAATTTTGTCATTTTCAAGAAGTGATTTTAAATGAGGTGAAGAAGAGGTATTAAGTTCTATTTTTATACAGGATGTTTTGCCAGATTCATTACAGATTTGTACTAAACACAGTCTATCTCTTCCATGAATTAACCCCATTGCTTCAGTGTCAATAGCTAGGTACGATGATTTTTTATAAAGATTGTATAAATCCGTAGTTAAATCGCTATAAAGAAAATCAATATTTTTATTTTCAATAGTCATTTTTGATAAGTATTTAAAGTAATTTAAGATTTAGAATATTACTTAAGATTTGATTTAATTAAGAATTTTTATCTAATAAGGATATTTTACAGAATAATTCAAAAAAATTATAATATGAAGTAACTTTAATTTTTATTTTCGAGTTAGAAGAAAAAATTTATTTGATGTCCTATTCCTTAAATTCAACATTATTGCTAACAATTCTCTTGGCCATAGGATTATTTTTTTTTCTTAGGGCTTCTAGTAAAGATAGAACTACAATCGTTGAGATTTCATCTTCTCAACAGCCAGTTAAGGTTTTAAACGGTTTATGTGAATGGCTTAATTTGAGGGGATGGAAGCAAACAGGAGGAGATTATGAACAAAGAATTTTAATATTCAAGGGTCAAGTTGTTTCTAGTAAATTTTTAGCAATTTTTTTAGGTTTTCTTGGCGGTTTTGGTTCTTGTGCCTTGGGATTAGTAATTATTCAAATATATCCTGAATTAGGTTGGTGGCCTATTCTTTTGGGATTAATTGGGGGTCCTTTGTCTGGAATTGTTTATTTTAAAAAATCAGCAAGAGAGGAGAAATTTGAATTAAGGTTGATGAACGAAAATGAAAATGATTCAACTTTCATGAGACTAAGAGCGCATAGGGATGAATTAATCTCTTTAGAAAATGAACTTGGAGAAAAACTTCAATTAAAAAGTGACGGTTCTTTATTTAAAACACCTATTTAAGATACATTAAAATTTTATTCGATAAAATCTAATCAAAAATATTATTCTCCATACAGAATTTCTCTAACTCTTTATCATTTAACCAATCTTGGGGTTTTGTAAAAATTGATGTGAGCAATTCCTCTCGAGAATCTTTTTTAGCTTTATATCCATATTCCCATCTAGCTAAAGGCGGTAAGGACATTAATATAGATTCAGTTCTGCCATTTGTTTGTAGTCCAAAAATCGTACCTCTATCCCAAACTAAATTGAATTCGACATATCTACCTCTTCGATAAAGCTGGAATTCTCTTTCCTTCGATGAAAATGTTTGAGAAGCTCTTTTTTCAATAATGGGCAAATATGAAGGGAGAAACGCTTGCCCACAGTTTTCTGCTAAAGAAAATAAATTATCCCAATTTAAATTAGATCTGCCAATATTTTGTGAAGCTTTTGATGCCTCTCCATTTTGATTATTTCCTCTATAAATATTGCCTGAGCCATCTTGATAATCATAAAAAATGCCTCCTATCCCTCTAGATTCATTTCTATGCTTCAAGAAGAAATATTCATCACACCATGGTTTGAAAACTTTATGTAAATCTTGATGAACTTTTTCACAAGCTTTTTTATGCTCGTTATGAAAATTCCTTACATCAGAAAGATAAGGATAATATGGGGTTAAGTCTGCACCTCCCCCAAACCACCAAACAGGACCAGCCTCGAAATATCGATAATTCAGATGAACTGTAGGAATATAGGGATTCCTTGGATGCAAAACCATAGAGGTTCCCGTAGCAAACCATTCATGACCTTTTGCTTCGGGCCTTTGAGAGATTATAGATTGAGGTAATTCTTTTCCCTGTACTTCAGAGAAATTAACGCCTGCCTGCTCAAAAATAGAACCATTTTTCAATACTCTTGATCTTCCACCGCCACCTTCGTCTCTTAGCCAGGATTCCTCTGTAAATTTCCCTTTGCCATCTACATTTTCAAGTCCCGAACAAATTTTGTCTTGGAGATTTAATAAGAGATTTTTAGTTTTTTCTCTCGAGTTTTTAGAAGGTTCTTTCAACATGTATTTAGTAAATCTTGAAGAAAAAAATTTTTTGGGTTAATTATAAGTTTCTCTTTATAATTTCTCTTAGGGGGACCTTATTGCCTATTATTTGATAGTTCGACATAGTTCTTAATCTTTTAAACAGTCGACTACCTTGTCAAAATATTAAAAAATTTAATGACCACAATAGAAGATGCGAATTTTGCTTTACAAAAAGTTCTAGATGCTGGATCACAGAAAAATGTAATTGAATTAGCTTGGATTAAAAATGTAAGAGTAAATATACCGAGAGTAATCGTAACATTATCATTACCATCATTTGCAAATTCTCAGAGAGATAGAATTGTACAAGAGGTTAGAGGGGTATTACTGGATTTTGAAGATATTGATGATGTCCAAATAGAGATAGATAATAATTCTTCCAAAACTGAATCTCAAAATCAGAGTAATGCTCCTGAGTTGCAGAAGATTGATGGTATTCGAAATATCATAGCTGTTAGCAGTGGTAAAGGTGGAGTTGGAAAAAGTACAATTGCAGTTAATCTCGCTTGTTCTCTAGCTAAATTAGGCTTGAAAACTGGTTTGCTGGATGCGGATATATATGGACCTAATACTCCCTCAATGATGGGAGTTGCCGAACAGAATCCAAAGGTTACCGAAGGAAGTGGCAGTGATCAAAGGTTAATACCGATAAATAAATATGGAATTTCAATGGTATCAATGGGTTTCCTCATAGAGGAAGGCCAGCCAGTTATATGGAGAGGACCAATGCTTAATAGTATTATCAGACAATTTTTGTACCAAGTTGAATGGAATAATCTTGATTTTTTGGTTATTGATTTGCCTCCAGGAACAGGAGACGCTCAAATATCCCTTTCTCAATCTGTTCCTATCTCTGGAGCTATAATTGTCACTACTCCTCAACAAGTATCTTTGCAAGATGCAAGGAGGGGATTAGCGATGTTTAAACAACTTGGAGTACCTTTACTGGGAATTGTAGAAAATATGTCAGTATTTATTCCGCCAGATATGCCAGGTAAAAAATATGAAATTTTTGGTAAAGGTGGTGGACAAACATTAGCTAACGAAAATGACTTACCATTATTAGCTCAAATTCCCATCGAAATTCCTCTCGTTGATGATAGTAATAAAGGTGTACCAATCTCAATAAGCCAGCCCAATAAAGAAAGTTCTGTCGTATTTGGTAATTTAGCTAAATTAATTAAGAATCAATTTATTAATGCTTAATTGATGTTTAAGAGAATTTCTTTATTAAATAACAGAGGATTTTTACAAAAAAAAGACAACTTTAATAGAGGTTTTTTATTTTCTCCGCTACTTATTATTCCTCTGTTTTTAGTTATTATTTCGGGTTTTTTGATAAAAAGTATTCAGGGTGATTTTTTAGTATCAAACTATTTAGGTCATATCGTTACTGGTTTTTTAGGTTATTTCTTAGCATTTTTTATTTCTTATATACCGTTAGAGAGACTTAGAAAGTATTTGGTTCCATTTTATTTTTCTACTTTAATATCTTTATTACTTATTTATTTTTTTGGGATTTCAGTTTCTGGAGCTCAAAGATGGCTCAACTTGGGCATCTTTTCTTTTCAGCCTTCAGAGGTAGCTAAACTTAGTACTGTATTAACTCTTGCTTTAGTACTCGACAAAAAAATAATCCTAACAATAAGAGATTTAGTATTGCCCTTACTAGTAGTAGTTATTCCTTGGTTATTAATTTTTTTTCAACCGGACTTAGGTACCTCTTTAGTTTTAATTGTTTTGACAGGTGTAATGCTCTATTGGTCTCAAATGCCCATAGAGTGGATTTTGATATTAGTGTTTTGTATTATCACATCAATACTATATCTAACCTTACCAACTCTTCTTATTTTCTGGATTCCAGTTATAGGATATCTTGCTTATAGATCTTCAAAAAAGAAAATTATTTTTTCTGCTCTCGCTATTTCGTTTCATTTATTAGTGGCAAAATTTACACCAATTTTGTGGCAATATGGCTTAAAAAATTATCAAAAAGATAGATTAGTTTTATTTTTAGATCCAAGTAGAGATCCATTAGGTGGCGGATATCATTTGATACAGAGTAAAATTGCAATTGGTTCTGGAGGATTATTTGGGACTGGTTTGCTACAAGGTAAGCTGACTAATTTGCAATTTATACCAGAACAACATACTGATTTTATATTCAGTGCCCTAGGCGAAGAATTAGGTTTTTTGGGATGCACTATAGTATTATTTTTGTTCTTTTTTCTGATCCAAAAGCTTATAAATATTGCAAAAAATGCTAGAAGCGACTTTGAATCTCTAATTGTTATTGGAATAGCCGCAACTTTTTTATTCCAGATAATTATTAACTTATTTATGACTATTGGACTAGGACCAGTGACTGGGATACCTCTTCCCTTTATGAGTTATGGAAGAACAGCCTTGGTAATAAATTTCATATCTATTGGATTTGTCTTATCTATACTAAAACGCACAAGATCATTAAGAAGTTGATGAAATCACAAGTTACCATAAAAAAAATTCAAGAGCTCCTGATTCAAGGGTCGCAGACTATACATGTGGATGATGATACTTCTAGGAGAATGTGGTGGGCGTCTTTAGAAGTAATTCAAAAAGATTTCCTTTCTCAGAATTGCAAACAGGGAGGGATTTGGGTTGCTTCTCCTTTGCCAGCTCTAAAGGAGAAAAAAATTTTTAATCAACTTCATGGTTGGTTGTGGTCCCCAGAAGGGTTCCCATACTTTCAAAAAGATAATGCTGGCTTTTTGCCAGCAAATCATTCAGCTAAGGTAACAAAAGATTTTGACTTTATAAGTAACTATAAGGTCTTAAATCTTAGTCAGAAAGATGGTTATGAACCTTTTTTGATGATAGTTACCCCAAATTTTCAATGTATATTATCAATTGTAGGAGAGAAAGACAAGAAAATCTTATTGATGAAATGTGATGAAGAAAGCTTAAAAATATCAATTGAATTAATTCATGCAAAATTAAATCAAGAAAATTACGAAGAAGGAGTCAAATTTCGTAAGGTAATCAATAGTTTGGGTAATCTTAATATTAATAATCAATTTGAGAAAAATTTTTGGCCAACATTATCAGCAAAATTGGCAAAATTGGGACCACATCACAACATACAGAATTCTTTGAGAAATGATAATAAAAATGTACAAATAACTGAAGCAAAATTGTTAAGTGCAATTTCTCATGAAGTAAGAACTCCCTTAACTACTATAAAAACTTTAATAAGTTCAACTTTAAAAAAATATAAGATGGATGATTCAATTAGAAATCGTTTAATTCAAATTGATAATGAATGTAATGAACAAATTGATCGATTTGGTTTAATTTTTAATGCTGCAGAATTGGTAAATAATGAAGTGCCTAAATTAAATAACTTAGCAAAAATCAATTTATCCGAAATTTTTAAAAAACTTGCTCCTATATGGAATAAACAATTAAATAGACGTGGAATTTCTTTAAAGATTGATATCCCAAGCCAACTGCCGCAAATTTTGAGTGATTCTGAAAAATTAGAATTAATGTTAAGCGGATTAATTGATAAAAATACTAGAGGCCTAAAAGAAGGTAGTACATTAATCTTAGAATTAAGACTAGCTGGCCAAAAACTTAAACTCCAATTAAAAATACAAAAATTAGATAGTAAGAAAAAAGAAATACTCAATAGTGACAATGGTTCTGATTTGGGACCTGTTCTAAATTGGAACCCTCAAACGGGAAGTTTACAACTAAGCCAAAATGCCACCCAAAAGTTGTTAGCTAGTTTAGGAGGACATGTTACAAAAAGGCGAGATGCAGGGTTGACAGTATTTTTCCCGATTTCAGATTCAAATTAAAACATGAAATAAGTTTTCATATATTAATTAATGTAGAAACTTTCCTTTAAATTTGAATTTTGTAAAATTAGAATGCTAATTTCTTATTATAAATAACTCAAAATCTAGAATGACGGAATCTTTAGTCGGTCAATTTCCAAAGCATATAGGTAGTACTGGGGGGTTGTTAAACTCAGCAGAAACCGAAGAAAAATATGCAATTGTATGGAATAGTTCAAAAGAGCAAGCATTTGAATTACCCACCGGTGGTGCCGCTATTATGCATGAAGGTGATAATTTAATGTATTTTGCAAGAAAAGAACAATGCCTCGCACTAGGGACACAATTAAGAGCTTTTAAGCCAAGAATTGAGGACTTTAAAATCTATAGGATTTTTCCAGGTGGTGATATTGAATTCTTACATCCAAAAGATGGTGTTTTTCCTGAAAAAGTTAATGAAGGTAGAGAAAAAGTTGGACATAACCCAAGGAGAATAGGTGAGAATCCTAATCCAGCTGGGTTGAAATTTACAAGTAAGAATACTTTTGATTAACTCCCTAAAAGTTGATATAAAAGAAATATATAATTATAATTTGGGTTGACATTATTAGTATGATCAGCTCACAAAAAGATACTTTTTTTAAGGCTTTTAAAGAAGGTAAAAATTTTATACCTATCACTCAAACTTGGCCAGCAGATTTAGAGACTCCATTATCTACTTGGTTGAAATTATCCGAAAAAGACTCTAATGGTGTTTTTCTTGAGTCAGTTGAAGGTGGAGAAAATTTGGGGAGATGGAGTGTAATTGCAACTAAACCTTTATGGGAAGCTGTTTGTTATGGAGAAGAAATAATTAAAACTTGGAATAATGGAAATATTGAAAAATACAAAGCTGACCCATTTAGCATTTTAAAAACTTGGACAAAAGAATATAAGTCATCCATCCTTGAAGATTTACCATCAATTGGACAATTATACGGTTCTTGGGGTTATGAATTGATTAATAGAATAGAACCAAGTGTTCCAATAAATAAAAGAGAAGAAAGTAATATACCTCATGGTGCTTGGATGTTTTTTGATCAGTTAGTCGTTTTTGATCAAATCAAAAGATGTATAACCTCCGTAGTTTATGCAGATACAACTTCATCAAATGATTCTTGTATTGAAGAAGTTTATCTAAATTCAATTTCTAAAATTAAGAAAACAAGACAATTAATGAAAGTTCCTCTGCAAGAAAACGATTTTTTAGAGTGGAATGATAATGAGAATTCTCATTTAAATATTCAAAGTAATTGGAAGAGAAAAGATTTTGAGGATGCAGTTCTCTCTGCAAAAGAATATATAAGAAAAGGAGATATTTTCCAGATAGTTATAAGTCAGAAATTTAGTACTCAAGTTAATCATGAACCTTTTAACTTATATAGAAGTTTAAGAATGGTAAATCCATCTCCTTATATGTCTTTCTTTGATTTTGGTTCATGGTATTTGATAGGTTCAAGTCCTGAAGTTATGGTAAAAGCTGAGAAAAATAAAAAAAACCAGATTGTTGCTAGCCTTAGACCAATAGCAGGTACAAGACCTAGAGGTAGTGACCCACAAAAAGATTTGGAATTAGAGCAGGATTTATTAAAAGATCCAAAAGAGATAGCTGAGCATGTAATGCTTATAGATCTAGGAAGAAATGATCTTGGAAGAGTTTGTGAGGTTGGTACTGTTGAGGTAAAAGATTTAATGGTAATTGAAAAATATTCACATGTTATGCATATAGTTAGTGAAGTTGAAGGGACCTTAAAAAACAATACTGATGTATGGGATTTGTTAAAGGCTTGCTTTCCAGCTGGTACAGTAACTGGCGCACCAAAAATAAGAGCTATGCAATTGATTAAAGATTTTGAAAATGATGCTAGAGGACCTTACGCTGGTGTTTACGGATCTATTGATATTAATGGAGCATTAAATACAGCAATCACAATAAGAACTATGATAGTAAAGCCCTTAAAAAATGGAAAATTTGATGTTTCAGTTCAGGCAGGGGCTGGAATAGTCGCTGACTCTTCTCCAGAAAATGAATATCAAGAAACAATAAATAAAGCTAAAGGGATACTAAAATCATTAGCTTGTTTGGATAAATAGATGACTAATAATTATCTTTACAAAGGTTTTGAAGTGGAACTTTTTACAGGCTCTCTAAATTCGCATGTTGGTGTTTCAGCTGATATCGAAAAAAATTTTTCTAATTTTGTTAAAGAGCCAGATAACAGGAATGTTGAATACATAACAACACCTGAAAAAGATTATAAGTTGTTATACGAAAAATTATTAACACCAAGGAAAAAATTAAGGAAATGGCTTAAAAATAAGGGGTTAACCATCATTCCTTCATCTACTCTTTGTTTTCAACATGATACCCAATTTCAAAGATCTGATATTGACAATATTTATCATCAATTTATACAAGATAATTATGGAATCTCTATCGCAACTTCAAGTGTTCATATAAATATAGGAATTGATGATTTAGATAAGCTGTTTGCTGCTATTAGATTGATAAGATCTGAGGCTTCTTTATATCTATCGATAAGTGCCAGCTCACCTTTTTTAAATAATAAAATTACTGATAATCACTCCCAGAGATGGGTCCAGTTTCCTAAAACACCAAGAAAAGTACCCTTCTTTGAACATCATAATTCCTATATCAATTGGATTGAGAAGAATATAGCTAATGAAAATATGCAAAATATCAGACATTTTTGGTCCTCAATCCGACCAAATGGTCCTCAAAGACCTCGAATTCTTGATCGATTGGAATTAAGAATTTGTGATTTCGTTCCAGATATTAATTTGTTAATGGGGATAACGGCTATGTTAGAGCTTAGGATTTTACATCTTTTTGAAAATATAAAAACTTTAGATCCTTTGAATGCAAGTATTTTTTCTCTTGATCAATTAGCAGAAATATGTGATCTTAATGAGATTAATAGTGCTAAAGATAGTTTGAATTCAGAATTGACTCATTGGAAAGATGGTAAAAAAGTTATTTGTAGAGATTGGGTGCAAAACTTACTTTCAGATTTATCACCAACTGCTGAAAAATTTAATATGACACATCTTTTGAAACCTATCCATATGGTGCTTGAAGAAGGAAATCAATCTATGAAATGGATAAAGCAATATGAAAAAGGGCTTTCGATTGAGCAAATTATGAAAATTTCTATCGATGATATGATCAAGAATGAACAGGAGGGTATTTGATTATTTAGATAAACATTTGAACTTAATATTTTTACTTATGACATAATGATTATATGGAATCTTTTCAGCAGATAAAAAAAAATAATGTGGATCTTATAAGTAACAATGATTCACTTGATAAAAATCGTCTATTAATAGAGGATTTATGGGAATCTGTTCTCAGAGAAGAATGCCCAGAAGATCAAGCAGTGAGATTAATTCAGCTTAAAGAATTAAGTTATTCAAAACAAATTGATGGTGATAGTTCTAAAACCTTTAAAAATGAGATCGTTAATATTGTAAATTCTATGGATTTGGCAGAATCCATTGCCGCAGCAAGAGCGTTTTCATTATATTTTCAACTAGTGAATATTTTGGAACAAAGAGTTGAGGAGGATAGATATATTCATAGCTTTACTAATAAGAATGTTCAAAAATCGCCCGATAATCTTGATCCTTTTGCTCCAGCATTAGCCAGGCAAAATGCTCCAGTAACTTTTAGAGAATTATTTTATAGGCTAAGGAAATTAAATGTACCTCCAGGGAAATTAGAAGAATTATTGCAGGAAATGGATATTAGATTAGTATTTACTGCACATCCAACTGAGATAGTAAGACATACTATTAGGCATAAGCAAACTAGAGTCGCAAACTTGTTAAAAAAAATACAAGTAGAGCAATTTTTAACAAAAGAAGAAAAAAATTCTCTAAAAACTCAATTAAAAGAGGAAGTAAGACTTTGGTGGAGAACAGATGAATTGCATCAATTTAAACCTTCAGTTTTAGATGAAGTAGATTATGCTTTGCATTATTTTCAGCAAGTTTTGTTTAATGCAATGCCTCAATTGAGAGGCAGAATTTCTGAAGCACTTTCTGAAAACTATCCAGACGTTCAGATGCCTTCTGAATCTTTCTGCAACTTTGGTTCTTGGGTCGGTTCAGATAGGGATGGCAATCCATCAGTTACTCCTGATATTACTTGGAGAACTGCTTGCTATCAAAGGCAGTTGATGTTGGAGAGGTATATTATTGCAACATCTAATCTGAGAGATCAATTAAGTGTCTCTATGCAATGGAGTCAAGTAAGTTCTTCTTTATTAGAGTCATTAGAAACAGATAGGGTTAAGTTCCCAGAGATCTATGAAGCTAGGGCGACAAGATATAGATCAGAACCTTATAGATTAAAATTAAGTTATATCTTAGAAAAATTAAGATTAACTCAAGAAAGGAATAATTTGTTAGCCGATAGCGGGTGGAAATCTGACTTAGAAGGCGAAATGGAAACTAAGAATATAGATAGAGTTGAAAACTTATATTACAAATCGGTAAACGAATTTACGTATGATCTCGAACTTATTAAAAATAGCCTTATTAGCACAGACTTAACTTGCGAGGCTGTAGATACACTACTTACTCAGGTTCATATTTTTGGATTTTCTTTAGCAAGTTTAGATATTCGTCAAGAAAGTACAAGGCATAGTGACGCTATCAATGAACTTACTAAATATCTAGATTTATCTCTTCTATATGATCAAATGTCGGAGGAAGAAAAAATTAAATGGCTCATAGAGGAATTAAATACAAAAAGGCCTTTAATTCCCTCTGACGTTAACTGGACAAAAACTACAGAAGAAACCTTTTCAGTTTTTAAAATGGTCAAAAGACTGCAGCAAGAATTTGGAAGTCGTATTTGTCATTCTTATGTAATTTCAATGAGCCATAGTGCATCTGATTTGCTTGAAGTTCTATTGCTTGCAAAAGAAATGGGACTTCTTGATCAAAATTCACAAAAGTCAAAATTATTAGTTGTTCCTCTTTTTGAGACTGTTGAAGACCTTAAAAGAGCTCCAGAAGTAATGGAAAAGTTGTTTAAATTAGATTTTTATAGATCATTATTGCCAAAAGTTGGAGAATCCTTTAAGCCTCTGCAAGAATTAATGCTTGGATATTCTGATAGCAATAAGGATTCAGGTTTTGTTTCTAGTAATTGGGAAATTCATAGAGCCCAAATTGCTCTTCAAAATCTTGCAAGTAGAAATAATATATTGTTAAGACTTTTTCATGGAAGAGGTGGTTCTGTAGGTAGAGGTGGAGGACCAGCTTATCAGGCAATATTAGCTCAACCAAGCGGAACCTTAAAAGGGCGAATTAAAATAACAGAACAAGGTGAAGTTTTAGCTTCAAAATATAGTCTTCCAGAACTGGCTTTGTATAACCTAGAAACTGTTACTACAGCTGTTATTCAAAATAGTTTGGTAAATAATAGACTTGATGCTACTCCAGAATGGAATCAATTAATGTCAAGACTGGCAGAAACATCAAGGCACCACTATAGAAAATTAGTGCATGAGAATCCTGATTTGTTAAATTTCTTTCAAGAAGTCACACCAATTGAAGAAATAAGTAAATTACAAATATCTAGCAGGCCTGCGAGAAGAAAAAAAGGTGCAAAAGATTTGTCAAGTTTAAGAGCAATTCCATGGGTGTTTGGTTGGACACAAAGTAGATTTCTTTTGCCAAGCTGGTTTGGAGTTGGCACTGCATTATCATCTGAATTAAATGCTGACCCAAAACAAATTGAATTATTGAGAGTTCTACATCAAAGATGGCCATTTTTTAGAATGCTTATTTCCAAGGTAGAAATGACGTTATCTAAGGTGGATTTGGAAGTTGCAAAATATTATGTTGATACTCTTGGTAGCAAAGAAAATAAAGATTCTTTTAATCTCATTTTTGAAGTAATTTCTAAAGAATATAATCTTACAAAATCTTTAATACTTGAAATTACGGGTAAAAATAAGCTCCTTGAATCAGATAGAGACTTAAAATCATCAGTAAGCTTGCGAAATAAAACTATAATTCCACTGGGATTTTTGCAGGTTTCCCTTTTAAGAAGACTTAGAGACCAAACAAGACAACCTCCAATAAGTGAGTTTCTTATTGATAAAGATGAATCTAGAAGATCTTATAGCAGAAGTGAACTATTGAGAGGGGCACTTTTGACTATTAATGGGATAGCAGCTGGCATGAGAAATACAGGTTGATAATTGCAATATTATTCTAAAAAAAAACTTATTCTTCCAGAAGGTTATTTTGTTGACTCTTCTCATATTCCACATGCCAGAGATGTTAATAAACTTTTAGCGAGTTGTGGTTGTGATTTGTTCCCAATAAAATCCCTTTCTGAGGCTATCAAGAAAAGTAATTTCTTTTTAACAATACAAAATAAATTAAAAAATAGATTATATGGCTTTGTAAGGGTTACATCAGACAGGGGATTAAATGCGAACTTATGGAATTTAAGTGCTGCTCCAGGTAATAATCAAGAACTTTTTTATTCAATTTTGCTTCAAGTAACTCTTGAGAAAATCAATAGAGAAATGCCTGGATGTAGTATCTCTGTACAAGCTCCAGTATCTTCATTTCAAAGTTTAGAGGCATGTGGATTCATACTAGATCCAAACGGAATAAGAGTAATGGGATATAAACTTTAAGAATCATCTTACGAGCATGGAGGGATTCGAACCCCCGACTCTCAGAACCGGAATCTGATGCTCTATCCAACTGAGCTACATGCCCTTTAATTTTTCAATTTCTTTAAAGAAAATATATACATACTAAACTTAGCTAGTTTATTAATGAATGCACAAAGAAAATTTTTTTAAATAAATTAAAAATCAAAAATTTTCGGAACCATAATAGTTTTGAAATTGACCTAAAAGAGCAAAGATTAATTGTTCTTGGTTCTAATGGTATTGGCAAATCAAATTTACTTGAATCAGTTGAATTTTTAAGTCAATTAAAATCTAATAGAGCATTGAGTGATAAAGATTTAATACAAAACAATAGTGATATGGCTGTAGTTTTAGGACAAATAGATTTTAGAGATGAATTAAAGTTGAATTTATTTCGAAAAGGTCCTAAAAAGATTTATGTCAATGAATCCATCTTAAAAAAGCAAAGTGAAATAAAAAATTACATTAGGAGTGTATGTTTTTGTTCTAATGATATTGATATTGTTAAAAGTGAACCCAGTTATCGGAGAATATGGATTGATAAAGTGGTTTCTCAGCTTGAACCAGTATATCAAGACTTGATAAATAGATTTAACAGGCTTTTAAAACAAAGAAGCCATTTTTGGCGTTCAGAAAGTTTCTTAAAAACTCAATCCTCAGATATTGTTGAAAGTTTTGACATCCAAATGTCAATAATAAGTACAAGAATTTTTAGGCGCAGAAGAAGGGCTTTATTAAAAATAAAACCATATGTTGAATATTGGCATAATCATTTGAGTAAATCTAAAGAGCAAATAGGCATAAATTATCTTTCTGGGATACAAAATATTAGTCCAGAAGAAGAGGAAGAGGAGGTTATTAGTAAGAAAATAGCAGAACAACTATTAAACCAGCGTTCTACCGAAGCATTGACGGGTAAATGTAATTTCGGACCTCATCGTGATGATATTGAGTTTTTAATTAATAATATTTCTGTAAGAAAATATGGTTCTTCAGGGCAGCAAAGAACTTTTATCTTGGCTTTAAAGATGGCTGAATTAGATTTATTAAATAAAACACTCAATGTCCCCCCAATACTTATATTGGATGATGTTTTGGCTGAATTAGATATAACTAGACAAAATTTGTTACTTAATTCTGTTGGCAAAGATAGTCAATGTTTTATAAGTGCGACACATCTGGATAAATTTAATCAATCTTTCTTAGGCTCTTCGCAAATAATTTATTTATAGTTTTAAAAGTAATGATTTTTAGCTAATCTTATACTCATATAAATTTCTTTAATGGTAGTTCCCAAAAAAAATCAAGTTTTACATTCGTTTAGTAATGATGAGAAATTAATTCATCAAAGTAAACACCTTTTGTTAGAACTTTATAGATGTGATTGCCAAAAATTAAATGATGAATCCTTTTTGCGCTGTACACTAAACAGGGCCGCGAAATTGGCAAAGGCAACAGTTTTGAATCTGATAAGCAATAAGTTTGAACCTCAAGGTGTGACAGCAATCGCATTACTCGCAGAATCCCATATTTCAATACATACTTGGCCTGAATCTAATTATTCTGCAGTCGATATCTTCACCTGTGGTCAAAATATGATGCCTGAACTGGCAAGTCAATACTTAATTGAATCTTTGAGAGCTGAAGAATATTCTTTGCGTATTATCGAGCGGAATCCGCCTGGAGGCGTGTTTAATGAGATTAGATCTTTTGTTTAACTTGCAGTAATTATCTATTTAATTTTCCGCTTATTAGGCCTTCAAGATCTAAACTTGTGCAATTAAAACCTAAAAGAGAAAAATATTCAACTAATTCACTAAAATTAAACTCGTTAAAAAAATTCTTTAATTCATTTTTGGGAATTTCTATTCTCGCTGTTGAGCCTTGGCATCTAACTCTAACCTCCGATAATCCACCCTCTTTCAGATATTCTTCTGCTTTTTCAACCATTTTTAGTCTCTCACTGGTTATCTCGTGACCATAAGGAAACCTTGATGATAAGCAAGGTTGAGCAGGTTTATCCCACCAAGGAAACCCTAATGCTCTGGATACATCTCTAATATCTTGTTTCGAGAATCTAAATTCTGCAAGTGGAGATACAACTCCTGCGTTTTTTGAGGCTTGTATACCTGGTCTGAAGTCTTTAAGATCATCCACATTTACTCCATCTAAAACAATCTTGTAATTCAGTTTTTTAGATAAGTAAGTTGTGTGTTTGTGAAGCTCCTTTTTGCATGCAAAGCATCTGTTCTTGGGATTTTTACTGTAACTTTGTTGGTCTAATTCTGATGTTTTAATTTCTAAATGCTTCACTCCGATCCATTTCGCTTGACTTCTCGCTTCTTCACGAAGAGTATTCGCTAATGCAGGAGAAATACCAGTAATTGCAATTGCTTTGCTACCTAATTGCTCAAATGCTAATGATGCTACCAATGTACTGTCTACACCTCCTGAATAAGCAATGCAAACACCATCAAGATTCTTAATGTATTTTCTAATTTTATAAAGCTTTTCACTTTGTTCATCAGAGAGGATTTCTAGTTGATTGAACATGCTAATTACTTTAAAATTCAAATTACCTATGAATAGGTTGAATTTATTATTAAATTTTTAATAATATTCTAATCTATATCTTAGATTAAATTTAATAACTTTGTTCAATTGACGAATACAAGTAGAAATAGAGGAATTGGAATTGTCACAGCAAGTGACAGCCAAGAGAGATCTAAAGGTCAATTACATATTTATGACGGAGAAGGTAAGGGTAAAAGTCAAGCTGCTTTAGGAGTAGTTCTTAGGACAATAGGTTTAGGAATATGTGAAAAAAGACAGTCAAGAGTTTTACTTCTAAGATTTTTAAAAGGTCCTGAGAGGTCATATGATGAGGATTCGGCCATAGAGGCTTTGCAAAGAGGCTTTCCACACTTAATTGACCACGTAAGGACAGGAAGATCTGAATTCTTTACTGCTGATGAAGTGACAAGATTTGATATTGGTGAGGCTGAGAGAGGTTGGAATATTGCCAAAGGAGCAATTGCCAGTTCTCTTTATTCTGTAGTTGTACTAGATGAGTTGAACCCAGTGCTTGATTTAGGAATGCTTGATATCGAGGAAGTAGTTGATTCTCTGCAAAGTCGTCCAGATGGATTAGAAATAATTATTACTGGAAGGGCAGCCCCTCCTTCTTTGGTGAGAATTTCGCAACTCCATTCGGAAATGAGACCACGTTTGACAGGAGACCTATCAAAATCAACTAAACAAAGTAGTTCTAGTGGTGGAATTGAGATATATACAGGTGAGGGAAAAGGTAAATCCACAAGTGCACTTGGGAAGGCTCTTCAAGCTATTGGCAAAGGAATATCTCAAGATAAAAGTCATAGAGTTTTAATATTGCAGTGGTTAAAAGGTGGGAATGGTTATACCGAAGATGCTGCCATAGAAGCTTTGAGAGAAAGTTATCCACATTTAGTAGATCATTTGCGCTCAGGCAGAGATGCGATCGTATGGAGAGGTCAGCAACAACCTATTGATTATGTTGAAGCTGAAAGAGCATGGGAAATTGCTAAAGCCGCTATTTTGTCTGGTTTGTACAAAACAATTATTTTGGATGAATTAAATCCAACTGTTGATTTAGAGCTGCTACCTATGGAATCAATACATCAAACGCTTTTAAAAAAACCAGCAGAAACCGAAGTTGTTATTACTGGGAGATGTAAAAATGAACCTTCGTACTTTGAACTAGCTAATGTTTACTCTGAAATGGTTTGTCATAAGCACTATGCAAATGTTGGAGTTGATTTAAAAAGAGGTGTAGATTACTAAATATTTTTAAAATTATTAATTGGACAATATTTTCTTTATCTTTTCAATTCCGCCTTCAATAGATCTTGACTGAATTTTAAATTGAGACAAGATTCTTGACGCTTTTTTAGAACGTTTCCCCGATTTACATATAGTGAAAACATCTTTACTTAAACTTTCTTTTTGAATAAATTTTAAGTCAGAATCTCTGTTCAACCTGCTTAAGGGAATTGATATAGATCCCTCTATTGCAGAAGTAGAAAATTCTTCATTTTCTCTAACATCAATTAAAAGAATTTTGTTTGGTTTTGCTTTGTATAAACTATAAAAGTCATTAGCATTAATAATTTTGATTTCATTATTTTTCTCACAATATTCATTGTTACTATAAAAGCCCTCAAACTGAGACAGATGTTTTATTTGTCTATTTAAAGGATCACATTTGAGATGTAATTTTTTCATGTTCATATTCAATAGATCAAAAATTAAAATCTTCCCATCTAAAATTTCACCTTTTTTCAAAATGATTTTGATAATTTCATTAACTTGAAGAATTCCTATTAAACCTGTTGAAACGCCTACAACCCCGTATTCTGCGCAACTAGGTGCAGCATTTTTTGACGGTGATTCAGGAAGTAAATCCCTCAAATTAGGACTATTTTTATTTAAATTAAAAACGCTAACTTGCCCTTCAAAGCCTTGGACACTTCCAAAGACTAGGGGTTTATTTAATATCAAGCATGAATCATTTATTAAATATCTTGTACCAAAGTTATCCGAGCAATCACAAATGACATCAAACCCCTTTATTGTTCCAAGAGCATTTTGAGGATTTATTCTCTCTGAAAAAGTTAATATTTCACAATTAGGGTTGAATTTTTTAATTCTTTCCCTGGCAGAATCAATTTTAAGATTGCCAATAGTATTTGTTTCATGAATAATCTGCCTTTGGAGATTAGACTTTTCCACTTGATCGTTATCAATTATTCCAATTCTCCCAATTCCTGCTGCTGCTAGATAAAGTAAAACTGAAGAACCAAGCCCACCTGCTCCAATGCATAATACTGAGCTGTTTTTAAGATTTAGTTGCCCCTCATAACCTATCTCTTTGAGATTGAAATGTTTTTGATATCTTTCTTCTTCATCAGAGTTTAAGAAATTAAATTTGATATCTTTGGACATTTCGATCCTTTAATTTTTGCAAGCTAAACTATGAAATCATAATAATTAAAATAAAAATTTTTAGCCTTTTAAAATTTTTTTATTACTGAGATTTATTAATGTTTTTGTTAGAACTAGATGATATTGTGAAGTTTTTATAAATCAATTTTAAGTTTAAATATCTTCAGAAACCATATATACCAAAGCTTCTAAAAAAATACAAAATGTTTCGGTTCGGAACTTTGCACAACAAAAAGGTAGTCAACAGACGTTTTTTCCGATACTGTCTGGTTCATATATTAAGTTTACTGAATTCATGAGTGATAACACTCCAGAGTCAAACCAAGACTCCGGCTCCGATACAAGCTCAGAAACCAAAAGTTTTTCAGAGAAGTACTCTGATGTTATGGGAAAAGTCAACGAAACCCTTGGTAATGTTGATTGGACTCAAATGGGTAAGTACGGCAAGGCGGCAGGCATAATTGCTGTTGTCGTGATAGCTCAGATTATAATTAAAGTTGTCATTGACACGATAAACTTTTTCCCAATTCTTCCTGGTTTACTAGAACTACTAGGCGTCATTGTCGTCGGTCAATGGAGCTGGCAAAATCTTCGTACCAGTGAAAATCGTGAAGCTGTTCTAGATAAGGTACAAAATCTTAAGAAGACATATTTAGGTTAGTTAAAATTACATATTAAGAATTGCTTTTACGTAATCTTGAACTTGTTTTAAGTACCCTCCTCCAAACATATTGGCGTGATTCAATATGTGATAAAAATTATAAATAATAATTCTTTTTTCAAATCCGTTTTTTATAGGAAAAATTCTATGATATTCTTCATAAAATTCTTTTCTAAAACCTCCAAATAGTTTTGTCATAGCTATATCTACTTCATTATCTGCCCACCAAGATGCAGGGTCAAATATAACCCCCTTTCCATTTTTGTCCATTCCTGCATTTCCTGACCATAAATCACCATGAACTAGTGCATTAATTGGTTTGTGATTTAGTAATTCTGATTTAATTTTTTCTTTAACTTTATTTATGATTTCTTTATCTAAAGTCTTTGATTTAAGACTTAATAATTGAGGTATTATCCTTAAGTTTAAAAAACAATCTACCCAATTATCTTCCAAGCCTTTTTTCTGACCTGTTGTACCGATAAAACCCTCAACTGGAAACCCAAACATTTTGGGATTAGATTCAGCTGATTTTAAGTGCAATTCACCTAAACCTTTTCCAAGCTTTTTTTGGTCAAAGTTATGCATATCTATCCATTCAATTAAAAGAATCTCTATATTTTTTATATTTTTATATGCAATAACTTCAGGAATAACTAAATTTTCTTGATTAATATATTTTCTCAAATTTTGAAGACAATATTTTTCAAATTCAAGAAATTTTTTGTTTCTTATGTTTCTTTTAAGAAATAACTTTTTGTTTGAAAAATCTATTCGCCAGGAACTATGAATATCACCACCATGGACTTGTTCAATACTTTTTGGATAGGTTTCACCTAATTCTTCACAAATTTCGTTAATTTCAATAGGTGATAATTTTTGCATTTTAATGAGAAAGTCTGAAGTTATTGTTGTAGGCGCTGGTATAGCAGGACTAACTTCTGCAGCGATTTTATCAAAGCAAGGCGTATCAGTGACTTTAATCGAATCTCATACTCAAGCCGGAGGATGTGCAGGTACTTTTAAAAGAAAGAATTATATTTTTGATGTTGGTGCAACTCAGGTTGCGGGTTTAGAGAAGGGAGGAATACATTCTAGAATTTTTGATTTTTTAGATATTCCATCCCCAGAAGCGACAATTTTAGATCCTGCTTGCATCGTTGATTTGAATGATGGTAGTAATCCTATAACTATTTGGTATGAAAAAAGTAAATGGATAGCTGAACGAGAAATGCAGTTTCCGGGGAGTCAAAGGTTTTGGAAACTTTGTACCCTCATACATGAAAGTAATTGGATATTTGCTAATAATAATCCTGTGTTACCAATCAGGAATTTTTGGGATTTTTCTCAACTTTTTAAAGCACTAGCACCTTCAAACCTTGTTACGGGTATTTTACTTAAATCTACTATTTATGATTTATTGCGGATATGTGGATTATCTAAGAATGAGCGCTTGATTAAATTCTTAAATCTTCAACTTAAACTTTATTCTCAAGAGGATGTTTATAATACAGCAGCATTATATGGATCTACTGTTCTTCAGATGTGTCAACAGCCACATGGTCTGTGGCATCTTAAAAAATCTATGCAGTCTTTAAGTGAATCATTAGAAAGTTCATTAATTAAAACTGGAGTAAATATAATTTTTGGACAAGAAGTTAATTCTATAACTTTTGACGATGTAAAAATGTGTTGGCAAGTATCTGCTAATTCGAAAAATAAATCATTTATTTACCAAGCAAAAGATGTGATTTATACCGCGCCTCCACAATCTTTGCTCAAGCATTTAAAACATCCTTTAGAGAGAAAAAAAAATTATAAAAATCGACTTAATAATTTGCCTGATCCAAGTGGAGCTGTAGTTTTTTATTCAGCTTTAAAAAAGGAACATATTCAAAAAACATTCTCCAATCATTATCAATTTGTTTCGAAAGAATTTTGTTCTTTATTTGTATCAATTAGTGATGATGGTGATGGAAGAGCGCCAGAAGGTGAGGTTACTTTAATTGCGAGTATCTTTACTAAGACTAAAGATTGGTTTGATCTAGATAAACAAACTTATTTAAAGAAGAAAAATGATTTCATGAAAAAAATATCGCTTGAATTGGAAAGTCAATTTGATATTGATCCTGAAAAATGGCTACATAGGGAATTAGCAACTCCATTGGGCTTTGAAAGATGGACAAAAAGACCTAATGGAATAGTAGGTGGGCTTGGTCAAAATCCAGATATTTTTGGTTTATTTGGATTATCAAGTAGGACACCTTTTGAAGGTTTATGGTTATGTGGAGATTCGATTTATCCAGGAGAGGGAACTGCAGGTGTTAGTCAGTCTGCATTAATGGTTTCAAGGCAAATTTTAGCTTCCAAAGGTATAGAAAATTTTAGTTTATAAAATTTTGTCTGTTCTCTTTTGCTTCAGCAAGTTTGTTAGAAAGTAACTCCCAATTATTTTCTTTAATAAGAGATTCCAATATATTCAGCTTATTTTTAAAACTATTTATGGAATTTAAAATATTAATTTGATTATTAATAGCTAAATCTAAGCCTAGTTGTTCATTGCCTCCGCCAACTCTCGAAGTGTCAGCAAATCCTGTAGCAGCTAATTTTTGCGTGAGATCTAATAAAGATTGATTATTTTTTGTTTGCGCAGTTTCAATGAGGGCAGAAGCTAAAAATATAGGCAAATGAGAAATTAGAGATACTGCTTCATCATGCTCTTTTGGCGAAGCTTGGCAAATTTCACAATCCATTGATTTTATGAGCTCGGAAATAGTTCTGATTGAATTTAAATCACTATTTTGTGTCGGGGTAATAATCCATTTTGCATTTTTAAAAAGACCTTCAAAACCTGAATCAACTCCTTTTTTTTCTGTCCCTGCCATTGGATGAGATCCAATAAATAGAGGATGTAAATTTTCCCATGTACTTACAATTGGTTCTTTTACAGAGCCTACATCAGTTAATATTGTTTCTTGAGGTATTGAAGCTACTAATTCTTTAGAAGGACTGATCAAATCTTTTAAAGGCAATGCCAAAATTATTAGCTCACATTTTTTTAATAAGCTCAGATCGCAGCTAACAAAATTTGCAAGTTTTTTATCCTTAGCTTTTTTTTCATTAAATTCATTATTTGCTATTCCATAAATTGTATGATTTAGAGTCTGGAGTTTTAATCCTAATGAACCGCCAATTAAACCTAATCCTACTATTCCAATTTTCATAGATTGATTAATTCAAGACCCTGTTATATTGATATCAATTTTTTTGTATATTAGGTTCATAAATTTTGTATTTATTAGATATTAAATTAATTATAAATGCTTGAAATTTTAAGTCATCAATATTTGAAAAATTTTTTGAGAGATCAAAGTATTAGTTGGGAGCACATATATTCTTTTGGGAGAATAATTTCTAAATGTATTGAAAATGATTCTACATATTTAATTAATTCAGAAATTTTCTCTAGCTATGATTGGTTACCTCCAATTTTGATTTCTTTATTTTTAAAGGAAGAAGATTCAACTTTTATTTTATCTAAAGAAAAAATTCAATTTATAAACCAATTTCAGATTGATTTATTGAGAAATTTAGGTTTTAATTTTATTTTGAAAAATGACCAATTTATTTTTGCTAATCATCATGTTCGTTTGATAACAATCCAAAATTTACTTAATGATCCTAATTCTCTTAATCTTAGAAATCATCGTATAGTTTATTCTGGAATTGAGGATATAAAAAAAGATTTAAAAGATCATTTTAGGATTTCTTTATTTAAAAAGGATTGGACAAAAGATTTTCAAGAATTTGAACTAATCAATCAAAAATTTATAAAAGTATATGATTCGTTGAAGAAAAAGTTCTTGATGAGAAAGGTATTAGGAAATAGTTATATCAATTTAAATGAAAATGAAATTAGTTTTTTTTCAAACTTTTTTCATGAAAATTCTTTTTTTTCGGATAAATTTTTAAGCGTTAACAAAGCATTATCTAAAGGTTGGGCATGCTGGGTAAAGTTAAACGATACAAATTTAGATTGGAACTTATATTTGCAGCCAATAGATGAACTTTCTCAAATTAAGGAATTTTTTTCAAATAATAAATTTGCTTTTTTATCAGCATTGAGAAAAGATAATTTTTTCCAAATGTATTTTAAAAAGCATAGTTTAAATATTGACTTGGTTATTAATTTTAAAAGTAATTTTGAAGAGAAAAAGATTTCATTATATATACCCTCTAAACAGTTGCTTCCAAATAATCCTCTTTATACCAGTTCAATCTTGGATAAATGCAAAAAGTTAATACTTTTTAGAAAGGGTTTAACTTTAGTTTTGTCTGATGATATTGATTTAAAAACTAACATTGCTACAGAGTTAGCTTCTGAGTACGGGAAGAGGGTATTACTAGAGACAATTCCTTCTGGTAAAAATGAAATTCTTTGCTCTAGTTATGACTGGTGGATTATTAATTCTTATTTAATTCAAATTCCAGAACAAATTATCATTCCTTTACTTCCGATTCCAAATTTGTCAGAACCTATTAATGCAATTACAGTCTCTCACAAAAAAAAGCTTTCTCAAGATTGGTTTAGAGACTTCCTTCTTCCTCAAGCTAGAATTAAACTTGAAAGATCTATTTCTCCTTTAAGAAGAAATTCCGGTAAATTAATAATTCTAGATGGAAGAGCAAATAAAAGAAACTGGGGAAGATTACTTTTGCAAAACATTCAACCCTCAAAACAAATTAACTATATGCTACCTTTTGATTAGGTTATGATTTTGTAAATAACTAAAGAAATATGGGAGAAGCAAAAAGACGAAAAACACTTGGGTTGCCTCCAAAAAAAAATAATACTAAAACTAACATTGATGACTCTCCAAAATTATTTGAATGGCTTCCCTTTACAGTCAATCAAAGAGATAACCTAATTAAATTAAGTATTAAGGCCAGTTGGTTTGGCATCGGAGGGTTAGTAATCTTATGGATTGTAGTGAGATTTATAGGCCCTGCTGCTGGGTGGTGGACTTTAGCTGATTCTTTATAAATCTAGGCTACTGTTTTTATATCATTAACAGCGATTGTATTAGCAGGATTGCTATTTAGAGCTTTCATTGAATTAGAACTGACTTCAGTCCCTTCTGTTAATTTATCTTTAACTATTGATTCTACTTTGTTCCTGATTTCTAAGTTTTGATCAAGCCAAATAATTGTATTATCTCTTCCTTGCCCAATATTTTCTCCTTCATAACTATACCAAGCCCCTCTCCTTATTATGATATTTGTCTCTTCTGCTAAATCTAATAAACATCCTGTTGTACTAATACCTTTTCCGAAGAGAATATCAAATTCTGCAATTCTAAATGGTGGTGCAACTTTGTTTTTTGCTACTTTCACTTTTGCTCTTATGCCATATTCTTCAGTACCTCTTTTAAGAGTTTGAATTCTTCTGATATCAAGTCTCACTGAGGCGTAAAATTTTAATGCATTACCTCCTGTGGTTGTTTCTGGATTGCCATATGTAACGCCAATTTTTAGGCGTAATTGGTTTAGGAATATTACCGTACATCCAGATTTGCCAATATTTCCTGTTATTTTCCTCATTGCTTGGCTCATTAGCCTTGCTTGGCTTCCAATTACATGATCTCCCATCTCTCCTTCTATCTCGGCTCTCGGGGTTAATGCCGCGACTGAGTCGACAACTACAAGATCTACTGCACTCGATCTTATAAGTTGATCAACTATTTCTAGCGCCATTTCACCTGTATCTGGTTGTGAAACCAACAAATTTTCAACATCAACTCCTAAAGAGGCTGCATAAACTGGATCGAGTGCATGCTCAGCATCCACAAATGCTGCTACTCCTCCATTCTTTTGGACTTCCGCAATCGCGTGAAGCGTTAATGTAGTTTTCCCTGAACTTTCTGGCCCGTAAACTTCTACTACTCTTCCTTTTGGATAGCCTCCTCCTAGCGCTAAATCTAAGGTGAGCGCTCCAGTAGATATTGTTTCTACTTTCATTCTTGAGGCGTCACCAAGTCTCATTATTGATCCTCGTCCAAAATTTCTTTCTATTTGACCTAAGACGAGACTCAGTGCCTTATCTTTTTCTTTTGATTCAGTTTTTTTCTTTTCTTCAAGGCTCATTGTTTAATTTATCGGTTAAAGTTCTTGTAGTTATTCTAAATTTGGAAATTTTTATTTAAACCAAACTTCATAAATACAAACTATAGTACATCTGTACTCTAGCTGATTATCTTTAAATTGCAACTAATTCTTCAAGGTTACATAATTTCAATAATTTGATTTCATTACTTAAATTATACTTATCTGTTTCTTTTAAATATCCCCAATCAGCTAGGAAGCATGGAATGTGAGAAGTTAATGAATTTTGTTTGATATCTATTAGAGTTTTTTTTCTATCTTCTATAAAGCCTAAAATTTCATAAGTTTCTGCAAGATTTTCAGCTATTTTGACTTTTGTCCCAGATTCATAACCGAAAGTGAATTCTGGAAAAATATTTAATTGTTGAAGAATTTTTTCTGCAAATATTTTACCTTTAGTTGTTATAACTCCAGTTTTTATTTCTCTTTTCTTTAATTCTTTCAAAAAATTTATAACTTCAAAAAATGGATTATGTAAATTTACCCACGATTTAAAATCTTTATCAATTTGGTACTTGCGAGACTTATCTAATATTTTTTGTAAATCTTCGGCAATCCATGAATTTTCATTTAATATCCTCTGGCAATTTTGATGATAATTATTAATGAAAATATCTTTATTATCATGTTTTAATGGATTTTCTGTTTTTATAATTTCGTGCACAATTAGAATCATTTCCCAACCGTATTTAACCCAAGGCCTAATTTCTTTGAAAGAAAATGGTACTGTTTTATAATGTTTTTGATCAACAGAGATGTAGGGTGAATTTAAATATTTTTCACAGGCTAATAAAGAACTATGCCAATATTCTTGCATTCCATCAACTATTACTCCATCAAAATCAAATAGAAATATTTTTTGAGAAGACACCGATTGATTATTAGAACTGGGCCGCTAGGATTCGAACCTAGGAATGTCGAGACCAAAACCCGATGCCTTACCACTTGGCGACGGCCCATTGATTTTTTATTTTAATACATGAAAAGATTTTTTTCTATCAAAAAAATTACAAAGTTTGTATAAACACGGGCATGTCTTTAAAAATAAAAAATTATTTGAATGAGCTCGATTTCCATGGCTCTAGAAATTTCTTAGCTTTTTTAATTGCTAAAGCCATTCTTTCAGGATACTCATAGAGTTTTTTGTTATTTTTGTGAGCAAATTCAATAAGGGGTTGCATAATTTTTCTTGCTGCACTTCCAAATGCTATTCCGTCTGGAAGATTTTTTGAATTCAAAAATTCATGAGTTTTTTCATTTGTTCCTCCTGCTAATTGAATTAATCCTGGAGGAAGATCTGAACCGATTTTTTCGAACAATTTAACAGCATCTCTACTTGTTGTAGGAGCAAGATCTCCAGACATTGGCCTTCCATCTAGCTGCCAAATAATTGGAATATCTAGCTCATTCAGAATTTCATATCTTTCCCAAAGTGCTTTCAAAAGATCTTCGGGCTCTTGTGCTTTTTTTAAAGATTGATTTAATCCACAACTAATAGATATCTTGTCTAATTTAATTCCAGAACTTTTAAGAATATTGACAACTTTTGTAAAAGAATCTAGGCGATTGATTTCTGTATGAATTTCTACTGCATCAGGCCTTATTTTTTGAAGTGTTGATGCTAAATCATTTTTTGATAAATTATATTCATATTCACTAATTAGATTCAGAGGACAACTATTTAAACATCTTCCACATCCATAACATTTACTCTCTTTAACTCCGAAATTATCAATTGCAAAGGTGGGGCATACCTTTTCGCATGGTCTTGGACAACTAGGTGGACATTTCAACGGATCAAATTCTGCTTTTCGAAAGTGGATATCATTACCATCACTAATACTTATCATTAATCCAGGGGAATTTTTAAAACCTTTTTTTGCCCAATCGATTCCTTTTTTTGCTGCATGCACTATAGATTCTTCTGCTGCAACATCTATGTAGTCGACACCAGCAGCAGTATAAATTGCACATAAATCTTCAATGGCAACAATATCTTCATTACTGGCACCACAAATTAACTTAATCCATTTATCTTTTTTATTCTTGGTTTTAATCAAAAAATTTAACTTTCAAATTCATCCAAAATATAATTACTCAATGGTTTCCATTCAAGTTTTCTTGAACCCCCCATTTCAACAACTATTGTTAGTTTATTATCGTTAGTGCAAATTTCTATTAAGCTCTCCAATTCAGATTGAGACAATACTTGACCTTCTAATAACCAAAGTAATTTATTTTTATCATTTTCATTAAATAACTCGGAAGCTTGTGGGATTACTTGTTGAACTTCCCCAAGGGCTCCGTTTCTTCCTACACTTTGATGACCAAGGTGAGGTGGCCTAACGCCATGCAATTTGAGCAAGAAAACTTCTGGATCTCCAAGCCCTCTTGCTGAAGTTATAAAAGTTTTAAAGCCTTTTGCCCTCATTCTCCTCAAGAGACGAGTTTCATAACCACCTTCAAGAGGAGCAAAGATTGCGAGACATTTGTTAGTTTTTAAATCGTTATGAAACTTTTTCCCTGTGAGAAGTAATGGCATAAAAATTTCCTTTATTTATATTTTATTTTATTTTATGGTACTTGATGATGTACAATTGTAACTCAGTGAATTTTTAAGCTTGCAAGCTAGCCTAGCCTCTGAAAAATTTCACATTTTTTAGCGTTTCGTTAAAAAACTCAGGTGGGTTTATCCCGAGAGAAACTATCTATTTTTTCAGATAAGTCTCGACCTAACTAATTGTTTTTTATTAACTTCACCTTAATAACTAAAGGGTTTAGATAATTGAAAAATTATTACGAGCTAGCCTAACTTAGTCTTATGTCTATCGGAATTTTAGGAAAGAAATTGGGCATGTCCCAACTTTTCGATGATAAAGGTAATTCTGTACCAGTTACTCTTATAGAGGCTGGACCGTGCCGTGTCACTCAATTGAAAACAACTGCTTTGGATGGTTATACAGCCGTTCAGATAGGTTATGGCTTGTCCAAAGAGAAGCATATAAGCAAGCCTGAAAAGGGACATTTGTTGAAATCAGGTGAAGAACTTTTAAAGCATTTGAAAGAATATAGGGTTGAAGAAACTTCATCTTATGAAATCGGAAAACAAATAACTGTAAATAACTTTGAGGTTGGTCAAAAAGTTGATATCAGTGGCAAATCTATGGGTAGAGGTTTTGCAGGTTACCAGAAGAGACATGGTTTTAGCAGAGGTCCTATGAGTCATGGTTCAAAAAATCATAGAGCACCAGGATCTACAGGAGCAGGAACAACTCCGGGCAGAATTTATCCAGGGAAAAGAATGGCAGGAAGATATGGAGGAAAACAGATAACTACCAAAGGATTGTTAGTTCTAAAAATTGATGATCAGAAAAATTTGCTTGTAGTAAAGGGTTCTGTCCCAGGTAAGCCCGGTTCAATTGTCAACATTAAGCCAAATAATGTTGTAGGCAAAAAAGGAGGTGAAAAATCATGACAACACTCGAAACTCTAAAGTGGGATGGTAAAAAATCAGGCAAAGTTACTCTTGATTTAGCAGTTGCTAAAGAAACTTCTTCGGCAGACTTAATGCATAGAGCAGTCCTTAGACAGCTAGCAAATAAAAGACAAGGGACAGCATCAACTTTGACAAGATCTGAAGTGCGCGGCGGCGGAAGAAAACCATACAAACAAAAAGGTACAGGAAGAGCTCGTCAAGGATCAATAAGGACACCCTTAAGACCTGGTGGCGGAATTATTTTTGGACCGAAGCCACGTTCTTACAATCTTGATATGAATCGTAAGGAACGTAGATTAGCTCTTAGAACAGCACTCATGTCAAGAGTTTCTGATATGAAGGCTGTTGAAGACTTTGGATCTACTTTAAAGCAGCCTAAAACAAGTGACATCATTAATGGTCTTGCTCGATTAGGTATACAAAAAACTGAAAAAGTTTTGGTTATTCTTGATAGTCCTTCCGATATTATAAAAAAATCCATTAATAATATCGAGAAAGTAAAATTAATCGCCGCCGATCAATTAAATGTATTTGATATTCTCAATGCCAATAAATTGGTAATAGGTCAATCAGCGATAGATAAAATTCAGGAGGTTTATGCATCATGAGTAAATTATTCGATTCTCGTTTAGCCGATGTAATTCGAAAGCCTGTTATTACTGAGAAAGCTACGAATGCACTAGATCTTAACCAATATACTTTTGAAGTAGATCATAGAGCGGCTAAACCACAAATAAAGGCAGCTATTGAAGCCTTGTTCAGTGTTAAAGTCATTGGAGTTAACACTATGAATCCTCCTAGGAGAACAAGAAGAGTCGGGAAATTTTCCGGTAAACGTTCTCAGGTCAAGAAGGCAATTGTACGTCTCGCTGAAGGAGACAAAATCCAACTATTTCCAGAATCTTAAGGAGTTTTAATCATGGCAATACGTAAATTTAAACCTTATACACCTGGCACTAGGCAGAGAGTAGTTACTGACTTTAGTGAAATAACAAGTGCAAAACCTGAAAGATCACTAATAGTTTCAAAACATAGAGTTAAAGGCAGGAATAATCGTGGAGTTATCACTTGTCGTCATCGTGGAGGTGGTCACAAAAGGCAGTATAGATTAGTCGATTTTAGAAGAGATAAAAGAAATATCAACGCTAAAGTTGCAGCTATACACTATGATCCTCATAGAAATGCAAGGTTGGCACTTTTATTCTACGAAGATGGAGAGAAAAGATATATTATCGCTCCAGCAGGAGTAAAAGTCGGACAAAATGTCATTTCTGGAGAAAGTGTTCCAATTGAAGATGGAAATGCAATGCCGCTTTCTGTTATGCCATTAGGATCTAGTGTTCATTGTGTTGAGTTATACGCAGGTAGGGGTGCACAAATGGTCAGATCCGCAGGAGCTAGTGCTCAAGTTATGGCGAAAGAGGGAGATTATGTTGCTTTAAAACTCCCATCTACTGAAGTAAGACTTGTAAGAAAAGAATGCTACGCAACTCTTGGTGAAGTAGGTAATTCTGAAATAAGAAATACGAGCTTAGGTAAAGCAGGAAGAAGAAGATGGCTTGGAAGAAGGCCTCAAGTAAGAGGTAGTGTAATGAACCCATGTGATCATCCACATGGAGGAGGAGAGGGAAAAGCACCAATTGGTAGAGCAGGCCCAGTTACTCCATGGGGTAAACCAGCTCTTGGGTACAAGACACGTAAAAAGAACAAACCAAGTAACAAATTAGTTGTTCGAAGACGCCGTCGCGTTTCTAAGAGGAGTAGAGGAGGAAGAGACTCTTGATTACTTCATTTATTATTTCAATTTCTATTACATAATCATGGGACGTTCACTAAAAAAAGGACCTTTTATAGCAGATAGTCTGCTCAAGAAGGTAGAAAAACAAAATACTGATAATGACAAGTCCGTTATCAAAACTTGGTCGAGATCCTCTACGATTTTACCTTTAATGATTGGTCACACAATCGCCGTGCATAATGGCAAGACTCACATTCCAGTATTTATTACTGAACAAATGATTGGTCATAAACTTGGTGAATTTGCTCCTACACGCACTTACCGAGGTCATATAAGAGATAAGAAAGGAGCAAAATCATGACAAAAACACCTGAAACAACAAAAACAGCAATTGCTCATGGGAATTATGTTCGCGGTTCAGCCTCTAAAGTGAGAAGAGTTTTGGATCAAATAAGGGGTAGGTCTTATAGAGAGGCATTGATTATGTTGGAATTTATGCCTTACAGATCTACAGACCCCATCACTAAAGTTCTGAGATCTGCGGTTGCCAATGCCGAACATAACCTTGGAATGGATCCATCCACCTTAGTTATTTCTTCTGCATGGGCTAATAGTGGTCCAGTAATGAAAAGGTATAGGCCCAGAGCTCAAGGTCGAGCTTTTTCAATTAAAAAACAGTCTTGCCATATCAGTATTTCTGTTGAATCTGCTCCTACTCAAACTAATGCGGAGGTACAAAACTAATGGGACATAAAATACATCCTTCTGGACTAAGATTAGGAATTACACAAGAGCATCGCTCTAAGTGGTTTGCTACTTCTAAAACATATCCAATTCTTCTCCAAGAAGATTTTAAAATTCGTTCCTTTATACAAAAAAAATATGTAGCAGCAGGAATTAGCGATGTTTTAATAGCTAGAAAAGCTGACCAACTGGAACTTGAATTAAAAACAGCAAGACCAGGCGTTATAGTTGGAAGACAAGGAAGTGGGATTGAAGAATTAAGATCTGGCATTCAAAAAACTATAGGTGATAGAACAAGGCAAGTTAGAATAAACGTCGTAGAAGTTGAACGCGTAGATGCTGATGCCTTTTTACTAGCTGAATATATTGCGCAACAACTTGAAAAAAGAGTCGCCTTCAGAAGAACTATAAGGATGGCCTTACAAAGGGCTCAAAGGGCTGGAGTTTTAGGTCTTAAAATTCAAGTTGGGGGAAGGTTGAATGGTGCTGAAATAGCTAGAACTGAATGGACTAGAGAAGGTAGAGTTCCATTACATACATTGAGAGCTGAAATTGATTATGCAACACGTGAAGCTAATACAACTTACGGTGTTCTAGGCATTAAAGTTTGGGTTTTCAAAGGTGAAGTTCTTCCTAAAGAAGAACAAACTATCCCTGTGGGTGCGAGCCCTAAGAGGAAAGCTAGTAGAAGACCTCAGCAATTTGAGGATCGTTCAAATGAGAATTCATAGGAGGTATAAAAATGCTTAGTCCAAAACGTACTAAATTCCGTAAACAACATAGAGGCAGAATGAGGGGTGTGGCCTCAAAAGGTAATACTATCGCATTCGGTCAATTTGCTCTCCAAGCTCAAGACTGTGGCTGGGTAACTGCACGTCAGATTGAAGCAAGCAGAAGGGCAATGACCAGATATATCAAACGTGGTGGTCAAATCTGGATAAGAATATTTCCTGATAAACCTGTAACCATGAGACCTGCAGAAACCAGAATGGGTTCTGGTAAAGGTAATCCAGAGTTTTGGGTCGCAGTTGTAAAACCTGGAAGAATACTTTTTGAAATGGGTGGTGAGGATATCACTGAGGAAACTGCAAAGGAAGCTATGCGTCTGGCTCAATATAAACTTCCTGTAAAAACTAAATTTATCTCTATTGATAAAAATCAAGAAAATTCCTCCCAAGAAAATACAAAAAATAGTAAAAAATCTCAAGAGGAGGTTAAACAATGAAAAACTCAGAGTCACTTAAGGAATTTAAAAAATTAAATTCTGAACAAATTACTGAAAAGATTGACCAATTACGAAAAGATCTTTTTGATTTGAGATTCAAGCAAGCTACAAGACAGCTCAATGAAACTCATAAATTTAAAATTATCAAGAAACAAGTTGCGCAATTACTCACTCTCAGTAAGAGTCAATCTGCTTCTAAAACAACTTCTGATTAATTATTAGTTATGGCACTTAAAGAAAGAATTGGTACTGTTGTCAGCGACAAAATGGATAAAACAGTTGTTGTTGCGGTTATTAACAGATATCCACATCCCACTTATAAAAAAATTGTAAGTAGAACTACACGATATAAGGCGCATGATCCAGAAAATACATGTGTTTTAGGTGATCGAGTTAAAATTAGAGAAACTAGACCGCTCAGTGCTCATAAAAGATGGGCAGTTGAAGAGATTCTCAATAAAACAATTCAGGCTAAGGAGGTTAAAAAATGATTCAACAAGAAACTTATTTAACAGTTGCCGATAATAGCGGAGCAAAAAGACTCCAATGTATTAGGGTTTTAGGTTCTAATAGAAGGTATGCGCATGTCGGAGATGTAATCGTAGCAACTGTAAAAGATGCACTACCTAACATGGGAGTTAAGAAATCTGAAGTTGTTAAAGCTGTTATTGTCAGGACTAAAGCAACATTAAGAAGAAATACTGGTAATTCAATCAGATTTGATGACAATGCAGCAGTATTGATTAATGAAGATAAGAATCCAAAAGGTACGAGAGTCTTTGGTCCTGTAGCCAGAGAACTGCGGGATAAAAATTATACAAAGATTGTTTCTCTTGCTCCGGAGGTGATTTAAATGTTGGATTCATTAAAGCAAAAGAAAAATTTCCAGAGAATAAAAATGAGAATTAAAACTGGAGATTTGGTAAAAGTAATTAATGGCAAAGAAAAAGGGAAAACTGGTGAGGTTTTAAAAACTATCCCTCTTGAAAATAGAGTAGTTGTAAAAGGAATTAACCTTAGGACTAAACATGTCAAACCAACTCAGGAAGGAGAAACTGGAAGAATACTTACAGAAGAAGCATCTTTACATGCATCAAATGTAATGTTCTATTCAAAGGATAAAAATCTTACAAGTAAGATTGAATACTTTATTGATAAAGAGGGGGTTAAGAAAAGAAGATTGAAGAAAACTGGTGAAGTAATTGATTAATTTTTCATCAGAAACCGGATTTCAACTTTTTCTAATTTATCAATTCTGACAAAGACCAGAATTAACAAAAAATTATGACTCTAAAAAATCGCTACAAAGAATCAATAAGACCAAAACTTTTAAAGGACCTTGGTCTTAAAAATATTCATCAAGTACCTAAAGTTGTCAAAGTCAACGTTAACAGAGGACTTGGTGAGGCAGCTTCAAATTCGAAAGCTCTAGAAGCCTCTTTAAATGAAATGGCAACAATTACAGGACAAAAGGCCCTTGTAACTAGGGCTAAAAAAGCTATCGCGGGTTTTAAAATTCGTGAGGGCATGCCGATTGGTTGTACTGTCACTTTAAGAGGAGACAGGATGTATTCCTTTTTGGAGAGATTTATAAATCTAGCTCTACCAAGAATAAGAGACTTCAGGGGAGTTAACCCAAAAAGTTTCGATGGTAGAGGGAATTATACCGTTGGAGTGAAAGAGCAATTGATTTTTCCTGAAATCTCTTTTGATAAAATAGATTCAATAAGAGGTATGGATATAACTATTGTCACTAGTGCAAAATCAGATCAAGAAGGTAAAGCTCTTTTGCAGGAGTTAGGAATGCCTTTTAGTAAGAATTAAATTAAAACTATGTCAAATCACGATCCTATTTCAGATATGCTTACTCGAATTAGAAATGCGAGTCAAAAAAAGCATACAACCACAGCAATCCCAGGTTCAAAAATGTCCTTAAGTATCGCCAAAGTGCTTCAAAAAGAGGGATTTATTTCTGATATTAATGAGGAAGGTGAAGGTTATAAATCACAAATAATACTCGGTCTCAAATATAGTGGTAAAAATAAATTTCCTACTATCCGATCTATGCAAAGAGTTAGTAAACCTGGTTTGAGAATATATAAAAATACTAGAGGTTTACCAAAAGTCCTTGGAGGTCTTGGAGTTGCCATAATTTCAACTTCTAAGGGCGTTATGAGTGATCGCGATGCTAGAAAGCAAGGTATTGGCGGTGAAGTCCTCTGCTATGTTTATTAAGGAGAATTAATCATGTCAAGAATCGGAAAAACACCAGTACTTATTCCAGAGAAAGTTACAGTTGATTTTGATGGATTAACAGTTACAGTGAAGGGCCCAAAGGGTGAGTTAAAACGTCTCATGCCTGAGGGAGTTAGTTTTGATAAGAAAGATAACACTGTTGTCGTAAGTCCTACTACAACCAAAATATATTCAAGGCAGAGACATGGTTTATGTAGAGCCTTAATTGCAAATATGGTTGAAGGGGTTACTCAAGGTTTTTCAAAGAAACTAGAAATTGTTGGCGTTGGATCAAGAGCACAAGTAAAAGGTAAAAACCTAGTTGTTAGTGCAGGATATAGTCATCCTGTAGAAATGATCCCCCCTGATGGTATAACATACAAAGTTGAGAGTAATACAAACGTTACCGTATCTGGAATTGATAAGGAAATTGTTGGTAATGAAGCAGCAAAAATCAGATCAATTAGACCTCCAGAGCCATATAAAGGAAAAGGAATTAAATACCATGACGAGAGAATTCTCAGAAAAGCTGGTAAATCTGGCAAAAAATAATTGAATTAAAAAAATGACCAAACTTTCCAGGAAATTACAAACCCAAAAAAGACATAGAAGATTAAGGAGATTCTTAATTGGAGATGCAACGCGTCCTAGATTATCTGTTTTTCGCTCTAATAACCATATTTATGCTCAGGTCATAGATGATAGCTCTCAAAAAACTATTTGCTCAGCTTCAACTATTGATAAGGAACTGAGAGAAAAATCTGAGAAATTATCTGCTGATTGTAATTCTTCTTCCATTGTTGGAAAATTATTAGCAAAGAGAGCGATAAAAAAAGGTATTAAGCAAGTAATTTTTGACCGTGGAGGTAACTTATATCACGGTAGAGTAAAGGCACTTGCAGACGCTGCTCGTGAAGCTGGCCTAGAATTCTAACTCTTAATTTTTTACTATGACTGACACTCCAACCAAACAAGAAATTCAATCCAAGAACGATAACGTTCCTGGAGCTATGCCCGTAGAACAAAAAAAGAATAATCGTAATGATAGAAAAAGAGGTAGAAAAGGTGATTCGAAAAATCTAGAGAGAGATTCTGATTGGCAAGAAAGGGTTGTTCAAATTCGACGCGTTTCTAAAACTGTTAAAGGTGGAAAAAAAATGAGCTTTAGAGCAATTGTTGTTGTGGGAAATGAGAAAGGCCAAGTTGGAGTTGGAGTTGGTAAAGCAGGGGATGTCATAGGTGCGGTGAGAAAGGGAGTTTCAGATGGCAAAAAGAATCTTGTTAGGGTTCCTTTAACTCCAAATAATTCAATACCTACTTTATCTAAGGGTCGAGATGGTGCTGCTAATGTACTAATTAGACCTGCTGCCCCAGGTACAGGTGTAATTGCTGGTGGTTCAATAAGAACAGTTTTAGAATTAGCCGGCATAAAAAATGTCTTAGCAAAAAGATTGGGTAGTAAAACACCATTGAATAATGCAAGAGCTGCTATGGTGGCTCTTTCTCAATTAAGAACACACAAATCCGCCTCAAGGGAAAGAGGCATCTCACTTGAACAGCTCTATTCTTGAAAATTATGACTTCAACATTAAATACACTTAAATCAAACTCTGGTTCGAGAAAGAAAAAATTAAGAAAGGGAAGAGGTATTGCAGCCGGTCAGGGTGCATCATGTGGTTTTGGAATGAGAGGACAAAAGTCACGTTCTGGCAGACCTACACGCCCAGGTTTTGAAGGAGGTCAAATGCCTCTTTACAGAAGAGTTCCAAAATTAAAGCATTTTGAAATAATTAATCAAAAGAATTTTTCGATAATTAATTTAGAAAAATTAAATGAATTCAAAGAAAACGATACTGTTAACCTAGACTCATTAGTGAAGAAAGGATTGATCTTCAAGCCAAAATTTCCTTTAAAAATTCTTGGAAATGGAAATATTAATGTAAAACTAAAAGTCCAAGCTCACGCATTCACAAAAGTCGCAAAACAAAAAATTGAGGACGCTGGTGGATCCTGCGAGCTTATAAATAGTAAATAAATTTATTAAAAATATGAGAAAGCTTCAAAATGTTTGTCAACAAAAGTAGAAATCCTAACGCTTCTGAAATACTCTCCCAGTTATTTTTAAATAAAGAGCTAAGGAGTAGAGTTTTAACAACTTTAGGTCTTCTTCTTTTAGTAAGACTTGGCATCTACATTCCTATGCCTGGTATTGACAGAGTTGCTTTCAAAAGTTTCATAGATCAAGGTGGTCAATTAATAGGTTTTTTAGATATTTTTACTGGCGGAGGAATTTCAACCTTAGGAATATTTGCATTAGGCATACTTCCTTTTATTAACGCATCAATTATTATTCAGCTTCTCACAGCTTCATTGCCTGTTCTTGAAGATTTACAAAAAAATGAAGGAGAAGCGGGTAGAAGAAAAATTGCTCAGATAACTAGATATGTGTCTTTGGGGTGGGGTTTTTTGCAGAGTATTATTTTTTCTTTAATTCTTAGACAATATGCTATTCAGGGTATTAGTGAAACTACATTTGTTTTGCAAACATCCATTGCCCTAGTTACTGGCTCAATGTTGGTTATGTGGTTTAGTGAGATTATCACTGAGAAAGGGATAGGTCAAGGAGCTTCATTAGTAATTTTTTTAAATATTGTTTCGACTTTACCCAAGGCTTTAAGTTCAACTATTGAAAAAGCTCAAACTGGCGATCGAGGAGATGTTTTAGGGATAGTGGTTTTGCTTGGAGTGTTTTTATTGACAATTGTTGGGATAATTTTTGTCCAAGAGGGAGCAAGACGTATTCCTATTGTTAGCGCAAAAAGGCAAATAGGAAATTCAACATTACTTCCAACTAGACAAAGTTATTTGCCTTTGAAATTAAATGCAGGAGGAGTTATGCCCATTATATTCGCATCTGCTTTAATTTTTTTGCCAATAACTATTGCAAATGTTACGGGTAATCCAGTTTTAATCAAATTAGCGAGTAGTTTAAATCCTGGATCATCTAATCCATGGCCATATGCTTTGACATTCTTCTCCTTAATTTTGGGATTCTCATATTTTTATGCATCTCTAACAATTAATCCAGTAGATGTAGCTTCAAATTTAAAGAAAGGAGGAGTAGCTATACCGGGAGTAAGACCTGGAACTAATACAGCCAAGTACTTATCTGGGATACAAAATAGATTGACTTTGTTAGGAGGATTATTTTTGGGATCAGTAGCTATAATTCCAGCTGCAGTTGAGAGAGCTACGAATGTCCAAACTTTTCAAGGATTAGGGGCAACTTCGCTACTTATTCTTGTGGGTGTTGCTATTGATACTGCTAAGCAAATTCAAACTTATGTTATTTCTCAAAGGTATGAGGGATTAATTAACAATTAATGAAAAAACATTTATTATTTTTAGGAGCTCCTGGCGCAGGGAAAGGGACTCAGGCGGAATTACTAAGTCAAACTAATTCTTACTTGCACTTATCTACAGGTGAATTATTAAGAAAAGAAATAGAAATGAATACTCTTCTTGGTAAACGAGTAAAAGATATCATTAATCGGGGGGAACTAGTTAGTGACGAACTTGTGTTAAAAATAGTAAAACAAAATTTAGATAAGGATAATAATGGTTGGATTTTAGATGGCTATCCAAGAAATTTATCCCAAGCAAATTCACTAAATAAGGTCTTAATTGAAATAAATCAACCTTTAGAAGTTGTTTTTTACTTAGATATTCCCGAAGAAGTTTTAATTAAGCGCTTACTTTTAAGAGGGAGAAAAGACGATACTGAAGAGACCATTAGAACAAGAGTTGAAATATATAAAAAAACTACTGAACCATTAATTCAATATTTTAAAGATCTTTCACTGCTTGAGTATATTGATGCAGATAGAGATTTAAAAACCATTTCTCATGAAATCAAACTAAAAATGGCTTGATGATGATGTAGAATAAAGTATTAACGTTTTATTTGTTAAACCCCTATGAAGGTCAGATCTTCAGTCAAAAAAATTAGTCCTGACGATCAGATCGTGAGGAGAAGAGGTAAAATCTATGTTATTAACAAGAAAAGACCTCGCAATAAACAGCGTCAGGGTTAACTTTAAACCCTCATAATTCAAACTTTAACTTACTCAAAACACGTGGCCAGGATTGCAGGAATTGACATACCTCGCGAAAAGCGAGTTGAAATTGCACTTACATACGTATATGGAATTGGTTTAACAAGATCAAAGCAAATTCTTGTTAATGCAGGGGTAAACCCAGATGTTCGTGTCAAAGATCTTTCGGATTCTGATGTGCAAAAACTTAGAGGTGCTTCAGAGGAATTCACTTTAGAGGGAGACTTAAGAAGAAAAGAGGGAATGGCACTAAAAAGACTTCAAGATATAGGGTGCGTAAGAGGAAGAAGGCATAGAATGAGTCTTCCAGTAAGAGGTCAAAGAACTAGAACTAATGCAAGAACAAGAAGGGGTTCAAGGAAAACAGTTGCTGGAAGAAAAAAATAATTAACTAAATCTATTAACAAACTGAATTATTAAATTTCATCATCATGGCAGCCACAGTAAAAAAAACAGGTTCAAAGAAATCCAAACGTAATGTACCAAATGGTGTGGTACATATTCAAAGCACATTCAATAATACTATCGTTTCAATTACTGACACCTCTGGTCATGTTATCTCTTGGTCTTCTGCAGGTGCCAGTGGATTTAAGGGGGCTCGGAAAGGTACTCCTTTTGCTGCTCAAACAGCAGCTGAAGCTGCGGCTAGGAGAGCACTTGATCAAGGCATGAGACAAATAGAAGTATTAGTTAGAGGTCCTGGCTCAGGTAGGGAAACGGCCATAAGAGCTTTACAAGTGGCCGGTTTAGAAATAACTCTAATAAGAGATGTAACTCCGTTACCTCATAATGGATGTAGAAGACCGAAACGGAGACGCGTTTAGGTCTTAACTATTCTCCAAACCCCCCCCCCCAAAAAAAAAACAACTTTCAACCTCATTTTTTTCCGTGTTGCAATACCAGATTGACAGAATCGACCATCAAATTTCAGATGATCGCTCCCAAACAGGAACTTTTTTAATTGGACCTCTTGAAAGAGGACAAGCTACAACTTTGGGTAATTCTCTTAGAAGAGTCCTGATGGGAGGACTTGAAGGGAGTGCAGTGACTGCAGTAAGAATAGCAGGAATTAATCATGAATATGCCACTATTCCAGGAGTTAGAGAGGACGTTTTAGATATTCTCCTCAATTGTAAGCAACTATCAATTAATAGTTCTAATCCAGAACTCGAAATTGGTAGGTTGGTGGCAACTGGTCCAATGGAGGTGAAGGCGAATGATATTCAATTCTCATCTCAAGTTGAAATTGTGGATGGCGAAAAACCGATCGCCACTATCCAGGAAGGCCATAATTTAGAGTTGGAAATCCATGTTGAAAGAGGTGTTGGATATAGACCTGTCGATCGTAAGAATGAAGAGACAACTGCTATTGATTTACTTCAAATAGATGCTGTATTTATGCCAGTGAAGAGAGTTAATTTTACGATTGATGAAACTGCTGTAGCAGAGGGCGGTACAGGTAGAGAAAGATTAAAAATGGAAGTTGTAACAGATGGATCAACAAGTCCTGATGATGCTATTGCTGAAGCCGCAAATCAATTAATTGAACTCTTTCAGCCCCTTGCTACTGTTACAATGGTTGAGGAAATTCCTGAAGAACCAGAACCATCTCCCGAAGCTCAAATTCCTCTTGAAGAACTAAACTTGTCCGTTAGAGCATATAATTGTCTAAAAAGGGCACAAGTTAACTCGGTTTCAGATTTAATGGGCTTTAGCTACGAAGATCTTCTTGAAATTAAGAACTTTGGCTCTAAATCTGCGGATGAGGTTATTGAAGCTCTTGAGCGTATCGGAATTTCAATTCCACAAAGTAGGACCTCTGTTTAACAATTTTTAAGATTATGCGACATCAACTTAGAATTCCATTATTGAGTAAACCTGCTGACCAGAGGAAAGCACTTTTAAGAGGTTTGACTACACAACTAATTAGAGAAGGTAGAGTAACTACTACAAAAGCGAGGGCAAAAGCTTTAAGAAACGAAGCTGAAAGGATGATTACTCTCGCTAAAGAAGGTACTTTGGCTTCTAGGAGAAGAGCTATTGGATATATTTATGATAAAAAACTAGTTCATTCATTATTTGAAAAAGCAAAGGAAAGATATGGAGATAGAAATGGTGGTTATACAAGAATAGTTAGAACCGTTTCTAGAAAAGGTGATAACGCTCAGATGGCTATTATTGAACTTGTTTAAGTTATTCAATACAAGTTTTTTAAATAGAAAATAATTTTTGAAAAGGGTAGCATTACTAATCCAATACGATGGATCTTGTTATTCGGGCTGGCAAAGGCAAAAAAATGCAACAACAGTTCAGGGAATTCTGGAGGAAGCCCTTTTTAAGATTACTCAGCAAGTCGTAAAAACTTTTGCTTCAGGGAGAACTGATGCTGGGGTCCATGCATCAGGTCAAGTAGTACACTTTGATACTGATTGGGTTATTCCTAGCTATAGTTATTCCGATGTCCTAAATAGTCTTTTACCCTCAACAATTAGAATATTGGAATCAGTTGAGGTTAAAGAAAGTTGGCATGCATGCTATTCAGCAAAATATAGACATTATAGATATGTCATTAATAACAGTAAATTACCAAATTTGTTCATCAATAATTGGTCATGGCATAGATACCAAAAAGTATTAGATGAGGTTTTAATGTTAAAGGCATCTAAGACAATGGAAGGAGAACATGATTTTTTTGCTTTTCAGAAAAGTGGAAGTAATAGGATAAATTCTATTACAAAAATAAAGAATATAGATATTAAAAGAGTGGAGGATTTAGTTTTAGTTGATATTAAAGCAACTGGTTTTCTTTATGGAATGGTCCGTTTAATTGTTGGTCAATTAGTGTTGGTTGGAGAAAAAAAAATTTCTCCAGAAATTTTTACAGATAGATGGGTAAACAAAAAGAAAAATGATGTTAAAGAATCTGCTCCAGCTAAGGGGTTATGTTTTGTAAATGCTGTTTATGAAGAAAATGTTTTTAAAAAGATTAATAATAATGATTTTTTTCCTGTATTTTTAATTAAGGGTTTTTCTTAAGAAAAATTTAATTAAGCGAATTTTTTGTTTAAATCATTCAAAACTGTTGTTTTATATTCCTTCCATAAGGTAGAATTTAAGACTAATTTAAATTTTATTTGCAGAAACTTGGTAAATGAATAAAACAATTACTCCATCTTTAGAGACAATCGAAAGAAATTGGTTTTTAGTTGACGCAAAAGATAAGACTCTTGGTAGACTTGCTACGGAAATTGCAACTGTCTTGAGAGGTAAGAATAAACCAACATTTACACCTCATCTAGATACTGGAGATTTTGTCATTGTAGTAAATGCCGAGAAAGTTGAGGTAACAGGTAAAAAATCATCACAAAAATTGTACAGGAGACATTCTGGAAGACCAGGAGGAATGAAAATTGAAAAATTTGAGTCTTTACAACAAAGAATTCCTGAAAGAATCATCGAGCAAGCTGTTAAGGGTATGCTGCCTCATAACTCTTTAGGAAGACAGCAATTTAAAAAACTAAAAGTTTATAAAGGTGCTGATCATCCTCATGCTGCTCAGAATCCTGTATTATTAAATAGTTAATTTATCAAAATGAATAGTCAAATAAAAAACAAAGCTGTGTATTGGGGAACTGGAAGAAGAAAAACTTCAGTAGCTAGAGTTCGCTTGATTCCAGGAAATGGAATAATAAAAATTAATGGTCGTGCTGGAGATGATTACTTAAACTTCAATCCTCTGCACTTAAATTCAATAAAAGCACCTTTGCAAACATTAGGCCTTGAAAATTCTTATGATATTTTAGTAAATGTTTTCGGCGGTGGATTGACTGGTCAAGCAGATGCTATAAAGCAAGGTGCAGCTCGAGCACTTTGCGAATTATCTCCTGACAATAGGAAACCGCTAAAAACGGAAGGCCATCTCAGTAGAGATCCTAGAGCTAAGGAAAGAAGAAAATATGGTCTTAAAAAAGCAAGAAAAGCTCCTCAATTCTCTAAACGTTAAAGGAAATTTAAATTATGCCAAAATCAGAAATACACCCAAAATGGTATCCAGATGCAAAAGTTATTTGTAATGGAGAAGTTGTAATGACTACTGGCTCCACTCAGCCTGAATTACATGTTGATGTTTGGAGTGGTAATCATCCCTTCTTCACTGGAACTCAAAAGATTCTTGATACAGAAGGTAGGGTTGATAGGTTTATGAAAAAATATGGAATGGGTTCAGCTAATTCAGCCACATCAAAAGATCAAAAAGAAGAAAAAGATTCTAAAAAATAGAATTTTCAAAATTAAGCTCAACTTCATTTGGAATACTCAACATTAATTGCAAGGTTGAAAACTGCTTCAGAAAGTTTTGAAAATTTGGAAGTGCAACTTGCAGATCCTGATATAGCTAATGATCCAAAAAAATTAGAATCTATAGCAAGAGAAAGATCAAAATTGGAACCTTTGGTGATTGATTTTAATAAGTTGCTTGATACTGATAAAGAAATTGAAGATTCAAAAAATTTATTGAAAGAGAATAGAAATGATAAAGAAATGGAATCTTTGATAAATGAAGAGTTAATAACTCTTGAGGAATTTAAGAGTGAACTGATTCAAAAAACCACAATCGCCTTATTGCCAAAAGATCCAAGAGATGAAAGAAGTGTAATGTTAGAAATAAGAGCCGGTGCTGGAGGTAACGAGGCTTGTATCTGGGCGGGTGACTTAGCAAGAATGTATGAAAGATATGGACAAAAAATTGGATGGTCTGTAAAACCTGTTAGTGCTTCCGAGTCAGATATGGGTGGATTTAAGGAGTTGGTTATCTCCGTTAAGGGAGATGCTGTATATAGTCAACTTAAATTTGAGGCTGGTGTGCATAGAGTCCAAAGAGTTCCAGCTACTGAATCTCAAGGTAGAGTTCACACCTCTACTGCTACAGTTGCCGTTATGCCTGAGGCTGATCCTGTTGAGGTTAAAATTGATCCAACAGATCTAGAGGTTGGAACAGCAAGATCAGGAGGTGCAGGAGGACAAAATGTTAATAAGGTAGAAACAGCCATTGATCTTCTCCACAAGCCTACAGGAATAAGAGTTTTTTGTACTCAAGAGAGATCACAATTGCAAAATCGCGAACGAGCAATGGAAATTTTAAGAGCTAAATTGTATGAAATTCAAATAAAAGAAGCCAATGCAAAAGAGAGATCACAAAGGCTTTCCCAGGTTGGAACAGGTGATAGAAGTGAAAAAATCAGAACTTATAATTTTAAAGATAACAGGACAACTGATCATAGATTAGGTTCTAATTTTTCTCTTGAGCCAATTCTTGCTGGTCAATTAGAAGAAGTGATTAATGCATGCATAGCGCAAGAACAAAAAAGAATGATGGAAGATTTTAATAAAGAAGTAAATTAAGATTTTTTTATTAGATTGCAACCCCTATTACGTATTTACTCCATTCTTTATGCTTGCCAGAGTCAATTTGTCTTGTGGCTTCAAAATTTAGATTACTTAATGGACGGTAAGGCTTACGTTTTAAGGGCATATTCGCCTCTTCGGGGGTTCGATTACCTTTTTGTACATTACACCTGAGACATGCAGTAGTAACATTTTCCCAGTTATCTGTTCCACCTCTGCTTCTCGGTAAAACATGATCTATTGATAGGTCGCTACCTCTATAGTTACAATATTGGCAAGAATTATTATCTCTCAGAAGAATATTTTTTCTTGTTAAAGAAACCTCTCTAAAAGGAACTTTGACGTAGTAACGAAGTCTTATAACTGTCGGCAACTTTTTCCCGCTATGAATTGAATATGTTTTATCTTCCTCTAAGCTTTCTGCTTTACCTTTAATCATCAAAATTACTGCTCTTCGCCAAGAAGTGATGTTTAAAGGTTCATAAGATGCATTTAAAACTAGAGTCTGGCCCATGCCAAAATACAATTTACATGTCATGCTAACTGTATATTTCAATAAGCGCATATATTTGTGCAAAGTTAATGCAAAATAGGCAAACAAATCAGGTATTTAATTTTGATAAATTTCAAAATTTTGAAAAAGATATAGATCTAAAACAAAGGGCATGGATTGAAGTTAAAGGTAAAGCAATAGAAACAAACGTTAGACAGTTAAGATCAAAATTAAGTAAAAATTGTCAATTTATGGCAGTCGTTAAAGCTGATGGATATGGACATGATGCAAAAGTAGTATCTGAATATGCTATTGAAGGCGGAGCTTCGGAATTAGGCGTTGCAACTTTAAAAGAAGGGATTAAGCTACGTTCTTTTGGGGTTAAAAAACCAATTCTTATTCTCGGAAATCTATATACAAAAAGAGATTTAATAATATCCTTTAAAAATGATCTTATGCCAACTATAAGTAGTCTAAGAGAGTGTTTAGTTTGTAATAATATCGGGAAGCACTTTGGGTTGAAATTTTCTCTACATCTTAAGGTTGATACTGGAATGTCAAGATTAGGATTTGAATCTAATAAATTTGTTCAGCAATTTGAAAAAATAAAATCTTTTGAGAACATTTCAATAAAAGGAATATATAGTCATTTATCTTCTGCAGATGAAGATAAAGCATTAGCTTCTCAAAGTATTACACAATTACAAAGACTGAAGTTTAATAAATTATTAAAGCAAATTAAGCTTGATAGCAGTAATCAAATTAAGATTCATTTGGCTAATTCAGCGGGAATGCTTCTTAGCAAAGATTTTCATTTCAATATGGTGCGTGTTGGGCTTTCTATGTACGGATACAGTCCTCTTGCTAAAATAGATAAAAATTTATTACTTAATCCAGCTTTATCTTTGAAGGTCAAAGTAGCTTTTATAAGAACTATTGATAAAGGTGTAAGAGTAAGTTATGGAGGCAAATTTGTAAGTCATAGAAAAACTAAGTTAGCTATATTAAGTATTGGTTATGCAGATGGTGTACCAAGAAATCTTTCAGGAAAAATTAACGTTATCCATAATAATAAATTTTATCCTCAAGTTGGATCTATAACTATGGATCAAATGATGGTAGACATAACAGATTCTAATGAAATTAAAGTTGGTACTACCATGTTATTACTAGGATCTGATGGAGATAAAACAATTTCTCCTCTTGAATGGGCAAGAAAATCTAATACTATACCTTGGGAAATTCTTTGTTCTTTTAAAAATAGATTACCGAAAGTTCAAGTAGATTAGACATTTCGATTAAATAAAAAATTTTGAATGTTTGCAGAAAAATTGATAATGTATAAGAACTGGAGAGGTGGCTGAGTGGTTGAAAGCGGCTCCCTGCTAAGGAGTTACAGGAGGTAACTTTTGTCGAGGGTTCGAATCCCTCCCTCTCCGTAATTAATTAAGAAACTTTTTAGTTTTTATTTTTTTTAAAATAAGTCAAGATTTATATCTTTAAGGTCATAAATAGAATTTAAAATCAAGTCAGCGCCTGCATTTCTAAGATTTGTTTCGTAAGAATTACGTTCTTTTAATCGAGAATTTAAATGTAAATGAGGGGGAGCTATTCCGATGCTTATGAATTTCTGAGATGGTATTTCTTTTCTGGCATTTATAACTGTATTTATATCTGCAATAGTATCTCCTACGTATGCAATAGGAATATTTGATTCGCCGAGTTTATCTGCTAGAAGCTTTTTTGATAAGTTAATAAAACCCCTTGGATTAGGCTTGTCAGGTGCATCTCCCATAGAAATTAATGGTGGCGATTTTAGCCCAAGTCTTTTTTCTAAAACAAATTTTGCAGAGGCAGACTCTGCACCACTTACAAAACCCCAAATTATTCCATTGCGTTTAATTAAATCAAAAAACTTTTTATCAACTAACAACTCCTCATTTGTTATGTATCCAGACCAATATTTACTATCTTTATTTGGATCTCCACCAAAGTAAAACTCCTCAAAACATTTTACTATTACTTCTCTTGAGGGGATTTTAAGGTTTAAGTTCTCTTTTTTTATTCTTCTTTTTATAAGCTCTAAACTTAGATCCCAGTCATTATTCCATATCCCCTCATTTTTTGCATTATCAATATCTAGATAACTTGGCTCCCATCCGGAAAAGTTGTAAACTGTTTTTTTTAATGAAAGCCTATAACTATTTTCTACGCTTCGGATTACCCCATCAATATCAAATAAAATTAAACCAATATTTTTCAATTAATTTTTTTAATTCTTTTATAAAAGATTAGTATTCTTATTAGAAAAAAGCAAAAAAGATATTTTCTTTAAAAATGAATTATCTAAGCTTAATGTTGTAAATATCCTCTTGGAGTAAGAAATATTTCATCTATTAACGTGGTTTGAGAATTACCAATAATAATTATTGATAACATATCAATTTCTTCAAAAGGAATTGTTTTTAAAGTGGAAAATTTTTTAGATTGATTTTCTCTACCTACTTGTCTAGCTATTAAAACGGGAGTATCCCCTTTCCTGGTTTTTAAACATAGATCAATTGCACTTTTTAGTTGCCAATTTCTTTCAATGGATTGAGGATTAAATAAAGCTATTACAAAGTCACCCAAAAGAGCTCCTTCAATTCTTTTTTCTATTAAGGACCATGGAGTTAATTTATCGCTTAAGCTTATTGAACAAAAGTCATTCATTAGTGGTGCTCCACTAATCGCAGCGGCTAATTGCACACTACTTATACCTGGATGTACTTGAAAGTAAGGTCTGTATTTTTTTTTGATTTTTTGAAGTAATTCTAAAAGTAAACCAGCCATGCCATAAAATCCAGACTCACCTGAAGAAATTAAAGCCACTTTTATACCTTCCTCGGCTAATTTAATTGCTTTACTACACCTCTCTTTTTCTTCAGTAAGTTTACTTTCAATTAAAACTTGGTCACTCCTTTTTAAGGGCTTAATTAAATCTAAATACATTTTGTATCCGATCCAAACAGTACTTCTTGAAAGTGCCTGTTTTGCATTATTGGTTAGGAAGGAGATATCACCAGGACCACTTCCAATAATATGAATTTCGCCATGGGTTGGATTATATTGAATTTTTGATTCTGCTACAGCAATAGTTACTGCCCCAGATTGATCTTTAAAAATTCTTTTTTCTTTTAATAATTTTGATTCTTTTCCTGCTGCTAGTAAGCAAGAGGCTTCTGCTACGGAAGGTGTGCCAATTTCCTTGTGAACGACATTTGATGGATTTGGAACAATTATTGTTGAAAGATCTTCTTTACTAAAAAACTTTATAGGCAAGTTTTTTTCTTCAGAAAGCTCCAAAATTCCTTTCTCATCTTTTTTAATATCAATAGTTGCAAATCCTGCAATTGATTGCTGTGATAAATTTCCTGACTCCAAAAAATTATTTAAAGAATTTGCTATAAATTCTTTGCTTGTATTTCTTTCACATCCAATGCCAATCCATAATACGGGAGGATGCCAATTTCTTTGATTATTTTCGAATATACTTACATGAAATGTTGAATCTGGTTTTTCAATTTCATTTTTATTAATTTGATTAATAATCGCCCCTGATTTTGAAGTTTTCCATAAGCTATTGCCAGATAATTGTTTGCAAAATATTTCTTCGTTCTTGGCTTGTTTAATAACTAGTTTTGACCAATCCTTTATGTTGCCAGATCTTTTCCAACCCCATTGATTCCCAAATGCATCAAGATTTAAGAAGCTTTGATCATTGGAATTATTAGTTTCTATTATTTCGCCACCAAGTAAATTAGCAATTTGACATGCAATATTTTGGGTATTTGACTGATGTAAGCCAATTAAAGGAACTATCTTGGAACATTTGTTATCTATAACGATTACACCTGGATCTTGATCTTTAGAGGTTAAAAAAGAATTTATTATGCGTATTGATGCAGCAATTGAGCCTATAAAAATTATTAAATCTATTTCCAGCCATTTTTTAAGTAAGATTTCTTTAGGTTTTTGTACTTCAATAAGTTCATTTTCCTTTCCATCATCTTTTGAAGAACCTGCAATATATATATCTTTGACAAATTCTGTTTTTTTAAGCCTTTTTAAAATTTCTTTTGAATTATTAGATAGACCTATAGCAATTCCTTTCAAACCAGAAATTATTGATAGTTACTTTGAAATTATATCCTGTAGCTGGATTTAAAAATATTTCTTTGAAATATAAAAAAAAATTTAAGAAATTTAATTAAAATTTGAGTAAAAATACTTATAATTTAGTCATAGACTAGAATTTAACAAAATATTCATATAGTAACAATCATTAGAACATTTGTTACGTTAATGCATAACGAAAGAATCTTTGCCTTATTATTTTTGAAACGAATATTTAAAGATCCGTAAGATTCGTTTTCTTGAACATTATCATTAAAAATAAGTTCAAGATCCGATCAATCGGCTTTAATGTCAATTATTTTCGAGGTGCTAGATGACCATCAGCCCACCAGAAAGTGGAGAAAAAAACAAAAAAGTTTTGGAGGATCCTGTTAAGGCCGATCCAAGACCTATTGATTTTGCCAAATTAGATAAGCCAGGGTTCTGGTCAACTAAATTATCTAAAGGTCCAAAAACTACAACTTGGATCTGGAATTTGCATGCTGATGCACATGATTTCGATGTGCATACAGGTGATGCTGAAGAAGCAACAAGAAAAATCTTTTCAGCTCATTTTGGACATCTTGCAGTTATTTTCATATGGATGAGTGCTGCATTTTTCCATGGAGCAAGATTTTCTAATTATTCAGGTTGGTTAGCTGATCCAACTCATGTCAAACCGGGAGCTCAGCAAGTATGGGCCATTGTTGGTCAAGAAATGCTTAATGCTGATCTTGGTGCTAACTATAACGGTATTCAAATCAGTTCAGGGATATTCCACATGTGGCGAGCATGGGGAATTACTAACGAGAGTGAATTGATGGCTTTAGCAATAGGTGCTGTAGTAATGGCTGCACTTATGCTTCATGCAGGAATTTTTCATTATCATAAAGCAGCTCCAAAAATGGAGTGGTTCCAAGATATTGAGTCTATGCTTAATCATCATATAGCTGGTTTAGTGGGACTAGGATCTTTAGCATGGGCTGGCCACTGTATTCATATCGGAGCTCCAACAGCAGCTCTCTTAGATGCAATTGATGCAGGTTCTCCTTTAGTCATAAATGGTAAAGAAATAGCAACTATTGCAGATATGCCTATGCCTCATCAACTCTGTGATCCACAAATTATCGGTCAGATATTTCCAGGATTAGCAAGTGGTACAGGTAATTTCTTCAGTTTAAACTGGTTAGCTTTCTCAGACTTCCTTACTTTCAAAGGTGGACTTAACCCTGTGACAGGTAGCTTATGGATGACTGATGTTTCCCATCATCATTTAGCTTTTGGTGTAATAGCAATTATTGGTGGTCATATGTACAGAACCAATTACGGTATTGGTCATAGTATGAAAGAAATATTAGATTCTCAGCAAGGAGACCCAATATTATTCCCTGCTCCTAAAGGTCATCAAGGACTTTTTGAGTTCATGGCAGAAAGTAGACATGCCCAGCTTGCGGTAAACCTAGCAATGCTTGGATCAATAAGCATACTTGTATCTCATCACATGTATGCGATGCCTCCATATCCATATATAGCTACTGACTATATGACAGTTCTTGGATTATTTACTCATCACATGTGGATTGGTGGATTATTCATAGTAGGTGCAGGCGCTCATGCAGGAATTGCAATGGTTAGAGATTATGATCCAGCAAAACATATTGATAACGTACTAGACAGAATCCTCAAAGCAAGAGATGCCTTAATCAGTCACTTGAACTGGGTATGTATGTGGTTAGGATTCCATAGTTTTGGACTCTATATTCACAACGATACTATGAGAGCTTTGGGTAGACCCCAAGATATGTTTAGTGATTCTGCAATCCAGCTTCAGCCAATTTTTGCTCAATGGGTACAGAGTATTCAAGCTTCTGCTGTTGGAACTTCTCTTTTAGCAGGTACTGCTGAAGCTTTACCTCACAAAGCTTTAAGTGAGGTTTTCAATGGAAGTTTAGTAGAGGTTGGTGGAAAGGTTGCCATAGCTCCAATTCCATTAGGTACAGCTGATTTAATGATTCATCATATTCATGCTTTCCAAATTCACGTAACTGTTTTGATACTTCTCAAAGGAGTACTTTACGCAAGAAGTTCAAGGTTGATCCCTGATAAAGCTTCTTTAGGATTTAGATTCCCTTGTGATGGACCTGGAAGAGGTGGTACATGTCAAGTTTCTTCATGGGATCACGTTTTCTTGGCACTTTTCTGGATGTATAACTGTTTATCAATAGTTATTTTCCACTTCTCTTGGAAAATGCAGAGTGATGTTTGGGGACTTACTGGCGGTAATTTCGCACAAAGCTCTATTACTATTAATGGTTGGTTAAGAGATTTCCTTTGGGCGCAAGCTTCTCAGGTATTAACAAGTTATGGTGAATCCATAAGCATGTACGGTTTGATGTTCTTAGGAGCTCACTTCATATGGGCATTTAGTTTAATGTTCCTCTTTAGTGGACGTGGATATTGGCAAGAATTGTTCGAATCAATTGTTTGGGCGCATAACAAACTTAAAGTTGCTCCAACCATTCAACCAAGAGCTTTATCTATTACTCAGGGTAGAGCGGTAGGTGTAACACACTTCCTTGTCGGTGGTATAGCTACCACATGGGCTTTCTTCCATGCTCGCCTTTTCGGCCTGGGCTAATTACCTGAACTTCACCTTTTTAATTCAATGGCAACAAAATTTCCATCATTTAACCAGGGTCTAGCTCAGGACCCTACAACCCGACGAATTTGGTACGGAATAGCTACCGCTCACGACTTTGAAAGTCATGATGGTATGACCGAAGAAAAGCTTTATCAGAAGCTTTTCTCTACACATTTTGGTCATTTAGCAATAATCGCCCTCTGGGTAGCTGGTAACTTATTCCATATTGCTTGGCAAGGTAACTTCGAGCAATTTGTACTTGATCCAACTCACGTTCGTCCTATTGCTCATGCTATTTGGGATCCTCATTTTGGATCTGGTATCACAGAAGCAATGACACAAGCTGGAGCCAATGGTCCGGTAAACATAGCTTACTCAGGTCTCTACCATTGGTGGTACACAATTGGAATGAGAACTAATGAGCAACTCTTCCAAGCTTCAATATTCATGAGTATTTTGGCTTGTTGGACTCTATTTGCAGGTTGGTTACACTTACAGCCAAAATTCAGACCATCTCTAGCATGGTTTAAAAATGCAGAGTCAAGATTAAATCATCATTTAGCTGTCTTATTTGGTTTTAGTAGTATCGCTTGGACTGGTCATTTGGTTCATGTTGCAATACCTGAGTCAAGAGGTCAACATGTAGGTTGGGATAACTGGTTAACAGTGCTTCCACATCCCGCAGGATTAGCGCCTTTCTTTACTTTAAACTGGGGAGCATATGCCCAAAATCCTGATTCTCTAGACCAAGTATTTGGAACAGCTGAGGGAGCTGGTACAGCAATCTTTACTTTCTTGGGTGGTCTTCATCCTCAAAGTGAAGCACTATGGCTTACTGACATTGCACATCACCATATTGCAATTGGTACAGTTTTTGTAATTGCTGGTCATATGTATAGAAATACTTTTGGTATTGGTCATAGCCTCAAAGAAATTACAGAAGCTCATAATACAAGACACCCTAATGATCCTCATAAAGGTAGCTTCGGAATTAACCACGATGGAATATATGAAACTGTAAATAACTCATTACATTTCCAACTTGGATTAGCTTTAGCATCACTTGGTGTTGCAACTTCTCTTGTAGCCCAACATATGGGTGCACTTCCCTCTTACGCTTTTATTGCCCGTGACTACACCACACAATCCGCTCTATATAGTCATCATCAGTACATAGCTATGTTCTTGATGGTCGGTGCTTTTGCACACGGAGCCATTTTCTTTGTGAGAGATTACGATCCTGAATTAAATAAGGATAATGTACTAGCAAGAGTACTTGGAACAAAGGAAGCTTTGATTAGCCACCTTAGTTGGGTAACAATGTTGCTAGGATTCCATACTCTTGGAATTTATGTTCACAATGATGTTGTCGTAGCTTTTGGTAATCCTGAAAAGCAGATTCTAATCGAGCCAGTATTTGCTCAATTCGTTCAAGCTGCTCAAGGTAAGATGATGTACGGCTTTAACGCTTTGTTATCTGATCCTACAAGTTCAGCAACTCTCGCAGCTAATTCATTACCAGGTAATCATTACTGGATGGATCTTATCAATAGACAAGATGCATTAAGTGCTTTCTTACCTATCGGGCCAGCAGATTTCTTGGTTCACCATGCTATAGCTTTAGGTCTTCATACAACTGCTTTGATCCTTATCAAAGGTGCACTTGATGCTAGAGGAACAAAATTAATTCCTGATAAGAAAGATTTAGGTTATGCTTTCCCTTGCGATGGACCTGGACGTGGTGGTACTTGTGATAGTTCATCTTGGGACGCTATGTACTTAGCTATGTTCTGGGCATTAAATTTAATAGCATGGGTAACTTTTTACTGGCATTGGAAACACCTAGCAATTTGGCAGGGTAATGTAGCGCAATTTAACGAATCAGGAACTTATCTAATGGGTTGGTTTAGAGATTATCTCTGGTTAAACTCTGCGCAACTTATTAATGGATATAATCCATTTGGAGTAAATTCTCTATCTCCTTGGGCTTGGATGTTCCTATTCGGTCATTTAGTTTGGGCTACTGGTTTCATGTTCCTAATATCATGGCGTGGTTACTGGCAAGAGTTAATTGAAACATTAGTTTGGGCGCATCAGCGTACTCCAATTGCTAACCTTGTTGGCTGGAGAGATAAGCCAGTTGCACTTTCAATTGTTCAAGCTAGATTAGTTGGACTAGCACATTTCACGATTGGAAACATACTTACATTTGGTGCATTTGTTATCGCATCCACTTCAGGTAAGTTTGGTTAAATTTCCCTTAAATAATTTAAATCACCACGTTTGTGGTGATTTTTTTTGTTTAATTTTAATGTTATAAATTAAGTTAAAATTGTGTAATTATTATTAAATATAAATGTCAGATATAAAACAATTAATTTCTATTATCGTCCCTGTTTTCAATGAAAGCGAGAGTATTGGGCTTTTATTGGATGAAGTTATAAATGTAATGTCATCTCATAAATTTAATTTTGAATTGATTGTTGTAAATGATGGTTCTAAAGATAATACTCATCAAGTATTAAAGCAACTAACTCACAAAATCAAGGAATTGTCAGTAATTTCCCTTCGCAAAAATTACGGTCAAACAGCAGCAATGTCAGCTGGCTTTGATAATTCTAAGGGCGATATTGTTATTACTTTGGATGGTGATTTACAGAATGATCCAAATGATATTCCTTTATTAATTTCAGAAATTAATAATGGTTATGATTTGGTTTGTGGTTGGAGGTTTGATAGAAAAGATAAATTAATTAATAGAAAGATACCATCAAAAATAGCGAATAAGTTAATAGCTCACGTAACAGGTTTAAAGTTGCATGACTATGGTTGCTCATTAAAAGCTTTTAAGAAAGAAATAATAGAAGATATAAAGTTATATGGGGAACTTCACAGGTTTTTGCCAGTTTTAGCAAATATTGAAGGTGCAAGAATCAAAGAAATTAAAGTAAATCATAGGAGCAGGCAATATGGATCTAGTAAATATGGAATTGATAGAACTTTTAGAGTTTTAATGGATTTACTAACTGTTTGGTTTATGACAAAATTTTTAACAAGACCGATGTATGGATTTGGTTTTGTTGGAATTATAAGTATTTTCTCTAGTCTTGCGATAAGTTCTTATTTGATAGTTTTAAAAATAATGGGTGAGGATATTGGAAATCGTCCGTTGCTGATGTTTGCATTAATATTAGGAATTGCTGGTGTTCAATTATTTAGCTTTGGATTATTGAGCGAACTTTTAATTAGGACTTATCATGAAAGTCAAAGTCGTCCAATTTACAGAATTAGATCAATAAACAGTGCTAAGCAAAATTAATTGTTTACTTGAACTGTCTTATTAATAAAGCTGAAATTTCAACGACTTCAGGAGAAATATCTCTCAAGCCTTTTCGTAAAATTGGTAATGTTGATTTATCAGCCAATTCTTTCGCAATTTTTAATGCCTTTAATTTATTTTCTTTATCACCCTGAAAAAGACTAATCATTTTATTTCTTTGAGATTTTTTATAAAATACTGAGTAATTTTTTTCTTCGTGATTGTATAAATAACTATTTTTTTTAGATAGAAATTTATTATTACTTTTTTTATTTTTCTTTAATTTAATAGAATTTAAATTGCTTTGATTTATTAACTTTTTAAAGCTTCTTTTTTTAAAAACTAGAAGTAATATTCCTATAAAAATAATAAGTAAAATTGCGAAAAAATTTAACATGTAAAAAGTTAATAATTTTTATATCATCCAGTAATAAAATTAACATTATTTCGCTGATAAAGACTAAAGTGTTTAAAGATGTTTAAAGAACTATGCCATCTGATTTACCAAGTCTTTTACCCTCAATTTTTGTTCCATTAATTGGTATAGCAATGCCTGCTGTTTTTATCGTATTGATTGGAAGATTAATTACAGCAACTGAATAAATTATCAAACACTTAACTATTAAAAAAATGAGCGACTTTCAAAAATCATTCTCTGAATCAACAAGTTCTATTAAGTTTGATGAGAAATACATAGATACTTCTGTTCAACCAAATGATATTGGTGTAGCAGAACAATGGGCAGTAAAAACAGTTGCTGATCCCTTTGTAGGTAATTTAGCTACTCCAGTTAATAGTGGTTATTTTACAAAAGCCTTCATAAATAATTTACCTTTTTACAGAGAAGGTATTTCTCCTAATTTTAGAGGTTTAGAAACTGGAGCAGCTTTTGGGTATCTTCTATATGGACCTTTTACCATGACTGGCCCATTAAGAAATTCTGAATTTGCTCTAACAGCTGGACTTCTCGCTACTATTGGAGCTGTTCATATTTTGACAGCACTTTTTGTTCTATACAATGCACCTGGTAAAGCACCTAATGTTCAACCTCCGGACGCGACTGTTAATAATCCTCCAAAGGACTTATTTACAAGAGCTGGTTGGGCTGATTTTACTAGTGGATTTTGGTTAGGAGGATGTGGAGGAGCTGTTTTTGCTTGGTTACTTGTTGGGACATTACACTTAGATACCATAATGCCAATCATTAAAAATATTTGGACTGCTGGTTAATTTCTAAATAAAAGAATAAGTAATATTTTGATTTAATTTAAAATTTAATGGTGAGCTCTATTACCTAACGTATAGTGCGGTCCCATCTATAATTTCTAACTACTCTTCCTGCCGAAATTAGTTTAGATTTATAATGCAAGGATATTTTATCATTAGACTTTTTTAGCGTATCTAATCCTATTCCATTTCTGCCAAAATCTATTCCAGAACTATGGTAATAGTTTCCGTCTCCTTTGTAGATTCCAATATGATCACATTTTTCTTCATTTCCAAAAAATAATAGATCGCCAGGTCGTAGAGCCGCATACGATTCTTTGTAATAAAAAAGGTGCTTACAAAAACTTTTTATTTGAAAAGAGTCTCGGGGTATATAAATTTGATGCTTTAAAAAAGCAGTCTGAATTAATCCAGAACAATCAAAATTGGGTCCTAATGTACCTCCCCAAAGATATTCATTATTTAACTCAGATTGATTTTTGATCCATTTTAAAATTGAGTTAACTTTATCTTTTATAAAGAAGTGTTCATTTCCCAAACTGTTATTTTTTTTGAATTCGTATTTCTCAATAATTAATCCATCTAAATTTATCCAGCAGACGTATCCATCTTCATATAGTTGAACTAGTATTCTTGAAGATTTATGGTTGTTTTGATAATTATTTGGATAAATCAGCCTAAAAATTCTATCTTTAAATATTTCAGTCACTAATTTATCTTCTGTTTCATTTTGATATCCAGAAATATTAACTTTTAATTTCCACCAAATAGTTTTTGAAAAATTAGTTTGTTTAAATAGTGAGATAGGATTTTTATAACTTTCCATACAATGTCCTTTTACCATTTAAGTAGAGAGATGGGTATAGCCTTAAATGATATTTTAAGGAGAGTGTGCTCTTATGATAAAGATTTTTCAAGAGAAGATATTTCGATAACTTGGATTAATTATAAAAGTGAAAATAAAAGTGTATTTAAAGGTTTTGGAACTGGTATTAATAATAAAAAAATGGTTTACCCTGCCAGCATAGTCAAGTTAGTTTATGGCCTTGCTACATTTTATTGGATTAAAAAAGGAAGTTTATCATTATCAGATGAAATTATTGATGCTGTAAGGAAAATGTTGTCTTTTTCCAGTAATAATGCAACAAGCTTTTTAATTGATTTACTTACTGGAACAACAAGTGGACCTCGCATTGAAGGCGAACTATGGGAAAATTGGAAATATCAAAGAAGGATAATTAATGATTGGATAAATGATTTAAATTGGGAAGAATTGGATGGTATAAATTGCTGTCAGAAGACCTGGGACGATGGACCATTTGGTCGTGAGAAAGAATTTTATGGACATCATAATAAAAATAGAAACGCTATGAATTCTGATTCAGCTGCAAGGGTACTAGAGGAAATTATGATTCATATTGATTATCAAGAAAATGATTTAAATTTGCGAAGTTTTTTAAAAAGAAATTTAAATAAAATTGTTCTTAAAAAAGATTCTCTCAATCAAATAGATGGTTTTTTGGGTGCAGGATTACCAGAAAGCATTAATCTTTGGAGTAAAGCAGGCTTAATGTCTGAAGTTAGACATGATTCAGCCTGGTGGACTAATAGTCAATCTCTACACACTTTATTAGTCGTTTTTTGTAATGGAGAAAAATATTCTAAAGATACCTCCTTCTTACCATTAATAGCCAAAGAAATATATGAATTTAATAAGAGTTATCCGATTTGAGGATTTAAGTCAATCGTCTAAGTAATTAGAGTCTAATTTATCAGTATAGGCTTCATAAGGTAACATCATTACTTCCTCAAAATCTAAATCATTCATAATCCATTCTCTATATTCAGCTAACAAACTTTTTCTATCTTCATTATCTAATTCATAAATACGCAACGCTGTATCTTTGAAATTTTCTTTAATTAAATTTTCAATTTCTTTCCTCTTCATTTTATATTAATTCTCCTTCCAAAATCACTCTTCTTATTGTTGATAATGCAATTCCTGTTTGTGATCTGATTGATCGATATGAATATCCTTCATTGCGTAATCTGATTACCAAAGATTCTTTTAAAGGACTTATTTTGGGCCTTCCTCCCAGATTATTCCCAGATAATTTTCTTCGTAATAGTTGTTCTTTTTTTCTTTCTCCTAAACTTTTGTCTTCTAAATTATCTAATTCATATAAAATTTTAAAAATTGAGGAAATTTCATTAGAGGATTCATTAGCAGCAAAAAAACCAGTCAAAGTTCGCAATTTAATATCCTTATTAATTAATTTATTTATTGTCCGCAAACATTCTTTTTTATTTTTAAAGGCTCGGTCAAGCTGAGTTATTATTAATTGATCACCTCTAAATAAGCAATTTATAGCTTTATTGAGTTGGGGTTTGATTTCTTCATCTAAACTTATAAATTCAGAGAAAACTAAACTGCAACCCTCTTTCTTTAAAATTTTTATTTGCTCTTCTAAATATTCATTTTCATTATGAGCAGCTCTGGCATAACCTATCGCTTTAGAGTTTTTATTTTTTTCAGATAGTAAAAGACGTTTTCTTTTAAATTTAAAAGTCAATGTTTTATTACATATATTTTTTAATGTATCAATAAATTTTAAAAAAAACACTTTTTAGTACAAATAAATTCAATAATTACAATCTATTTATTAATTTAGAGTTTTATTATAATGTTCTAATATCTGTATTAAAAATAACGTTTCAAATACTGTTTTTTTTTAGTTGATGAAACAAAAATATTGTGTAATTATTAACTTTAATTTGGATTTTTAAATTATCGATGGACTAGTTAAATTCATTTATTTCTTGACTTCCATGTTTAGGCATCATTTTTGAAATTATTAATAGTTAATTCATCTTGTTTTTAGTAAAATAAGTTTACAGGTCAGAAACACTTAATTTGACAAATAATCCTAATAGTTTAATTTCAAAACCTGATTGGTTAAGAGTAAAAGCTCCGCAAGTTGAGAGAATTGGGAATACGGCAGCTTTGTTAAATGATTTAAAGCTCAATACTGTATGTCAAGAAGCAAGCTGTCCAAATATTGGTGAATGTTTTGCTAGTGGAACTGCCACTTTCCTTATAATGGGTCCTGGCTGTACTAGGGCATGTCCATATTGCGATATTGATTTTGATAGATCAAAAAGAGAATTAGATCCAACAGAACCATATCGTCTAGCCGAAGCAGTTTTTAGAATGAAGCTTAAACATGTTGTAATAACATCGGTAAATAGAGACGATCTTGAGGATGGTGGTGCATCTCAATTTTTTGAATGTGTTTATCAAGTAAGAAAAAAATCTCCTGAAACTACTATTGAGCTTTTAATTCCTGATTTTTGCGGTAACTGGAAAGCGCTTGAAAAAGTTCTTGATTCAAATCCAAACGTTTTAAACCACAATATTGAGACTGTGCCTTCACTATATAAAAAAGTAAGACCTCAGGGTAAATATGAGAGAACTCTTGAGTTACTAAAAAGAACCAGAAACTATTCTCCCAAAGTTTATACAAAGTCAGGCTTTATGCTTGGTCTTGGAGAAAAAGATGAGGAGGTCTTAAGTCTTCTTGAGGATTTAAAAAGTAATTTCGTCGATATTGTTACTATTGGGCAATATTTATCTCCTGGCCCAAATCATTTACCTGTTCAAAGATTTGTGAGTCCTTCAAAATTCAATTATTTTAAAGTTTTCGGGGAAAAAAATTTGGATTTTATGCAAGTAGTTAGTTCTCCTTTAACTCGAAGCAGTTACCATGCTGAAGAGATTCAAAAACTTATGAAAAAATATCCAAGATAGTAATTTTCATTTATTTGAATCTACCCACTCATTTAATGTCCATTCAACTAGATCATTTTTAATCATTGGATCATTCTTAATTATTTTTAGTGCATTTTCATAATTATTTATTTCAATAATTAGTAAGCCTCCAGCGCCTGGCCTCTTTAACCCATCTACTAAAAAACCACTTTTTATATTAATTCCATCTTTTTTTAATTTTTTAATCCATTCATAATGTTCTTTAATTACTTTTCGTTTTAAATCATTATTAACTAGGTATTCTTTTTTTATAATTTCAGTTTTTACAAAGAAAGGCATTTACATTTTCTTTATGCCAAGCATCTCTTCTTCACTTGGGGGAACAATTAATTTGAAAGTATTCTTGAAATGAGACCAATTTTCAATTATTTTGGCGGCCTTTAAGCTATTTGTTTTTGCTCGATATTCTCTAATAATTTCCAATAAGATATCTTCCTGCCTTGATGAAGTTATTTTATGAATGCTTACTATTTCCATATTAACTTTATTATTTAAATCATTATTCTCATCGATTATGAAAGCTATTCCACCAGTCATACCTGCACCAATATTTCTTCCTGTGGAACCTAGAATAACTACTTTCCCACCAGTCATGTATTCACAACAATGATCTCCTGCTCCCTCTGTTACTGCAGTGGCTCCACTATTTCTTACTGCAAATCTTTCTCCTGATTTTCCTAAAGCAAATAATTTTCCACCTGTTGCTCCATAAAGGCAAGTATTTCCTAAGATAACTTGTTCGGAGGATATTTCATCTATTTTTGGTGGAATTATTGTGAGTATTCCTCCATTCATTCCTTTACAAACATAATCATTAGCTTCTCCGATTAATTGAACATTCATTCCCTTCAATAAAAAGGCACCAAAGCTTTGTCCCGCATATCCTTTGAAATTTAAGTTAAGTTCGCCATTGAAGCCGGTGTTTCCATGAAGTTCTGCGATTTCACCAGATATTTTCGCACAAACACTTCTATCTGTATTTTTTATCTCAATTTCTTTGGTTAATATTTGGTGATTTTTAATTGAATCTATAAATTCAGTATCAGACAAAAACTCGTCCTCTAATACATAACCATTACTATGAGCATTTTTTGAATGTTTTAACCATGATCTATCAGGGGTTGAGTGTTTATTTACTAAAGAAGAAAGATCAATATTAGAAGTTTTGGGAAGATCGATATTTCTTGCAGAAAGAAATTCTTGATTACCAATCAGTTCTACCATATTAGAAACACCGATTTTACTCATAATCTGTCTTACTTCTTCAGCAATATAAAGGAAGAAATTGACAACATTTTCTGGAATACCTTTAAATCTTTTTCTTAATTCTTCTTTTTGAGTGGCAACTCCAACTGGACACTTGTTTGTATGACAAACCCGAGCCATTATGCATCCTTCAGCAATCATCGCCACAGAACCAAAACCGTATTCTTCAGCACCTAGTAAAGCTGCAATAACTACGTCCCAGCCTGTTTTAAGACCTCCATCAGTTCTCAAAATTACTCTATCGCGTAAGTTATTCTCTAAGAGAGATTTATGAACCTCAGCAACACCTAGTTCCCATGGTAAACCTGCATGTTTAATAGAACTCAGGGGTGAAGCACCTGTACCTCCGTCATGACCTGATATTTGAATTACATCTGCATTAGCTTTGCTTACTCCAGCAGCAATAGTGCCTATACCAATTTCAGAAACAAGTTTAACGCTTACTTTCGCTTTTGGATGAACTTGGTGTAAGTCGTGGATAAGTTGGGCTAAATCTTCAATTGAATAAATATCATGATGCGGGGGAGGAGATATTAAAGCTACTCCAGGTTTACTATTTCTTAGTTTTGCGATGTAAGAGTCAACTTTTGGACCAGGTAATTGTCCACCCTCTCCAGGTTTTGCACCTTGAGCCATTTTAATTTCGAGTTGTTTACCACTTCTTAGATATTCAGGTGTCACTCCAAATCTTCCAGATGCTATTTGTTTAATAGCTGAGCATGCGGTGTCTCCATTCTCTAAGCCTTTAATAAATGGCAACGTCGCTGACTGAGTATTTTCATCGATATCATTTAAAACATTAAAACGAGCTGGATCTTCTCCCCCTTCTCCACTATTACTTTTTCCACCAATTCTATTCATTGCAACTGCTAAAACTTCATGCGCTTCTCTGGATAAAGCTCCTAAACTCATTCCTCCAGTACAGAACCTTTTGCAAATTGATTCAACACTTTCAACTTCCTCTAGTGGAATACTTTTTCTGGTTGAATTAATTGTTAGTAAATCTCTAAGAGATGTTGTCGGTCTATTCCTAATAAGTTTTTTGTAAGTTTCAAAATGATCGTATCCTGGCCCTTGTTTTACAGCTGAATGCAAAACTTTGGACATCTCTGGATTATTGGAATGATATTCTCCATTATTTCTAAATTGTACAAATCCTAAAAATTCTAATTTCTTTAAATCGATCTCTGGATAGGCTTTCGTATGTATTGAAAGTGTTTCATTAGTTAATTCTTTTAATGTTATGCCAGCGATACGACTTGTTGTACCATCAAAAGCAATTTTTATTAAGTCAGATCCAAGGCCTACAGCTTCAAAAATTTGTGCTCCATGGTAACTAGATAAAAGTGAGATACCTATTTTTGAGAGAATTTTTCTTAGACCGTCTTCTAAAGCTTTTTTAATATTTTTTTGAACATCAACTATTGATAATGGATTTATTTTTTTGCTATCAATGAGTTTTTGTGTTTTTGGATGTTTTAACCAGTGTCTACCTGCTTCGAAGGTCAACCAAGGGCAAACTGCACTTGCTCCATATCCAATTAAACAAGCTAAATGATGTGTGCTCCAACATTGACCAGTCTCAATTATTAGAGAAGCTTTTAGCCTGATTTCTTTTTTAAGAAGATAATGATGAATTGCTCCAACAGCAAGTAAAGGAGGTATAAAAGTCTTTTTAGGATTAATTCCCTTATCAGAAATGATAATTATAGAGCAACCTTCTTTTATAGAAAGCTCACTCTGTTTACAGATTGCATTTAATTGGTTCTCTAAGCCTTGAACACCTTCCTCTAAATCAAACAAACTTGAAATTGTCTGAGATTTAATTTTTGATTTTTTGATAGAAATGAGTTCTTCTTCATTAAGAATCGGACTTTGTAAATGAACAGAGGGTTTAGCATCTTTAATTTCAAATGGTGTACATCTTTCTCCTAGATGCATCTCTAAACTCATTACAAGTTTTTCTCTTAGAGGGTCAATAGGTGGATTAGTAACTTGCGCAAATCTTTGCTTAAAGTAGTCGTATAAAATATGTGGCTTAGATGAAAGAACTGCTAATGGGATGTCGTCGCCCATGCAATAAGTAGGCTCTTTAGCTAATGAAGCCATTGAATCTAAGATAAGGTCATTATCTTCCGCTGAAAAACCGTATGCAGTTTGTTGTTGCAACAACTCAAGGTCTTTTAGTTTGCAGTCTTTAACCCATTCGTTATTTTCAAATTTTATAGTTCTATTACTGAGTAGATTTTTATAATCATGTCTTTGAGCGGCTTCAGATTTTACTTCCCAATTTCTTAGGATTCTATTCTGATGAAAATCAACTGCCAACATTTGTCCCGGTCCTAATCGACCTTTTTCTATTACTCTTTCTTCTTCAAGATCTACTACTCCTGTTTCAGAACCCATGATTACAAAACCATCATTTGTAATTGAATATCTTGCTGGTCTTAAGCCATTTCTATCAAGCGTTGCACCGACAAAATTTCCATCAGCAAATACAAGGAGTGCTGGACCATCCCAAGCTTCTTGTAGGCTTGCAGAATATTCATAAAAAGCTTTTATATCTTCTCTCTGCTCAAGTTCTGGTTGATCTCTAAATGCTTCAGGAACAAGTTTTAATAATGAATCAGTAATGGGCTGACCTGAACGAATATTGATTTCGAGGGTTGCATCAAGATTTGATGAATCACTTTTGTTTACATCTACAATAGGCTTGATTTCATTAGATAACTCTCCCCAAAAATCGTCTATATGTGTTTCTGAAGCTTTAGCCCAGTTGATATTACCTAAGAGAGTATTTATTTCGCCATTATGACCCAAAAATCTCATGGGTTGAGCTAGCGGCCATTTTGGAAGTGTATTAGTACTAAATCTACGATGATAAACAGAAAATGAAACTTTAAAACTCTCTTCTTTTAGATCTTGATAAAACTCGGATAATATTTCAGAGCGAACCATACCTTTATAAACAACTGTTTGAGAACTTAGTGAGGCAAAATAAAATTCACAATCCCCAACATCGTTTTTGAAAGTTTCTCTTATTTTTTTCTCAATTCTTTTCCTTAATTGAAATAAAAGCTTTTCAACATCCTGATGGTCTTTTTTATCTATTAATAAAATCCACTGACAGATGAATGGAGCATTTGCTTTAGCTAAAGGACCTAAGATTTCATTATTTACAGGTACTTTTCTCCAAAATGTTTTGTTGACTTTTAATTTTTCTGCTTCTTGATCACATATTGATTTACATACTTCGATTTTTTCTTTTTTATTAGGCATAAAAACCATGCCTAAACCTCTATTAAATTCTTGATTATTTTTTAGATTAATTTCCTCTTCTAGATATCCCCATGGAATTGAACATAAAATGCCCGCTCCATCTCCTGAGTCACTATCTCCTCCACAACCTCCTCTATGCTCCATGCAGTTAAGACCCTTTAGTGATTGCTTAAGGATCCAATTACTTTCTACCCCTTTAATATTTGCTATGAAACCAACTCCACACGCATCTTTCTCCCCAATTATTCCTTTTGGGGAATAACTATCTTGATATGGGCCAACGATTCTTTTGATACTCTCTCCCATAGATTATTTAATTCTATTTAGTTATTTATGTATTTCTATTATAAAAATAAATATGAAAATAAATCTAAAGATAATGAATATTTACCAAAGAATTTTAATTTGACAAATTTTGAAAAAATATTAATTAAAAACTTTTAGTTGGTGCTCGTAAAAGGTTATGATAGTTAAATATTTATTTTTATCTAAGTTTTAATAGATGCCCACCATCTCGCAATTAATAGGTTCAGAAAGAAAACGTCTGACTAAGAAAACGAAATCTCCTGCATTAAAAGCCTGCCCTGAAAGAAGAGGGGTGTGTACAAGAGTTTATACATCAACACCTAAAAAACCTAATTCAGCTTTAAGAAAAGTCGCAAGGGTGAGATTAACTTCTGGTTTTGAAGTAACGGCTTATATCCCTGGAATTGGACATAATCTGCAAGAACACTCTGTAGTTTTACTTAGGGGTGGAAGAGTTAAAGATTTGCCAGGAGTTAGATATCATATAATAAGAGGAACTTTAGATACGGCTGGAGTCAAAGATAGACGTCAATCCAGATCTAAGTATGGAGCAAAAGCTCCAAAAGATTAATTTGTAAACATTACTTTTAAAAAAATGTCACGTCGTAACGCAGCAGTAAAAAGAACAGTTCTTCCAGATCCTCAATTTAATAGTCGTCTTGCTTCAATGATGATTTCTAGATTGATGAAACATGGAAAAAAATCTACAGCTCAAAGAATATTGTCTGATGCTTTTTCTTTAATAAGTGAGAGAACAGGGGGTAATGCAGTCGAATTATTTGAAACAGCCGTAAAAAATGCTACTCCTCTTGTAGAGGTGCGAGCTAGGAGAGTTGGTGGTGCAACATATCAAGTACCTATGGAAGTCCGCCAAGAGAGGGGTACAGCTATGGCACTAAGATGGCTTGTTACATTTTCACGTGCAAGAAATGGCAAAAGTATGTCCCAAAAACTAGCTGGTGAGTTGATGGATGCAGCAAATGAAACTGGTAGTGCAGTTAAAAAAAGAGAAGACACTCATAAAATGGCTGAAGCTAATAAAGCTTTTGCACATTACAGATATTAATTTCATCAAAAGGTACTTAAGTAGTTTATTATTATTAAAGTTTGCTTTTAGAGCGAACTATACTTATCAAAAATTATTTTATTTGGAGCTTTAAAATTGGCACGCGACTTTCCCCTAGAACGAGTAAGGAATATAGGTATAGCTGCCCATATTGATGCAGGGAAGACCACAACTACTGAAAGAATTTTATTTTATTCAGGTGTTGTTCATAAGATAGGAGAAGTTCATGATGGTGCTGCCGTAACAGATTGGATGGCGCAAGAACGCGAAAGAGGAATAACTATTACTGCTGCTGCAATATCCACTAGTTGGCAAGATCATAGAATTAATATTATTGATACTCCTGGTCACGTTGATTTTACTATCGAAGTGGAAAGATCAATGCGAGTCTTGGACGGAGTAATAGCTGTGTTTTGTGCAGTTGGTGGAGTTCAGCCTCAATCAGAGACTGTTTGGCGTCAAGCAGATAGATACTCTGTCCCAAGAATGGTTTTTGTAAATAAAATGGACAGGACTGGTGCAGATTTTCTGAAAGTTAATAAGCAAATTAAAGATCGACTAAAGGCAAATGCACTCCCAATTCAATTACCTATTGGAGCTGAAGGTGATCTTACAGGCATTATTGATTTAGTCGCCAATAAAGCATATCTTTATAAAAATGACTTAGGTACTGATATTGAAGAAGCACCAATTCCATCTGACATGAAGGAGCAAGCAGATGAGTGGAGATTCAAATTGATGGAAAGCGTCGCTGAAAATGATGAAGAGTTGATTGAGGTTTTCCTTGAAACAGGGGAATTATCCGAGGAACAACTGAAAAAAGGTATTAGAGAAGGTGTTTTAAATCATGGATTAGTTCCTGTTCTTTGTGGTTCAGCATTTAAGAATAAAGGTGTTCAACTTGTATTAGATGCTGTTGTTGATTATTTGCCAGCTCCAGTTGATGTGAAACCAATACAAGGAGTTTTACCAAGCGGAAAAGAAGATATTCGACCTTCAGATGATAATGCCCCTTTCAGTGCATTAGCTTTCAAAGTGATGTCAGATCCCTATGGGAAATTAACTTTTGTAAGAATGTATTCAGGCGTTCTCTCGAAGGGAAGTTATGTAATGAATTCCACGAAGGATGCTAAAGAAAGAATTTCAAGATTAGTGATTTTAAAGGCTGATGAAAGGGAGGAGGTTGATGAATTGAGGGCTGGCGATTTAGGTGCTGTATTAGGTCTTAAAAACACCACAACTGGTGATACTTTATGTAATACAGAAGATCCTATAGTTCTCGAGACATTATTCATTCCAGAACCTGTTATTTCAGTTGCAGTTGAGCCAAAAACTAAAGGTGATATGGAAAAATTGTCAAAAGCTTTAACAGCCTTATCCGAAGAGGATCCAACTTTTAGGGTAAGTACAGATCCTGAGACAAATCAAACTGTAATTGCGGGTATGGGTGAATTGCACTTGGAAATCCTTGTTGACAGAATGTTGAGAGAATTTAAAGTTGAAGCCAACATTGGAGCTCCTCAGGTTTCCTACAGAGAGACGATTAGGTCAAGTTCTAAAGGTGAAGGTAAATATGCAAGACAAACTGGAGGGAAAGGTCAATATGGTCATGTAATAATTGAAATGGAACCTGCCGAAGTTGGTAAAGGTTTTGAATTTGTCAACAAAATTGTTGGCGGAGCTGTACCAAAAGAGTATATTGGACCTGCATCTAATGGAATGAAGGAAACCTGTGAATCTGGTGTTCTTGCCGGTTATCCACTCATTGATGTAAAAGTAACACTAGTCGATGGTTCATTCCACGATGTAGACTCATCTGAAATGGCCTTCAAAATTGCAGGTTCCATGGCTTTTAAAGACGGGGTTAAAAAATGCAATCCAGTCCTCTTAGAGCCTATGATGAAAGTTGAGGTCGAAAGTCCTGATGACTTTCTTGGATCTGTAATAGGTGATCTCTCCTCTAGAAGAGGTCAAGTAGAAGGACAATCTGTTGATGATGGATTGTCCAAGGTACAGGCCAAAGTGCCCTTAGCCGAAATGTTCGGTTATGCCACTCAACTCCGATCAATGACTCAAGGTCGGGGTATATTTTCAATGGAGTTCGCAAATTATGAGGAAGTTCCTCGTAATGTTGCTGAAGCTATCATTTCCAAGAATCAGGGCAGCTCCTGATCTCTAAACTAAAACACACTAAACCCTCGATTCTTTAATTCAAAATGGCTCGCGAGAAGTTCGAAAGGAACAAACCACATGTCAACATAGGTACTATCGGCCATGTTGATCATGGAAAAACAACACTAACTGCTGCTATTACAAATGTATTAGCTAAAAAAGGTCAAGCTCAAGCTCAAGACTATGGAGACATTGATGGTGCTCCTGAGGAAAGAGAACGTGGCATTACTATTAATACAGCTCACGTCGAATATGAAACTGAAGGCAGACATTATGCTCATGTCGATTGTCCAGGACATGCTGATTATGTAAAAAACATGATTACAGGTGCAGCCCAGATGGATGGAGCAATTCTAGTCTGCGCAGCTACAGATGGCCCTATGGCTCAGACAAAAGAGCATATTCTTTTAGCTAAACAGGTGGGAGTTCCTGCTCTTGTAGTTGCTCTCAATAAATGCGATATGGTCGATGATGAAGAAATTATTGAACTTGTGGAAATGGAAATCAGAGAACTACTAGATAGTTATGACTTTCCAGGAGATGATATTCCTATAGTTCAAGTTTCTGGTTTAAAAGCTCTTGAAGGCGATTCTACTTGGGAATCAAAGATTGAAGAATTAATGAAAGCAGTTGATGCTAGCATCCCAGAACCCGAAAGAGAAGTTGATAAACCATTCTTAATGGCTGTTGAAGACGTTTTCTCAATTACTGGTAGAGGTACTGTGGCTACTGGAAGAATTGAGAGAGGTAAAGTAAAAGTTGGAGAAGAAGTTGAAATAGTTGGAATTAGAGATACAAGGTTAACAACTGTTACTGGAGTTGAAATGTTCCGTAAACTTCTTGATGAAGGTATGGCTGGCGATAATGTCGGGTTACTTTTACGTGGGGTTCAGAAAGAAGATATTGAAAGAGGTATGGTGCTCGTCAAAAAGGGATCTATTACTCCTCATACACAGTTTGAAGGGGAAGTTTATGTTCTTAAAAAAGAAGAGGGAGGTAGACATACACCTTTCTTCGCTGGATATAGACCACAGTTTTATATCAGAACAACTGATGTAACTGGACAAATAACAGCATTTACCTCTGATGATGGATCTAATGTTGAAATGGTTATGCCGGGCGACAGAATTAAGATGACAGGAGAATTAATTTGTCCTGTAGCTATTGAGCAGGGTATGCGATTCGCGATACGTGAAGGTGGCCGTACTATTGGTGCAGGAGTTGTTTCAAAAATTCTCAAATAATTTTTTTGAATTTTAGAAATTTAACCTCAATCATCTAATATTAATAACTAGATGAGGGCCGTTGGTTAACAACGGCCTTTTACTAAATTACTCAAAATTATGACTGCATCAATTGCACAACAAAAAATAAGAATAAGACTAAAAGCGTTCGATAGGAGAATGCTTGATTTATCTTGCGACAAAATAATCCAAACTGCCGATACTACCGCTGCATCAGCAATAGGTCCAATACCTTTACCTACAAAAAGAAAAATTTATTGTGTCCTCAGATCACCTCATGTTGATAAAGATTCAAGAGAGCATTTTGAAACAAGAACTCATCGAAGATTAATAGATATTTATAGTCCTTCAGCAAAGACTATAGATGCCCTAATGAAGTTGGATCTTCCTAGTGGTGTAGATATAGAAGTTAAACTTTAAAAAATCCCGAAAAAGACTTAAATTGATTAATATAAATAGATATAAATGAGGTTTAAATGGGAGAGCTGTTAGTAAGGGAATTACCTTTATTTCCTCTGCCAGAAGTTGTTCTTTTTCCTCAAGAAGTATTACCTTTACACATTTTTGAGTCGAGATATAAAATAATGCTCAAATCTGTTCTTGAGTCTGATTCTATGTTTGGGGTCATAAAGTGGGATCCAAATACTAAAAGCATGGCTAATATTGGATGTTGCGCTCAAATTATCAAACATCAAACTGCAGAAGATGGCAGAAGCAATATAGTGACTATAGGACAACAAAGATTTCAAGTATTAGAGATTACACGTTCAACTCCTTTCTGTTCGGCGATGGTAAGTTGGATTAGTGATGAAAATATTGATAACTTTCAAAAATTAGACGCCCTCAAAGATTCAGTTACAGAAGCACTAAATGACGTTATAAATTTAACAGGCAAATTAACTAATTCCAAAAAAAACTTACCCGATAAGTTACCCAAGAATCCTATGGAATTGTCTTTTTGGATTGGAGCTCATTTGGGCGGCCCTGTTGCAGAAGAACAGCAAAGACTTCTAGAGGAAAGAAATACTTATACCCGCCTGCAGAGGGAATATGAAATGCTTGATCACACAAGAAAACAACTTGCAGCAAGGACGGCCTTGAAAGAAAGTTTTCCTGATATCAAAGAAAATTAAATGTTTGAATTGTTATCAACCCCTTTCTTACTGATTTTATTCGTCTTAGCTATATCAATTTTATGGATAATTAATCCAAGAAAATATATTTCTTCAGGTACAGTGGCATCTGCCTATGATGCTTGGACTCAGGACAAATTGCTTGAGAGATTATGGGGAGAGCATATACATTTGGGCTTTTATTCCCCAGGGGGGCGAAAAATTGATTTTAGAGATGCCAAAGTGCAGTTTGTTCATGAGTTAGTCAAATGGAGCGGTTTAGATAAATTGCCTAAAGGGTCCAGAATACTTGATGTAGGTTGTGGAATAGGAGGAAGCTCTAGGATTCTTGCAAAGTATTATGGGTTTAATGTTACTGGCATTACAATTAGTCCTGCTCAAGTAAAGAGAGCTAGAGAACTTACTTCTGATGAGCTGAATTGCAATTTCCAAGTTATGGATGCATTAGATTTAAAATTTGCAGATGGATCTTTTGACGCCGTATGGAGTGTTGAGGCAGGTGCGCATATGAATGATAAAAATAAATTTGCAGATGAAATGCTAAGGACCTTAAGACCTGGAGGTTTTTTGGCATTGGCTGATTGGAATTCAAGAGATCTTAGGGAGTCCCCCCCATCTTTTCTGGAAAAAATAGTTCTTAAGCAATTACTTGAGCAGTGGGTTCATCCTAACTTTATTAGCATCAAGGAATTTGGTAATATTCTCGGAAAGAATAAAAATAGTGCAGGAAGAGTTATCTTTGAAAATTGGAATATTTATACAAATCCTTCATGGTACGATTCCATCATTGAAGGTATCCGACGCCCTTTTGCTATCTTATCTCTTGGTCCTCTCGCGATAATCAAATCTATTAGAGAAATTCCGACAATATTGCTTATGAATTGGGCTTTTAGAAAAGGTTTAATGGAATTCGGGGTATATAAATGTAGAGGATAAATTAATTTAACTCTACATTTTCAGAAAGATAATTACCAAAATCTACAAAGTTTTTGCATAGAGGCATAATTTGTTTTTTTAATTCAAGGAGATTATTTATATTACTTTGAATATTTAGTTCCAAATCAATGTAAATTATGTATTCACCTAACTCTCTTTTAGAAGGTCTAGACTCTATTTTACTCATATTAAACCCAAAATCTGCGACGTAATTTATTGCCTTCAGTAAAGCACCAGGTTTATTTGAGATTAATGAGAAAGCAAAACTAGCAATATTAGCTTCATGATAATTCGATTCTTTGCTCAATAAAACAAATCTAGTGCAATTCCCTGGAACATCATTAATAGGGAAGGCTAATTCTTTAAGTCCTTCAATTTGAATTAATGATTTCGAACCAATAGCTGCTCTAAATTTACTTCCCTTGACCATATTTACAGCTTCTGATGTTGAATTTGTTGGAAGTGAGATTGCATTTGGAAGATTTTCAGATAACCATTCTGAACATTGAGCTAATGCTTGAGGATGAGATAATACTTCTGAAATAATTGAAAGTTCTCCAGCACTAATTAATGCATGTTTTATTGGAAGGACAATTGCTTTGTTGATAAAAATATCAGGAAATTTCCAAAGAGCATCTAAAGTTGCTGTAACTCCACCTTCTACAGAATTTTCAATAGGAACTACTGCAGCATCACAATTGTTGTAGGCTATTGATTTAATCACCGATTGTAACCCATTACATGGTACAAATATAGGTGTCTGAAAATTGGCAAGCTTTGACAATATATGAGCTGCTTTTTCTGCGTATGTCCCTTTAGGGCCTAAATATGCAACTTGTTTGCGCATGATTAAATGTAAGAAAAAAAGAAATCAAATAAGCATTGGAGGGCCATAAAAAAATGCTATTATCTTTTGATGCTAAACAGAAATTAAAGCTTTCCGTAACACGAAATAAAGAATATCTTTCTAAATATCTTTTGGAAGAAGAAAGAGTTGTAGGAGCAATGCTTGACTCCAAAAAATTGGTACCTGAAGGGGTGGGTAGGTACAAGTATACAGTAACAAGTTTTAAGGTTTTCCAATTAGATATTAACCCTGTTGTTTCAATTGCGGTAGACAATAAAGATGGAATCTTAAGGATGAGCGCACTTGAAAGTACACTAGATGGTTTGGGTATTGTGGATGACTTTAATCTTATTTTGAATGCGAATTTGGAAGCAACTGATCTTGGATTAGAAGGAGAGGCACTTCTAGGGGTATCTGTAAGCCAACCTCCTCTGCTAAAGCTGGTCCCAAAAAAGATTTTGGAATCTACTGGTCATTCAGTATTAAATGGAATTTTGTTGGGTATAAAATCAAGGGTTCAACAGCAACTAGTTAAGGACTTTTTAGATTGGTGTGAATTAAATAAGATTTGATTTTTTTAAAAAGCTTTTCCTATGAAGATTAGTTATTCCATTTTCTTTGATAATTGAAAGATGTTTTTTTGTCCCATAACCTTTATTTTTAAATATTAAGTATCCTGAGTATTTTTTTTCTAATCTTTCCATTAGATTGTCTCGACATACTTTTGCAATAATGCTTGCTGAAGCTATTGCGGTAAATTTCGAGTCCCCCGATACTATATTTTTCTGAATTCCATTCCATGGCCTCAATAATAAGGGTCCATCAATTAATAGTTCAGATGGTTTGTTTTTTAATTTTTTTAAAGCTCTTATCATTGAAAGTTCGGTTGCAACTCTGATTCCTAGATGATCTATTTCCCTGGCAGAGGATTGCCCAAGTCCATAGTCTGAGGAAAGTAATAAAATTTTCGGAAAAAGTAATTTCCTTTTTTTTGGAGTTAATTTCTTACTATCCATCACTCCAAATTGTTTTAGAGTGGATTTATTTGTCTCAGTTAATACTACAACTGCTGAAAAAACTGGACCAAAAACTGCTCCTTTTCCAACTTCATCTATTCCAACTTCGAATATTTTATTCAATACTCGCAGATGACCTTCTTCTTTTTTTTCTAGCATTGTTTATCTCATCTGTCGGTTCAATTTCATCTTTTTTTTCTGATAAAACAAATCCTTCACTCTCATTAATTTTTTTTGTAGATTGATCTTTTGAGGTTGCATTTTCTTCAATATTAGTCGCAATTTCTCCTGGTTCTCTAGATTTTGAGATTTTCTTTGTTTTTTTTACAGTTGTTTTTTTATTATCTGGAGTTTTTTCCTTCTCATTATTAATTTCCTTTAAACGAACAAAATTATTGCTGGTGAGATATTCTTTCCCTAATTTAATAAGTGGATTTATTCCTAATCGACTAAATACAATTTTTTCATCGTTTGTGAGATCTACAGTAATTATATTTTTTTCTTTTGAATTTAATGCGTTCAAATCATCACTTTCATTTTCTCTTTTATTTGTAGTAATTTCTTTTTTTAGGCTCTTGGGGTTAGGGAATTCCTTCTCAACTATTTTTTCCTGCTTATCCGTTGATTGAAAAGTATCTATATCTACTTGTTTTATACCTTTTGATTCATTAGGATTTTCTACAACATTTTTAATTTTTAATTTAGAGATTTCATAATTCAGCTGATTTTCTACATGGCCTGTACCATTGCATGCAGAACATTTCTTACCGAATAATTCATATATATTTTGTCCTTGTCTTTTTCTGGTTAACTCAACAAGACCTAATTCAGTAAGCTGGGCTATCTGAGGCCTCGCAGAATCATCTTTTATCGCCGAGGTAAAATGTTCAAGTAACTGGAATTGATCTCTTCTAGATTCCATATCAATAAAATCTACTACTATCACTCCACCTATATTTCTTAATTTCATTTGCCTTGAAATTTCAACTGCTGCTTCGCAATTAGTCCACAAAACTGTTTGCCGTGAGTTGGCAGATCTAGTAAATGATCCAGAGTTTACATCAATTACTGTAAGCGCTTCAGTTGGTTCGATAATTATATATCCCCCTGAAGGAAGATCTACTCTGGTTTCAAGAGCTTTTTGAATGGTTTTTTTAATTTCGTACTTTTCTAAAATATGCTGGTCTAAATCGTTATTATGAAATTCAATATCTACATTAGACTCAAAATTATTTAAGAAATCTTTAGCTCTTTCAACTGAAAACTTACTATCGATAATTATGCTTTTAGTTGATAATTTAATATGATCTCGCAAAATCTTAAGAGAAAAATCATCATCTCTTTTTATTAAATTTGGCGGATTAGAAGTGTCAGAGACTCTTAAAATTTCTTCCCATTGTTCAATTAAATTTTCTAAATCTTCAATGAGAAGTTCTTCTTTAATCTCTTCTGCCTCTGTTCTAAAAAGTAAACCTGTGCTTGGCGGTTTTATCAGAACACCAAGAGCTTTTAAACGATTTCTTTCCGTTTCTTTATTTATTTTTCTGGAGATATTCACTCCTTGACCATATGGCTGTAATATCAAGTACTTTCCAGGAATTGAAATACTTCCAGAAAGTCTAGGACCTTTAGATCCTGTGGGTTCTTTAATTACCTGCACTAGAACTTTTTGTTTTGGCTCAAGTAATTCAGTTATTCCAAATATTCCTTTTTTGAGTTTTAATGGACCAAGATCTGATACATGGATGAATCCATTTTTATCACTTTCTCCAATATTTATGAAAGCAGCGTCAATACCTGGTAGAACATTTTCAACTGTCCCTAAAAAAATATCGCCAATTTGATATTGACCTTGTGCGACGATCAATTCATCAACTCGTTCATCTGTGAGTAGTGCTGCAATTCGAGCCTGCTCAGCGATGATGATTTGCTGAGACATATAATTAATTCTGAATGGTTTTAATTTTGAAAATCATATAAAAATAGTTTGTTTTCTCTTGTAATAAAGCAGCTGTTTATGACTTTTATTATTTACTTTTTTAAAATTAAAATTAATAGCAACTTTATTCTGCTATTTATAAAGCTTTAGACGACTTTCAAACTATTTGAAATTGAATTCATAGCTACGATCATTTCTTGTTTTAATCATAACTACAATAATATTAACATCTAATCACCACTTAAGCACGTTAATCCATTATCCTTGTATTGATTAAGTCTTTTAAAAGTGGTTCAAGTAAACGAAAATTATTTAAAACTCCAAGCTGGCTATTTATTTCCTGAAATTGCTAAAAGGGTAAAAATATATTCTCAATCAAATAATAGTTCAAACATAATTAAGCTTGGAATAGGAGACGTTACAGAGCCTTTACCTAGGGCTTGTAGAGATGCGATGGCTCAAGCTTTAAATGATATGGGAACAACTGAAGGTTTTAGAGGCTATGGACCGGAACAAGGTTATTCTTGGCTTAGAGAAAAAATTTCGGAGCATGATTTTATTTCAAGAGGCTGTAAAATCTCACCTGAAGAAATATTTGTTTCAGATGGTTCGAAATGCGACAGTAGCAACATTTTAGATATCCTTGGAAAGGATAATTCAATTGCTGTAACGGATCCTGTTTATCCCGTTTATGTTGATAGTAATGTCATGACTGGACGAACTGGTGATGCTCTTGAAAATGGAACTTATCAAGGATTAATATATCTTCCGATAAATGAAGAAAATAATTTTCTTCCAGAATTACCTAAAAATAAAGTTGATGTTTTGTATCTTTGTTTTCCAAATAATCCAACAGGAGCCACGGTAACTAAAAATGAATTGAAAAAATGGGTTGACTATGCTCTTCAAAACAAATCTCTAATACTGTTTGATGCAGCTTATGAGGCATTTATTCAAGATAAGGATATTCCTCATTCAATATATGAGATTGAGGGGGCAAAGGATTGTGCTATTGAATTTAGATCTTTTTCAAAGAATGCTGGATTTACAGGAGTAAGATGTGCCTACACAGTGATACCTAAAAATCTTTTAGGTTCCAGCTCAACAAACGAGGAAATAGGATTATGGTCTCTTTGGAATAGGCGACAATCTACAAAATTCAATGGAGTAAGTTATGTCGTTCAGAGAGGAGCAGAGGCTGTTTATTCTCTGGAAGGTAAAAAAGAGGTGAAAAGTTTAATTGATTTTTATATGGAAAATGCAAAAATTATGAAGAACAAACTTCAAACTGCGGGATATAAAGTATACGGAGGTGATAATGCTCCTTATATCTGGATCAAAGTTCCTGATCAAATGACATCTTGGGACTTTTTTGATTTTCTCCTTCAAAAAGTAAGTGTCGTGGGAACGCCTGGCAGCGGATTTGGATTATCAGGAGAGGGCTATTTTCGTTTATCAGCTTTTAATTCGCGATCAAATGTTATTGAAGCAATGGAAAGAATAATTGATATATAATATTTATTATTATTGTTATTAATTATCTTACAAAAAATTAATGTTATCAATAAACTCTGAACAAGGTTTAAATAGTAATTCTGCAGTAATCGAAAAGAAACCTGCGGAATTAAAAAATAAGTCTCCCAAATATAAGGTATTACTTCATAATGACCCAGTTAATTCTATGGAGTATGTAACTATCTCACTAAGAGAAGTTGTACCTCAACTAAGCGAACAAGATGCTATTTCTATAATGCTAGAGGCGCATAATACTGGTGTTGGTTTAGTAATTGTTTGTGATCTAGAACCAGCAGAATTTTATTCAGAATCATTAAAATCAAAGGGGATTTCAAGTTCAATTGAAAAAGAGGACTAATATTAGGTAAAATTATTATTTTGAATGAGCTAATTTTCTTTGAGATAAAGGACGTACTTTTAATGATTCTTTTAAGGAAGACTTACCATATTCTCTTTCGAGAATATTGATAACTGTTTTACCAAATTCATCTTCTTTATTATCGAAAGCTTCTAAGCACACCTCACCAAGTTTTTTCCCTAAACTTCCTGGGTTCCATAAAAGTTTTCTAGCTGTCCATGGCATCATGCTCATAGGATTGTAATTTGGCTTCAAAATTTTATTATCTAATGCGTACTTTTCAAGAAGAGTATGTGGTTGCAATCCTATGAAAAATATAGCTGGGTCAACTAAGCCTTTACCAAAAATATTTTCTAATTCTCTGTGGTAAGCAATAGTTTGTCTTATGGTGTTTGGCGTTTCATCAAAAACATTGAATGAATAATTAACTGAAACATGATTCTTAAAGCCTGATTTGACTAGCATTCTGCAATTATTTAACACTGTTTCAAGGTCATATGCTAATCTCATTTTTCTTACAAGTTCTTGGGATCCTGAAGTGATACCTATTTCAAAATAACTCATGCCTGTGTCCACCATAAGTTGAGCAAGATCAGCATCTATGTTATCTGCTCTGATGTATGCAGCCCAATTAATGTCATCCCATCCTTGATCCTTTATAGCTTGCAAAAGTATTTTTGCATCTTCTATATGTTTTTTAGTTGGGATAAACTGCGCATCTGTGAACCAAAATCCCCTGACTCCAAGATCATATAATTGCTTCATTTCTTTGATTACTTCATTTACAGGATTAACACGCACTCGTTTACCTTCAACAACCGTATAAACACAAAAACAACAATTATGAGGACAACCTCTTTTTGTTTGCACTCCTACATAGTAATCACCACCCTCTATGTACCAATTAAATTCTGGCCATATGGATTTTATGTATTTGTAGTTACAGGCTGTTTTAATAGTGCCTGAAGGTTGTTCATGTATCAACTTGTTTCGAGGCTGCTGTCCAGCAAAGTAACATCTTTCTTCTTCTATCGAGTCATTCCTAATTATTTTCTCTATTAGATTTTCTCCTTCTCCAATAGAAATAATAGTTCCCTTTGGTAATAAATTTCCTAATTGTTCATAGAAAACACTAACAGCTCCACCGCCTAAGATTACTCTTACATTTTTATTGTATTTTTGAGCTCTTTTGAGTCCCATCTTGACTAAAGAAGTATTTCTATATATTTCTCCGTAATGAGATGCAATTAATTTTAAACCTCCCCAAGAACCTCTAACTTTTTTAAAGATATTTTTTGAATAGAAAACTTCAAAAGAGTTTTGTAGGGGATTTCCACTTCTACCATCGACAGGCGCATAAATTTGTATGTCTCTCCATGAAAAAATAATAAGATGAGGCCTAAATTGATCAACTTTTCTTGCTAAATATTTGGAAACTTTATTAGATGGAATGATTGCTAGATCAATAAATTGTTGTTCAATTTTTGGGAAACATTTGTGAATGTGGTCAGCAAGATAAATAGGTCCTATGGGAAATATTGGATTACAAGGAAGTCTTACAGTAAGAATTTTTCCATAGTGTTCTCTTTGGAAATTTTTTTTATTTAATTTTTTAAAGTCAAAATTAAAATTCATGCCTTGAAAAAATTTTGAATTTAACATCCTTTAGAATCTAACTACTTTATTACTAATTTGGCGAAATTAAAAATCTTTAGAAAATACAATTGAAAATTTTTTTGAATTCAAAGATCAGAAATCATATAAATCCAACATACTTTGAGAAGTTTCAATCCATCAATCCATCTTGATATATTGGGAGCCCCAGATTTTCTAGCATAATATCTAACTGGATAATTAAGAATTTTGATATTATTATTTGCTGCTTCAAATATAATTGTGAAGTCCCCAAATGGGTCAGACTTTGAATCCCAACTTCCGTTTTCTTTCATAAGTTTAAAGAATTTTCTTGAAAAAACTTTTGTTCCACAAAGTGAATCTGATACGGGCTTATTTATGAGAATTGATAAAAGTATTGCGAAGAGTCTATTTCCTATATAGTTAGCCCACCTCATTGCATCTTTTTCCATTGGGAAAGTTGTGCGGGCACAATTAATTAATATATTTTCATTTTTAGTTGATTCCATTATTGCTGCAATACTGTCATCAATATCTACAGTGAAATCACTATCAATTATGGCAAGAGTTTCACCGGAGGAAATATTAAATCCCTCTACAACAGCATTTTTCTTCCCTTTTGAAGTTTGTTTTAAGAGAGATATCTTGAAGAAATCTGAGTAAGTTTCCTTTAACTCTTTAAGCATTGTATAGGTATTATCATTGCTATTGCCTTCAACAAATATGATTTCTAATTTATTAGGTATTTTTTTAAATTTATTTAATGCGTTTATTAAAAGTTCTTTATTCCCAGCTTCATTTCTAGCAGGAATTACTATTGTTATTAAATGATTTGACTTATATTCATTGTATTTGTAAAAAACTATTTCTAGTTCATAAGCAAGTTGTTTTATTATTGGAAGTTTGCGGAAAGTATTTTTTATAGATTGTGGAATTAGTTTAGTTGGTAAAGGAGTTAATTTCTTTGCTTTCCATCTAATTGATCTGTAGTTATAAATTTCTGCAAGAGATTCAATATCGCATAAGGTTATTCTTGCTTTGCTAGTAGTTTCTCTAAAAATTCTTGAATCTAATCTTAGCCACCTAGTTATTGGCTCCCAGGTATTACCCCTTACCTTAATCGAAATAAATTCGTTATTGTTTTTGAATAATTGATGAAGTTTATTATTCGTTAAATTCCAAGAATTTATTGATTTCATTACTTCATACTGATTGATAATGGCACTTTTTTAATTTAAATTATCTACTTTTTTAATATTAATTTCCATGGTTTTAAAATATCATTTTCATAAATAACTTCGTAAGAATTATTATTGTTTTTTGTTTCTTTTGAATTAGTTGACCATGCTAGTTCAGATTTGTTTAACAGATCTATTTCCTCTAACCCTTTTCCTAATTTAGGGGTTAATAATGAAATTCGTATGATTTTTGATTGGGATAAAGAATTGTTTATACCTGATTTATCAACTTTGATAACCTTATCTTTTACTTCATCTAAAGATGTTACATATTCCATTGCTTCTCTTAGCTCTCTTGATCTATCAGTGAATAATCCTGATTGCAATAAAAATGAAGTTAATAGGTAAGGACCTATTAAAAGAGTTATTAATATTTCTTTAAATGACTGTTTGTTTTTTATGAATGACCAAGAGAGTCCGAAAGATAATAATCCTATAATTACGAATGTATTTTCTTTAAAGTTGAAGTAACTTGTATCTTTAAAGAAAAAATAATACGCGACAGTTAAAGCGACTGTAAATAATGGAATTATTTTTGACGTAATAAATAAAAAAAATAGTTTATATTTTTTAGAGTTGAATAACCACTTTATTCCTACATAAGCATTAAGTGCGAATATAGAGGAAATCTGAAGACTATAGTAGGGAGTTTTTGTAGAAAAAATACTTAGAATTGCTATCAATATTAAAGGGAAAAATGAAAGTAAATATTTTTTATCTTTACTTTCAGCAATATTTCGGACTGTGCCAATAATTGCAAAAATACTCCATGGTAAAAATGTAGCAGGAATATTCCAAAGATAATAATATATAGGATTAGTAAAAGTATTTTGATTAGAGAGAATGTTAAATTTATCGAATAAGTAAAGAATAATATTTTTTTCTAAGTAAGGGTTAATTGACATAGCCCAAAATAAATATGGAATAAATCCAATAAGTAGTCCAAGCCAAAAAAATTTACTTAATAAAAGATCTTTTTTAATGTACAAATATGGAAAGAGTGATATTAGGGGTACAAAGACTAGAAAAGTTTTCATCATAAAAGATAAGCCAATCCAAATACCAAAAAGCAAAATATAGAATTTATTATCTTTGCTTTTTATTTTGACTAAAGAAAATATCCCTATAGTTACTAAACAAGAATAAATAATATCTTGAGTGGCTAAGTGCGAGTAGTCAAACCATAGATATGTTGTAGAAAGTATGAGTGGAGATATGATTGCATATTTTTTATTAAAAAATTCTTCATGTAATTTGTAAGTTATGAATAGCATCAATATTGCTGCAACTGTTGTTGGTAAATATACAGAAAAAGTATTTCTTCCAAAGATTTCTTGTGCCTTAGCTATTAAAAACTGTAATCCTATTGTTCTATCCAACACAAATTCATCCCACCAAAGAGGAATTATCCAATTGCCTTTATCCAAAATCCATCTAGCTTGTAATGCATAAAATCCTTCATCAAAAGCAATGTAACTTCTTTTGCCGAAATAAAATATGAGAGGAAAAAAAACAAAAAGCTTTAAAAGAAATTGAAATTTGAGTAATCTATTAATCATGCCAGTTTTAATTTGCCTTTGAAATGCCGATAATTGGAATTGAACCAACGACCTACTGTTTACGAAACAGTTGCTCTACCGCTGAGCTATATCGGCAATATTTAAATATTGTTTTTTTCATATAGACTTAATTTTATATTTAATAGAATTTATGTCAAAAATAGATCCCGAATTAAAAAAAAAATTATTAAAGGAATCCCAAGCCCCATTTAAGGGGTTAAGAAAAATATTTTGGATAGCTTTTAGTGGCTCAGCATTTTTGGGACTTCTAATAATGCTTTTTAGATTTACAAATGGAAGTGAATTTCAGCAAAATAATCTTTTAATACAATTGAGTGCTTGCATACTATTTCCGACTTTATTATTCCTTGAAAGAAAAAAAAATTAATGTAGTAAACATTAAGTTATTTACTTAATGTTCTCTTTTTAGTAACAAATTTGAATGCTTCGATTATGTCTCCCTCAATCCAAGATGAAAATTTATCGCAGCCAACTCCACATTCAAATCCGGTATTTACTTCTTTTACATCATCTTTAGATCTTTTTAGAGAATCTAAATCACCTTCAAAAATAACTTTATCTGATCTGATAACTCTAAGAGAGCAATTTCTTTGTAATTTCCCAGATTGTATATAACAACCTGCGATAGCTCCTTTGCCAACCGCAAAAGTTGCTCGAACTTCTGCTGTACCTAATGACTCTTCTACAAGATCAGGTTCTAGTAGACCCTCCATGGCTAACTGAATATCTTCTAAGAGTTTGTAGATTACTTCATATTCTCTTATATCCACATTATTAGCATCAGCTGCTCTCTTTGCTCCAGAGGCCAATGTGGTGTTAAACCCAATGATTACTGATCCTGAGGCGGCTGCGAGATCTATATCGGTCTCAGTTATTTCTCCTGGAGCAGAGAGTAGGACTCTGACTTGAACTTCATTTTTTGGTAATTGCTCTAATGATCCCAGTATTGCTTCAACACTACCTTGGACATCAGCTTTAAGAATTAGGTTTAACTCTTTTAATTCTCCATCATTTGCTTGAGTTGATAAGGAAGATAAACTAACTCTTCTAGAGGCCATTTGCTGAGCTAATTTTGTAGCTCTAGCATCTGTTGCTCTCTCCCCCACAATAGTTCGAGCAGTTTTCTCATCTGGGTAGACCTCAAATTCATCGCCTGCTGTTGGGACTTCGCTAAATCCTAGTGCTTCCACGGGGTAAGAGGGCCCTGCTTGTTTGATTCTGTTACCATGTTCGTCAACCATTGCTCTAATTTTTCCTAGGACAGAACCTGCAGCTAAAACATCTCCCGATTTTAAGGTACCATTTTGTACTAACAAAGTAGCTACAGGTCCTTTTGCTTTATCTAGATGGGCCTCAATAACTGTTCCTTTTGCCGCTCTGTCAGGATTGGCTTGTAAATCTTCAACTTCTGAAACCAATAAAATCATTTCGAGCAATTTATTTATATTTTGTTTTTTCAGTGCACTGACTGGGACCATCACAGTATCTCCTCCCCAATCTTCAGCAATTAAATCTTTTTCTGATAGTTCCTGCTTGACTTTGTCTGGAGATGCACCTTCTTTATCAATTTTATTTATTGCAACGACAATTGGTACTTTTGCAGCTCTTGCATGACTAATGGCCTCAAGTGTTTGGGGCCTGCAACCATCATCTGCTGCCACTACAAGCACAGCTACATCAGTAACTTTTGTGCCTCTTGCTCTCATTGCGGTAAAAGCTTCATGACCAGGGGTATCAAGAAAAGTTAATTTTTTCTTTTTAGTTTCATGTTCAAATTCAACTTGATAAGCTCCTATATGTTGAGTTATCCCACCTGCTTCTCCTGAAGCTACTCTTGATTCTCTGATGGAATCTAGAAGACTTGTTTTACCATGATCCACATGGCCCATTACAGTAATCACAGGTGGCCGATTGATTAGATTATCAATATCCTCAGATTCAATCATATCTACTGTTTTCTCAGCAGCTTCTTGAATATCATCTTGCAAAACTGGTACTCCAAATTCTTCCGCGACTGTTTCTATAGTTGCCAAGTCTAGTGATTGAGTTACGGTTGCTGTTATTCCCTTAAAGAAAAGAGATTTGATTATTTCGGAGCTTTCAAGACTTAATTTATCAGCTAATTCTTGAACCGTTAAATTATCTTCTGGAATTATTATCATCTCTGGTCTTACTTGCTTGGCTTCTTTAGCAGCCTTTAATTCCATAGCTCTTCTCTTTTGCCTTTGTCTTGTGGTCTCTTTTTTCTTCTTCTTTAAATGTTTTGCAGGTTTCTGAGATTTATTCTCATCAGAATTTTGTTTCTTTGGACGTGCCAAACTAGCTGATAATATTGAAACTTTCTCGCCTGAGTATCCACTAGTTTCGGATGTTAATGAATCATCATTATCTCCGATAATATGAACTTTCTGTCTCTGTTTCTGGGGATTTTTATTCCTTAATGCATCTAATTTCGCGCTATCATCCCAATCTGTTTTTCCAGGTTTTTTCGAACTATTAGAAAATGTTCTATGAGGTGGTTTTTTTGAACTCGGGGTAGCATTTGGACGAGTGTTCGGAGCTTTTACATTCTGCTTAGGTGACTCAATACTTTGTGTTTCCTTATTGTTATGGCCGGGTTTGTCTTTCTCAGATTTATTAGTTTTTTGAAGTTGCAAAAGTTCATTAGGTGATACTGGTTTTCTGATCCCAGAAGACTTTTGCCCATTGAATTTGGAACCAGGTCTATTAGGCATACCTGGTCTGTTAGGACCGCCAGCTCTATTAGGCATACCTGGTCTGCTAGGAGCACCAGGTCTATTAGGCATGCCTGGTCTGTTAGGAGCCGCAGCTCTATTAGGCATACCTGGTCTGTTAGGAGCACCAGCTCTATTAGGCATACCTGGTCTGTTAGGACCGCCAGCTCTATTAGGCATACCTGGTCTGCTAGGAGCACCAGCTCTATTAGGCATACCTGGTCTGCTAGGAGCACCAGCTCTATTAGGCATACCTGGTCTGCTAGGAGCACCAGGTCTGTTAGTTATACCAGGTTTATTAGTTATACCAGGTTTGTTAGTTATACCAGGTTTGTTGGGAGAACTTGGTCTATTGGGGATAGTTTGTTTAAAAGAATTGTTTTGCTTATTATTATTATTTTGCTTATTGGGATCGTCTCTTCTTATGGGAGCTCCTACGAGCTCAGGAGTGTTAATCCTATTATTAAAATTTTTTGATTTATTAGTGTTTTGATCAGGTTTGTTTGATAGTTGTCTTTTATTATATGAATTCTGGGTGTTTTTGGGAAATTCATTTGATTTAGTCCCACTACTAATATTTTTAGGCTTTGCAATTAGTTCAATGGGTGGTTTTGCTGGACTTTTAGAGGGTGGGATTGCGTTATTTAGGAAAGTTTTTTTCCCTTGGTTGAGATTTTGTGAAGGCTTAGTATTTATCTTTTTACTTGTATCATTTGCTTGAGATTTTGAACCATTGATAATATTGGGTTTATTTGGATTTATAGGTTTATTTGAAATTATATTTAGACTCTCAGGCTTATTAGTAGGTTTTATCAATAATGGCTTTTTGTTGGAATTTTCTTTAATAGTTTTACCTTTCTCTGAATGGATATTAGAAGATTTAACTTCTTTGTTATGTTTGTGATTATCTTTTTTAATTGAAGGTTTATTGATGGAAAGTATTTTTTTATCTGAATTCTTCTTATTAATAAGATTTTTTATTTTTTTTGCATCGTTTGCACTTATTGAACTGCTATGACTTTTTACTGAAATTGAAAGTTTTTGAGCGGCATCCAATATATCTTTATTTTCCAGATTTAAATCTCTGGAAAGTTCGTAAACTCTGATTTTATCGCTGATAGTCATTTAATCTGATTTGTACTCTTTTGAACTTAAAGAGGATTTAATTTAATTATATTCCCTAATTGGGCTAGTAATTGTAGCTTGTAATTTCTTTTTCAAAAATATCAATAAACTCAGGTTCTAAAATAGTTTTAAGAGCTTTTTGAAGCTTTTTTTTGATTTTCGAATCTGAGTAACAGTTTTTTGACTTGCAAATGTAAGCTGATCGCCCCATTCCCTTCTGTAACATGATGCCTTGCCTATAGTCTTTGGTGATCTTGAAAAGATTTTTCCTGTCATAGGTTTTTTTACATGAAATGCATACACGCATCACAGGGGGTTTTTGTATCACCGTTTCTTCTCCTCTTGTGCGGCGACTTCTATTTCTTGAAGATTATCTTGTTGATCAGTATCTGAAAAGTCTTCACCTTCGTATTGATCTTCTCCATATTCTTGATCATCTTCTGGAAGAGGGTAAAGCTCTCTTAATCTTGCATCTTCTGCAGCGCGCTCAGCTTGTTCTGCTTCTAATCTTAGCTCGGCTTCTCGCTGGAGATTCTCTTCATCTTCCCTCTGAGCAATTAATTCAGAGACTTCAGCATCTTCAGCTTCTTGATCATATTCATGTGAGTTTTTAACATCAATTTTCCACCCAGTTAATCTTGCGGCAAGTCTTACATTTTGACCTTCTCTACCTATTGCTAGACTTAATTGATCAGGGGGAACTAGTACGTGCGCATGTTGCCCTTCTGGGTCAACTAGCCTTACTAAATCTACTTTGGCAGGACTTAAGGAATTTAAAATATACTGTATGGGATCAGATGACCATTTAATAACATCAATTTTCTCTCCTCTTAATTCATTCACTACTTGTTGAATTCTTGCGCCTCTAGCTCCAATGCAGGCACCCACAGGGTCTACCTCTTGTTCGACGCTATCAACAGCTACTTTGGTTCTTGGTCCTACAGCTCTTGAAGGAGGATTTGCTTCTCTTGAAACAGCAACAATTTTTACTGTACCTTCTTGAATTTCTGGTACTTCATTCTCAAATAAATAGACCACCAAGCCAGCATTTGCTCTACTTACAAAAAGTTGCGGCCCTTTTCTGGCTATTTCGCTAACTTCTTTCAAAAATACTTTAAAAGTAGCATTTGCTCTGTAATTATCATTTGGTAATTGGTCTCTCTTTGGAAGTTCTGCTTCTACTTCAGGTCTGCCTATACCCGAACTAACTCCCATAATTACTGATTGTCTCTCAAATCTTATAACTCTTGCAGTTAAAACAGGGTCTTCCAAATCTGCAAATTCTTCCTGGATCATTTTTCTTTGTTGATCCCTTAATTTTTGAGCTAGAACTTGTTTTGTTGTTGAAGCAGCCATTCGCCCAAAATCTTCTTTCTCTGGGGTAACATCTAAAACAACTGTGTCTCCTATTTGAGCATCATCAGCGACTTGTTTAACTTCTACAAGAGATATTTGATGATCTTCGCTCTCAACTTCTTCTACAATTATCTTACTCGATAAGATTCTATAGCCTTCTTCTTCAAGATCTAATCCAACATCAAAATTGTTAAAGTACTCCTCATCAAATGGATCTTCATTAACTCCAATGTAAAAAGTTCTTCGATATTTTTCGTATCCTTTCAGTAAAGCTTCGCGTAAAGCGGCTTCGACGATGTTAGGAGGCAACTTTTTTTCCTCACTAATATCTTCAATGAGATTGTTTAAACCTGGGAGAATAACTAATGCCATCTATGATGGGAAATGAATAATGGTTGAAAATAATTAATCTTTTAATGTACAAAGACTAATCTTTAGTACTTCATCAAAAGGTATTTTCTTTATTTTACCTTTTATGTTAATGGCTAAATACTCTTTAGACTTTTCATAAAGTAAACCTTGCAGAAGTTTTATTTTTGAATTCTTCTGGTTTAACTCAACATTAACTGGAAAACCCTTAAAAGTTTTGAAGTCTCTTTCTGAGGTTAATTCATCACTGACCCCTTGACTACTAATTTCTAACACATATGAACAATTTAAAAGATTTGAATTTTCTATCTCTTCAGATACAGGAGTGTTAAATAGGGCACAATCATCAAGTGAAATATCATTGCCATTAGTTTTTTTTATAGTAATTTCTATAACAATTGGATTATGATTCGTTTTTATATTTAAACTACAGATTTCTAATTCCCTCACATAGGCAACCTTTTTTAATAGATTTTCTAATTTACTTTTGTTTTCTTTATCCAAATTTATTTATATGTTCAGATAGGATAATTTTCACATATAAAAAAGTTTTTTCTATAAAAAAATTCAAAAATTTGTATTTTTTTATTGATGTAAACAAAAAAACTACAATAATATATTTCTTCAATTAGATTTACTAAATAAGTAATAAAGCTGATAAAAATGAAGTTCTTCAAGATTAAATTTTTAAATTTAATCCTAATATTCATTGTAATTTGTTTTTGTTTAGTTAATTTTTCTCAAAAAGCTCAAGTTTTAGCTTTAACCTCTTTTGAAAGCCACAATTTCGTATCATCTGCTGTTAAAAATGTTGGTCCTGCGGTTGTAAAAATAGACACTGAGCGATTGGTAGAAAGGCAACAATTTGATCCAACGTTACTTGACCCTTTATTGAGAGACTTGCTTGGGGACCAAGGACTTATACCTGAGCGAGAAAGAGGCCAAGGCTCTGGAGTAATAATTAATGAAAGTGGATTGGTTCTAACAAACGCTCATGTCGTAGAGAAAGTTGATGATGTTTCAGTAACTTTGGCTGATGGAACTATTTGTGATGGACAAGTTTTGGGAACAGATGTAGTAACTGACTTAGCTTTAGTAAAAATTGAGGAATCTACATATTCTAGTTTTGCCCCTCTTGGAAATTCTGAGGATCTCGAAGTTGGAGATTGGGCGATAGCCCTAGGAACTCCATATGGTCTAGAAAAAACAGTTACTTTAGGTATTGTAAGTAGTTTACATAGGGATATTAATAGTCTTGGGTTTTCAGATAAGAGACTAGATCTTATTCAGACTGATGCGGCAATAAATCCAGGAAATTCTGGAGGGCCACTCATTAATGCTAGTGGAGAGGTCATAGGAATAAATACATTAGTAAGAAGCGGACCTGGAGCAGGCTTAGGTTTCGCAATACCTATTAACCTTGCTAAAAGCGTTTCTGATCAGCTTCTTAAAAATGGAGAAGTCATTCATCCATATTTAGGCGTCCAACTGATTTCTTTGAATCCTAGAATTGCTAAAGAACATAATCAAGACCCCAATTCATTGGTTCAATTGCCTGAAAGAAATGGAGCTTTAGTTCAATCAGTTATACCTAATAGTCCAGCAGAAAAAGCTGGTTTAAGAAGAGGTGATTTAGTTATAGCAACTGAAAATATTTCTATTGAAGAACCTAAAACTTTGCTAGATGAAGTAGAAAAAGCTCAGATAGGCAAAGTATTTCTCTTAAATATTCTAAGGGATAATAAAGAAATACAAATAAATATCAAACCAGAGCCTCTGCCAGGTTTGACATAAATCACCCATTGAAATTTAATAATCTATAAACTTAGAAAATAAAAGCTTTGGATTCACAAACTCAAATGAAAAAAATAGTTGCTGAGGCAGCTATTAAAGAAGTAAAAAGTGGCATGATTCTTGGATTAGGATCTGGATCTACTGCCGCGCTCATGATAAAAAGCCTTGCTAATGAAATACGTTCTGGAAAACTCCAAAATATTAGTGGAGTTGCAACTTCATTTCAATCAGAAGTTTTAGCTCTAGAACTCGATATTCCGCTTATCGATTTAGCATCTGTTTCTCAAATAGATTTAGCTATTGATGGAGCAGATGAGGTTGATCCAGGATTTCAACTAATAAAAGGAGGTGGAGCATGTCATGTCAGAGAAAAGTTAGTGGCACATAAAGCTAATCAATTGTTGATTGTTGTTGACGAAACTAAACTCGTACAAAACTTAAATAAATCCTTTCCTTTGCCTGTAGAGGTCCTTCCAAATGCTTGGAAGCAAGTTCAGAATGAAATTTCTAAAATGAATGCTAGATCCTCCTTAAGGATGGCTACTAAAAAAGCTGGCCCAGTTGTCACTGACCAAGGAAACCTAATCCTCGATATATTGTTTGATCATGGTATTAGTAATCCAAAAGATATTGAAATGCGTATAAATAATATCCCAGGAGTACTAGAGAACGGATTGTTCGTTGATTTAACAGATAAAGTACTTGTTGGAAAAGTTGAGAACAATATTCCAGTTGTCTATTCTCCCTCAAAAATTTCCTAATCTTCAAATCTTATCTTTACAGAATTAGCGTGGCTATGTAAACCTTCACTTTCGGCTAGATTAATGATATCAATACTATTGATTTTTAAACTTTCCTTATTAAATTCTATTATTGAAGTGTTTTTCATAAAAGTTTCGACTCCTAGAGAGCCGCTAAATCTAGAATTTCCTGATGTAGGTAAAGTATGGTTTGGTCCAGCAAGATAATCGCCCACAGCTTCTGGCGTCCATTTACCTAAAAATATAGCTCCTGCATTCTCTATCCCCTCAAGAATTTTTTTTGGATCTAGAGCTAAAATTTCTAAGTGTTCTGGAGCAAATTTATTGCTTAGTTCAATACATGATTCATAATTCTCGCAAACAACAATTAATCCCCAATTTTTTATCGATTGCTTGCAAATTTCTTTTCTTGGATGATCATTTATTTTTTTATAAACTTCCTCTAAAACTTCTTTCGCTTGCTTCTTAGATGTAGTTAAAAGTATTGAAGATGCCAAAGGATCATGTTCTGCTTGTGCTAGTAGATCAGATGCTATATGAGTACTTTGAGCTGATTGATCTGCAATGATCAATATTTCACTTGGACCAGCTAAAGAATCAATACCTGTAGAGCCATAAATAAGTTTTTTGGCAGTAGTTACATAGATATTCCCAGGACCTGTAATAACATCAACTTTATTTATTTGACGTGTGCCAAATGCTAAGGCACCAATTGCTTGAGCTCCTCCAATTCTAAAAACTTTTTTGATTCCGCATAAGTGAGCTGCAGCTAAAACAGTTTTATTTATTTTTCCTTCTTTATTTCCAGGAGAAACCATTATGGTTTGTTCTACTCCTGCTACCTTTGCAGGTATTGCATTCATTAATACAGTACTTGGATAAGAAGCTCTTCCTCCAGGGATATAAATACCTGCATTTCGCACTGGTCTCCATCTCCTTTGAACTGTATCGCCATGTATCCCTTTTATAGTAAAAGATGTTGGAATTTCTCTTTCATGGAATTGTTTAATTCTTTTATGTGCCACTTCAAGTGAGCGCTTTAAATTGCAATCAATTTCATCCCATGCATTTTTTAAGTCATCTAGACTCACTTGCATAGGGTCAGGATTGAAACCATCAAATTTTTTTGTATATTTTTCAACTGCAATATCTCCAGAAATTTTTACGTCTTGAAGAATTTTTTCTACAATCGAATTTATTTTGTCATTGTTTTCGGAATTTGTTCGATTAGAGATCCTTTTTAATTCTTGTATGCCTTCTTTTTGATTATTTATGATCTTCATATTCTTAATTTTTCAAATTAAAAGGCAACAGACTTAATATAATTCCTCCTAAATTATATATTATTGATTTAAAGTCTATCTATTTGTTATGATAGAAATCTTAAATTTACTTACTATCTGTGGCCAATAACAAATCTGCAAAAAAGAGAATACAAATTGCTGAAAGGAATCGTTTAATAAACAAATCATATAAATCCACAGTTCGAACTTTGACTAAAAAAACCCTAGAGAATTGCGAAAAATATAAAAAGAACCCTAATAATGACAATGAAATTCTGGTAAAAACAAGTCTTAATAAAGCTTTTAGTTTAATTGATAAAGCTGTTAAAAAAAATGTTCTTCACAAGAATAACGGGGCTAACAAGAAATCTAAAATAAATAATTTGGTAAAAACTACTCTTACCTCAAAGTAAAAAGGTAGATAATCAATTATGAGTGAAATTGACCTCATAGACTCGCACTGTCATTTAATATTTGAAAATTTTGAGAAAGATCTTGAAGATGTTGTCCTAAGATTGCGTTCAACAGGTGTAAAAAAATTAGTTCATGCTTGTTGTGAATTAAAAGAAATTCCAAAGTTGAAAAAAATTTCCGACCAATATGATGAAATTTACTATTCAGTGGGATTGCATCCTTTAGAATCACAAAAATGGGAGTTAAGCTCTAAATCTCTTTTAAAAAGATCGGCACAAGAAGACACAAGAGTCGTAGCTATTGGTGAACTTGGATTAGATTTTTTTAAAAATGAAAATAAAAATCAGCAAATTGATGCGCTTCTCCCTCAAATGGAGTTAGCTTATGATCTTGAATTGCCTGTAATCATTCACTGCAGAGATGCTGCGAATGAAATGATTAAGATATGCAAAAACCTCTCAAAAAAAGGGAAATGTCCCAATGGTGTACTTCATTGTTGGACAGGAACACCAGAAGAAATGAGGCAATTCTTGGATCTTGGCTTTTTTATTAGTTTTAGTGGAATAGTAACTTTCCCAAAAGCATATGAAATTCATGAGTGTGCCAAAATAGTTCCGAAGGATAGATACTTAATTGAAACTGATGCACCCTTTTTGGCTCCTGTTCCCCATAGAGGCAAAAGAAATGAACCTTCATTTGTTGTGAATGTTGCTAAATTTATGGCGGATTTAAGATCCACTGATTTAAATACTATTGCAAATGAGTCAACCAAGAATGCTGAAGATTTGTTTAAATTTGACTTGTTAAGTAGGCGTAGCAGCTGCTAGTATTAGGAATTACTGGAAATTTTTCTTAATTTTTAGTTTTAACTTTTAAATACTATGGTTTTGGGCCATTCAGATTAACTTTGTAGCTTATTATTAAATTGATTTTTGTTAAAATCGAAACTTAATACTTGATTTCAAATTACAAAGAGAAGTTAAACAATCAAAAATTGAGTAGATTAAAAGTAAATAGTAAATCTCACATAATCTCAGGTTTTCTTGGATGAGCAGTAGCGCTTTACAGGTAGCAAAAACAGCTACTTATCTACCAGATTTAGTTGAAGTACAAAGAGCAAGCTTTAAATGGTTTTTGGAAAAGGGTTTAATAGAAGAATTACAAAACTTCTCTCCTATTTCTGATTACACAGGTAAATTAGAATTACATTTTATTGGTGAAGAGTATAGGTTAAAAAGACCTAGGCATGATGTTGAGGAGGCAAAAAGGAGGGATGCAACATTTGCTTCACAGATGTATGTAACTTGCAGATTGATTAATAAAGAAACTGGTGAAATAAAAGAACAAGAAGTATTTATTGGTGAATTACCTTTGATGACAGAAAGAGGAACTTTCATTATTAATGGTGCCGAGAGAGTAATAGTTAATCAAATTGTTCGAAGTCCAGGAGTATATTTCAAGGATGAACAGGATAAAAATGGTCGCAGAACTTATAACGCAAGCGTTATTCCGAATAGAGGGGCATGGTTAAAATTTGAGACTGATAAGAATAATTTACTTTATGTAAGAGTTGATAAAACTAGAAAAATTAATGCCCATGTTCTTATGAGAGCTATGGGACTTTCTGATAATGATGTAGTTGATAAACTTAGGCATCCTGAGTTTTATCAAGCCTCAATTGAGTCAGCCAATGACGAGGGTATAAATTCAGAAGATCAAGCATTACTTGAGCTCTATAAAAAACTCCGTCCAGGTGAACCACCATCTGTTTCTGGAGGACAACAGTTATTACACAGTAGATTTTTTGATCCTAAAAGATATGATTTGGGCCGAGTTGGTAGATACAAAATAAATAAAAAATTAAGGCTGACTGTTCCAGATGATGTAAGAACACTAACCCATGAGGATGTCCTTTCCACCATTGATTATCTAATTAACCTAGAGTTGGATATTGGTGGTGCAAGTTTGGATGATATTGATCATCTTGGTAACCGAAGAGTTAGATCAGTTGGAGAACTTCTGCAGAACCAAGTAAGGGTTGGTCTTAACCGTTTAGAGAGAATTATTAAAGAAAGAATGACAGTTGGAGAAACAGATTCTCTTACACCAGCTCAATTAGTCAATCCTAAACCTTTGGTTGCTGCTATAAAAGAATTTTTTGGCTCTAGCCAATTAAGCCAATTTATGGATCAAACAAATCCCCTGGCTGAATTAACACATAAAAGAAGAATTTCCGCTTTAGGTCCAGGTGGTCTAACCCGAGAGAGAGCAGGCTTTGCTGTTAGAGATATTCATCCTTCACATTATGGAAGATTATGTCCGATTGAAACACCTGAAGGTCCTAATGCGGGTCTCATAAATTCCTTAGCTACCCACGCAAGGGTAAATGAGTATGGTTTTATTGAAACTCCTTTTTGGGAAGTTAAAAACGGTAAAGTTAATAAAGAAGGTAGTCCTGTTTATCTTTCTGCTGATTTAGAAGATGAGTGCAGAGTAGCCCCAGGAGATGTTGCAACTGATAAGGAAGGGAATATACTCGCAAATCTAATACCTGTGAGATATCGACAAGATTTTGAAAAAGTACCTCCTCAGCAAGTTGATTATGTTCAGCTGTCCCCTGTTCAAGTGATTTCAGTTGCAACTTCATTAATTCCTTTTTTGGAACATGATGATGCAAACAGAGCTCTTATGGGTTCGAATATGCAACGCCAAGCAGTTCCTTTGCTCAGGCCAGAACGTCCATTAGTTGGCACAGGTTTAGAATCTCAAGTTGCTAGAGACTCGGGGATGGTCCCAATAACAAAAGTTAATGGAACTATTTCTTATGTAGATGCTAATGAAATTGTCGTTAAAGATAAGGACGGTATTGAACATTTTCATTATCTTCAAAAGTATCAGAGATCCAACCAAGATACTTGCTTAAACCAAAGACCTATCGTCAATATTGGCGATCAAGTTATATCTGGACAAGTTTTAGCTGACGGATCCGCATGTGAAGGAGGAGAAATAGCACTGGGTCAGAATGTATTAATTGCATATATGCCATGGGAAGGCTACAACTATGAAGACGCAATATTGGTAAGCGAGAGGATGGTAACTGATGATTTATATACATCAGTGCATATCGAAAAATATGAAATAGAAGCAAGACAAACAAAATTAGGGCCTGAAGAAATTACAAGAGAGATTCCGAATATTTCTGAGGAAAGCTTAAATAATCTTGATGAAATGGGAATAATTAGGATTGGTGCTTTTGTGGAAAGTGGAGATATTCTTGTTGGAAAAGTTACTCCAAAAGGAGAATCAGATCAACCTCCTGAAGAAAAACTTTTGAGAGCCATTTTTGGTGAGAAGGCTAGAGATGTCAGAGATAACTCTCTTAGGGTTCCTAAGACTGAAAAGGGAAGAGTTTTAGATGTTCGTATCTACACTCGAGAACAAGGTGATGAATTACCTCCAGGAGCCAACATGGTTGTCAGAGTTTATGTAGCCCAAAGGAGGAAAATTCAAGTTGGCGATAAAATGGCAGGAAGGCATGGTAACAAGGGAATTATTAGCAGAATCCTACCTAGGGAAGATATGCCTTATCTGCCTGATGGAACTCCTGTAGACATAGTTCTTAATCCATTAGGAGTGCCTAGCAGGATGAACGTAGGTCAAGTTTTTGAATTATTGATGGGCTGGGCAGCCTCAAACTTAAATTGCAGGGTTAAAGTTGTCCCATTTGATGAAATGTATGGTGCTGAAAAATCACATCAGACAGTTCAAGCATTTTTAGAAGAGGCTTCAAAACAGCCAGGCAAAGCATGGGTTTACAACCCTGAAGACCCTGGAAAGTTATTACTTAAAGATGGAAGAACTGGAGAACCCTTCGATCAGCCAGTTGCAGTTGGATACTCTCACTTTCTAAAGTTAGTTCATTTGGTGGACGACAAAATTCATGCTAGATCTACTGGTCCTTATTCTTTGGTTACACAACAACCATTAGGTGGTAAAGCTCAGCAGGGTGGGCAAAGGCTTGGAGAAATGGAAGTTTGGGCTCTTGAGGCTTATGGCGCAGCCTATACTCTCCAAGAATTATTAACAGTAAAATCTGATGATATGCAAGGTAGAAATGAAGCTCTAAATGCCATAGTAAAAGGAAAACCAATTCCTAGGCCTGGAACTCCTGAGTCATTTAAAGTTCTTATGAGGGAATTACAGTCTCTAGGTCTTGATATTGGGGTGTATACAGATGAAGGAAAAGAAGTAGATTTAATGCAAGATATAAATCCGAGAAGGAATACTCCATCGAGACCAACGTATGAATCTCTAGGAACCTCTGAATATGAGGAAGATTAGATACTCAATTAAAAACTTTTAATTTAATTTCCCAAAAATGACTAACAGCAACTTAAGAACTGAAAATCACTTCGATTACGTCAAGATTTCAATAGCTTCTCCACAAAGAATAATGGATTGGGGACAGAGGACTTTACCTAATGGACAAGTCGTTGGTGAAGTTACGAAACCTGAAACTATTAATTACAGAACACTTAAACCTGAAATGGATGGATTGTTTTGTGAAAAAATTTTTGGGCCCTCTAAAGACTGGGAATGTCATTGTGGTAAGTATAAAAGGGTAAGACATAGAGGTATTGTATGTGAGAGATGTGGAGTTGAGGTAACTGAAAGTAGAGTCAGAAGACATAGGATGGGATATATTAAACTTGCAGCGCCAGTTTCCCATGTTTGGTATTTGAAGGGTATTCCTAGTTATGTTGCAATTCTTTTAGATATTCCTTTAAGAGATGTAGAACAAATAGTTTATTTCAACTGTTATGTGGTACTGGACCCTGGTGATCATAAAGAACTTAAATATAAGCAATTATTAACTGAGGATGAATGGCTGGAAATTGAAGATGAAATCTATGCTGAAGACTCAACTATTGAAAATGAACCTTTTGTTGGAATTGGTGCAGAGGCCCTTAAGCAATTACTTGAAGACTTAGATTTAAATCAGATTGCTGAAGAGTTGAGAGAAGAAATCACAAATAGTAAGGGACAAAAAAGAGCAAAACTTATAAAAAGGATAAGAGTTATAGATAACTTCATTGCGACTAATGCAAAACCAGAATGGATGGTTCTAGATGCAATTCCAGTTATACCTCCAGATCTTAGACCTATGGTCCAGCTTGATGGGGGAAGATTTGCTACTTCAGATTTAAACGATCTTTATAGAAGAGTAATAAATAGGAATAATCGATTAGCAAGGCTTCAAGAAATTTTAGCTCCTGAGATCATTGTAAGAAATGAAAAAAGGATGCTTCAGGAGGCAGTTGACGCTCTCATAGATAATGGAAGGAGGGGAAGAACTGTTGTTGGAGCAAATAATCGAGCGCTTAAGTCTCTTAGTGATATTATCGAGGGTAAACAAGGAAGATTTAGACAGAATCTTTTAGGAAAGCGTGTTGATTATTCAGGTAGATCTGTAATAGTTGTTGGCCCCAAATTAAAAATGCACCAGTGTGGCCTGCCAAAAGAAATGGCTATTGAGCTCTTCCAACCTTTTGTAATTCATAGATTAATACGCCAAAATATTGTGAATAACATTAAAGCTGCGAAAAAATTAATACAAAAAGCTGATGATGAAGTTATGCAAGTACTTCAAGAAGTTATTGAGGGCCACCCAATTCTTCTAAATAGAGCCCCCACTCTGCATAGGCTAGGAATTCAAGCTTTCGAACCAAAATTAGTTGGAGGAAGAGCAATACAACTTCATCCTCTAGTATGTCCTGCATTCAATGCTGACTTTGATGGAGATCAAATGGCAGTTCATGTTCCTTTAGCTTTAGAGGCACAAACTGAAGCTCGAATGCTCATGTTGGCAAGTAATAATATTCTTTCTCCTGCTACTGGAGAACCAATTGTTACTCCATCCCAAGACATGGTTTTAGGATCTTATTACCTTACGGCTTTGCAACCTAATTATAATAAACCGAATTTTGGAGAAAATAAAACGACTTTTGCTTCACTAGAGGATGTTATTTTTGCTTTTGAAGATAAAAGACTTAGCTTACATGAATGGATATGGGTTAGATTTAATGGGGAAGTTGAAGATGAAGACGAAATGAGTGAACCTCAAAAAACTGAAGAACTCGAAGATGGTTCAAGATTAGAAACCTGGAATTTAAGAAGAGATAGATTTGATTCACAAAATAATTTAATAAGTAGATTTGTTTTAACAACTGTAGGGAGAGTAGTGATGAACTATACCATCATTGATTCCGTATCTAAAACTTAATCTTTAATAACTATTTTTCATTTCTTTAAAAATCATGACATCATCTAAACCAAAAAAAAATTCAAGAGTACGTAAAACTACTAAAAATACAAAAAAGAATAATCCAGTTACAATGCCTGAATTAGCTAAAACACCACCATCATTTAAGAATAAGGTCGTTGATAAGAAAGCCTTGAAAAACTTAGTTTCTTGGGCATATAAAACACATGGTACTGCAATAACTGCAGCCATGGCTGATAATTTAAAGGACTTAGGATTTAAATATGCTACCCAAGCTGCTGTTTCTATCTCAGTAGATGACTTAAAGGTCCCTGAAGCTAAACAAGATTTAATAGGTCAAGCTGAAGAGCAAATATCTGCTACAGAAGAATGTTATCGACTAGGAGAAATTACAGAAGTTGAGAGGCACACAAAAGTTATTGATACTTGGACTGAAACAAATGAGAGATTGGTAGATGCTGTTAAAAATAATTTTAATCAAAATGATCCTTTAAATTCTGTTTGGATGATGGCCAATTCAGGAGCAAGGGGTAACATGTCTCAGGTTAGACAACTTGTTGGTATGAGAGGTTTGATGGCTAATCCTCAAGGAGAAATTATTGACCTGCCTATAAGAACTAACTTTAGAGAAGGACTTACTGTTACTGAATATGTAATTTCTTCTTATGGAGCAAGGAAAGGATTGGTTGATACTGCATTAAGAACTGCAGATTCTGGCTACCTAACTCGAAGATTAGTTGATGTTGCTCAAGATGTAATTGTTCGAGAGGAGGATTGTGGAACAGATCGATCAATAGTTGTTGAGTCTGAAGATGGCAAATTTGGAGCAAGGCTTCTTGGCAGACTCACTGCTGAGGATATCATAGATTCAGAGGATAACTTGATTATTCCTCAGAACACAGCAATAGATCAGTCATTATCAAGAAAAATTGAGATAGCTTCTATAACGAAAGTAAAAATAAGATCTCCACTAACATGTGAGGCGAATAGATCTGTTTGTAGAAGGTGTTATGGATGGGCTTTGGCTCATAATCATCTAGTTGACTTAGGTGAAGCAGTTGGAATAATTGCTGCTCAATCTATTGGAGAACCAGGAACTCAATTGACAATGAGAACTTTCCATACTGGAGGTGTTTCTACTGCTGAAAGTGGAGTTGTGAGATCAAAGATTTCTGGAATAGTTGAATTTAGTTCAAAAGCAAAGGTTAGAGGTTATAGAACTCCTCATGGCGTAGAAGCTAAACAAGCAGAAGTTGACTTCATATTAAAAATAGTTCCTAAAGGAAATAATTCTAATAAATCTCAAAAAATTGAAGTTTCGAGTGGATCGCTCTTATTCGTTGATGATGGTGAAGAAATAAATTCTGATATAACAGTTGCTCAGATCACAGCTGGAGCCGTGAAAAAGAGTGTTGAAAAAGCAACGAAGGACGTTATTTGCGATTTAGCTGGTCAAGTAAGGTATGACAAGGTTATTCAACCAAAGGAAGTTACTGATAGGCAGGGAAATATTACTCTAAAGGCTCAAAGATTAGGTAGGTTATGGGTGCTTGCTGGAGATGTTTATAATTTGCCACCTAATGCAAGACCAGTTGTTTCATCTGGAGAATCAGTTGATGATGGAACTGTTTTAGCAGAGGCAAGTCAATCAAGCGAATTTGGCGGACAAGTGAGGTTAAGAGATTCAGTAGGAGACTCAAGGGAAGTGCAAATTGTTACTACTGCCATGTCTGTAAGTAACTATAAATTAGTTGATGAATCTACGCACTCAGGCCAGATTTATCATTTGGAATCTAGTAATGGTACCTCTTATCGCTTGAATACTTCTCCGGGTAGTAAATTAAGCAATGGTCAGGTTATCGCAGATCTAACTGATGAAAGATTTCGTACAAAAACTGGTGGGTTAGTAAAATACTCACCAGGATTAAGTGTGAAAAAAGCAAGATCATCTAAAAATGGTTTTGAAGTTAGTCAAGGAGGAACCTTACTTTGGATTCCACAAGAGACACATGAAATTAATAAAGATATATCTCTTCTAATGATCGAAGATATGAAATGGATCGAAGCAGGAACTGAAGTAGTAAAAGATATTTTTAGTCAAACATCAGGAATCGTTACTGTTACTCAAAAAAATGATATTCTTCGCGAAATAACTGTAAGAAATGGAACTTTTCATGAGTGCGATAATGAAGAAGTTCTGAATAAATTTACAGAAGAAGGCAGTCTGGTTAATCCTGGCGAAAAGATTATGGATGGTATTGATAATAAAGAAATTTTATTTGTTCAGAAATTAGAAACATCCAAATGTAGAGGTTTATTATTAAGAACTGTTGAAGAATTTACGATTCCAGATCAAGCAGATTTACCTGAACTATCTCATGTCAAGCAGGAAAAAGGACCCTCTTTAGGCTTAAAAGCAATCCAAAGGCTTACTTATAAAGATGGTGAATTAATAAAATCAGTTGAGGGAGTTGAATTGCTTAGAACACATTTAAGTATTGAAAGCTTTAATGCCACTCCTCAAATGACTATTGATGTTGAGTCGATTCAAGATAAAAATGATCCTTCAATTAATAGATTAAATTTAGTGATATTAGAATCTATTCTAGTAAGAAGAGATACTATGTCTGACTCTAGTCATGGCTCAACTCATACAGAATTACAAGTCCAGAATAATCAGACTGTGAAAGCGGGAGATGTAATAGCTACTACTCAAATTCTTTGTAAAGAGCAGGGATTGGTGCAATTACCAAACGTCGTTGACGATGAGCCTATTAGAAGATTAATTGTTGAAAGAGAAGAAGATAAGATTCAAATTAAAATCAGTAGTAAAGCAGTTGTTAAAGTTGGTGATCGCGTCGTTGATGGTGATTTTATTAGTAAATCAGAAAAATCTACTTCTTGTGGAGAGATAGAAGAAATATCTAATAGTTCAGTAACCCTAAGACTTGGTAGACCTTATATGGTTTCTCCCGATTCAGTTTTACATGTTAAAGATGGAGATTTAGTACTAAGGGGAGATGGTTTAGCTCTACTTGTTTTTGAGAGGCAGAAAACTGGAGATATTGTCCAAGGATTACCTCGAATTGAAGAGTTATTAGAAGCTAGGAGACCTAGAGATGCAGCAATTTTATGCAAGAAATCTGGTACTGTCCAGATTAAAAAAGGTAATGATGAAGACTCAGTTTCTTTATCGGTTATTGAAGAAGATGATTTTATCAACGAGTATCAACTATTAATTGGAAAAAATATAATGGTTAGTGATGGGCAACAAGTTACAGGTGGAGAGGTTCTAACTGATGGTCCAATTAATCCGCATGAATTATTAGATTGTTATTTCAACGATTTAAAAGATCAAAAACCCTTACTTGATGCTGCGAGAGAATCTATATCAAAACTTCAAAGAAGCATGGTAAATGAAGTCCAAAACGTGTATAAATCTCAAGGTGTCGCAATCGATGACAAGCATATTGAGGTTATTGTCAGACAAATGACAAGTAAAGTCCGAATAGAGGATGCAGGTGACACTACTCTCTTGCCTGGCGAACTCATTGAATTGCGCCAAGTAGAAGATACAAATCAAGCCATGTCAATTACTGGAGGCGCACCGGCAGAATTTACTCCTGTTTTGCTGGGCATAACGAAAGCGTCCTTAAATACTGATAGCTTCATCTCGGCAGCTTCATTCCAAGAAACTACAAGGGTTCTCACAGAAGCCGCTATTGAAGGTAAATCTGATTGGTTAAGAGGTCTAAAAGAAAATGTTATTATTGGTCGACTAATACCTGCAGGTACTGGATTTAGCGGATTTGTGGAAGAACTAGCATCAGAAGCTGGACCTCATCCTGATATTTTAGCGGAAGAATCTGGTGGGTATAGAAGAGCACAGAACTTAAGGCCGGATTACACAGTTGATATGCCACAAACACCTTCCGTTAGTTCTACCGCAATACTTGATGACCCAAGTGATGAAGACTTGGAGACCACTAGAAATCGTCATGGAATTGATCCTTCTTCCAGTAATTTTGCTGCTTTTGCAAGACCTAGTGCTGAAAATCAATTTTCTGAAGATCAATTACCAGATCCCGCCGCATTGGAGGGATTACAGGAGGAGGGTCTCCTTTCGGATGAATAAATATTATCTATTATTAGATTTACCTACTAGAATATATCTTTGTTTTAAGTAATGATTAAGCCTGAAATTGTACCCAAAAGAAAATTACCTCGCTATGGTTTTCATTTTTATAATGAAAGACTAAATGGAAGATTAGCCATGATTGGATTTATTGCGCTAATCCTTACAGAATTTTTTCTAAAACATGGTTTGCTGTTATGGTGATAATAGAATTGAACTAAACATATAATTTGAAAAATCTTTTAGGAAGTAGTATTAAAGATTTAGAAAATGTAGCTTTGAATTATGGGCAGGCTGCTTTTAGAGGTCGCCAAATTTATAATTGGATTTATAACTATAAAAATAAAAATAAAAATATTGACCAGATAGAAATATTACCTCTAGATTTTAGAAAAAGATTAAAGAATGATGGTTTTAAAGTAAACGAACTTAGTTTTCAAGAAAAAACTTTAGCTAACGATGGTACTTTAAAGTTACTACTTTCTACAAACGACAATGAAAGTATTGAGTGTGTGGGTATACCAACTGAAAAAAGACTTACTGCATGTCTTTCGAGTCAAGTTGGATGTCCTATGGACTGCAAATTTTGTGCAACTGGGAAGGAGGGTTTAAAGAGATCGTTGATGGCAGGTGAAATATTAGATCAAATTTTATTTATTGAAAATGAAATGAATAAAAAAGTGACTAATATTGTTTTCATGGGTATGGGTGAGCCCTTGTTGAATATTGATGAATTGCTTTTATCAATTAGATCTATAAATGATGATTTTCAGATTAGTCAGAGAAAGATTACTGTAAGCACTGTTGCCGTCCCAAAAATGATAAAAAAATTATCAGAAAAGTCTTTCCAAATTTTAGGTAAGTGTCAATTTACATTAGCGATCAGCCTACATGCATCAAACCAAAAAATTAGAGAATTGATAATCCCAAGTGCGAAAAATTATAATATCAAAAATATAATTGAAGATTGTAGGCAATTTGTTAGAGATACTGGCCGAAGGGTAAGTTTTGAATATTTAATGCTTAGTGGCGTTAATGATAAATTAGAACATGCTGATGAATTGGTTAGTTTGCTAAAAGGTTTTCAATGCCACGTAAATTTAATACAATATAACCAGATTGATGAGGTTGAATTTAAACGAGCTTCTATGAAAAAGCTTCAATTATTTCAATCTAGACTGTATAAAAGTGGTATCGCTGTTAGCTTTCGAAAAAGCAGAGGATTGGACAAAAATGCTGCATGTGGGCAGTTAAGACAAAATGCAAAACTAAATAATAGTATCTAAAAATAATTTTTAAAAGTCTCTTAAAAGGGTTATTATTGTTTTAATTGATATCGAATCTTTGGGTTTTATAAAGACAAAAATTTTACCTTTCGCCATAGTCGCACTGTTCGTGATTGCCTTTTTTGCTGTTAGCGCAAGAATATGGTTACCAGGAGATATGATGTCCCCTGCTCCTTTGTCTTAATATTTCTAGTTTCTGAAATGACAAAAAATAATGATCCTAATAAAGAAAGCTTGGCCGAAATCGCAGTTGATCCAGATATTCTAGCTAGAGAATTGGCCTTAGAAATTGAAATAGATCCTTTAGAACAGATTGATGAGGATGCCTTCTCAAAAAGTTTAAATATAACTCAAGAATGTAATGAAGCCTTAAAAATGCTTAAAGGCAATAAAGAAGAAAGAATACAAGGCTTAAGGATATTTTGCGAATATAGAGATCAGAGATCTTTCCCACTTTTGTTACCATTACTAGATCAACCTTGCCCAGTTGAAAGAATGAGTGCTGTATATGCACTAGGTCGAAATCCTTGTCCAGCTGCAGTCCAGAAACTTGTCAATCTTCTGAAAACTGATGACAATGCTTACGTTAGAAGAGCGACTGCATGGAGCTTAGCCAATTATGACAATCAAATCGTTTTAGAGCCATTAATTAATGCTTTAAAAAATGATGTGGCTGCAGTAAGGTTATGGTCATCTAGTTCTCTAGCGGAAATTGGAAATGTATCTGTGGAAAACGCTCAATTAGCAGCAGAACAACTTTTGATAAGCTTAAAGATTGATAATGAATCTGGCGTTAGAAGTAACTGTATTTGGTCATTGTGTAGATTGTATGAAAATTTGAATAATTCATTTCAAGAAAGTTTCATTGATGAATGTACCAAGATAGCTCTTTTTGATAAAGAACCCTCTGTTATGGAAGAGGCAAAAACTGCCTTGGATTCTATGGGAATGCAAGGTTTTTATAATTAAACCTCTAAATTTTTTCTTAAAAAAACCTGAAAAAAAATTATTTTTATCCGTTATTCAATATAAAAATTAAAATTAATTAACTTGTACCAACTGAAACAAAATATTTTCGTTATTCTGTATAAAGTAAAAGTACTTAGTACTTGAATTTAATGCCTCAAAAAACATTGAGATTCAAAATTCATCAAGACGGAAGAGTTGAAGAGACTGTTGAGGGATTTACTGGTAATTCATGCAATGAAGCTACAAAAAATCTCGAAGATGCTCTTGGTAAGGTAACAATCAAGAATAAAACATCTGATGCTTTCATCTCAAATGAAAATGAAAACTTAAAACAATTAAACACTGAATCTAATGTCACATTTTAGTACAATCAAAACCCAGCTTAAAGAATCAGAGCCATTAATTAAGGCCTTAAACAACCTCGGTTATTCCATCAATCAAGAAGAAAAGTTTGTAAAAGGTTACAGAGGGAAGTTTACAGCGGTTGATATAAGCATGAATTTACCTGGCGACACTAAAGTTGGATTTAAATGGGACAATAATTCAAATGCTTATGAATTAGTTACTGACCTTGATCTTTGGAAATTTGAAATCCCAGTAGAAAGATTTATTTCTAAAGTCACTCAGATGTATGCTTACCATACAATTATTTCAAAAACTAATGAGGATGGATATCAAATCGTTGAACAAAAAAATAAAAATGATGGATCTATTGAATTGGTTTTAACCAAGTGGGATAACTAATATCAGAATATGGATTTTATAGATCCATTTGATGATCTTGAAGAAAATACTGAAATCACTGGCTGGGAGCCTGTATTAGGTGGACAGCTAGCGGAAAAAGCTGTTTGGGTTGATGAGGCTAAATGTATTGGTTGCCAATATTGTGTGCACGTAGCTTCGAACACTTTTATGGTTGATGAATTTCATGGTAGAAGTCAAGCTATTAGGCAAGATGGAGATAGTTCTGATGTTATACAAGAAGCAATAGATACGTGTCCTGTTGATTGTATTCACTGGGTGAATTTTGAAGAATTGGATGATTTGGAAAATAGTCTCGATAGGGATATGTTTCAATCATTTGGAAAACCACCACGAATGAATAAACACTAATTTTTAGAAGATGCAGTATCGGAGATTTGGTCGAACCAATCTAAAAATTCCTATTTTGTCTTTAGGAGGCATGAGATTTCAAAAAAGTTGGGATCAATTAGATTTCTCAGCAATTTCATATGAAGATCAAAATAAACTAGAGAATATTTTGAATCTGGCAAATAAATATGGCTTAAGTCATGTAGAAACTGCCAAATATTATGGAACTTCAGAGGTGCAATTAGGGATGGGTTTTAAAAATACTAATAAAATCCCAAATATTATTCAAACAAAGATTCCTCCAAATAGTGATCCGACAATTTTTGAGAAAGATGTCATAACAAGTATTGAAAAATTGAAAGTTAAAAAAATTGATTTGTTAGCAATACATGGCATTAATACGGCGGAACATTTACATCAGGCTGTTCGAGATGGAGGTTGTATTGACATTTTGCGGAATTTTCAAAAAGAAAATTTAATTAGATTTATTGGATTTTCAACCCATGGCAAACCTTCGCTTATTGAAAAGGCAATATCAACAAATTTATTTGATTATGTTAATTTGCACTGGTATTACATTAATCAAGCAAATACAAAAGTTATTAATTTAGCAAATAAATATGATCTTGGGGTTTTCATTATAAGTCCTACTGACAAGGGGGGACATCTTCATACTCCCTCAACAAAAATGTTGGAACTTTGTAGTCCGCTTCATCCTATAGTTTTTAATGATCTTTTTTGCTTAAGAAACCAAAATGTCCATACTCTCAGTGTTGGCATTGCACAAGAGTCAGATTTTGATCTTCATTTAGAAGCGGTCTCTTTGTTATCAGAAACTGAACATTATGTTCCAAAAATATTAAATAGATTAAAGGAGGAATCAATAAATGCTTTAGGTTTAGAATGGTATCAAAATTGGAATAGAAATTTACCGAGTTGGGAATATACCCCTGGAAATATTAATATTCCCATTCTGCTTTGGCTTTCAAATTTAATAGATTGGTTGGATATGGAGGGATTTGCAAGGGCTAGATACCAACTGCTTGGGAATGGAAGTCATTGGTTTCCAGGACGTAACGCTAATTTATTAGATGTGGATATTTCCGAAGACCAATTATTGAAAGTTTTAGAAGGACATATAAATCCAAAAAAAGTTATAAGAAAATTAAGAACTTTAAAAGAAAAGTTCGGAGATAACTCTGTTAAAAGATTATCAAAAAAATAATTTCATAATGGATTCTTCTCAGGTTTTCCAACTTTTCTTGGGTAAATTTCAGGGCAAAAATTTTTAGGTTGAATAAGAATAATATTTCGGGTGCCTTTACTTTTTGGTAATAAAATATTCTTTTTCTCTTTGAATTTTCCTTCTAATATTTCTAAAGTTTTATTTAGATTTTTACTTTCTTCATCATTCCATTTCCCACAAAATAAAACTCCTAATCCTTCTTTTTTGAGCATTGGTAATATATATTCTGAAACTGTTGATGGATTACTTACCGCTCTAGTAGTAGCTATATGGAAACTATTTCTCATTAACGATTGATGGGCTAAATTTTCAATGCGATCATTGATTACATGAATATTGTTTTTGAAATTGATCTCTTTAATTAAGGTTTTTAGTGCATCTGTTTTCTTTTTAGAAGAATCAACTAAGTATATTTCTGAAGTGGGATGAGTTATGGCATAAGCTAAACCAGGGAAGCCACAGCCGGATCCAATATCTAAAAATTTTTTATTATCAAAATTAAAATTTGGGAAAGTTTTAAAAGGCCAAATACTGTCAAAAACTTGAGATACCCAATAATCATCACCATTAATTAATCTAGTTAAGTTGGTTTTATTATTTAATTCTTTAATTTTAATTTGCAATTCTTGAAACATAATTATCTCTTCTTCAGTTATTAAGGAAAAAATTTCTTCTGGAATTTTTTGTTTTTTCATTTCGTTATAAATATAAATTTTTACTATTCATTAAATACATTCTATTTATTAAAAATTTATTAGAATTACAATATTAATAAAAGATTATTTTGAAAGGGGAAATTTCTTATTACAAAATTTTAGGTGTAGATGAAAATGCCTCAAATCATGAATTAAGAAAGGCATTTTGCAAACTTTCCATTGAGTTACATCCTGATACAACTTCTTTAGAAATAGACGAAGCTAAAAGTAAATTCCAAGAAGTTTTGGAAGCCTATGAAAATTTGAATAATAATAATTTGAGGAAAATTTATGATGACAAATTAAAGGAAAGATTGAGAAGTAAGAGTAAGAATAAAGTTTTAAATAATTTAATAATACATTCAAACAATCAAAATTTAGTAGAGAATAGAAGACCTTTTTCAAATGGGGAATTGTTTTCGTTATTTCTTTTATTTATTATCATTTCAATAAGCTTGATTTGTTCAATTTTTATTGCCTCTTTTACTGGCAAAGAATTAGATACAATACCTATCTGGTTAGTAAAATAATACTTTAAAAAGTCTGTGAATCTCTCAAGAAAACCTATCAACCAACATTCACTTCAATCATTGGAATTGTGGCTAACTGATATAGGTGCGGTGAAGGATGTAAATAATCCATCTAAATGGTACTTGTTACTTTCTAATTGGAATGCAACTATTTTTTTTGAACAAGAAGATTTAAGTGTTATCTGGGAAAGCGAAGGACAAGAAACTAAAAGACTATTTTCCTATTGCATTAATAGAGAAGATGTGGAAAATGCAATACTGCAGGGACCTTAAATTTCTATCTACAGATTGTCTAATATTTGTCTTATTATCCAGTAACTTTTTTCTAATTGATCATCCGTTATACAGAGAGGGGGCAAGAGGTAAATAACATTCCCGAGGGGTCTAATAAATAAACCTTGCTCCATTGCAAGATTCTTTATTTCTTTCCCAATATTATTGAAATAACCTTTTTTGTTCCCAATATCTAAATCGAAGGCAGCAATTGTGCCGGATACCCTTATCTTTTTTATGTAAGGTAAATTTTCAAATTTAATTAAATGAGACAAATGTTTTTCTTCAAACGAAAGGTATTTGTGTGGTTCTTTCTCTAATAAATCAAGGCTAGCGTTTGCCGCAGCACAACCTAAAGGATTAGCAGTAAAACTATGTCCATGCCAAAAAGTTTTTCTTGGGCAATCATCAATAAAAGATTGAAAAATATTTTCTTTACATAAAGTTATTCCCATCGGTAAAAATCCACCAGTTAAGCCCTTTGAAATACTTATTAAATCAGGAATGATATTTGCCTTTTGAAATGCAAAAAGGCTTCCACATCTTCCAAAACCAGTTAATACTTCATCTGCAATTAATAAAGAATTATTATTTTTTATAGTTTCTGAAACTTTTTTAATAAACTGAGGTCTAACCATATTCATGCCTCCTGCGCCTTGAACTAGTGGCTCAAGAATAACTGCTACTGTCGGGGTTTTAAGAAGAGCTTCTAATTTTTGGATCGCCTCAATTTCTTTATTTTCTATCTTTTCGTCATTTATCCAAGTTGAGGGCCATGGCACTCTTCTAACTGGGAACATAAGATTATCGAAATTCTCATTAAAAATATTTCTTTCTCCTAAAGCCATTGCACCAAATGTATCGCCATGATATGCACCATCAAAAGCTACTATTTGAGATCTTGTCTCTCCTCTATTTTGCCATGATTGGAAGGCAATTTTTAAAGCTACCTCCACTGCAGTAGAACCGTTATCAGAAAAGAACAATCTTTCTAGTCTTGATAATCTACTAAGTCTTTCTGCTAATTTTTTTGCTTGTGGATGTAAAAAATCAGCAAATATAACTTGCTCAAGATTTTTTGCTTGATTGAAAATGGCATCCGCAATATATTCGTTACTATGGCCATGAAGAGTTACCCACCAACTACTAATCGCGTCAATTAGCTCTTTTTTAGGATCTTTAGTAAATAGGAGTGCATCTTTACCATGAGTTACTTCTATTTGTGGTTTGCTGGTATTTATTTGTGTAAAAGGTGGCCAAATATTTGGATGCCAAGCATGATTTGGAGATTCTGAATCCAAAGATTTCATTTAACTTTTTTTGATTTGAAAAGTGAGATCAATTTATTCTTGATGTCTAATTCTTTCCATAGTATATCTAAATTATTTGAGTCCATTTTTTTGATGTAAGGAAATTCAGCAATTAATGGAATACCACTAAAATTAACTAGCGTTTTTGGATTATCTAGGTGTTTTTCGCCATTGACTACTAAACCTAAAATCTCAATATTTCTTCGTTTTAAGGCTTCAATACTAAGCAGGGTATGGTTAAGAGTGCCAAGTGAGCTCTTACACACAAGTATTACTGGAAGATCCCATTGTTTTATTTGATCTATTTGCAAAAAATTACGTGTTATTGGAACCATTAATCCTCCTGCAGTTTCTACAATTAATGATCCTTGCACTTTTGGTAATCTCAACTTGTCAAAGTTAATAGTTTTTTGATCTATTTCAGCAGCCCAATGAGGAGATAGAGGTTTTGTAAAAACATAAGCTTCTTTTATGATTTTCTCACTACTTACTTGTGTAAGTTTTTCAACAGTTTGACTATCAGTTTGCGATTCAATGCCACTTTGAATAGGCTTCCAATAAAAGGAATTTAATCCTTTAACAAAAAACGAGCTTATTAATGTTTTCCCAATATCAGTATCTGTTCCACAAATTATAAACTTGAAAATATCATTGTGAATACTCATAATTTCTTAATGATTTGAATCTCAATTTGCCATGAAAGGTTAACTGTATTATTGTAATTCTTTGGCCAAACCTTTTGAATTTCTTTTAACTCTTTCACTGTTTTACGTTTACATTTTGTTGATTGTGCCCCTACATTTTTGATGCTTTTAAAAAGCTTATATACATCTTCAAAATTCTCAAGATAATTAAACTGTTCTGAATAATGTATTTCAGTTGATTTGAAATCTTTTAATAATTCTCTACTGCAAAGGAAATTAAGACCACTATATTCAATATCAATTTTTTTACAAGTATCTTTCCATTCAGGAAAACAATCTTTTGTTGGATATGAAATGATTAAAAAACCTCCAGGCGTTAATTTGCTAAACCAATTTTTTATTGTCTTTTCTGGGTTGTTTAACCAATGTATGCAAAAGTTAGATGTTAATAGAGAACAGTTATTTATTTCGGGAGGTAAATCATTATTCAAATCCCATAAAAATTTTTTTCTAGATAATTTATTCTCAAGAAGCATTTTCTTGCTGAAATCAATTCTGGATACTTTTTGCGATAAAAATTTTTTTTCTATTTCATCTGCCAATAGTCCTGGTCCTGATCCTAGATCTATCCATTCACCCTCTTTTTGGGGATTTAATTCTTTGATAAATTGAACAATCTTTTTTGCAAAGAATTTCTGAATATTTGAATACTCTCGATACCGATATGCAGCATCATTAAAATTATTTTTTATTTTCTCATTCCACTTTTTACTATCCATTTCAATCATTAAGTGTATTAAGTAAGATCTCGTATAAATTTAAATTATTTAAGCAATGACCTTGCTGAGCTAATTTAATTAAAATTGGCTTCCTATCAAGTGTTTTATTTAAGGAATCTAAAAAGTTATTATTTGATTCTTTGTCAAGAATTAAATCATTTTCTGATTTTATAAAAATTATTCTGCAATCTTTTCTTAGAAATACTGGTAAATCTCTATTGATGTAAAGTTGTTTTAAATCACTTAAAAGAAGAGTTTTATTTAAACTCTCTAAACTCTTATAAAAGATATTTTTAAAACTATTATTCATATCATTTGGCATAAATGATCTATTTATAAATTCTTTCAACATATCTTTAGTTTCATCTTTTATGATTTTTTTTTCCATTTTTTTTAGAGACCTCAAAATAAAGTTTCTTTTATTATTTAAAGGAAGAAAATTATTAAAAGAATTGATAAGAACAATATGAGTTGCTTCTTTTAAAATTTTTTTTTGCATTAAATGAAAACCAAATGAATGGCATAAAGTCATTCTGATTTCTTTTTTAGATTCGCTTTTAATCCATTTTGCTTGAAAAGTATTTGTCGAAAAATAGCCCCTTTCATTATCTTGCCAATGCCAATTATTATTTAAAAAATCAACTTTAAAATCATCCCAGAAATATTTATTTAGTCCCCACCCATGTTGAGTAATTATTTGTTTCATTTAAACTCTTTTAATACTGCAATGAATTTCTTTAGCAGATTGAAATCTAAGTTTCTTCTTATTGTTATTCTTATTCTTGCTTGTCCAACTGGAACAGTTGGAGGTCTTATTGCAATTGCTAAGAACCCATTTTCTTCGAGATATTTTTGTAGATAAATTGCCTTTTCTTCGTGGCCAACAATAATTGATAAAATGTGAGAATCTCCCTGAACTGGAAAACCAAAATTTTTAGTAATTTCATCTTTCCATATCTTCGCAGTCGATGACAAAGCATTACCCCATTCTTTATTTTCTAAAATTTTTTTTAAACCTTCTAGTGCCCCAGCAGCTAAAGATGGCGCAAGAGCGGTTGTGTATCTAAATGCACCACTTGTTTGGATAAGATATTCACCAATTTCTGAATTGGAAGCTATGAAAGCTCCACCGCTTCCAAATGCTTTGCCAAAAGTTCCAGTAATCATAGTTATATCCGAACGGCAATTAAAACTTAACCCCCTGCCTTCAGGTCCTAAGATCCCAATTGCATGAGCTTCGTCAACTAGTAATTGAACACTATTTTTTTTGCAAATTTCGGTTATATCTCTAAGCGGAGCAATTGATCCCTCCATGCTATAAAGAGATTCAACAATAACTAAAATGGAATTTTTTGTGGGATTAGATTTAATAATTTTATCTTCTAAATCTTTTAAATTATTGTGTGAAAATCGAACCAGTTTTGCTTGAGCAGCTTTAACTCCAACTAATAAAGAGTTATGGATCAATTTATCTGCTATTACGATACTATTTCTGTTTGCTAAAGTTTGGATAGCGGCTATATTTGCTTGAAATCCGCTTGGGAAAAGTAATACTTTCTCTTGATCAAGCCAATTGGCAAGTTCTGTTTCTAATAATTTATGTATTGGTCTTGAACCTGTAATAAACCTGGAGCTTCCTGAACCAATCCCTTCAAGTAGGCTTATTTCGTAAGCAGCTTTTATTAAGTCCTTATCCCTACTTAATCCAAAATAATCATTACTGCATAAGTCTATAAGTTTTGTATTTTGTAAATTCGTACTTAAAAGTTCAAATGGTTTTTTACCTAAAGAAAATGTTTTCAATTCACGGATTCTATTTTTTGGAATTTTTATTCTTTTCATTTTGATAAAACAAATATACTGGATTTAATTAAAAAGATTTAGATTTACTATTAAAGTTTGCAAGGTATTCTTTGTTTATTAATATCTATATAGATCATATATTAAGAAGTTAACTCATCATCTCTTCAATCACAATTATTGCTTAATTTAGAGGAATATTTTCCCTTTCCGCTAGATGATTTTCAATTAGAGGCAATACAAGCTATTAATAGCGGAAATTCTGTTGTTTTAACGGCACCAACAGGTTCAGGTAAAACATTGTTAGGTGAATTTGCTATATATAGGGGTTTATCTCATGACAGCAGAGTTTTTTATACAACACCTTTAAAAGCCCTATCAAATCAAAAATTTAGGGATTTTGCTAATCAATATGGTGAGAATAAAGTTGGTCTTTTAACAGGCGATATTAGTATAAATAGAGAAGCACCAATCTTAGTCATGACTACTGAGATTTTTAGAAACATGCTTTATGGTGAATTTGATGAATTTGATGATCCCCTAGAAAATCTAGAATCTGTGATTCTCGATGAATGTCATTATATGAATGACCCCCAAAGAGGCACAGTTTGGGAGGAAACCATAATCCATTGCCCCAGTAGAACTCAAATAATAGCTTTATCAGCAACAATAGCTAATGCAGATCAACTACAAAATTGGATAGAAAAAGTTCATGGACCCACAGTACTAATCAATAGTGATAAAAGACCAGTCCCACTTGATTTTATTTTTTGTAGTGTTAAAGGTCTTCATCCACTTTTAAATAATAAGGGTAATGGAATTCATCCAAACTGTAAGATTTGGAGAGCTCCTAAAGGGCAGAAAAAGAGGGGAAAAGTGGGAAGGATAATGCAACCAAAGTCTCCATCAATTGGATTTGTAATCTCGAAACTAGCTGAACGAAATATGTTGCCTGCTATTTATTTTATTTTTAGTAGAAGAGGATGTGACAAGGCTATTGATAATGTAAAAGATTTAACTTTAGTAAGTTATTCAGAAGCAAATATGATATCCCAAAAATTAGATGTCTATCTTAAAAATAATCAAGAGGCAATTAAAGATAAATCTCAATGTGAGGCGTTAAAACGCGGTATTGCATCTCATCATGCTGGATTATTGCCTGCATGGAAAGAATTGGTTGAGGAATTATTTCAGCAAGGGTTGATAAAAGTTGTTTTTGCAACTGAAACTCTAGCCGCAGGAATTAATATGCCCGCAAGAACCACTGTTATTTCTTCTTTATCAAAAAGGACAGAAGATGGGCATAGATTACTATTTAGCAGTGAATTCTTACAGATGTCAGGCAGAGCTGGAAGAAGAGGAAAAGATACCAAAGGATATGTGGTTACATTACAAACAAGATTTGAAGGTGCTAAAGAAGCAAGTGCCCTGGCTATAAGCAAACCAAATCCTTTAGAAAGTAAATTTACTCCGAGCTATGGAATGGTACTTAATCTTTTGCAAAATTATACTTTAGAGAAGTCTAAAGAATTAATTAAAAGAAGTTTTGGTAGTTTTTTATATTTAGGAGAATCCTCAGGTGAGAATGTAATTCTTGAAAATTTAAATAAGGATTTAATTGAATTAAAAAAAATTACATGTAATGTCTCATGGAAAGATTTTGATGCTTACGAAAAGTTAAAAAATCGTCTTAAAGAAGAGAGAAGACTCTTGAAAATTCTAGAAAAACAGGCGGCAGAAAAACTTTCAGAAGAGATAACTAATGCACTCCCATATATTAAGGATGGAAGCTTAATTTCAATCAAAGCACCTCAAATTAAAAGAAAAATTGTTCCAGGATTAATTTGTAAAAAAATATATGACTCCCAAAAAATTAAAAGTTTATTGTGTTTGACAATTGATAATTTATTTATTCTTATAAAACCATCTTACATAGTAAGTATTTTCAACGATTTGGATGCAATTGGCGTCTCAGGACTTGAAGTCCCAAAGATGTTTTTTTCTGGCGAGGTAGTTAGGGGAGATGATATTTCGCAGTGTTTTGTGGATCAAATTTTAGAAGTTTCTAAAAATTATGATTTACAAACTCCACAATATGATCTGACAACGGAAGTTTTGGCACAACAGCAACAAATTAACAATTTAGAAGAAACAGTCACTGATCATCCCGCACATAGATTTGGAGACTCCAGAAAATTAAAGAAATATAGAAAAAGAATTCTTGATGTTGAACAAGAAATAAATTTGAGAAAAAAACTTCTTGAGGATAAAGAAAATCATAATTGGAGAACTTTTACCGATTTGATTAAAATTTTGAATCATTTTGGTTGTTTAAATGATTTGGAATTGACAGAGGTTGGTCAAACAGTTGGTGCGATAAGAAGTGAAAATGAATTATGGATTGGTCTTGTTTTAGTCAGTGGTTATTTGGACGATTTAGATCCTCCTGATTTAGCTGCAATTATTCAAGCTATATGTGTAGATGTAAGGAGGCCCAATCTCTGGTGTAATTTCAAGACTTCAGTAAAGGTAATAGATGTTTTTAATGAATTAAATGATTTAAGAAAATTAGTAGCTTTTCAACAAAATAAATTTCATATTGAAATTCCTATCTATTTAGAAACAGATTTGACTGGAATTATTTCTGAATGGGCAAGGGGGAAAAAATGGAAAGATTTGGTTTTTAATTCTTCATTAGATGAAGGTGATGTAGTTAGGATTATTAGAAGATCAATTGATGTTCTTTCTCAAGTGCAATACTGCAATGGTGTTAGTAATAAATTAAAAAGCAAAGCAAAGCTAGCATTAAAAGCTATTAATCGTTTCCCAGTTTCTGAATCTAATGATCTTATACAGGTTTCTGAAAATATTAATCCTGCAACAAAAAGAATTGACAATAATTCTTAAAATTTTTAATCAAATCATTGAATTAATATTCATTGCTTCATCAAATTCATCTTCGTTTAAATAACCTAATTTAAGTGTTGCCTCTTTTAAATTTAAGGATTCTTTGAAGGCAAGGTTTGCAATTGCAGCTGCTTTTTCATAACCAACTTTAGGCACTATGGCTGTAACCAACATTAGTGAATTTTCTAGATTTAACTTCATTTTCTTTTGATTAGGTTCCATCCCATCAACTAATTTTATTCTGAAGTTTTCTATTGCATTTTTAAGTAATTTTAAACTTGTAAGAATATTAAATCCAATAAGAGGCTTATATTCATTCATCTGTAAAGTGCCGCTAGAATTTGCCATTGAAACTGCATATTCAAGACCCATTATCTGAGTGCAAACCATCGATAAAGCTTCGCATTGAGTCGGATTAACTTTACCCGGCATAATAGAACTTCCAGGTTCATTTTGAGGAATAATTAATTCATATATTCCTGATCTTGGGCCAGAAGATAGAATTTTTATATCATTTGAAATTTTAAATAATGCACCTGCTAATATTTTTATCTGACTCATTACTTGAGCTAAACGATCATGAGAGGCCATTATTGAAAAATTATTTTTTGATTTATAGAACATTAAATTAGTATCATTGGAAATTGATTTGATAGACTCTTCGCAAAATCCTTTTGGACAATTAATCCCTGTACCAACTGCTGTTCCTCCCAAAGGTAAGAAATACAATTCATTTAGACTCATAATAATTGCATTCTCCGCATCTTTAAGTTGCTCTGACCATCCTGATATTTCTTGCCCGAAAGTAAGAGGTACTGCATCTTGAAAATGGGTTCTTCCTATCTTTATAAGGTCTTTCCATTCTTCACTTTTTTTATCAAGGATCTTAGTAAGTTTTCTTATCGTTGGAACTAAATTTTTGATTATTTCATTAACAACAGATATTTGAATAGCAGCAGGAAAAGTATCATTAGTTGACTGAGATTTATTTACATCATCATTCGGATGAATTGGTTGATGACTACCAAGCTCTGAATTTGTTTTTAATGCTGCAATATTTGAAATTACCTCATTTATATTCATATTTGTTTGCGTGCCACTACCTGTTTGCCAAACCTTTAAGGGAAACTGTGAATCATGAAGCCCATTGAGTATTTCTCTACATGCCTCAACAATTAAATCTTTTTTCCTTTTATCTATTAATCCTAAATTGAAATTCGCAATTGAAGCAGCTTTTTTTATGAGGGTGAGTGAGTAAATTAACTCAATTGGAATTAATTCTTCTCCAATAGAAAAATTTATTATCGATCTTTGTGTTTGAGCACCCCATAAAGCTTCGATGGGAACTTCTATTGTTCCCATACTATCTTTTTCAATCCTAAAGTTTTTTTTCATTATTCCTCTGAAAACACTGGTTGAACTTAGATAAGGTTTTCAGTAATACTAGATACCTAACTTCTCCCATATTACACTTAAATTATTGAGATGAATTGAAGGATTAAAACATTCTTCTAAGTCAGTTTGATCAATAAAATTCATTATTTCATTATCTCTCTCTATATTTTGTTTGAAATTCCCATTCTGAGTATTCCAGGCCTGATGCGCATTTTTTTGTACTAAGCTATAAGCCTTTTCTCTAGACAAGCCCTTCTCTACAAGCAAAAGTAAAACTTTCTGACTAAAGATTACACCACCATATATATTTAAGTTTTTGAGCATATTGTTTGGATAAACTTCCAAATTGCTTACTATATCTTTCATTTCTCTGAGCATAAAATGTAAACATATTGATACGTCAGGTAACATGATACGTTCATTTGAACTATGGCTAATATCTCTTTCGTGCCAAAGTGGAACATTTTCCAGTGCTGTTAAGACGTAACTCCTCAAAATTCTTGCTAAACCGCTTACTCTTTCACTTCGAATAGGATTTCTTTTATGAGGCATGGCAGAACTTCCTTTTTGCCCTTTTGTAAAGCCCTCTTCAACTTCTAAAACATCAGTCCTTTGTAAATTTCTTATTTCAGTTGCGAATCTATCTAGAGAAGCGCCAACTAGTGCAATAGTTTGAACATATTCTGCATGTCTGTCTCTTGATATAACTTGGGTACTCGCTGTATCTGGTTTTAAGCCTAGTAAATCACAAGTTATTTTTTCTACTTTGGGATTAGTATTAGCGTAAGTTCCCATTGCTCCACTTATTTGTCCAATTGCGACGGATTCTTTTAGTGTAAACAATCTTTTTTTGTTTCTTATTATTTCTGCTAACCATCCAGCAAGTTTAAAACCGAAGGAAATTGGCTCCCCATGAATTGCATGAGATCTGCCAATCATTAATGTATTTTTATGCTTCCTTGCTAATAATCTGACTTCATTTTCTAGGTTCCCAATTTCCTCTGATAACAATTCGCAAGAATCTTTTAACTGAAGAGATAAGCCAGTATCAAGTACATCACTACTGGTCATACCAACATGTATATATCTTCCAGAATCTCCTACAAATTCATTAACGCTTGTAAGAAAGGCTATGACATCATGTTTAACTTCTTTCTCAATTTCTGTAATTCTAGATTCATCAAATTTTGCATTTGAACGTATTTCTTTCATGGCACTCTCGGGAATTTTTCCGAGGGAAAAATTTGCTTCACATGCAGCCATTTCAACCTTTAGCCAACTCTGGAATTTTGCGCTTTCAGTCCAGATTTTCCCCATTTCGGGTAATGTGTAACGCTCGATCACAATTTTTTTTAATTATCAATTTAAACTTTATAACTAAAATTGAATTATTGCCTTATACCTTAAAGATGTACTTGCCATTGAACATATTTGCCTGATTATTATTGTCTTATGTAACATTTTTCTGCTAATTAAAGAAAGTTTAAATATTAAAAATATTTTCGTTTATTACCTTGGTTATTAATGGGTAATTTTTGTGTTCTAATTTAAAATTAAAAGGTATTAAAGAATTTGGATCTTAATCTTATAGAAGTACATTATTCAGTCTTTTTTTATTGATTAAAAGATGATTAAAAAAAGTAGATTAGATCTTTATCTTCTAAATAAAGGTTTATGTGAAACTCGTCAAAAAGCTCAAGGTTTAATTCTTGCGGGCAAGGTTAGAGATATCAATGGGAAAGTATTGGATAAACCTGGGCAACAAGTATTAATTGGATCTGAGTTTTTTATTGATTCCGCGCCTATGTTTGTATCAAGGGGCGGCGAAAAATTATTGGAGGCATTTAAAAAACTTGAAATTAAAGTAAAAGACAAAATATGTATAGATGCAGGTATATCTACTGGGGGATTTACTGATTGCCTATTGCAACAAGGCGCAAAGTTAGTTTATGGGATAGATGTTGGTTATGGACAAACTGCATGGAAGATTAGAAATAACCCCAAAGTTATACTTTTTGAACGAACTAATATTCGAAATTTAAAACCTAATGATCTTTTATCTAGAAGTAATGAATTACCAAATTTTGTTGTTGCTGATTTGTCTTTTATTTCATTAAAGTTAGTTTTTAAATCCATTGGTAATTTATTAGAAGGTGATTGTATAGAGGGAATATTTTTAATTAAACCCCAATTTGAGGTAGGTAAAGATAAAGTGAGTAAAGGAGGTGTTGTTCGCAATCCTAAATTCCATACTGAGGCTATAGAGTCTGTTATCTATGCTGCTAAGAATTTCCAATGGAATATAAAGAATTTGATAGCTTCTCCGCTGATAGGTCCTGCTGGGAATCATGAATATCTAGCTTGGATGACCTTAGGAAGTCAATCAAATAAAAGTATTAATAGTGAATATATACAAAATTTAGTAAAAGAAACTCTTTGAATTAAAGAGCTTCTTCGTCTTTGTCGCCAGTTCTAATTCTTACGACTGAATCAATTGATGTGATGAATATTTTTCCGTCACCTATCTCTCCAGTTTTTGCTGCTTCAGCAATCGCATCTATGACTGAATTAACCTTTTCATCTTCTACGACAACTTCTACTTTAAGTTTTTGAAGGAATTCAACAGTAAATTCGGAACCTCTATATCTTTCAACTTGTCCTTTTTGCCTTCCAAAACCTCTAACTTCACTAACTGTCATTCCAACAATACCGGAATTTACTAATGCAATTTTTACATCCTCAAGCTTAAATGGACGTATGATTGCTTCAATTTTCTTCATGATTAAAGATTGAACATTCCTATTTTAATTGTTTTTTGGGAAAACATCCAACATTGAAATATCAGAAAAACATTCAACATTAAGGCCTGCATTCTTGGCGTCTTCAATTAACAGTTGGGAATTTTCTTCAGAAATTATTACTGTACTATTTGACAAAGCTTCCCACTGATCATTCTCAAAGTGTGTTTGAAGCCATAACATTCCAATTGCAGTTTTTGGTTGAAGGGATTTATTTAAGTTGTTATCGATAGTTATCAAACAAATGTCCATTAATTTTTCATTGAACTAAACACATATAAACCTTTTGGCAGACATTATGAATGTTACTATTGATACAAAAATAAGATTTAATATCTTTTGACTTAGTCAATTGTAATACTTAGATTTGTGGATAATTTTGCGCATTTTTATCTTTACATATAGTTTTTATATAGGTTTAGTAAAAAACTTCTACTAAAAATGAGTACAGCTAAATTAGAAGATTCGACTCAAAGACCGCTATATGGTGAAAGAATTATTGAAGAATCAAAAATAATTTGTTTCGATAATCCAAATAAGAAAAGAATTTATGAAATTTCTATTCAGTTACCTGAATTTACATGTAAGTGCCCCTTTTCTGGTTATCCAGATTTTGCAAAGCTAAATATTGTTTATCAACCTAATTTGAAAGTCTATGAGTTGAAGTCTTTAAAGCTTTATATTAATAATTTTAGGGATATAAAAATATCACATGAGGAAGTTGTGAATAGAATTATGGATGATTTAGTGAATGAAGGTTCACCTCACTGGATACATTTAAATGCTGCATTTAACCCCAGAGGGAATGTTTCTATGCAGTTAGATATTTTTAGTGGGCAGAAAAGAAATTAAAAATTTTTTATTTCGTCTGATAATTTAAAAAATTCTTTTTTAAAACCAACTAGATTTTTATTACTAAGGCCACCAATAGATAACTTTTGTGATTCTTTATTTACCAGAATCCATAATTGGTTAGTTGGTATAAGACTTATTATTGTTCCAAAAATTATTAAGATAAAAGAAAAGTAAATAAATGGTATAGACGGATCATTTTTAATTATTAATCCACTGCTGGGGATTATTTTTTTCAGAGATACTTTTGAAGAGTTAATTTCTAAAGGATCGTCATTGATATAAAGATTATTCCCGGAAAAATTTTCTATATTCGAAATTTTAAGTGGACCATTTTCATTATCTATTGTTAAAAGGAAATTTTTTTTATTCTCCGATCCTAATTCAACTAAAACTCCCCAAACTTGATTACCGATTTCTGGAATCTCCTTTAATTGTAATTGATAAAGGATATTATCTATTTCTAAAACAACATTTGATATTGCCCAATCTGCTTGATAAATAGTTAATCCTTTAACCCTGATTGGATGATTAACTTTGGTTATTTTCATTTCATTTAAATTTAGATCTTCCGAAGAAAAATTTAATTTTGAAATAAACTGTTTGGGCACACCATCACTTTCACGTTCTATAGAAAAATCTACTAATTTTACATTGGTTTTTGAGTTTGTGTTCTCATTAACAAGGTTTAAAGTTTCTCCAGGCAGTAAATATTGTTCTTTTGATTGACTTGTAAAACTTCCATATGCTGAACCTATAAGTAAGACTATTAATCCGATATGTACTACTAAAGGACCGATTTTTCCAATTAACCCCTTTCTTGCAGAAATATGACTATTAAATTTGTATGTTTTCCATCCTTTTTTTTTAAGTAATAAATCTACTTTTGATATATGTTCTCCATCTTGATTGATTGGATGACTTGTAGTTAGTTGCAGTTTGCTAAATTTTTTTTCGCTATTATATTCAATCCAATTTAATGAAGCTTTTAATGAAGGAATTTGCCTCCTGAAACTACAAGCTGCCAAAGAAATGCAAAGAAGAATTAATGTTAATAAAAACCAAAAGCTTGTATATATATGATCCAATTGAAGTTTTAAGACTTTTTCTCCATTTAAAAATCCAAAAATAGGAGCACTATCGAAATTATCTATATAGAATTTATTATTACTACCTTGAGGTATAAAAGTACCTATTCCACTGGCAATAGCAATGAAGATTATCAGCGATATAGCGAATCTTAAACTTGATATTTTTAAAATTAGATTCTTAAAAATAATCATTTAAATCCAATTTGAAAATAAATTTAATAACCCTAGAGAAACTAAAAATATCCCACTTAAAGTCGGAATTATTTGACTAAATTTTCTAAGAGCTAAAAATTGCTTTAAGTTTTCTGCAGTAGCTCCTGCAATGATTAATGGGGTTACTTGGCCTATCCCAAAGAAAAATAAAAAAATAATAGATATTATCGGGTTTTTAGCTTGCGATACCCAAGCCAAAAGAGTTGCTAAAACTGGAGTAATGCAAGGTGAAGAAGCTATTCCAAAAGTAGTCCCTATGGCAAAAGGCGCTATAAATTTTGGTATTTTATCTTCAATTATTTTAATATCAGGTACATTCGGAAACTGAAACTTTAGAATTCCTAATAAATTTAAACCCATTATTATTGCTATTAGGGCAACAAATGAAGTGTAATAAGATGGAATTTGCCCATATATTTTGCCTAAGAATCCACTCGCAGCCCCCAGTGCAACAAGCGAAAAAACTACACCTCCTGAAAAACTAAGAAGTTTAAATTTATTTTTCTCTGTTCCTCCTACATAAGCAATTGTGACTGGAAGTAATGATAACGAGCATGGCCCAAGACTTGTTAAAAGCCCTGCGCTGAAAACCAAAAATATAGTAAATGGACCAGGATTATTAAGACCATTCTGCAAAAGCAGATTACCCTTTTGAGATAATTCTGAAATAACTAAATTAATTGATTCGATAGTTTGACTTAGTTCATCTAAATTCTAACTAATTAAGAGTCTTTCGTGTATTAATCATACCTATGAATCCAGTTGATTCTAATGAACATCTCAGTAACATTCCCGCAATAAAAAAAGATGCTATTAAAGAATTTCCACCATAACTAATGAAAGGTAGTGGTAATCCTGTAGTAGGCATTGAACCTGTTGCTACAGCAATATGCATTATTGATTGACCTGTTAACAATACACCACATCCGATAGCAACTAATTTTGTATAGTTATTCCTGCACTTAAGAGCAATTCTTAAACTTATATAAGAGAAAACTGCTAGAAAACCTAAGAAAAAAGTACATCCCAATAAACCAAATTCTTCTGCAAAAATGGCAAAAATAAAATCTGTGTACATAAATGGTAGGTACTGTAATTTTTGTATGGATAGGCCAAAACCTTGTCCAAATAAACCACCAGAACCTATTGCTAATAAACTTTGAACTAATTGAAAACCACTCTCTTGTTGATCTTTCCAGGGATTAATAAATGAAGTAACCCTAAGTTTTTGATATTCGTTATTAAGGATGCTAATACATCCAGTAATGATTCCTAATGAAGCAAAGGAGCAAAGAGAACTAAGTTTTATGCCTCCACATAAACCCATAATCCACAAAAGAATTCCAGTTAGTGATGCAGTACTTAAGTTGGGTTGCTTTAGTATAAATAGAATTAATAAACCAAAAGAGACTATAGAAATTAATTTCCTCTCATGTTTAATAAGATTCCAATGCGCGAAAAGGTTAGAAGCTTCGAGAATTAAAAAAGGTTTAATTAATTCAGAAGGTTGCAAACGTAAATTACCTAATATCAGCCATCTTGAAGATCCATTTACTGTAATTCCAGTGATATTGGTTAGAAAAATCAAAAAAAATAAAATATAAAAAATAATCCTTGAAAATTTTAAAAGATTTCTGATATTCGTATTAAGTGCTAAATAGAATAAACTGACTCCAGGAATTGTCCAAATAATTTGTTTTTTTAAAAAGAAAGCCCAATTCCCCATTTCTCTACTAGCGACCCACCAACTTGATGAACCTAGAATGCATATTCCTAAAATTGACCAAATCCCAACTAGGATAACTAGGATTTTTGCCTCATAAGGCCAAATTGTCCAAGGTAATGGAAATATAAATTCTTTTAAATTACTCGAATTCTTTTCGTAATTGGAACGGAGGGATTTTTTTCTTTTAGAAATTCTTTTATATTTTATTTTTTCTTGACTAATCTCCAATTTCTTTGGTGTATATATACCATTGAGACGTTTAATTGAAACTTTGCCAAGTCTTTTATTAACGTTTTAAAGTGTTCACAAATCTAAAAGATGGATAATACATATTATTTTTTCAAAAATTAAAGAAGCAAAAATGATCTATAGAATTATCACAAATCTTAAGAATTAATTTTTTCTAGAAAAAAACTAGCTAAAAGTCACCTCTCCGTGATAGATTCCGTGAGTTTATATACTTACTTTAAACCATTTAGAGGGGGGTTCTAAACTATGTTCACATCAGTGGACCCAAATAGAAAAAAAATTGAGCATCCTTCTGTTGAGAATGTTCAATTTCCTCAATCTCTAGATAATTCGTTCATCAAAGAAAGTAAATCAGGCATTGCCACTCAATTAGATAATTTGCTTTCTAAGAATGATGAATACACAAAATTGCAATTAACAATTTTTGGAATCACTATTATTGTTTCTATTTTCTTAGCAACAATAACTGGTATTTTTCTCGGATTTACTTTTGGTTTTAGTATTTTAACAGGTGCGATTGCTGGTATTTTTTACTTACGTTTGCTCGCTAAAAGTGTAGGAAAACTGGGTAAAGAATCAACAGGTGTATCAAAATTGCAACTATTGGTTCCAGTTTGCCTCTTTATTTTTGCTAGCAAGCTAGGATCTTTAGATATTTTTCCTGCAATGATAGGTTTTTTTATTTATAAACCTTCACTCATTTTTTATTTTTCACGTTCTTAGGTAAATTTTAATTTTTAAAATTTATCATTTTTCTATCAAAACAAATGTTTTTTAATTCCTTGCTAACAAATTTTGCAGCATTAGAAGTTGGTCAACATCTTTATTGGCAAATTGGAAATATTAGACTTCATGGCCAGGTATTCTTGACATCTTGGATATTATTAGGTGCTTTATTAGTTTTTATATCTCTCGGAACTAAAAAAATGGAAAATGATCCAAAGGGATTACAAAATTTGCTCGAATTCTTGTGGGATTACATAAGAGATCTTGCTAGGACACAAATTGGAGAAAAAGTTTATAGGGATTGGATGCCATTCATAGGAACTTTGTTTTTATTCGTATTTGTTAGTAACTGGGGAGGTGCTTTAATCCCTTGGAGATTGATAAAGTTACCAAGTGGTGAGTTGGGAGCGCCTACAGCTGATATAAATACGACAATAGCCCTCGCTCTTCTGGTCTCTTTATCTTATTTCTATGCTGGTTTAAGTAATAAGGGTTGGCGATATTTCGAATATTATGTTCATCCAACTCCAATAATGCTTCCTTTTAAAATTTTAGAGGACTTTACAAAACCATTATCATTATCCTTCAGGCTATTTGGAAATATTTTGGCTGACGAATTGGTTGTTGGAGTTTTAGTTTTTTTAGTCCCGCTAATTTTACCTATACCTGTTATGTTTCTAGGATTGTTTACTAGTGCAATTCAGGCATTAATTTTTGCGACCCTAGCCGCCTACTATATAGGAGAAGCTGTTGAAGAACATCATTAGCGGTCTTCAATATATTCAGATATCAGATACTTTTACAAAGGGTCTGTAATCTGGCAAAATATCTAATCGCGTAGGTCTGAAAATATCAGACCCATTCTTAAAAAAAAAGGATGTCCAAGCGTGTATGACAACAAAGATTATCACAAGTATTAAGCTCTTTATTTCAAAATTATGGATTCGATTACTTCCGCTGCATCAGTTGTAGCTGCTGGTTTAGCAGTTGGTCTAGGTGCTATTGGCCCAGGTCTTGGACAAGGTAACGCAGCTCAAGGTGCTGTTGAGGGTATTGCCCGTCAGCCAGAAGCTGAAGGTAAAATCAGAGGAACTCTTCTTTTGTCTTTCGCTTTCATGGAGTCATTAACAATTTACGGATTAGTTGTGGCTTTGGTACTACTTTTTGCGAATCCTTTTTCCTAAAAGTTAATATTGCTTCTAATTCTTATTAGCAATATTTAAATTTAATTTTTTAACTTCAACCGAATCATATGTTGGCCTTTAATTTTTTTGGTGCTACAGAAGGTGGATTATTTGATATAAATGCCACTTTGCCATTAATGGCAATACAAGTAGTTGCGCTTACTTACATATTAAATTCTCTCTTTTTTAAGCCTGTTGGCAATGTTGTAGAAAAAAGAGAAAAGTTTGTAAGTAATAATATTATTGAGGCCAAAAATAAACTTTCTGAGGTTAAAAAATTAGAAGCTGATTTATTAACTCAGCTTCAAAGTGCTCGTACAGAAGCCCAAAGAATTGTGAGCGAAGCTGAGAATGAGTCTGACAAGCTTTATAAAGAAGCACTAGAACTTGCTAATAATGAAGCAAATGTTTCAAAAGAAAAGGCAAGACTAGAAATTGAAAGTCAAACGTCTGCTGCTCGTGATCAACTTTCTAAACAGGCTGATGATTTAAGCGAACTTATTGTTAATAGATTGATTCTAGAAAAATGAATTTAACTCTT